>JAHJKA010000072.1 GCA_018822545.1 Pseudomonadota bacterium
ACCGTTCCGAGTTATATCGACTGCTTCCTTGCCGTTGACCACACTCTCAACAGTGATGCCCATACCTGTCAGCATGGCCTCGGTTACCCCTCTATTGGTTTCATTATCCTCAACAACAAGGACATGAAGCCCACGTGAACTGAGGTCCACTCCCTGCCCAGACCCACTTCTCTCCTTGGAAAAAGGTAAAGCTGGCTCATCAATCGCGCCTTGTTTCCACCCCAGACGAACAGTGGTGATAAAGATTGAGCCATTGCCGAGTTCGCTCTCAACCTTGATGGTGCCCCCCATCATCCGCGCCAACTTCCTCGAAATTGCTAAGCCAAGGCCTGTTCCACCAAACTGCCGGGTTGAAGAACTGTCCTCCTGGTGGAAGGAGTTGAAGATACGTTCCTTTCCTTCAGGGGAAAGGCCCACACCGGTGTCTCGAACAAGAATCTCAAGGGTTGCTTCCGTATCATTCTTTTCGAGACAGGCAACATAGAGCGAAACCATACCATCATGGGTAAACTTGATACCATTATCAACGAGATTATAAAGTATTTGACGAAAGCGGGACCGATCACCAATGAGTAAAACTGGAACCTCAGGATCCATATCAACAATGAGATCAATATTTTCATCCTGGGCCTTTACCGAGAAAAATTCATTGAGTTCGGCAAGCAGCTCCGGAAGGGAAAAAAGACTATGATGCAGGACAAGGGTGCCGGCTTCCAACCTTGAAAAGTCAAGAATATCATTAATGATAAGAAGAAGAGCATGGGAAGAATCCTGAATGATTTTCAGGTAATTGGCAACCTTGGGCGAAATATCTTCCTCAATAGCCAGATCGCAGGCAGCGACGATGCCGTTCATGGGGGTACGAATTTCATGACTCATGTTGGCAAGAAAATCGCTTTTTACAGTTGCAGCGTGATCTGCCCTTGTTTTTTCAGAGAAAAGACGGGCATTAATTTCTTTCAGTGCTGCCGTTCGGGTTTCGACCCTTGACTCGAGCTGACCGGTTAAATCTTTCATCTCCTCTTCCCTTTTGGAGATCTCATCGAGCATGTCATTAATGGTGTCGGTAAGAAGTCCCATTTCATCAGAGGAATACTTCCTGGCCCTGGCCTTAAAATCCTTTTTCTCGCAGATGAATCGGGCCGTTTCAACCAAACTGACAATGGGCTTCTTAAACTGGTCATGCAAAAGAAAGGCGCTGACGTAGACCACCCCTAAGGTGACCATGGCGACAAAAAAGAAAATAACAAGTATGGAAATAAAACCCTCTCTGGCATCATCAAGATCAACAGCCAGAAAGAAAAAACCTTGCCGTGTGTCTCCTTGATAAAGACCCTGGAGGGATGAGCAGATACTATCTGCAAAACATTCCTCTTGGATGTCATGGATCGACAGGGGGGGAGCGTTGATTGTTAAATCGCGCTGGTAGTCGGCAAATAATATGCCCTGAGCATCATATAACGCTGCCTCCCTGACATTCTTCCGTTTCGAAAGGATGCTCAGCCAGCTTTCGGCCTTCTGCAAATCGTTGGCCATAAGATACTGGAGGCTCTGAGGCCCGAGCAGATCAACAACCTGGACAAGTTCGTCCGTCTTAAACTTTTTATATCTCTGGAGTTCATAAAAAGAGAATGCAAGACTGGCAATGACAAGGGATGTCACAGAAGTTATCATGAGAACCATGATGAGCCGGTCTTTTATGGAAAAAAATTTCATGTATTGCCGTGTGAAAAGGACTTAAGAAATCTTACGTAAGTTGATCGCACGATACCGGAGTCCGACATGAACGCCCTTTGCGTATTCCTACATTGCAAGTCGTGCCTTACAAGGTGCATATGGTGAGCATTACTTGGCTGAAATGTAGTGGTAATCAGAAGATTATTTAACATATCCCCAGTCTGTCAAACGTTGCCGAGCATGACTTGCAGCATCTCCCTGGGAAACCTGCTGCAGATATCTATTATATTCACGAGCGGCCTTCTCCTTTTCGCCCATACCATCAAGGGTAATTCCTTTCAAAAAAACCATCTGGCTATTGCCAGGCATGATCTGATCAAAGCTTGCGAAATCCCCATAGGCTCCAACAAAATCTTTCAAAGCGAGCTTGCTGATCCCGCTAATCTGTATAGCCTGGGCCTCTGAAGGATAGACCTTTCTGGCCATCGTTGCGTAACGCAATGCCTCCTGATCCTTTTTCAACGCCATCTTACACTTGGCCATCATAAGTAATGCCGCATAATCATTTGCAACTTTGTTGAGAGCTGAGGCAAAAGAGATCTCCGCCTCACTGAATTTTTGTTCAGCCATGTGGCTGGCGCCATCCTGCATATCAAGCAGGGCCGGCTTTATTCTTCGCACGGATACGGTATTATCCATATAACGTTCGCGCAGCAAGGTTTTCTTGAGCTTGTCCCCATATTCTCCAGCGGCCCGTTGGCGGGCCGCATCGAGCCGATCCTGGCTCATGGGGTGAGTGGAGAACATCAGTTCCAGGGCGTTGGGCTTATACTGTGACTTCTGAACCAAAAGAGCCATGAGCCCTTCCATACCTCTGGGATTGTAACCAGCCCCAACCATGTATTGCATGCCAAGACGATCTGCCTCCCTTTCATCGTCACGGCTATAACTGGCCAAAAGGGCGCCGGCCCCCATACCCCCTATTTTTTCAAGATAAGGGGCATAACTGGCATATTCACCACTACGAACATAGCCGCTGCCGCCAGCCAGGGCCAACTGGATCAAGGTCCCCTTGGTCATGCGCTCGGCAGTATGCCGGGCATTGACATGGCCTATCTCATGGCCAAGCAAGGCGGCCAATTCCGCCTCATTATCAAGCTCCACAAGGATTCCCCTGGTCGCGGCAATGGAACCACCGGGAAAAGCATAGGCATTAACATAGGCGGCATTGACGCCACGAAAGCTGTAAGGCATCTTCGGGCGGTGGGAAATGGCAGCAATAGACATCCCCACTTCACCCAGGTAGGCGTTTAAAGCCTTATCCTGACAAGGTCCATAATCCATGGAAAACTGCTGGGGCGACTGCTTGGTGTCAATGGCAATTTCCTCACCTTCGCTCATCAAAACCAGCTGTTTTTTCCCGGTGACAGGATCTATCGCACAACCGGCAAGAGCAAATCCAGCAGTGGAAAGCGAAAGGAGCCATAAAAAATCACGGCGATTAAGACAGCGTTTGGACAGGCGAACAGTAAATGTGTCATCCATAAAACACCTGCAAAATTAATTCTTTGACCTGACCTTCTGAATTGCCATCACAGCAAAATCCCGGAAGAGTCTAATTGTTTTCAACTGTTCCTGATCGATCTTTGGCCTGCCCTGTTTGCGATCAAGATAAATAAGAGCAATGGGCTTTTTGTCGATACAGATGGGAAAGAGAAAAACCGTGCGATCTTTAACAAGATATTGAAAGTTTTTCGGAAAGGCACCTTTGGCATTAACCGGAATCGCCATGTCCTTGCAGGTCGTCAGGGCGCGGGGAATAGCCTGTTCCTTGTTGGCCATGGGATGATCGAAGTTTAGAACACCATTGGCGTCAATGTCGCCAAGGCCATAGCGGCCTACCACAGAAATTTTTGAGGCCTGGATACTGAGAATCCCCATAATCACCCGGTCAAAACCGATCCCCCGATAAAGAGATTCCAGGAGATTAACATAAAACTCATCAAGTTTAATTTCACTACCCATCAGGGTTTCCGTCATCTCACGGATAAAATCGTTGACCGATTTATCAGAGGAAGGAAGGGGTTCAAGTTCCGTAACGCACTCATCCCTCTTACCTGTCCCCTTTCCACCACCATCATCAGCAGGCATATATCTCTTCCTGCCAATGGCTTTACCGCCATACTCGCTGACCTGCTTAATATTGTTACGGATATTGAGCTTTGACAGGCCATAACGTATGGAGTCTGAAACATCTTCTGAGGTATCCACACTCTGATCCAGACGCTCGATGGCCTCCTCAAGATCCACCTTAAACATCGGGCCGAACTTCTTGAAAATAGCATCAAGGTCGCCGCCAAGACACACCTTGTCTGTAAATTCATTAGTAAAACTAGACAAGTTCTGCAAATAACCCTCAGCATCAAACTTGTTTTTGGGCTTCTCCATCTCAACGGCCATGGAACCGATAATCTTTTCAGACATGTTCCAAAACTTGGCGACCTCCCGACCAAGCTCGTTATACGTTAAATCATCGAGCAGTGATCGGGCTGCCTTTTCTTCAGGAACACCTTCACCAACTTGCCTTTGAATATCCTTATAAATGTCAGGCATATAAATACAGGTGATAATCTTACCTAGATGATGCAACAGGGCACAAATAAAAGCCTCTTCAGGCAGAACATTGATATTCTTTGCCACCACCATCTCGCGAGCCTGCAGCCCACTCAAGAAAGAGCGGGTAAGGATCTTTGAAATTTCCTCTTTTTCCACCCCTGACTTAAGAAAATCCTCAAAAAGAGCAATGGCGGTTGCCAGATCACGAACACCATCAAAGCCAAGAATAGTGACGGCCTTTGAAATAGAACTAATCGAATGACCTATGGAATAGTAGGCTGAATTGACCACTTGCAGAACCTTATTGGTCAAAGAATAATCTTTTAAGATAACCTTGGCCAGGTCATAGGCCGCACTTCTATTAGAGTGGGCAAGACTGATAAGCTCCTGCACATTGCTCGACATGGCAGGGAGTTCGCTGAGATTTATTTTAGCAAAAATAGAAGCAAGTTTGCCGGATGGTTCCTGAGTCTGGTTCGTCATAGGCATAAAAGAAGAATCGTCTGTGAAATAGCTCATTAATATCTCTAAACTATTATACGTTTTTTAGCCTTTTCCACCAGCAGAATGATAGATTTACACCAGAAGCCGTAAAAGGAAACAACCTGGGCACAGCCAAAGACAGTTCACACCTCTCCTCTCGGCGAAAAAAGATGCCCTTTTTAAATCCATCCCCTCACCTCAACATCATACTATGAGCGCCATTTATCACCAAACCGCAACAAAGTATGGAAAAGCACGCCTAATTTCTGTATGGTTGAAATGACAACTATTTGATAAAATTTAGCATCCTAATTTATGTCAGCCATTCTTGTTTTCAAAAATAAGCCTTCAATGCCGCCCTGGGATCTACGAGGGAAGAGTACCTTCCGTATTGGTCGGCATCCGGAGAATGATTTTATCCTGCAGGAATCATGGATTTCCAGGCGCCATGCCATGATCCAGCAGGAATCCAACCAACACTACCATATTATTGATCTTGGCAGTGCCAACGGTACCTTTGTCAATGGCAGTCGGATTGTCACCCCCACTCCGATGCACACGGGTGACATTATTGCCCTGGGCAAGACAGAACTCATTTTCAACCACCAATCCGCCCCAAAACTAAACCATACCTCTCTCCAGAACCTTGGTGATGAAACCATTGCCTTTGTCAACAAGAAGCTGGTGACTATCCTTGTCTGCGACATCCACAGATACACCGAGCTTTCTGAAGCCGTGGGCAATGAGCCCATCTCAAAGCTTCTCCTGGACTGGAACAAAAAAGCCACCCAGATTATTCGTAAGTATGATGGCCAGGTGGACAAATTCATCGGTGATGCGGTTCTGGCCTTTTGGCTCCAAGATGATAAGGATCATCTTGAAAAGGTACTTTCAGCTGCCATGGATATTAACCAGATAACAGCCATCCTGGGTGAAAAGTTACATTTCCCCTGGCCGCTTACCACCGGTGCAGCCATCAACAGTGGCATGATTATGCTGGGAAATCTCGGTGCAGACGGCTCCCGTGACTTCACCATGGTCGGCGACGCCGTCAATGTGGCATTTCGCCTTGAAAGCCAAACAGAAGCGCATACCAAAGAAGTGATTCTTGGTCAGAGCACCTATGAACAACTGCGCCAGCACCATGACATTTTCACCCCACAAACTTTTGTTTTAAAAGGTAAAAACGACAAGGTACAAGGATACACCACCACCTTCATCAAACTCGCAACCGCTCTTAAGATGTAAATTAGCGTCACCTGAAACAAACAAGAACAGGACAGGACAGAGATATGAGTAAATGGGCCATCATGCTGCAGAACAAAGTAATTAAAGAATTTGAGATTCATGAGGGTGAACGTCTTATCATCGGCCGCGGCGATGACGCCAACGTCCGAATTGACAATACCGCCATCTCAAGACACCATGCCGCCCTTGAAATGCAAAACGGCAAACCATTCCTCCAGGATCTTTGCAGCCTGAACGGTTCCATGGTCAATGGCAATAAAATTGACTTTATCCAGCTCTCAGAAGGCGACGAGGTGATGCTGAGCAAATTCTCCCTGGTCCGTGGCGATGATTTTGAAGGGAAACAACGGGTATCCACATCAGCGCTGCCCATGGATCTTGAAGATGCCACTATTTTTGCACCCGGCAAACCAAAGGCCAAAAAAGAAGAGAAAACTCCAGGTCAAAACGTATTCCACCTCAAGGTCCTTAGCGGCAGCGCCACCCCAAGTACTGTGCCGCTGGCAGGCCGGACCAGTATTAAAATTGGCAAAGCCGACAACAGTGACATCATCACTCCTGGATTTTTCATCTCTGCCAACCAGTGTTTTATCAACAAGAGGGAGGATGGTTATCACATCATGCCCCAGAGTGGCTTCATCAAAACAATGCTGAACGGCCAAGTGTTAAAATCTCCGAAAAAACTACACCCAGGTGATATTATTTCCATCCGCAGTCATCAGATCAGGTTTGAGCAAATCACCTAATAAAAAAAACTCACGAGTGAACATGCACTTTGCAACCGATGCCCACCAAGACGCCACAGTGATACTGGCTCCTTCTTTGTCCAAACAAGACAAGGAGCCTTCGACGTGGCATATTGGAGACATCATCAATGACCGTTATAAAATTGAAGCAATTTATAATGGCGCCATGGGCACGGTCTTTATAGCAGACCACCTCACCTGGCGGGTCAAGATGGCCATCAAGGTACCGCGCCCTGATGTCGTGTCTTGTAAAGAAGGCATCCAGCGCATTCTCGCTGAAGCAAATGCCTGGATTGACCTTGGTCTCCATCCCAATATTGCGGCCTGTTATTTTGTCAAGAAACAGAATACGGCCGTTCAGATTTTCACCGAATATGTTAACGGTGGCACCCTGGCAGACTGGATCAGTAAGGATCGTTTACGCAACAGGCGTGACGCCCTTTCTATTGCCATCCAATTTTGCAATGGCATGGAACACACCCATTCCAAAAAAATAATCCATCGCGACATCAAACCCCAGAATATCCTGCTCACCAGAGATGGTCTTGTCAAAATAACGGATTTTGGCATTCTGCGGCTGGTGGATGCAGATGTCTCTGCCGACCAGACAATGGTCACCGAAAACAAAGGCCTCGACAAAAATTGTACCGTTGGCTTTCGAGGCACCCTGAACTATGCCTCCCCCGAACAGCTGCTCAACACCCATCAGGTCGATTTCCGCACTGATATTTTTTCCTTTGGGCTGTGCCTCTGGATGATGTTCTGTGGCAAACGCCCCTACAGCCATAACAGTGAAGATGTCTGCCCGACACCTATCTCCTGTTACCGGGACATTCCGCTCTCCCAGTCCATGGTCCATATGCTTAAAAAATGCGTCCAGCATGATCCGGCCGACAGGTATCAAAATTTTCAGGAACTTCGTCACGACCTGCACCAGATATACCTGGATCTCTTCCAGGTTGCCTGTCCCTATGCCCAAATGGGTCCGGTGAATCTTCAGGCAGAGCATCTCAATAACCGCGCCGTTTCCCTGGCTGAACTGGGGAAATTCAGTGAGGCCCGTGATTTTCTTCTACAGGCCTTGGAAATCAACGATCACCTTGCCGAGGCGGCTATCAATATGCACCTTCTGTCCTGGAGGGCTACCACCATCCCGCCAGAACAGATGCTTCGCCGCCTCAGCACCACCCAAAAAATATTCCCTGACCATGAGCAACTCAAGAAACTGCTAGCCGAGGTTGAAACGAGCCTGACCGCTGCCAAGTCAGACAGGCATATTCCGCCTGAACTGATTCTCTGCCCTCCTGAAACGCCCATGGAGATTTTCCGCAAGAATCAACTGCAGCATTCCATTCGCGAAAATATTTACAACCTCGCCAGGGCCGGCAAATTAACGCTCAGCTTTGAGACTCTATGCCAACACTGGCAGGAAACCGGGTTCGGTCCCGATGCTGGTCTGGAAAAAGTCTATGACAATCTGGCCACCAAGGGGATCAAAAAAAGTGTCCTCGCCCTCCAACGCAAACGTCTGGCGCAGTTACCGGAGGCCACCCCCTTCATGTGTTACAACCCGGCCACAGGCAGACTCGTTTGCGCCACAAGGGCTGGTTATTTTCGCATCCTGAATTTTAACCGCAAATGGTCCATGGCCAGTAGCGATATTGTCTCTAAATCTGTGGACTCCACAACCCAGGGCTTCCGCCTTACCAACGCCAGCATTACCTCCCTGGCCCTGTGTCCTTCCGGCAGTTATCTGGCCATTGGCCAGGAGGGCGGCAAAGTATTACTCAAATCCTTGGTGGATCATAAAAAAACCATCATCAATTGCGGCAAAGTGGCAATCAGCACCCTCCTCTTCAGCCAGGATAATCGCTGGCTTGCCGCTGGCAGCACTGATGGTAAAATTGTTTTTTTTGACCTGGTTAAAAATGGAAGATATACCTTCCAGGCCAGCTCTGCCATCAATGACATGGCCCTGCTGGCGGGCGGCCTCAATTTTGTAGTGGGTTGTGATGACGGTACGCTGCAAATTTGGGATTTTGCCGGGCAGAAACTTACGAGGGAGATCGAGGCCCACGTTCTTCCCATTAAAAAGCTGTGTCTATCATCCTCCGGCAAACAACTGGCCACGGTCAGTGAAGACAGGCTCATCAGGGTATGGGACATGCACGAATCAACCTGCATCCGTACCATTGAGGATACTGATGACTTATCCACTTCCATCCTCCTTACCGATGATGGTTTCAGTATGATAACTGGCAGTGAATCTGATATTGTCAAGGTATGGGATATCACCAAGGCCACTCATGTCTTGCTGGTCGATAGTCGGGGAGACGGTGTTTGCACCCTCATCCCGGGACCGGACCCGGCAACCTTTATTGCCGGCAACCAGAACGGCTCTGTTGTCTTATGGAAACTCTTTTACGACCTTAAACTTAATAATATGACCACAGGTAGATAGTTTTGATTAATTTTTTCCGCGCCATATTTTCCAATAGAAAGATCAACCTTACCTGTTTCGGGCGGACTGACACAGGAAAGGTTCGCCAGCACAATGAAGACAGTTTCGCCCTTCGTCCGGACCAGAACCTTTACCTGGTTGCTGATGGCATGGGGGGCCACAAGGGTGGAGAAATTGCAAGCCGACTGGCCATCGAAGAAGTTATTGCGGCGATCCCCATTACAGAACTCAAGAAGAGCCGTTTCTCCCCGGAGGCCTGCCGCCATCTTTTACTTGAGGGTTTTCGCAAAGCCAACGACAGCGTCTTGGCCTATGGTCAAAACGATTCTGACATCGCCGGCTTGGGTTGCACCCTGATTGGCTGCCTGATCATGGGGAACCAGGCTCACATCTGCCATGTAGGCGATGTCCGAGCTTACCTAATCAAAGACAACAGCATGGTGCAGGTTACTTCGGATCATTCCCTGGCTGCCATGACTTCTGGAAATGACGAATCACAGCCCAAAAACATTGTCACTCGCTGTATAGGGGTCAGCCTGGACAACAGTCCAGATTATCATCTCCTGGAACTGGATTCCCAAGACCAGCTTCTTTTCTGCTCCGACGGTCTCTGGAATATGGTTGATGACGATACAATCTTTGCCATAATCAGCAAGGCACCAACTCCGGAATCTGCCTGTAATCAGCTTATTATTCAGGCAAATGAAGCCGGCGGCCGTGATAATATCACCGCTGTCATCCTCAAAGTCGACTAACACCTCTCGCCTTCCATAGCCCATAAAAAAGGTTCATCGTCAAAGAGCGGGTAAGCTTGTTTATTAAACACAAAGGCACAAAGACACAGAGGCATTGCATGAAGAAACTCTCTGTGTCTTTATGCCTTTGTGTTTAGCACAATGGTTAGATTGAGCTTTGAAGGATAATCACCTCCACTTTCTGCCAATTTTCGGTGGATTCCGTGGCAAACCAAAGTTATTCACGCTCATCGACGAAGAACCATACAAAAGGGGGGTCGAAAGAATTCTTTCGACCCCCCTTTTGTATGGGCTATGGCAGGCAGCACCCTATACCATCAACCGCACTCCGAATAACCGCAGGAATGACAGATGCAGCAACCACCCTCATGCTCCACAACACCGCCACATTCAGGACAGGCGCCAAACATCTGGTGACCGGCGTTGCCATCCTTACAGGCAGCATGGCCGTTACCTTCCATATGTTGCTGAATGGCTTTGGCGATGGCATCGGCACAGGAAACAACCTTGTTTTTACCTAAGCCATGGGGCTTATGACAACTGATGCCGATGAGTTGCTTCAAGATAGGCTCAGGAGCCATACCAGAGCGCCAGGCCAATGATACCAGCCGACCAATGGCCTCACACTGACTGGCGGCACAGCCACCGGCCTTACCCACCATATTAAAGAGTTCAAACTGCAACCCCTCATCATCCTCATTGATCGTGACATACATAGGCCCGCAACCCGTCTCCATCTGATAGGTACTACCGGTGAGCTTGCGAGGCCGATCCCGCTTTATCCGCTGGTGCTCAGAGGCCTTGCCCTTGGCAGGATCAACACTCTGATTTTCGGTCTTGCCAGTGGAGAGAACCTGATTATCGCGACAGCCATCACGATAGATAGTTACCCCTTTACAGCCTTGTTTATAAGACCGCATATAGGCCTCATGCACCTCATCTTCCGTGGCACTATGCGGAAAATTAATGGTTTTACTCACCGCATTATTGGTGTGGCGCTGAAAGGCCGCCTGAATATCAATATGATTTTTGGGACTGATATCATGGGCAGTCTCAAAAATCTGCCGATATTTGACCGGAACCTCTGCAATCCCCTGAACAGTTCCATGTTCAGCAATCGTCTTCATGAGGCTGGTGGAGTAAAAACCATTCTCCTTGGCATATTTCTCAAAAAGCTGATTCACTTCATAGAATTCAGCATTATCCATAACCCGCCGGACATAGGACACTGCAAACAAAGGCTCTACACCACTTGAGCAGTTGGCCAAAATAGAAATGGTACCGGTGGGCGCGATGGTGGTTCGGGTGGCGTTACGCACAGGGGTATTAGGATCCTTATCATAGTAAATTGACTTGGCAAAATTGGGAAAAGCCCCCCTGATCTGGGCCAGTTTGACAGAGGCCTGGTAGGCTGTATCATCAACAAACTTCATGACCTTATCGGCAACGTCAATGGCTTCCTTGGAGGAATAGGGGATCCCCAACAAGATCAACATATCGGCAAAGCCCATAACCCCGAGTCCGACCTTCCGGTTACCCTTGGTGATTTTAGCAATTTCAGGCAACGGATAGCGATTCAGATCGACAACATTATCGAGAAAATGAACGCCCTTCTCAACGATATCAGCAAGCTTGTCATAATTGATGGTGCCATCAACAACCATATTGGCCAGATTGATGGACCCTAAGTTACACGATTCGTGGGGCAGTAGGGGTTGTTCGCCGCAGGGATTGGTAGCCTCAATGGCCCCAAGGGCCGGGGTGGGATTCCCCTCATTCATGCGATCGATAAAAACAATGCCGGGCTCACCGGAGAACCAGGCCTGTTTGACTATTTGTTTAAAGACCTTACGAGCGCTCTTTCTGGCCACCACTGAATTATCGCGGGGATTGATGATGTCATAATCCTCATCATTTTCCACGGCATCCATGAAATTATTGGTTACGGCAACTGAGATATTAAAATTATTTAGCTTTTTAAGATCCGCCTTCACCTTGATAAAATCCATGATATCAGGATGGTCCACCCGCAGCATGGCCATATTGGCACCTCTTCTGGTGCCGCCCTGTTTGATGGTTTCGGTGGCAACATCGAAGACAGACATAAAGGAGATGGGCCCGGAGGAAACGCCTTTAGTGGAGTGCACTATATCGTGGTGGGGTCGCACCCGAGAAAAGGAAAAACCTGTGCCACCACCACTCTTATGAATGAGCGCGGTCTGCTTGACCGCCTCAAAGATGGACTCCATGGAATCCTCAATGGGCAGAACAAAACAGGCAGAAAGCTGGCCTAATTCACGGCCGGCATTCATCAGGGTGGGCGAGTTCGGCATAAAATCAAACTGAGCCATCATGGTGTAAAAATCCATGGCCAAACCGTCAATGTCCGCCTTTTTATCGTAGGATGCATCGGCCGTGGCAATGGTACTTGCCACTCGCCACAACATATCCTCAGGTTTTTCCAGAACTGTCCCTTCCTTATCCTTCATCAGATAACGGCGATCTAAAACACTGACGGCACTATCCGAAAAAGCTGGAATTGGCGCTCCAGCGGGGAGAGAACTGGTGGTGGCAGACATCTTCTTAGTCATTGGCATCTCCTTATCAACTTTCCTTGGTAACATAGCACCTTACACACAAGAGAAAATCTGTCCTGTCACAAAACCCCCTTGGGGCAGGACCAACTTGCAACAAAGTGCACAAAACCGACACTTATAAAATATAAAAAAACAGCTTTTTTTTTAACAGAATGGACAGACAACATCGCCCATGAAAAAACTGAGCCTCAAAAACAGGTAACGTATTTAAACCTCAAAAAAAGGGGAATAGTGACGCCAAGGCGCCAACAGATCAACATACCAAATATGGTAGGAACAGAGATAGAAAAGCACAATATATATGCCTTGTAAAGAAAAAATATGGTTTTATTTTTACCATATTTCAAAGTGATTTAAAATCAATGAGATAAAGAAGAACGCCTGGAATATGGCGCAATGACACTTTAGAAATTTAGTAAATAATTAAATTTTAACCCGATGGAGAAGCTAGGCGTCAGCACGAAAAAGATATCAGCTGAAATGAGGAAAATACGTCAAAAAGTTCAAGGGGTTGGCAGGACATACCCTTTCTGAATGGCGTATTTAATGAGATCGGCCGTATTGTTGATATTGAGTTTCTTGAGAAGATTGGCGCGATGGTGCTCAACGGTACGGGTCGAGATGGATAGGAGTTCAGCAATATCACGACTGGTACGTCCCTCGGCCACCAATTTTAAGACCTGCCTCTCCCTTGGTGTTAAGGAGTCTGAGGGCACGCCCTTCTTCTCTCGACAGGCCTTGATCTCGTCGCGGCTGAGTTCACCGGCAAGTCCAGGAGAGATAAAAAGCTCACCCTTCAAGGCTTGATTAATGGCCGTAAGCAGTTCCGTATCTGAATCTTCTTTCAGAATATACCCATCGGCCCCGGCAGACAAAGCATGGCAGAGGTACTGCTTGCTCTTATGCATGGTCAGCATAATGATTTTAACATCAGGACAGATCTTCTTGGCCTCGCCAATGGCCTCGATTCCCCGCAGATTAGGCATCGAGATATCAAGCAAAATAATATCAGGGGTAATTTTCTTAATAAAATTAAGAAGTTCAAGGCCATCGCTCACCTGTCCAATTACTGCAAAAGAGGGCTCTGACTCGATAATTTTCTTAATTCCATGCCGAATTAAAACATGATCATCCGCCAGCACAACACGACAGACCCCCATAATGCACCTCTTAGCTGTTTTCTACACAGATAGTGTTAAACAGGAATAGTAACGTGAACAGCCGTGCCATGACCAGGCTCACTTTCAATATCAAAACTTCCCCGCAGAATGCGAACCCGCTCTGCCATGGCTGTCAGGCCCATACCCTTTTCCGGGCTGATGGACTTAAAAATTTCCTCAACATTAAAACCTTTTCCATTATCTTTAACAACGAGAAAGATACGATTCTGCCGTTTTTCGATTTGCACGGTAAAGGCTGTAGCATCAGCATGCTTACTCATATTATTGAGTGATTCCTGGACAATACGATAAATCATACGCTGGGAATTCTGACCGAAATAATGGTTGATCTCGACAAGGTCGATGGTGGCCTCCATTCCAGAGAGTTTGGCAAAATGACTGATCAGATGCTCGAGCGCTGCGTCAATACCAAGATCATCGAGAAGAACCGGCGACAAATTGCGCGACAAACGCCGAACATTTTCAATGATGACATTGATGGACGAGCGCATCTCCTCGCATTCTTCAGATAATTCCTCAAGGGATTCCTTCCCAAAACCGCTGACAATGGCCCGCAGCTGCAACTTCAGGGCAGCCAGGGACTGGCCAAGCTCATCATGAAGCTCCACTGAAATGCGCTGTCGTTCATTCTCCTGGACGGTGAGCAGGTTATTGGAAAGCTGGTGCAGTACCTCCTCAGAATCCAGGAGGGCAGCCTCAACCTTCTTTCTCTCTTCAATCTCATTTTGCAGAATCCTGTTGGTGGAAGAGAGTTCAAGGGTTCGCAGGTGGACAACCTCCTCAAGGGTATTACGATGTTCCTCAAGGGCAGCCTCGGCTTTTTTGGAACGATAGATGAGCACGGAAAGAACAATAACCATGGCCTCAAGGGCCAGGGCGATACCCAAGGCCGTCCAGCCGAACTTCTTATACTTCCACAGAACGGACTGCGGCTCCTCGGTAACCGTGCTCTTTTCTGGCAAAGAGCCATAAGAGATGTCAAACCAGCGCATCTCGTTATAATCAAAGGCGTAATAATTATCCGTGGTCACGGTTCTGGTCTCACCAGGTTTCAGCTCACCCCAAACCACCTGCATGGCAAGCTTAGCGGCCATCTCGCCCTGGGCCATACCACTGACCATGCGACCACCCAAGGGACCGCTGCCCAGATAAAAATCCCACATGCTGAAAATAGGCACCTTACAACGACTGGCGATGAGCCAGGAGGAACGCTTATTGGTAAAGACCCCACCCGACTCGTCTCTGGTGAAATTACCGAGAAGAACTATGGTATTGCCGCTCAGGCCTTTAACCGTATCAACCAGCTCATCCATGGATGACGGCGTGAGAAATTCAAAGTGAAGGGCAGGGAAATTCGCCTCCTCCCGGCGCAACAGAGGCTCAAGGAGGATTCCATCAACGCTGCGGTCATTTATCACAACGACCTCTTTCGTGTCCGGGTAAAGACTCAGGCCTGCGGCTATAGTCGCATTGACCTCGACATTTTCAACCACACCGGCAAAACCTTCCACCCCATATTTTTCAGGGGGCAGGCTGCCGATCTTGCCACAAAAAAGTATTGCCGCCCCCGGGAATATCTCGCCATGGAAACGGGCCAAAAAATTGATGGCGATATCATCCACGGCAATAACCGCCGCAAATTGCATCAACCGATACTTCTGGGTCAGCTGGGCCCGCAGGAGCTGAAAATTGTCGGAATCATCAAGGCGTTGGGCATCCATATACTCCATATGAAGCTCAAGGTTCTGCTGGTCCTTGGCCAGAAGCACCTTGTAGAGACCGTCATTGACATCCTCAACCCAGCCCAGTCCACTATGGTAGGAATGCAGCACAAAAATTTTCTTCTGCTCCGGCCCTTGCTGGGCCAAAGCAGCAGAACACGGCACCCCCAGACAAAAGAGGCAGAGGAGAAGAAGGATTTTTTGTTTCACCATTAAACGCATAGCAGCCTGCTAATTATGTTCCCTGGTCTTATAAAAAATGATGTCAGGCCACTGCTCTTCCACAAAACCGATATGCCATTGCCCAGGCGCAAGATAGGTAAGATGCCCCTCGGCATCATGGGCCAGGCTCCCTTTGTTTCTGGCCTCAAACTCCTTCAAGCGTTTTTTGTTTTCGCAGTCCACCCAGCGCGCCGCGGCATACTCCACCGGCTCGTAGATAGCATCAACCCAATACTCGTCTTTTAGGCGGGCCATAGTGACATCAAACTGCAGTATACCCACCGCACCCAGGATATAATCACTGCCCATAATGGGCCTGAAGACCTGAACAGCACCCTCCTCGGCAAGTTGGACCAAACCTTTCTGGAGCTGCTTAGTCTTCAGGGGATTTTTCAAAATCACCCGCCGGAAATGCTCCGGGGCAAAGTTGGGGATTCCGGTAAACTTGAGGGGTTCCTTCTGGGTGAAGGTATCGCCTATCTTGATGGTGCCATGGTTATGGAGACCAATGATATCACCAGCAAAGGCCTCCTCAATATTGGCCCGATCCTGGGCCATGAAGATAGTGGCATTGGCCAGGGTAATGGACTTACCCACCCGATGATGGATGACCTTCATGCCCCGCGTGAATTTCCCGGAACAGATGCGCAAAAATGCAATGCGGTCCCGGTGGGCCGGATTCATATTGGCCTGGATCTTAAAAACAAATCCTGAGAAATCATCCTCCAGGGCGGAAACCTGACGGCTGGCGGCCTGGCGAACGCCAGGGGCAGGGGCCAGTTCCACAAAGGCGTCAAGCATCTCCTTCACCCCGAAATTATTAATGGCGCTGCCGAAGAAAACAGGCGTTTGACTGCCCTTAAGATAATGCTCCAGCTCAAAAGGATTGGCCGCGCCATCCAGAAGTTCAATATCGTCACGAAGCTCCCGGGCCTCGGTGGTGCCAATCAGCGCGTCAAGCCGAGGATCAGCAAGATCATCAATAACAATACCCTCTTCCCCCCTGGTTTCCTTGCCAGGGCTGAAAAGATGCAGCTTCTTTTTGTAAATATTATACACACCCTTAAAACGCTTACCCATACCAATGGGCCACGACAGCGGCGTACATTCCACCTGGAGCTTATCCTCAATCTCGCTCATAATAGCCAGGGGATCCATACCCTCCCGATCGAGCTTATTAATGAAGGTGATGATGGGGGTATTGCGCAACCGACAGACCTCCATCAACTTCTCGGTCTGGGGCTCAACGCCCTTGGCAAAATCAATGACCATCAGAGCGGAATCCACCGCTGTTAACACACGGTAGGTATCCTCTGAAAAGTCTTGATGGCCGGGGGTGTCAAGGAGGTTAATCTCAAAATCACGGTAATTGAACTTCATCACCGAACTGGTCACCGAGATGCCGCGTTCCTGCTCAATGGCCATCCAGTCACTGGTGGCGTGCCGCGCTGCTTTTCGTGACTTGACAGCACCGGCCAGCTGGATGGCACCACCAAAGAGCAGCAGTTTCTCAGTGAGGGTGGTCTTGCCGGCATCCGGATGGCTGATGATCCCGAATGTCCGTCTCTTCTCGACTTCTTTCTTATATAAACTCATAGTTTGCTTGTGGGTAGGTGGGTATAAAAAACGATAAAAATTCTTTTCATGAACAGTTTTCAAGCAGCATGGCCGCTTATCAGGAAAATTCTAGGCTGGAACCAGAGCCATCAACTGCCTGTCCAGCCTGAAATTATAAAAAACAAACAATTTACCAGTATTTGCCATCTTTTGCTTTCTTTAAATCACACCCTCTTCCCCCTTGCTTTGCCAGACAAAATACGAAACAATACGAGGATAATCTACGCTAAAATTATTTATAAAGAGGGACATCATGCCTGAGCACACCGTAACAGAACTGGCCATTACCATGGCCCATGTCATGCTGCCCAAGGACGGCAATCCCATGGGCTTTGTTCATGGTGGCGTTGTGGCAAAGTATATTGATGAAGCCGCCGCTGTGGTGGCCAGCCGTCACGCCCGCTGCATGGTGGTAACGCGGAGCTTTGACAACCTGGAATTCCATAACCATGTGGCCATCGGCAACCTCCTGCTGCTGAAGACCAGCCTCAACATGGTGGGCCGCACCTCCATGGAAATCGGGGTCAGGGTGGAGGAAGAGGAACTCACCACCGGCCGGGTCAACCACATCGCCTCTGCCTATCTCACCTTTGTTGCCCTCGATGCCAAGGGCAAGCCATGTCCGGTGCCCCAAGCCGTCTTCACGACCCCCGAAGAAAAACGCCGCAACAAGGAGGCCCTGCTCCGCCGTGAAAAAAGATTGGTGGTCTCATAAAAAGTTCTGGGCCGTCAGCCATTCTCCCAGTTGACCGGGAACGTGCTCTGGTCTATGGTGGCCCATGCCTGAAACTTCACCCCGAAAAATACCCTGCGACCCGGCCCATCATATCCGTCAGATCTTTATTGAGGAAAGCTGTGCCGACCTGGCCTATGTCCACGAAATCTGTGAACGGGCCCAACTGCCCACCCAGATTATAGCCGACCGCAGCGATCCCCCGGTCGCCTATGGCTCCTTCCCAAAGAATCTCCAGATCGGCAAACAACACCTTGTCCTGAGTAAAAATCGGGGCTGTTTTTTTAAGCCCTGCCCGGGCACCAGAGAGTATCGCTGCTGCGATTACCATGTACTCAATATCGGCATGGGTTGCCCCATGGATTGCGTATACTGCATCCTCCAGGCCTACCTGAACAAGCCCTGGCTCACCTTCTTTGTCAACAGCCATGACCTCTTTGCCGAGCTTGACCTGGCCTTTAAGCGGACCAGTCAATTTTGGCGAATCGGCACCGGGGAATTCACAGACTCCCTGGCCATAGACCATATCACCAGGCTGAGCCCCCTGTTGATTAACTATATGCGCGACAAAACCAAGGGCGTCCTTGAGCTGAAAACCAAATCGGTTTCCATCCAACATCTCGCAAATCTTGATCATAACGGCAGAACGGTGATAGCCTGGTCGTTAAATGCCCCGGCCATCATGACCAAGGAAGAGCTCCACACCGCAAGCCTTGACGAGCGCCTGGCCGCAGCCTGCCAGGTCGCTGACATGGGCTACAAATTAGCCTTCCATTTTGATCCGATCATCTACCATGATGGCTGGCAAGAGGGCTATAGCGCCACAATCAAGAAGCTCTTCGCCACTGTTCCCGCTGAAAAAATTGCCTGGATAAGCTTGGGTGCCCTGCGTTTTCTCCCGCAGCTGAAGGCCATCGCCCTCACCCGTTTTCCCGGCTCCACCTTTTTCCACGAAGAATTTATCCTGGGACTTGACAATAAATACCGCTATTTCAGGGCATTACGTGTTGAAATGTACAAGCATCTCTTAAATGAAATGCGGGCCCTGGCAAGCCCCCACACCTGTCTTTATTTCTGTATGGAAAGTGACGAGATCTGGCAGGAATGCGGTTTTACCCCAGGCAAGAGCCAAAGCCTGCCGGACGATCTCGACACTGCCTTCACGCGCACTGCTTAACCACATAACATAATCTTTTATATTACTGTAAACACGTACTTTTATTCACAACAAGACTCTGTCCTCATCACCATTTATCCAGACTTTTTTTTATTACGCCAACCCTCTCTTTTTTGGTTGGCTATCCCCTTTGCTTTTTGTATTCTAACAATCGTTGCGCATCGGATCGACATACCTTTTTTTGCAGGCATGTCATTTTTAGTTTATTTCTTTTGGTTAAGGAGAGAACATTCATGATTAATAAGGCAATCCTCATTGGTAATCTCGGCGGAGACCCGGAAGTACGTTATACCCAAAACGGTTCTGCCGTTGCCAATTTTAATGTAGCCACCACCGAACGCTGGAAAGATCAGTCCGGCACTCAGCAGGAACAAACTGAGTGGCACCGCGTCGTCGCCTTTGCTCGCCTTGGCGAGATTTGTGGCGAGTATCTTTCCAAAGGCTCCAAGGTCTATATTGAGGGACGTATCCAGACCAGACAATGGGATGACAAGGACGGCAACAAGCGCTACACCACAGAGATCGTGGCCCGCGAGATGAAAATGCTCGACAGCAAACCCAGCCAGGGTGGCAGCGGCGGTGGCGGCGGTTCCTACAACGAACCACCCCCAGCCGAACCCAGAATGGGTGATGATGTGCCGTTTTAGACTTTTCCAGATGTCCAGCAGAAAAAAAGGGAGCCTTGGTAAGGTTCCCTTTTTTTATGGTCATCAATACCTAACATACTGCCTTAGATTGTCGAAGAATCTCCCTCGCTCTTCACAGCTGTACCCTTTCTCACCCTTGCCATTGACGTTCTCAAAAATACCTCCCCAAGAGTGCTAAAAGAAAACAACCCAGAAGGAACTCGTTGACAACCCAGCAGGGATGTTGTCCTTCTTCTGACAAAGTATCGCCACCGGCACTGACAAGGGTGCCTATGAAATTTTAAAGGCTCTCTGTAAAAATTTCCCATCACCCCAGTGAAAAGGGTTCCCCTGGAGGAAGAATAGTATGTCGCCAGCCACCAAGACATCAACGCTCAGAAAGAGCATGAATCTTCTCAACTTTATAGTTTTTATTTTTATCGGCTTGCTGGTTATCGCCTATTCATATCAATTTTTCTCTATGGAAACGAAGCTTGGTAACCTTGAGGATTTCCACGATCTTTTCGACAACGTGCTTGAGGTCCGCCGCTACGAGAAAAACTATTTTCTGCACGTAGGGTCTGAAAATATTGAAAAGATCACGGAATATCTCGACAGGATTGATGCCGATATCAGTAAACAAGAAAAAGACATCATCAGGGTGATCGGTCTTGATAAATTCCGTGAGTTTAGAGCCAACCTGGACGCTTACAGGCGTATCTTTACAACCTCTTCACAGACCAATGGCAGCAACACCAAGATCGACAAGGAAAATCTTCGTCAAAAAGGTATGAAGATGGTGGACTTAACCAGAGAGCTTCTTGACAATAAACAGCTGCGAATACGTAACAGTTTCAAATTCACTATTTCCAGCTTCATTCTCATCACCGGAATTTTCTTTCTCTTTATTATCATTGGCCTACGACTGCAGGCCAAGAGTGTCCTTGACCGTATTGCCTTTGTGCAGCGCGCCACAAAAAGTATCATTGCTGGAAACTTTAAACCCATTGACTACCACACCCCGCAACAAGACGAGATTACCGATCTGATCCGTGACTTCAACACCATGGCCTATGAACTTGATACCAGACAGGAACAGCTTATCCAGTCGAGAAAACTTGCCGCCATTGGCACCTTTTCTTCAGGTATCGCCCATGAATTGAATAATCCTCTTAACAACATTTCGCTGTCGGCCGACACCCTGCACGAGAATTTTGATGACCTTACACGAGAAGAGTTTCACGAAATCATCACCGACATCATCAACGAAACACATCGAGCCAGCGAGGTGGTTAAAAACATTCTGGACTTTTCACGAGATCAGAAACCAGTGGTTCAGCTCCTCAACATCAAAGAGGTTGTCGCTTCCACCAAAAAATTGATCGACAACGAACTGCGTCTGAATGCCATCTGGCTGGTCCAGGTTATTCCGGCAAATCTGCCTCCTGTGTGGGGTGAAATGCAAAAACTGCAGCAGGTTTTTCTCAATCTCTTTCTCAATGCCATCCATGTCATGTCCAAGGGGGGGCTGATTCATGTCGATGCCCAGGAAGACCCGCCAGGGTACATCAGAATCAATGTCAATGATACCGGCACCGGCATTGAACCTGAAAACATAGAACACATCTTCGATCCGTTCTACACCACCAAAGAGGTGGGCAAGGGCACTGGCCTTGGCCTATCCATTGTTTATGGTATAGTGAAAAAACACGGCGGCTATATTGAAGTAAAGAGCGAGATGAATGTCGGCACCACCTTCTCAATCATCCTGCCCATTGCCGCTGAAACACCGCCACAGCTTGGGAACGACACGCCATGCGAGTAGCAGTCATTGATGATGAAAAAATAGCAGGCCAACTGGTCAAACGTGTCCTGGATGAAGAAGGCTTTGAAGTGGAACTCTTCCAGGCTGGCACTCCTTTTCTCACCCGCATGCGGCAAATGCCCTTTGCCATTGTCTTTATCGACCTGGAACTGCCGGACATGAACGGGCTGACTATCCTCAATGAGGTCAAACGATTTTGTGAGGATACTGAGGCGATTATCATCACCGGCCACGGCTCCGTGGAAACAGCTCTGGATGCCACCCAGAAAGGCGCCTTTCACTACATCCATAAACCGTGCAAACGGCATGACATCCGGCTTCTTGCCTCTCTGGCCCGTGAGAAAATTAAACTTCAGGAAGAAAACAGAAAACTAAAATCGGCCATGGGCAACGATAACCTCATGGCTAATTTCGTCGGAGCCAGCCCGGCCATGCAGGAAATCTTCGCCATGATCAAGAAACTGGCCATGGTCAACTGTAACGTGCTGCTCCAGGCAGAAACCGGTACCGGTAAGCAGATCGTGGCCCGGGCAATCCACAACTTAAGCCCCCGCAACGGCCATCCATTTATCTATTTTAACTGTGGAGGATTTACCGAGGAATTGATCAGCAGCGAACTCTTCGGCCACGAGAAAGGGGCGTTCACCGGGGCCTCACACACCAAAATCGGTCTTTTTGAAGCAGCGGAGGGCGGCACCCTCCTCCTTGATGAAATTGGTGAAATGCCTGCGTCCATGCAGGTAAAACTCCTGCACGTCCTCCAGGAACGCCAAATCATGCGGGTGGGGAGCACCAAGCCCATTGACCTTGACATCCGCATCATTGCCGCCACCAACAGAGACCTGCGGGAGGCCGTAAAAAAAGGCATTTTTCGCGAAGACCTCTTCTTTCGCCTCAATGTTGTCGGACTCCACCTGCCCCGCCTAGCAGAACGGGGGGATGACATCCCCCTGTTTATTTCCCATTTCATCGACAAATTCAATCTGGCCTTCAACAAGCAGATCACGGGCGTGTCGCCCCAGGTTATGCAACTTTTGACCGCCTACCCATATCCCGGCAATGTCCGTGAGCTGGAAAATATCATCCAGCGCGCGGTCGCCCTGGCCGACACCAAACGTATCCAGGTCCGTGATCTGCCGGCCCGACTCCGGGAATTTGCCGACAATGTCGCCACCTCCGAACCCTTACTCCCCCTGGAGGACGTGGAGAAGAAACACATTGCCACGGTCCTGGAAAGGACCAACTACAACAAAAACCTGGCAAGCGTCATTCTCAATTTGCCGCGCACCACCCTCTGGCGGCGCATGAAAAAATTCGGATTGCTCAGTCCTGATCAGGATTCCGAAGAAAACTGAGCCCTTCTCCTTCCTCTGTCGTTTCACCTGCCACCACACTCTGCCCCGGTGCCCGATGCTGAGCCGTCAGCCATCTGTGCGCTCCCTTTGCCTAACGACGCCAACCAACTTGGCCCTTGGCCAGGAAGAACTCCTTCCAGGCCTGACCAGGGTCACCAACCAACACGTTCCAATCTGAAACATTCAAATCCGCCATCCAGAGAAAGTCAATAATGAGCGGGGCCCACATCGTTCTTCTCCCTGACATCTCTGCGCCGTTATCTTCAGCCCCCTGTCCATTTCATATTGAAACACAACGCCTTGCACCACCAATTTGAACAAACTTTCTTTACCGGCACAGGAAGTTACGGGCACTAGGCCTGCATCCTTTCCGTCCCTTGCAAACTTTCGCATGGCCAAAGAACCAAATTTCATTTTGAAACACTTCCCCCAGTGAATTTCATCTGCAAAAAAACCTGCAAAAACACAAAATAACGCCATAACAGCTAAATACAACACATTCAGCCATCATACCTAGGGCCATTGTGGCGAAACGCCCCGATGGCCCTCTTTAGTCCAGACACGCCAAGCCACAAAAAAAATAAAACTTAACAAACTGTTATAACGTCGTTTCAATCACCTCTCCCCCTTTCCCGCACCCTCCTCCCATAACTCTGGCATTGAATATGTATTAGGGCAGAGACATGAAGGCGCAACAGCAGTTTCACTTTTAACACTCAACAACAAAGGAGCAATGAGACAATGTGGCACATGTATCTTCCCATCGCTGGTAACAGCGTAAATATAATGACTATTTTCGGGTTAGGGGGATTTGTCGGTCTCCTGTCCGGAATCTTCGGAGTCGGGGGCGGCTTTCTCATGACCCCTCTCCTGATGATGTTCGGCATCCCGGCCACCGTGGCCGCCGCCTCTGATTCAAATCAGATCGTCGGCGCTTCGACATCAGGCACCCTGGCCCACATGCGCCTCGGTAATGTTGACGTAAAAATGGGTGTCCTGCTGCTGATCGGCGGTATCCTTGGCGGTACGGTGGGCGTTCAGCTCATCAAAATCCTACGCGCCATGGGCAATGCTGACTTTTTGATCAGCCTGACCTATGTTTTGATGCTGGGTGGTGTTGGCGGCTATATGTTCATCGAAAGCCTGCAAAGCTTGAAGAAAAAACCAGCATCTGAAGTGCTGGACATAAGCGCAAAGCCCAAAAAACCATCCAGCTGGGCCATGATGTTCAAGAAGATCCCCTTCCAGACCCGTTTTGAAAAATCCGGTGTTGAACTCTCCATCCTCGTCCCTCTTGTTCTTGGTATTTTCGTTGGTGTTCTTGCCGCGATCATGGGAGTCGGCGGCGGCTTTATCATGGTACCGGTCATGGTCTATCTCCTGCGCATGCCCATGCATGTAGTGGTGGGAACCAGTCTTTTCCAGATTCTCTTTACCTGTGTCAACGTTACCATCATGCAGGCGAAGACCAATCACACTGTCGACTTTGTCCTTGCCGTTCTGCTCCTGCTTGGCTCAACCATTGGCGCCCAGGTTGGCACCAAGGTCAGTAAAAAATTAAAGGGTGATCAACTCAAAATCCTTCTGGCATCCCTTGTACTTCTGGTCTGCATAAAAATGTTGGCCGGTCTCCTTATGACTCCTGATTTTATGATTGCCATGAAGGGAGGACACTAAAATGAAAAACAACTATAAAATATACATTTTTATTCTTCTTATCGCCCTCTGGGTCCAGGGTGGCAATGCAAAAGGCGCCACCCTGGATTTGGACCTCACTCCAGAGCGTGTGGACATTGGGACCTTTTATAACGGCACCACCGTCAAAATCAGTGGCCAGATGCCTGCGACTGCAGAGGTTGTGGTAAGGCTGAGTGGTGAAGGCGAGGAACTCCATCTGAAAAGAAAAGGTAAAGTCGCCGGTCTGTTGTGGATGAACACCAGTGACCTCACTTTTGAAAATGCTCCTAAGGTTTATATGGTGTCAACCGGTACCGGTCTTAAGGACCTGGAAACTTCAGCGGCAAGTCAGTTCAGCTTCAAAGCCCTGAAAAATCGCATCGAAATTGCCCCAGAAAGTAGCGACAACGATTTTCTTCTCCAGGAATTTATCCGCCTCAAAAGTAAACAAGCCCTCTATTCCGTCACCCCTGGGGGCGTAAGCTATGGCCAGGAAGCAGGCGGCATGAAATCCTATGAGACAACGATGACTATTCCATCCAACATGAAGCCTGGGAATTATGCTGTTGATGTTGCAGTGGTGCAGGACGGCAAGATCATCGCCAGTACCAGCAAACCCTTGGTTTTAAAACAGGTTGGTTTCCCAGAGAAACTTTCCAAGATGGCTTACGGCAATGGACTGTGGTTTGGCATCATGTCAGTGGCCATTGCGGTCATGGCAGGCCTGTTCATGGGCATGGTATTCAAGGGTAAGAGCGGCGCCCATTAATACGCCCATAATATATGTAGACACTCTTGCGCAGTTTCAGGCAGGATTATAAATAGCTCTTACTTTTTACGTTATAAGCATTACTAACAATTCGGTTCCAGACCCCTCTCCATGGCGCATCATGGCCTGAGAGAGGGGTTGCCGAAGCACACGAAACCGACCACGCACAACAGTCACACTTACAGAAAAACCGGAAGATGTTTTGATGAAAAAAATAATGAAAAATATCCTTGCCCTCTTGCCGAGCAATAGAGCAAAGACGTCTGCCGTACCCTTTCCGGTTCTCTTCGGCAAATTCCAGGACATACTGACGATCAACAACAGTGTTCTCGAAACCATCGCCACAGTTAATGACAAACTGGGCGGCAATTATATCTTTGACCGCCATTATATTGAGACCACCTGTCAGACTATAACCGACCAGGTATTGAAACTTATTAATGACCTGGACACCATAGCACCTAATAAATACTTGGCCCTACACGACAGTTTTCGGCGAATTTCAGCCGAGATTGAAAAAGATTTGGCTGGCCGTCCGTACTGTCATTTTGGACCATTTACCCTGGCCTATAAGGCAATCAGCCATCATGCCGCCGAAGAAGTGGGCGGTAAGAATGCCAGCCTGGCGGAAATTGCAAACTTCCTCGACCTCACGATCCCAGACGGCTTTGCCGTGACCGGCGCTGCCTTTCATGCCCTTCTTGCCAAGAACGACCTGCGCCAGAAGATTGATCGAATTGTCGCGTCTTGGAAGCGCGGTAAAGTGTCGGTGGAAGATGCGGCCCAGAAAATCCAGCAGCTCATTTTGGACAGCAAGCTGCCCGGCAAACTGGAAAAAGACCTGAGCCGCAGTCTGGCACAGCTGAACGATAACAAGACGAACAAACCGTTACTCCTGGCTATCCGCAGCAGCGCCTGGGGGGAAGATGGCGAACGCAGTTTTGCCGGACAATATGAAAGCTTTCTCAATGTCCCGGCAGCAGAGCTTGCCAAAGCCTACCGTCAGGTGGTGGCCAGTGCTTACAGTGAAACCGCCCTGATGTATCGCCAGAAGATTGGTTTCCCAGAAGAAGAGGTCACCATGGCGGTGGCCTGCCAGGTCATGATCGATGCCGTTGCCAGTGGCGTTCTCTACACTCTTGACCCTCAACATGGCCATGGCGGATCCATGCTGCTGAGCGCCACCTGGGGCCTTGGGGCGCCAGTGGTCTCAGGCCGGGCCAGTGGCGATCGTTTTACCGTGGCGCGCAGCAAACCCTATGCCGTCAAAGAAATGCAGCTGGTGCGCAAGAAAACGGCCCTTACTTCCATTGCCGGTGGCGGCACAGCCCTACAGCCGCTCCCCACAGACCGGCAGACTCAGGCCAGTTTGGGTAACGAGCAGATCAAACAGATAGCAGCCACCGGGATGCTTATTGAAAAATATTTCAAGAAGCCCCAGGATATTGAATTCGCCATCGATCGTCAGGGAAAGCTCATCGTGCTCCAGGCCCGCCCTTTGAATATTGACCAGACGGATGCCCCAAAGGCCCCAGAACTTGCCAAACTTCTCAGCCAATATCCGGTCCTGTTCCGTGACCAGGGCGACATTGCCCAGGCAGGCGTCGCCACCGGCAAGGTCTATATGTTTTCTGACGACTCAAGGCTTCGGGACGTGCCGGCCGGCGCCATTCTGGTGGCCCGTTTTGCCTCGCCGCTTTTGGCCAAGGTCATGGCCAAGGTAAGCGCCATCCTGACGGATATTGGCTCACCCACCGGTCATCTGGCCACTATTGCCAGGGAGTTCCGGGTGCCCTGTATCGTAAACACCGGTAACGCCACCGAGCTTTTACAACCAGAACAGGAAATCACGGTGGATGCCGAGGCCAATATCGTTTATCAGGGCTTGGTTAATGAACTCTGCCTCTATGAGCTCACTGAAGATGCCATTGAAGAATCCACCGAATACAAACTGCTCCGTCGGGTCCTGAAAAACATTGCGCCCCTCAACCTGCTGGACCCGGCTGAAAAAAGTTTTACCCCAGCTGCCTGTAGCACCCTTCATGATATCACCCGCTTTGTCCACGAAAAGGCCGTGGAAGAACTGATTGACCGCAACTACTACAACCACCATGATCCAAAAACGTCTTCGGGGAAGTTGCGGCTGAACATCCCCATTGATCTCGTCCTGATCGATATCGATGGCGGCCTGCGAAAAGGCTCACGAAAAGGCGAGGTACTGCCTGATGCCATCCTTTCGGTGCCCATGCTGGCCTTCCTGGAGGGCCTCACCCATCCCCAGGCCTGGGACAATGAACCCATGTCCGTGGATATGGGAAGTTTCATGTCCAGCTTGACCAGGACCTTCTCAACGGAACTGGCATCGCCCAAATATGTAGGGCAAAACCTGGCGGTTATTTCTAAGGAATATACCAATATCAGTCTTCGCCTTGGCTATCATTTCACCATGATCGACAGCTATGTAACGGACAACATCAACGATAACTATGCTTATTTCCGGTTTTTTGGTGGCGTAACAGACGAGACCAGGCGTTCACGCCGCGCTGAGTTTATCGGCGAGGTGTTGGCCCGCCATGATTTTCGAGTTGAGGTGCATGGCGATCTGGTGGTGGCCCGCATCAAGAAAATGGACAAAGAAGGAATGTTGCAGCGTCTGCAAGTGCTCGGCTGGCTGGTCGGTTTCACCCGACAGCTGGATGTGAAAATGCTGAGCGATCAACATATACATCATTACATTGATAAATTTAACCAACTCATGGAGGCAAACATATGAGCGACCAACACAAAACAAGCATCCTGATTCTAGATGATGAACCGATAGTCAGCAAACGTCTCAAACCATCCCTGGAAAAACAGGGCTATGAGGTCGAAACGTTCACGGTCAGTAGCGAAGCCCTCAAACGGACCAAAGAAAGAAGCTTTGATATTGTCATCACCGACCTGAAAATGGAAGGCTTGAACGGAATGGATTTCTTCACCGAAGTCAAGGCAACATCCCCTCGCACCGAGGTCATAGTTATCACAGGATTCGCCACCATGGAAACTGCCAAGGAATCCTTTCAGAAAGGTGTTTTTGACTTTTTGGCCAAGCCGTTCAAGATCAGTGAAATCACGGCTGTGATAAATAAAGCGGAACTGAAAATAAAACAATCATAACCACATCATCTCCATGATGTGCACAAAAGAGGTAATTGATATGAATATGGGTCTTCTTGCTTTGGATGAAAATCTGGCCTCAAGCATCGCCCTCAGATATGCTTCACAGCTGGTCAACATGCTCACTCTGCAGCTGCAGGCCGGGCATGTTGAAGTGCCGGACAAAAAACAACACTCCGGTGGCACCGGCTGGGTGCGGCGTACCTGGGAGCGTGGTTTACAGGAAGCCGGCCAACAAGCCGTCCAACGCTTGCTGAATACAGAAAAAGTCCCCTGTCCCTTTATTGGTTCGCCCAAGGTTTTCATCGGGGATCGGGACAAGGAATTTCTAGCAGAACTGGGCAGCGGTCGCTACGATCTGTTTATTGAAGGGAACCTGAACACTTCCGACATCAACAATTTCTATGAGCTGATCTCTTCACCACTCTACACGAAAACACCCTGTCCAATCATGGTGGTCAAGAATCTGGTCTCAAGCGATTCTGTTGCCTTACTTTGCGGCGATGGTGTGGACCATCAGTCTGTGATTCCTAAGGCACTCAGTCTGCTCAAAGGCGATGCCCTTCATTATGACCTTATTTTTTATCGTTATCAGGAAACTGAAGCCACCGTGTCCACAAACAAGGATGAGGCCGGCACTGTTCTTGTCGAAGCAGAAAAACTTTTGCAGGCAGCCAATATAAAACCGGCAAATGTTCAAGTGGTTACAGGAACACCGGAAAGTGTTGCAGCAATGCTGAAAAAATATTGTCTTGTGGCAACATCATTTCCGGTCAGAAAGACCCCCAGGCTTGAGCTGCTTGCCCAATGCCCATCACCCATCTTGCTCTGCAAAAATAAAGCGAGGAAATCATCATGAGAATATTAATAGCCTTTGATACTCATTCTTATAGCAGCCGGATTGTCAGTGAAGTGGCAAAACTTGCGGCAAACACCTGGGCAGATATCACCATGCTGGCAGTACAGCCCGCAGGTTCCGGCAACAAAACTGATGCAACCCTTGCCAAAGCGCTCCGCCAGTACCGCACAGACTTTATCGATCAGTTTGATGCAGGCGACCAACCGTATGGCGGCAACATTAGCAATGAAGAGTTTGTCCAGAAAAATGGGGCGTGGGAGCTCAGCAAGCACAGTCCTGCCCTTGCCTCGCGCAAAGAATTACTGTTGAAAATTAGGGTTGGCGACCCTGCCAAGGAAATCCTGGCTGAGGCGCGGGAGCACGAAGCTGATCTCATCGTTCTTGGGTGCACCAAGGGTCTTGATAGCCAGTGGAAAGGTGAAGTAGACCTGCCCCAGAAGATTGCCAAAAAGGCGGCTTGTTCCGTTGTGGTCATCAAAGAAAAGAAAGTACCCACCACCCTTACCTGTTGCCTTGACCAGACCCATGTCAGCCAGTCATCCTTGGAGATGATTAATCAGATCGTCACCCTCTACCAGGCTGAGCTGAAAATCGTTGGCCTTACCGACAACAAGGGCACAGACGGAAAGGCCGGCGTCGAAAACAGCATCGCGCAGATATTGAAATATTATGCCGAACGGCAGATCAGTGCCTGGATCAAACTGGTCCGCCCGGAAGACCTTGAAGAATACGTCGCAGAGGTCAGCCGTGAAAATATGGTTGGCTTATGGATGGGCAAGAAATCCCTGCTTGGTAAAATATTCTCCCCTAATCTCGTGGGTAAACTCGTTAACCACAGTCAATCCTCTGTGCTGATTTTACGATAAAAGCGGATTCTCTTGCCTTACCCCTCACTCCTGGATACGATCCGGCCCCTGGCATCTTGTTATTGCCAGGAGCCTGATCGGTATCCTTTGGGGGTCATCAAAGCCAGTTCTTGTTGCTATCGCTGAAATCAACCTGTTGGAGAAAATTTCATCCTGATCCTCTCCGGATCATGGCTTTTGATTCCCGTGATTTGTCGTCCGGAGCCAAAAATCAAAAAATATCAGCGCCCCTCAAACACCATCATTTCCAGTACCCATCCATCCATCATCAACCACCAGCACGAGCAAACGTCTGAGCAAGAGAGGTCGGCTCTGAACTCTCTGTTGCCCTTTAACTACATTTGGGGCAAACTCTTTTCGGATCAGAGAATGCATCTTGCCCTTGTCAAAGAAGGCAAGCAATCTTATAGTCATGAAAACTTAGACAAACTCGTTGACATCATTCACTGTTTTTATCTCTGCAGTAGTAAAAACCAGAAAAGACCATGGATTATTATAAAATATTAGGCGTAGACAAATCAGCCGACAGCGCCGCCATCAAGAAGGCCTATCGCAAACTGGCCATGAAGTACCACCCGGACAAAACCGCCGGCGATAAGGCCGCTGAGGAAAAATTCAAAGAGGCCAACGAGGCGTATGCCGTCCTCTCTGATCCCGAGAAACGCAAACAGTACGACACCTACGGCTCAACGGGCTTTTCCCAGCGCTATTCCCAGGAGGACATCTTCCGGGGCAGCGATCTGGGCTCCATCCTGCGCGAATTTGGCATCAATTTCGGAGGTGGCTTCAGCCAGGGCGGCGGCAGCCCTTTTGAATCTTTTTTCTCACAATCCAGCGGTGGCGGCAGCAGAGGCTTTCAGCAGCAACCAGCGAAAGGGCAAGACATGATCATGGAACTCTGGGTCACCCTGGAGGAAGTTGCCACTGGTACAGAGCGAACCATTGCTCTGGCTCATATCGGCGACCGGGTGTCGGTAAAAATCCCCCCGGGCATCGAGTCCGGCAAGAAATTGCGGGTTACCGGCAAAGGAGCCCCTTCCCAAACCGGTGGCCCGGCAGGCGACCTGTACCTCAAGATCAATGTTCAGCCCCACTCCCTTTTTCAGCAGGAAGGCAGTACCCTCATCTATGAAGTCAAGATTCCCTTCAGTCAGGCAGCCCTGGGAACAAAGGTGGCGATACCAACCATGGACGGCAAAGAGCTTAACGTCAAGATTCCCGCAGGCATGCAGGCCGGTGGTAAACTCCGGCTACAAGGCAAAGGTCTCCCTAAAGGGCCCAAAGGACCACACGGTGACCTGATGGTAAAAATAAACATTGAGGTTCCAAAAGAGTTATCTGCGGAACAGAAAAAACTTCTGAAAGAGCTGCAAAAAATCGGTTTGTAACTCTCTTTTTACGCACCATCCTTTGCCAAGTCCAATAAGAACATCCCCGCTTCTACCCATAGCAAACATGCTGCAAAAAGATGAGTTTACTGCGGCGACGTTTCTTCCTCGTCCTCATCCTCAGAAAAATATCCCCAGGAGGAAGGGTTTGTTTTCACAGGAGCCGCTTCCACTTGTCCTCCTTTTTTTTCAGCGTTTACGAGCTCAGCCTTACAGTCTAAGGCCCGCGCAAAATTAGGGACCATCGCAAGGGTTCGATCAAGAATCGTTGCAGCCTCCTGAAATTTTTTCTTTTTCACCAGGAGACAACCTTTCTCCCCCAGAGCTGGCACAAATTCAGGGTCTTTATCCAAGGCCATTTCCAACTTCTCAAGGGCCAAATCAATCTCCTGGCGCTGGACAAGATTCACGGCATAATTATAATCAAGCCGGGCCCGGCGCTGGGCCATGGTGCGCTCAACGGTTTCCGGTTTCAACAGGGCGTTAAGCTCCTCTCTGCTTTTCTCGTGGAGCATAACCTGTACTTCACCGGGCAAAAGCACGTCGATATTGCGGGTATATCCAAGGCCCTCATGAATAATTCCATCCGCGTTTACAATAAGGATGGAAGGCATCACATAAACACCTAATTTTTCGAAAGATTGGCTAGCGGTATCCACATACACTGGAAAATCTATATGGGCCTGCTCAACAATCTCATTAATCTTGGCTACCAATTCTGGCTGGACAAAGACTGCTGCCAACTCGATATTTCTTTGGCGATAAAATGAACGCTGATTCTGGATATCGGCAAGGACCTCAATGGCCCGCTCTTCCTTGGTGTCAATATCCGCACCAAAAAAAACCAAAACCAATGGCTGCTGCCTTTTATCAAACAGCTTTTTAGTGTCCGTGGCAAAATCAGTAAACTCCAGCGTAGGCAGGGTGTCGCCTTTCCCCACATACAAAAAAGAAAATGCTGGCCACGCAGCCAGCAGAAAAGAGAGCGCGACAACTCCCCCAACAATTATACGACAAGAAAGCCTCTGTCCCATAAACACCATCATTAAAAGTACACTTTCAAGATTCAGCATCACTGCAATGCCGAAACTCGTACGCGATATTTCCCCCAACCTGTACAGCCTTTTTTTACATAAGAATATTCCCTACTCTCATCTTGAGTATTGCTCATCTATGACATACACTTAAATCTGCTGTTAAAAGCGACACCACACCCAATCAACCCTTCAGGAGAGTACCATGGATGTCATCACTGCCATTGAAACACGTCGGGCCGTCAAGCATTATGACCCCAATCATCGCATGACAGAGGAAGAAATTGATCGGATTATGTCCCTTGCCATGCTTTCCCCCACCGCCTTCAATATCCAGAACTGGCGCTTTGTGGTGGTTAAGAACCCTGACTTACGTCAAAAAATCAGGCCTGTCGCCTGGGGCCAAGCCCAGGTCACCGACGCCTCGCTCCTGGTGATTCTCTGCGCCGATCTGGGTAGTTGGCAAAAAGAACCTGGCCGCTATTGGCAAAATGCCCCCAAAGAGGTCCAGGACTTTCTCCTGCCGGCCATTGATGCCTATTATCGCGACAAGCCCCTGGTTCAACGTGACGAGGCCATGCGGTCCTGCGGCATGGCCGCCCAGACCCTCATGCTTAGCGCCAAAAGCCTGGGCTACGAGTCGTGTCCCATGGACGGCTTCGACTTTGCTGAAGTAGGCAAGCTGATCAACCTGCCTGCTGACCATGTCATTGCCATGTTTGTTGTTATTGGCAAGGGTATCAAGGAGCCCTGGCCCCGTGGTGGGCAGATTGGTAAAAATGAAGCCGTAATCATCGACAGTTTTTAGTTCCATTGTGACTACCGGTCACTTTGGCCAACCCAGGCCTTGAAGAACAAACAAGCTCCGGCAACCATCCCCTCCACGAGCATCGTAGCCATTAAAGCCATGAATCCTTCACAACCGCAAACCTCTCTGTGACGCAAGCAGAGAGGTTTGGCCGGACGAGCTCATTGAACCATCAAAATTGAGAGAAAAAATACTTCCTACATCTTCTTGATGTTGTCTACCAATTCAGCAATGTGCAGTCCTAAAGAAACACATTGTTTACCTTCCATACATTTCCTGGCATCATTGTTTTCCAAAAAGGTTTGCAGGTGGTGCCCTTTTTGTTTGAGGTCAACAACCCAGGCTCCTTTTTCATCGCTGTAGTCAACATTGAGATCAATGCCGCAGATGCCGATATCAGGATAGATGTCTGTTATCTTTTTACAGAGTTCTTCTTTGGTCATCATAGCGCACCTCCATCCTCCTTATCCTAATGCAATTGCGCCAACTCAGCGCTCATATCTTTCCGAAATAACGCCTGTTTCACCAGAGGATCCTCCTTAAGCACGGTAAGCCCCTGCTCATAGGATGGCCTGTCATTCCTGTAAAAGATACCGGTGGGAATCCTTTCCCCCCATTCAAGGGACCTGCGGAAGGCCTCAACCCGGTCTGTGGGGTCGTAGCCGGCCTCAAGCTCATACGCCCTCTCCTTGTACCAGTGGAAGGTATTAACCTTATTAAAGGTTACACAGTTTTGCAGGATGTCCACCATGGCAAAGCCTTCATGGCGAATGGCCTCTTTGATAATCTCTTGCAGAAACGGCAAACCAGAGGCCCCGGCAAAGCCCCGGGCCACAAAACTGCAGTTTAAAGAAATCGCCATGGCAAGAGGGTTAAGCGGCTCTGACAAGGAGCCGGAGGGTTGGATCTTGGTCACCCGGCCTTGCGGCGTGGTTGGTGAAGCCTGGCCCTTGGTAAGGCCATAGACCTGATTATTGTGGACCAGGAGGGTCACATTGATATTTCGGCGGATTGCATGGATGAGATGATTGCCCCCCTCACCGTAACAATCGCCATCACCGGCAAGGGCAAGGACAGTCATGTGATTATTGGCAAGCCTGATTCCGGTTGCCACCGGCAGGGTCCTGCCGTGCAGACCGTTAAAGGTATTGCACTTGGTATAGTGGGGAAGTTTGGCGCCCTGGCCAATCCCAGAGACAATGGTGAACTGGTGGGGTTGCATTGCAAGATCCACAAAGACCTTCTTCAGGGTGTTGAGTATTGCAAAATTACCACAGCCAGGACACCAGGACGGTTGCTGGCCCTTGTAATCATCAAAGGTAAGCATGGATTTCACCTATAAGAGTTTGCAGGGTAAAGGGCCGCCCATCATATTTATTGATCAAGTACGTGCAGCGATGGTTGGTTTCGCCATGGAGCACCCGCGCAAACTGACTCGTTGCATTATTTTCGACACAAATAGTGACCGGGGCCTCTTTGAGAAGGGCAACGTAGTCAAACTGCTCCAGCAGGGGAAACGGGTATATCTCGCTGAAGTAGAGCAGACCTATTTTGAACTCTCCGGCAAGATGTTCCACAGCCTCTTTCAACACGCCGAAGGTTGATCCGTAGCCAACCACAATGGCCTGGGGATTATGTTCACCATAATAAAGGGGCGGCGATATTTCTTCCCGCAGCAGAGCCATTTTCTTAAAAAGCCTCTTCTCAACCATCAAGTTCCTGGTTGGGGCATCTTCGATGATATGGCCGTCCTCGTCATGTTCATCACTGTCAACGACAACCAGATGCTCTGAATCGCCAGGAATTGCCAGGGGAGAAATACCGCTTTCAGTATAGGCATAACGCTGATAGCTTTCCAGGCCGACCAGCAATTCACCGCGCAATCGAAAATCCTCCTGATACAGCAATCTGCTGTCAAAATCAGCCAGGCTCCACTGGCAATCGGCAAGATACTGGTCAGATTGAATAAACACCGGAATTTGGTATTTTTCAGCAAGATGGAAGGCCTTATTGGTCAGATAAAATGCCTGCTCCGGGGTCCCAGGAGCAAAAATAACCCGGGGGAATTCGCCGTGGCCGCCATGCAGCACAAAGAGGAGATCACTTTGCTCTGTGCGGGTGGGCAAGCCTGTAGCCGGCCCAGGCCGCTGGACCTCGGCGATAACCACGGGAGTTTCGGTGATTCCGGCCAGGGACAATCCTTCTGTCATCAAGGCAAAACCGCCGCCCGAGGTCCCGGTCATCGCCCTTACACCGGCGTAGGAGGCGCCAAGGGCCATATTGATAGCGGATATTTCATCCTCTGCCTGCTCAACCACAATCCCATATTTTGCAGCTTTACCAGCAATATAGTTCATAATCCCTGTGGCTGGGGTCATGGGATAGGCCGCATAGAACTTACAGCCACTGGCCAAGGCACCAAGACCAATAGCCTGACTGCCATTGATAAGCATCAGGGGCGCATCTGCCAGGGTGGCCACAGGCACAGATGGTATGGTGTCATAATGAGCACGGGCATAGACAAAAGCTGCGTTGGCAACAGCATAGTTGCTAGCAACAATCTCTTCAGTTTTTTTTGAGATAAAGTCGCCGATGATTCCCTGAAAAGGGGCCAGAGGCAGATCAAGAACAGCCAGCACCGCCCCTATGCTCGCTGAGCTCACCATGACACGTGGCGCGTTCAGCTCTTCAACGAGAAGTGCCAGGGGGATATCCAGAAATTCCTCGCCCTCCTGTTTACCGCCGCAAGAGGCCTGGTCATAGAGAATATGACCTTGGTTATTGAGCTGATGCCGATGCAGAGCAATTGTCGGCAGATCAAGGGCCACAAGGAGATCATAGGTGTCACGCACCGATTCAAGCAGACGGTCAGCAAAGGTGATCTGGTAAAAATTATGGCCACCCCTGACCCGAGACATATAATCCTGGTGGCTGAAAACATAAAACCCGGCCCGCACAAAATATTTCGCCAATACGCCGCCGATAAGTTGCAGCCCTTGACCCGCTTCACCGCCTATCCGAATGGAATATTCCATAAAAAACCTCCAGGGGCAGCCAAGGGTTGCCCATAAACATTTCATAATCGCACAGCGATGCAGGTCGACATTGTCAGCAGCACAACTCAGCAATAACCTTACACCAAGACGAAGTTCGCAGGGGAGGAAAGAAACATCCCTCCCCTGCCTGGCCGGTCAACAATCCATCAATGCCACGACTTTCTGATCTCCTCACCGAGCTTAACAGCCCAGGGCTCATCCTGAACGTCAAAAAGGGTCATGGCCCATTTATAGACCTGGGGAGAGATGGCAAAATTACGCATGAATTCTTCGACCTCGATGCCGGCATGCCCAAGGGCCTGCTTCATATCCTCTTGCGCCTCTTTATCGTGATGCAGCGCCCGATGAGCGAGGGAACGGGCCACCCAGGCTTCTGAACGCTCTGGGTTGAGGTCAAGAACCATGGTGAGATCGGCAATGGTCTCCTGTAACTCTGCATGATTAAGATGGGTGATACCACGATAAAAAAGGGCCAGTTCAGCATCGTGATCAAATTCCAGGACATGGCTGAAATCTTCTACCGCCTCATCAAAATCAGCGTTTTTCAGATGGGCCATACCCAGGGCCAGATAGCCTTTTTCAGGTTGCAGACCATGCTCCAGGGCTGCGGAAAAAGAGGCTATACTTTTCCGATAATCACCTTGCAAGAAGGATTTTTGCCCGGTCAGGAAATCATGTAGCGCATTCATAACGCACCTCCAAAAAATTCTATTTTAAAGAGACTAAAATCTTATTTGAAATCCTGTTCCACAACGGGAAGGATTTACATAAACAATAATCATCATCACCAGTGTGACAATATGCCACATTCACGATGACAGATGGAAGGCTATAAAAGAAAAGAAACCGAATAAAGAAAATTCCCTGGAGAGAAGAGAAGAGAAGAGAAGAGAAGAGAAGAGAAGAGAAGAGAAGCAAGATTGCGCCGAAGCAAAAACGTCTCAGGTAGCCGGAAAACGGCTTACTGGCAATAAGATAAGAATATCACTCCGTCGTGGCGAACCTGAAAATCTGGACCTGGGAGTTTTGGACAAAAAAGGGGGAGCAGTCGGCAACAGGCTGCTTCCCCTTTTTTTTAATATCAACAGAAAAACTTACAAACCGCTGCCGGTAATGCGCTCCAGGGCCTCAAGATAGCGGGCCCCTGTTTTTTCAAGAATTTCTGCAGGCAGAGGCGGGGCGGGCGGAGTTTTATCCCAGGTCAGGCTGGAGAGATAATCGCGAAGAAACTGCTTGTCGAAACTGGCCTGGCCGCGGCCGATAACATAATCATCCTCAGGCCAAAAGCGCGAACTGTCGGGGGTGAGCACCTCATCGATGAGCATCAGCTTGCCATCATACCAACCCAGCTCGAACTTGGTATCGGCAATGATGATGCCTTTAGAACGGGCATAATCCGCCGCCTTTTCATAGAGGCGGACACAGACATCGGCAATCTGCGCCGTCTCATCTTTACCCACCAGCTTCTCCATCTCAGCCACCGAGATATTCTCATCATGGAGGCCCTGCTCCGCTTTGGTGGAGGGGGTAAACAGGACCTGCGGCAACTTCTGGGACTCCTGCATACCCTCAGGCAGCTTAAAACCGCAGACAGTGGTGTTTTTCTTGTACGCACTCCAGAAGGAACCGGAAATATAGCCGCGGACAATACACTCCACCGGCAGGGGTTTGGCCTTTTTAACCAACATGGAACGGCCCCGGAGTATATCCTTAAATGGCGCACAGGAGGCTGGATAGGTGTCGGGATCAGCGCTGATCAGGTGATGGGGAATGATATCCTTGAGAAGATCAAACCAAAACAGCGATAGCTTGGTGAGCACCCTGCCCTTATTGGGAATGGGCTCGTTCATAATCACATCATAGGCGGATATACGATCAGTGGCCACCATCAGCAGGTTGCCATCAACCTCGTAAAGATCACGTACCTTCCCACGATTGATGAGCTGTAAACCTTGAAGATTTGTTTGTGTTATAGATTGGCTCATGGGGTTTTCCTTTTTTTTTAAGAGTAAAGAGTTGGCCTGTTTTTTACCATAAAGAGCGGCAGTCAGAAAGTTTCTTTTTTGGAAAGGTCGACCGCCCTAACCAAGACGCTTGTCCCGGGTAAAGGGGATACAATCTCAGGTACGTTTAAACCATTTTTTCACTTCATCCGGCGAAAAGAGGCGGTAAACAGGGCGACCATGGGGACAATGGGAAAAGACATCAGCCGTCAGCATCTGCTCGACAAGGGCCATGCCTTCCTCGTGTTGCAGGACATGGTTGGCCTTAACCGCCGCCTTACAGGCCATGGTAGCCAAGACATCTTCAAGGCGGGTGGCCCGGGAGGCAGAGATATCAGGGGCCACATATTGATCAATGATGCCGCTGAAGATCTCCAATGGCCCAAGATAGGCAAGCAGCGCAGGAATAGCCTTGATGACAAAGGTCTCGCCACCGAATTCCGCCACCTCCAACCCCATCTCGACAATCTCATCATGATGGTTGTGCAGGGCCTGAATCTGGGCGGCGGTGCACTCCACCATCTCAGGAAAAAGAAGGGTCTGGCGGGCCACCGTCCGGCTGGCGAGCTGTTTTTTCAGTTTCTCAAAAAGGAGCCGTTCATGGGCCGCATGCTGATCGATAACCACCAATCCTTCATTACTGGCACAGAGAAGATAGGAGTCTTGGTATTGACCAATATAGTTGATATGATTCAGGCCAGAAGGAGTCGAGGTAGCCATGGAGTCGAAATCAGGCCGATGAGCACCAACCGGATCGTTCTGGACGGAATGAGGCTGAGCAGGCGAGGCCGGGGGCGATGTTTTTAGTGCCTGGCCATCATCTGAAAGCAACACTGATTTTTTTTCACGACAAGAGGGAAAGAGCGAAACAGGCTGCGGCAGTGGTTCCTGACCGACGGCCGCAGGCTCTCTGGTCTGGGGGGCAACGGGTCGGCTCGGACGGGGCTGAAAGGTGCCGAACAAGGCCTTTTTCACCTGGCCCTGATACCTTTCCAGGCCGGTGCGCACCGCTTCCACCACGGCCTGATGAATAACATTGGCCTGCCGGAAACGAATCTCCTGTTTGGTGGGGTGGACATTGACATCTACCTCAGCCAGCGGTGTTGAGACCATAATAACCCCGGCAGGACGACGCCCCTTCATATAATAACCGTGGGCCCCTTCGCTGACGGCATGGCTCACCATCCGATCGCGCACCGGGCGCCCAAGAACAAAGAGGCGTAATTGACCAGCCGGGCCAGCCATGACATCAGGCGAGAGCAACCAGCCATGGACGGCAATTTCTCCGCCATCCTCGTATTTATGCCAATCAATGGCCAGAAGGCTGCCGGGTTTTTTCTGGCCGAAAAGGGTGGCCACCCGGTGCTCAAGACTATCGCCGGAGGCAAAAGAAAGCACCTCCCGACCATCGACCACGAGGCGGAAACCGACCTCAGGATGGGCAAGTGCCGCACAGAGCACGACCTCTTCCACATGGGAAAGCTCGGTACGTTTGGTCTTCAGGAATTTACGACGGGCCGGGACATTACCGAAAAGATCGCGAACCTCCATGACCGTGCCCTGACTGCAGCCCATTTCATGGACCTTTCTGACCTGGCCATAGCGGATTTCAGCCAGGGTGCCAAGCTCGGCCCCTGGTCGTTTTGAAGTGATGACAAGCTGAGACACCGAGGCAATGGAGGGCACTGCTTCACCCCGAAAGCCCAGGGTGGTGATACCATTGAGATCAGCTGCCTCTTTGAGTTTACTGGTGGCATGCCGCTCAAGGCAGAGCAGGACATCATCCGCATCCATGCCCTCACCGTTGTCAATAACCCGCAACAGCCTGGTACCGCCGCCCTCCACCTCAACGGTGATATGGCTAGCTTTAGCATCAAGGCCGTTTTCAACAAATTCTTTCACCACCGAGGCCGGTCTTTCAACGACCTCGCCGGCAGCGATCTTATTAGCCAGATCCTCAGGGAGGATTTTTATTTTTGACACCAGCGAAACCCTATTTCAGATAGCTCTCGATATGAAGATCAAGCCAGGAGCCATCCCACCACTCCAGGGGATCAACCATAATTCCATTCACCAGCATGGAGTAATGCAGATGGTCGCCACCAGCCATGCCCGTCGTTCCTGTGGCACCGAGCAGGCCATTCTTGGCAATGATCTCACCGGGAGCAACCGATATTTGACTCATATGGGAGTACAGACTGAAAACGCCGGTTCCATGATCAAGCACGACAGTATTCCCATAGATTCCGCGATAATCAGCATAGACAACTTTCCCTTTATTGGCGGCCTTGACCGGGGCTTGACGCACCGAGGCGATATCATTGCCGAGATGGACCTGATTATCGATCTTCTTACCCTTGTACATATAGGTGCGATGATCAGCAAAGCTGGCTTTTCCTGCTCCGGGCATACGACCGAACTTCCCGCTCCACAATTTTTCGGGCACAGAGTGGGAGCAGAGTTCACGAAACTTTATGTTATTTTCTGCGCGCACCTTATTGTTCACATAGAGGTATTGCTCAACATTAGAGCCCGTCATTTCCGGGTAATATTGGGAAAATTCAGGAATTTTCAGTTCGAGAAACGAATCAGGTATATCAATGGTATCTCTTTTCAAAGCCCGCTTTTTGACAATCATACCAAAGGGTGCCTTACCCTGATTACCGGCGACATCTTCGGCAAGAACATAGAGTGATGTTATCTTTTCCGTATCAAAAGGTAAGCCAATCATGGCTGCATACATATCCTTGCCTTCAACAGCGAAACCAGGGTGAAAATCAGCATTAATAATGACACCATGCCGGGGAACATCTTCATCCATCTTGTAGGTGACGATACCGGAACCGCCCTGCTTGATATAGCGAGGGGAATCAAGTTTAGTCACTTTAGGCGGATGGGTATCAAATTCCACCGGAAGAATGACCTGAATCTCATTGCCAGCACCAAACCGCCAAAACGAATAATCCCGCGCATTGATTACCACTTCCGCCGGTCCATCAGCAAGACCAAGACGCACCGTATCAAGGGTGACCGTAAAAACCATTTCTCGTGGTCCGGCCTGGCCTATCCAACCCCGACGCGGGAAAATCTTATCGACGACCACCGATGACTTATTGTTTTGAACGACACTGACCTGAACATGTCGCAAGCCACTCTTCTGATCAGCAGCTTCAAATTGAAGCTCCTTCAGCGCGCTCAGTAACGGAGGCAAGGGAGACAGATTAATGGTAGGTTGTTCTCGCTCATTAACATAAAACAACAAGGCCGCGGCAATGACAAAAATAAATAATATTACTGCTATAAAAATGGCTGAACCACCGCTCTTTGCCCGGCTGCTCTTACTTGCCGATAACAATCCCATGTGTTTTCTCCAGATGTGTTAAAATTTCTCTAAGGGGGGTGAAAATAAATGAACAGGGAGGGGACATCTTCGCGCCAGCGAGATTTTACGCTCCCAAAAGAACATTTTCAATTTGTGCATATCACCAACAAAACTACCTTAAAGCGTGGACAGGTCAAAGTTTTTTCTTGCATAACCAACCACCTGCCACTACTTTTGCCTCTCATATAAAGCCATACACACTTACCATGACGCAAGATCATTTCCATAGCATAATTATCGGGGCAGGACCAGCCGGCTTGAGTTGTGCCCGCATTCTGGCGGCAAGCGGCAAGCGTGTTCTGGTCTGTGAAAAGAACAAAAAAATTGGCCCCAAAATCTGCGCTGGCGGTGTGACCTCATCAGGTCTGAATCTGGCCATCCCGGCCCAACTTTTAGAACGACAATTCCCCATCCAAAATGTTTCATCAACCTTTCAGGCAACAAGGTTGATCAGTAATGATGCCATGGTTTCAACGGTTAACCGCGAGAAGCTGGGGCAATGGATGGCTACAACAACCACCAAGGCCGGTGCACAAATTATTACCGATGCCACGGTGCAGAAAATATCGAGGTCCAAGATCATTACCAGTAAAGGCACCTTCAGTTTTGATTTCCTGATAGGAGCAGACGGTTCAAACTCGTTGGTTCGTCGTTTTCTCAACATACCTTCCACAAAAATAGGCGTGGGGATTCAGTACCACCTGCCCATCTCCATGACAGAGATGGTCTGGCACCTTGACCCCAAACAGTTTAATACCGGCTATTGTTGGATTTTCCCCCAGGCCCAAAGAACCTCTGTGGGCGCCTATTGTTTTCGTAGGGACATGCCACCGAAGATCCTTAAAGATCGTCTCCACACCTGGCTTAAAAGTCTCAACATTGATTACCATGGCTTAAAGCCAGAGGCCGCCAATATCAATTTTGATTACCAGGGGTGGAAATTTAACAACATCTATCTGGCCGGTGACGCTGGCGGTTTTGCCTCCGGCCTTACCGGGGAAGGAATCTTACCGGCCATCATTTCCGGGGAGGAAATTGCCGCCACTATTCTGAACCCCGACCACCAACCGCAACGGCTCAACAGGCTTATTAAAAATCATCAGCGCCATACCCGCCTGCTGCTTATGTCCGGCAAAAACAGATTTGGCTGTCAACTTATCATGGAGAGCCTGATTCTTGCTCTCAAGTTAAAAATCATCCCCTTTTCCGCCCTTGAAATGGCACACTAGGAAACTTACCATGACAGACCTCAAAAAGAAAAACACCCTGCTGTATAATATCATCTTTGTTATTGTTGGCGGGGCCTTGCTGTTTTTTCTCCTCAACGCCCCAGAAGAAAGCACGGCGCGCATTCCCTATGATGAAAACCACCAACGTTTTTACAGCATGGGCAAAAAAGAGGCGGAGAAATTCTGTGACTCATGCCATTACCAGGAGGGTGATGCCCCCTTGCCCATTGATCATCCTCCCAAATACCGCTGCCTGTTCTGTCATAAAAAAGTAGAGAAAAATGGCAACTGATAAATCCGCCCATATTGACCTGGCAGATTTAGAACAGACCATGGCTTTTGGCTACCATATCGGCACCGTTGCTCAGGCGGGCGATGTGATTCTACTCACCGGGGATCTTGGGGCCGGCAAAACCACCCTGACCCAGGCCATCGGCAGAGGCTTACAGGTCGCTGCCAGTTGCTATATCACCAGCCCCACCTTCAGCCTGCTCCATGAGTATCCGGGCCGCATCCCTCTCTACCACATGGATCTCTATCGTTTAGCCGGTGAAGAGGAAATCGAAGAACTCGGCTTTGAAGAGTACATTTATGGTCAGGGTCTCACTGTCATTGAATGGCCTGAACGTCTTGGCGAGCTCACCCCCAGAAATTATCTGGAAATACAACTTATCTCCCCTACTCCGGAAACAAGACACGTCACCTTGTCTGCCCATGGCAATATGTGCTGCAGACTCAAGGATTTTCTTGAGTACGACTCTTTGCAGCGCAGCACGACATAACAAACCGCCGTGCTGGTATCGTTTTTGTCTTCATTATTGCTAAACCTCGTGCACGGCCACGCCTTTCAGATCAGCACACTGTCATTGAACCGCAAAAGAAACGTTTGACTTTCCTTTTGTCCGGATGAAATAATTCATAAATGGTACGCTTTAAAAGCAGCAAAGGAATCGAACGATCGACATAATTAAAAAAAAGTCATGTTTACATATCGTCGCGATGACACCAAACGATTCTAAAAACTCCATCCACAGGTTTCATCATCGGCTGCCCTCTACACTTGAGGGGATCAATAAAACGGTAGCGGAACTAACAGATTTCATAAAAGAAATAGAATTAAAAACGAATTATTTTGCCCTTATTTTCCTGGTCCGCGAGGCCCTCAACAATGCCGTCATCCATGGCAACAAAATGAGCCCAACCAAACAGGTGCAAATTGATGTCGTGGTTGAAGGTGCCAACATATCGATTACCATTCGTGATGAGGGTGACGGTTTCCACTGGCGAAAATGGGTTGACCGTCAACCTGTGAACCCAGAAAAAACGAGTGGCCGCGGCGTTTACGCTCTTCAGCAATACGGTTACAGCATACGCTACAACGACAAAGGCAATATATTGCACTTAAACCGAGAAATATAATGAGTCAGATAGTCAAAGAAGATGGCAATGTAAGGATTACCCCTGGTATTGATATAGTTGCCTCGACCTGCACAGATTTACGCCAAGAACTTCTTGGCCTGATAAATGAAGGCCAAAAAAAGATCATTATTGATTTACAAGATACCGCAATGATTGATTCATCCGGCATTGGCCTGTTGATTTATGTCAAAAACTGTTTAGTCGACGCCGGTGGTGGCGAAGTGGAGATTGTTCATATTTCTGATGACATCATGGAACTCTTTCTTATAATGAGGCTGGAGAACCATTTTGTTCTCCGTAACTCATAACACCAACGAAAGCCAATATATATCGGCCTGTCTTTCTATCCGGGGATTTTTAATGAAAATCTTAATCGCTGAAGATGACTTTATTGCCCGTAAAGTCCTCTTTAACTTCCTGACCAAATACGGAGAAATTGACGTCTCTGAAAATGGCCAGGAGGCGTTGAAGCTTTTCACTCGTCAGCTTAAGCATGGCGACGGATATGACCTCGTATGTCTTGACATTATGATGCCACGCCTAAATGGTCATGAGGCCCTTGAGGAAATCCGCCGCATTGAGGCCGAATATGGCAAAAAGGACGGAAAGCGGGTCAAGATCATCATGACAACGGCCCTTGATGATTCTCAAAACATTCTGACTTCTTTCAACAATCAATGTGACGGCTATATAACCAAGCCCTACTCATGGGAGAAACTGGAGACAGAGGTGCAAAGAGTGCTCAAGGCTGGAAAAGCTTGACGGAAACAGTGCCAAAACAACATCCCCTTTTAAATTGAGGGAAAGAACGCAATGATTGTTGACTATGGAGTTGCTCTCTTCCGGTAAGAATTTAAGGTTGCAGCAAATTTATCTTTGATAATCGGCTTGGACAAAAAATCATCCATTCCGGCGTCATAACAGCTGTCCTCATCTTCCTTGCGGGCACTGGCCGTTAAGCCAATGATGGGTATGCGCACTTCTCTTCCTTGAAGACTGGCATATTTTCCCCTCTCGACATCATTACCTTCAATTTCACGTATTCTTCTTGTTGCCTGCAACCCATCCATATTAGGCATCTGTAAATCCATAAGGACAAGATCTATTTTTTTATTCTTGAGCTGCTCAATGGCCTCAAGACCATCACTGGCCACATCCACCTCACATCCCTGGCGCTGAATAAGAAGTTTGGCCAGCTTCTGGTTCACCAGATTATCCTCAACAAGAAGCACCTTGATGCTGATGGCATTTTCATCAACCGCTCCAGATGCTGTTGAGGTAGCTGCCGCCATGGCATCTTGTGCCTCAGCACTCACCTCGGTGAGAGGAATAATACACCTAAAAACTGAGCCTACACCCTCTGCACTTTCAACGGCAATCCGGCCAGCCATGAGCTCAACGAGCTGACAGCAGATAGAAAGTCCTAAACCGGTGCCGCCATATTTTCTTGTGGTTGAGCCATCTGCCTGGGTGAATTTTTCAAAGATGGCATCGAGCCGATGGGCTGGAATGCCAATGCCTGTATCGCGAACCTCAAAAACAAGCTGCTCTTTCCCCTCCCCGTCACCCCTTTTCAGGGCAATATTAACAGAACCATTCTCGGTGAATTTCAAGGCGTTACCCACCAGGTTGATCAGGATCTGACGCAAACGCACCTCATCACCAACAACCAGCTTTGGCAGGGAAGCATCCACCTCAACGCTGATTTTGTTACCCCGACTGGTGGCTTGGGCAGCCAGCATTTCACTGACACTTCGGGCAAGAGAGGACAGCTCAATAATATCAGAGGCCAGATCCAGCTTGCCGGATTCTATTTTTGCCAAATCAAGAATATCATTAATTAACACAAGAAGACTATCAGCCGCCTTGCTGATGGTCTGAACAAAATCATACTGTTCCGCCTCGAGCTTTGCGTCAAGGAGAAGCCCTGAAAACCCGATGATGGCATTCATAGGTGTGCGCAACTCATGGCTCATATTGGCCAGAAACTCACTTTTCAGCCTGCTGGCATCTTCCAGTTGCTGATTGGTTTCCCGCAACTCTTTTGTCTGCCGTTCAATCTCATCTTCCAGTTCCTTGGCGTACTCTTTTTCTTTTTGCTGGAGGAGGACGTATTGATCATGGTTGTCATCAATGAGCCTGGCATGCTGTTTTTTCAGAACCCCTATCTGGCGATGAAGCTGTTCCGATTCAAGCAATGCCTCGTTTTTCTCATTATGAGCAAGAGCGAGGCGAAAGGTATTAGTACACATCTGGGCAACAAGAGGGGTAAGACAGATATCTCCTTCGTAACCAGGAAGACTAAACACCATGACATCGGGGGGGGTAAGACATAAGGCATAACTCCACTCTCCGGAGGAGTTATGCGCACTGATCATTGCCGAGGAGGCCCTTGCCTCAGTTACCAGCAGGTCAAGGGTCTCAGAGCATGCCCCGGGCAAATCACCAACCACCTGCCCCTCTTCTTTGACAATGGCCACCGAAATTCCTGGCAATAGAGTTCTAATCTCCTCGAGGAGAAGCAGGCGGTCCTCATCCCTGTCAACCAGTTCGTCAAATACCGCCGCAAATAAATCGTCCATTAGCCCTCTTCACTATAAAGATTTTCGGCTTTCTCCATTTCAGCCGGAAAATCTTTAATAAGAACCTTATAGTCCGCCATTCTGCTCTTCATATGGGAGTTCAAATAGCTGGGCAGTGGATCTTGGCGCCCAAGTACGGCTCCATAATTCAAGCGACAGGAAATATATTCAGCAATGTGGAGAATACTGGTAATACTTGGCACCGGATAGGCATTATCATGGTCGTGATGTTTCTTAATGGCCTGCACCACATCTTCAGGCATATGCCATTCAAGAACCATCAAGCCCCCCACCCGGCAATGGTTTGTTTCAATAATTTCCTCTTCATAGCGTGTGATTAATTTATCGCCGGCCCTGTAAAGTCCGGCAACCTCGCGTAACTCTTTGCCGGTGAGCTGATCTTCAACAATCAGGCCGATATCATGGATAATTCCGGCCAAAAATTCATCTTCGCCACCCATTCCAAAGATACGCTCAGCAATCATTTTCGACAAAATGGCAACGGTGGCACTATGCTTCCATAACTGTTGCCGTGAAAAGCCCTGGTCATCGCTCTCCTTGAAAAGATTACGAATTGCTTCAATGGCCACAAGATTACGAAGGTCTTTCATGCCGATATAGACCACAGCCTTGGAGATGGACTCCACCTTGTTGACCAGGCCGAAGTAAGGACTATTGACGAGTTTGAGCAGACGCACAACAAGAATGGGGTCAAGCTTAATAATATCCTCAAAATCCTTCATGTTGGCTGCTTCAGAATTGACCAGCTGGGTCACTCGAATGGCAACATGGGGTAACGTTTTGAGATCATTAAATTTTTGAACGAGGGATTTGGCTGTAGGCATAGTCTAGATGAATATTTTTTTTATCTAATTTTCACTTAACCACAAGTAAAGGCAATATACCCTACCTAAACGAGGTCAAGCCTAAGGAGCCACGACAAACCAAAGCACAAACCAAAGCACAAACCAGTATAACCAGGACGTAGTATGCCTGAAAAGAGCGAAGAGCGACTACTTTAAAGTGGAAAGCGCGCCGATCAAACGTTCTAAAGCTGGCACCAAGGAAGAAGCCGCGCCAAGATCATTATCCCGCCCGGCCTTCTCGATACCATAGGCAACATCGCGCAAGGCCTCGACACCGAGACTGGCAGCAGCCCCTTTGATACTGTGAGCTACTTCGCCCATCAATTTCGCATCCCCTTTTTCTTGACCGGCCTTCATCTTTGCCAAATCACCGGAGGAGGATTCACACAAAAGAGCAAGCAACTCGGTAAGGAGTTCTTCGTCCTCTCCTGCCTGCTCCAAGGCAAAATCACGTTTCCATTGTAGATCAACCATTCAATATTTCCTCACAAACTCATTTAAAACCAAACATATACGAAATAAGTACACACACTAACCATTCAAAACTATAACAATAACATGAGATTGGGAGATAGAATTATTTTATTATTTCTCACTAATACGCTCAAGATGCCCTGTGGCAAAAAGAAAAAACCCGCCACCCTGAAAAAATCTCAAAACGTGCAGGGCAATGATTCTGGAGCAAGTATTCCGCTCCGGAGGAGAACAGGACGACCATCAACACATCCCACCAGAGTGGAACCCGCCCCTCCGGGCGTCATCCCGCCATCAAGAATATAGTCAACACCGCGTGGGAATTGGACAGCCACCTCCCTGGCAGAATTAGCAGCAAGGACGCCTGAAAGATTAGCACTGGTGGCAGTTATCGGCTGACCACACAACTCAACAAGACGCATGGCTACAGGATGAGGAGATATCCGGACACCAATAGTATGCGTTCCGGCGGTAAGGCGACCGGACAAGGCCTTCGAGGCAGGAAACACCAGAGTCAACGGTGCCGGCCATAGTTTTATGAGGGGTAAAAAACAAGGGGGAACTGATTCTGCGAGGGTAAGAAGCTGATCAAGACCGCGAATAAGGGTAAGAAGAGGCTTATTCTCAGGTCTTTTTTTCAGCCTGAAGAGTTTATCCAAAGCAGTTTCATTAAAGGGATCGACCGCAAGACCGTAATAGGTTTCCGTGGGAAAGGCGACAACACCACCCTGCTTGATGATAGTTGCCGCCTCCTGCACGTTTTGAAAAGGGATCATAAACCTTTAGACATTCAGATTACGGGCCTTTTCGTCGACCTCAGCAGCCATTTCCGCCTTGAAATCAGCAAGCTTTTGGGCCATTTCACCATCAGACACAGCAAGGATCTGGCAGGCGAGAATAGCAGCGTTTTTGGCTCCGGCCTTACCAATAGCCATGGTGGCAACCGGAATTCCGGGGGGCATCTGGACCGTTGCCAGCAATGAATCCATACCTTTCAAGGAAGAAGAATCAATGGGTACGCCAATCACCGGGACAGTGGTATGGGCCGCCAACACCCCCGCAAGATGTGCGGCCATGCCTGCCCCGGCAATGATCACCTTGACACCCCGCTGCCGTGCTGTCTCGGCAAACTCCGCAGCTCTGGCCGGAGTACGGTGGGCAGAGGCCACGGTTATCTCGTAGGCAACACCCATCTTTTTCAAAAAATCCACAGCTGCCATCATGACAGGGAGATCAGAGTCACTTCCCATAATGATACCGATTTTTGTTTCACTAGCCATCATCTCGTTCTCCAACTATGAATTCGTGCGACGTAAGGCCTTTTGACCGATGTCGCGCCTGAAATAACAATCTTGCCAATGGATCATATCCACCACAGCATATGCCTTGTTGATGGCATTTGCCAAATCCGCATCAATTGCGGTTACCCCAAGAACACGCCCCCCAGTATTGACCAGGGAACCATCCTTTACCGTTGTACCGGCGTGAAAGACAACAACATCCTGTTCACCGGCGGCCTCGTCAAGACCGCTAATAGCATATCCCTTGGTATAGGAACCCGGATACCCCCCGGAAGCCATCACCACGCACACCGTTGGCCGGGGATCAATATCAAGGGTGATTGAGGCCAGGTTGCCGTCAATAACCGCCTCAACAACATCGACCAAATCGTTGTTAAGGCGCATAAGCAATGGCTGGGCTTCCGGATCACCAAACCGGCAATTAAACTCAAGGACCTTGGCTTTGCCATCGCGTATCATCAGACCGGCATAGAGCATACCCTTGTAAGGACATCCTTCCGCTTCCAGCGCCTTAACCGTGGCCATCATAACTGTTTCCATCACCTGGGCATGTAACTCTGGAGTTACCACCGGTGCCGGCGAATACGCTCCCATGCCACCGGTATTAGGACCGGTGTCGCCATCATACACGGCCTTATGATCCTGTGACGTGGGCAGAGGCAGCACGGTCGTGCCGTCGGTAAAGGCAATAAATGAGGCCTCTTCTCCCGGTAAAAATTCCTCAATAATAACTTCATTACCAGCATCACCAAAGGCCCGCTGGGTCATAACAAGATCCACAGCCTCCCTGGCTTCAGAGAGTTCCTGGCAGACGATGACGCCTTTACCCGCGGCAAGGCCATCCGCCTTGACAACAAGGGGAACGCCTATTTTATCAACATAGGCCATGGCCTGATCGCGATCTGTAAAGGAAGCGTATTGGGCCGAAGGAATATTATACTTGGCAAGTAAATCTTTCATGAAGACCTTGCTGCCTTCCAGGGCAGCGGCCTTCTTGTCCGGCCCAAATATCCGTAAACCAGCGTCCTGGAAGATATCGACAATACCGAGGGCCAGTGACACCTCAGGCCCCACTATGGTGAGATCGATGGTATTTTTTTGGGCAAAACCAAGAAGTCCATCAATATCCTCGGCTGACACCGGGACACACCGGGCCATTTGGGCAATGCCACCATTGCCAGGAGCACAAAATATTTCTGTAACCTTCTGGCTCTGCGCAAGCTTCCATACCAGGGCATGCTCACGACCTCCAGATCCAACCACCAATACCTTCATGAACACTCTCCTATGCATGGATTATCCAAACAACCAGGCATTATCCTGCAAACACAGCTAAATTAAATTTGGATGTTCGCCCTATAAAAATCAACCATGGCTGATCACTTCATCATTTTTTAAAAAAATTAGCCGCACATTACCCAAGCTCGCCCATCGCTGTCAAGACCGACTCGCAGCCGGCAGATCAACACGGCCAAACATGAAACGACATTTTTCTTGACACAAAGCAGTAGCGAATCTATCATACGAACAAAAATGAATATCTATTCATCTTAGCACCTTTTTCATCAGCAATCTTTTCAACTAAAATCACTCAGAAAGGATCTCAGCCCAGCCCCATACCAGTAGTTTTTGTACGTTTGCCAATATTGACAACATGTTAATTTAAAGAAGTTTTTTCACCTGTTTTATTTTTTTATATATATATAACAGCTAGTGAAAAGACACTGCATATAAAGTGATGCGAGTCTCAGACAAACATAGCAAAATCACCCAGGCCGCCGTCAAAGTCTTTGCAAGAAAGGGCTTTTTCAATGCCCGCATTTCAGATATTGCCAAGGAAGCGAAGGTCGCTGACGGCACCATCTACCTCTATTTCAATAACAAGTATGACATTCTCATTTCACTGTTCGAGGATGAAATCGGCAAAATCATCCACCAGGTGAAACTGCTGCTTGAAAGAGAGGATGATCCCTGCAAAAAATTGCACATCTTCGCCCGCCATCACCTGCTTCTTCTTGAAGAGAAAAAAGATCTGGCCGAGGTTCTGCAGATGGAACTTAGGCAGAGTAATAAATTCATGAAAGAATACCGCAACACCAAATTCATTGAATATATTGACATTATCTCTGCCATCATTCATCAGGGCCAGGACATGGGGATCTTCAGTAAAAATATTTCTCCAGGCATTGCCAAGAGAGCTATCTTCGGGGCTCTGGATGAAATGTCCCGGCTTTGGGTGCTTGCCGACGCCCCCCACTACACCATTGAAGAAACAGCCACCCAGGTCTGCAACCTCTTTTTACACGGCCTGAAGAATCCCTTGGCACATTAAAAAAGGGGGAGCAATAGTTGCTCCCCCTTTTTTTTAGAGAATGGTGCGGCAAAGAGAACTCAAGGAATATCACCGGCTTTAATCTCGACAATCTCCAGGTTCAAGACTCCTTTGGGGGTCTGCACGACAACCTCATCACCCTCCTCTTTGCCGATAAGTGCCCGTCCCCAAGGAGACATAACTGATATACTGCCTTCTTTTACGTCTGACTCATCTCCCCCGACCAACCAATAGGTGACCTCTTCATCGCTGTTAAGATCCACAACTGTCACTTTGGTCCCAAACACAACGCGTTCGGTATCTACCTTGGTACAGTCAATCACCTCAGAACGACCAAGCTTGTCTTTAAGCTCAAGAATTCGTCCTTCAATATGCCCTTGCCGCTCTTTGGCGGCATGATACTCAGCATTTTCCTTAAGATCACCATGGCCCAAAGCAACCTCAATTGACCGGATTACCTCAATACGCTCTTTGCCCTGCAAACGATCCAACTCATCCTTAAGTCGAGCATGACCTGTTTTCGACATTGGTACACGTTCTACCATCCCTTCTTCCTCCACCTATTCTTAGGCCAAAACCAGACCCTAAATTTTCTTTGCTTATTATTAATGCTGCACAGGTCTGAAAATGCCAAGTCATTCCAAGAGAAATCACGAGCAAAGACCCATCACCTTTCATTACCACCGGTAAAGGAGGGTTGCCAAAACATCCTGCGTCCGGTACTCGTCTGACTCCTCAAACTCAGTCTCGACCTTAAGAATCCAGTCAGGATTGATTTCTATATTAAAGCCTGCCTGAAAAACCTGCACGGTATCTTCGAACACATCGTAGGAAAAACCATAGCCGGCCGTAAAAAAACTCGGCGTCGACCGACCCAGGACATCATCAGAAAACTTATGCTTATAATTTATGAGAAAATGATTTCGCTCAAAATTCCCAGGGGACCAATAAGGGTGATCATCTGCTGCAAAACCGTCATCAAGCAACAGCCCTCCGGCCTCGTTTCCTTCCTGGGCATCTAGAAATTCATAGCGAAAGGTGGCCTTGAGAAAATGCGGCTCCGGCAACAAGACTGAGGAAAACCAGATGGAATAGCCGTGGATCTCATTATCATCTGAATACTCGGTACGTCTGAGTTCGCCCCCCGCTTGGAGACGGGGCACAACATCAAGCTCAGCTCGTGCTTCATACACTGTAGCCATTAAACGACGGTCAACACTGGCCAGGGTATCGGTAACAATTTGCCGTTTAACGCCAATATAACTCTCGAACCTATCTCCGGCAAGTCCGGTGACGCTAAAATCATACAACCCGACGCTGCCACGCTTAGCACTTAAGGCATGGCCGCCGACAGAGGCTTTAAACTGCAAATAATCAAAGAAAGTACTCGCCAAATGGATATCCACTCTATTGGCGTAAGAACTGTCATGTAAAGTAGGCGACTCATAATGAATACGTGCTGAAGAGACCTTTATTTCTTTTTGCGGTTTTGGTGAAAGCCAGCCGGAAATCCCGAACTCCTTTTGATTGATATCATAATAACCATCCCGACCTTTCTTCTGGAGTTGGGAAAACGTAATTCCTGTCTGCGGTTGCAGCTTCAGATGATTTCGAGCTATGGCCTCATTAAGGCCAGGGAAATCCTGATTATATCGCTGTAAACGCTGATAAACCATGGCTTCATCGCCAACGCGTTCAAGACTGCTATACACACCGGCAAGATCAAAAAGCAAGGTGGTGTCGTCTTGTTCCCTGAGCAGTGATTTGTACTGTTTGACAGCGAGATGATACTCTCTTTTTTTGACGGAATTGCGGGCATTGAGCTCACGCGCCATCAATATTTGCCATTTATAGTCAGCGTAAAAAAATGCCGCGCGGTGAGCAACATCCTCATAATTACCGCTCATGACAAAGTCAACACCCAGACTCCTCTGCAGGGGATCCGGCCTGCCCATGGGTTGAATAACCTTCATCCACAAAGAGACTTCTTCCTGGGGAGGCAGAACAATCTTCTCCTCGGCACACTTTTCCAAAAACTGCTGCCCAACCGGGGGCTGAAGAGCTTCATCATAGATTGCAATGGCCTCTGACCAGTGAAAAAGCGCCCATTGCAATCTGGCCTTAACCAAAAGGGCGGTATACCAGTCTGGATTCTGAACAAGAGCTTTGTCGGCCATTGCCAAGCCTTTCTCGTAATGCCCAGAAGAAAGGGCAAGTCTGGCACCAAAAAGGTTGAGTATTGCATTATCGCCATAGCTAACAAGCACTTTGCCAACAAGGCTGTAGGCCTCGTCGAGTTCGCCGTTAAGCTCAAGAACACGGATAAAGCGCAGCAAATAACCAAGTGAGTTCGGTACGGTTTCGCTTAATTGCCTGCCAGCACCGCTGGCTAAAGGATAGAGACTCTCGCCCAGGGCGATCTCCATCAAGGATGCAAGAAGTCCAGGATCGTAACCAGCTATGTCAAGGGCCTGGACCAAGGTATTCTTTGCCATCTCTTCTTCGCCCATTTCCGTATGAAAATCAAAAAGTTGGGCATATGCGGAGAAATTTCTGCTTTTCTCGGCAACCAAAGAAGTAAGAACCGACAGGCTCAGATCATCATCTCCTTCGCCAAAATGGGCCTTGGCCATTTGGACCTTTATTGCAACACGCTGTGGCGGGGAACATATTTGTTCTGAGGAACCAGACAAAAGATGCTTTCCAAAATAGAGGACATCGTCAAATTCCTCCAGGCCATTAAGAACGCGAAGTTCATAAAGAGATCGCTGACACCTGTTTTTCCCGAGATGGCCTGGGATGGCCTCGAGCCAGGCCTCGGCCTCCCGTATCTGGCCAAGAAAAATATTAATATCAATTAATCCAATAAGAGCGCGCTGATCATGCCCATCAAGCCAGGCGAGTCGATATTGCTGCTCAGCCTCATAGGAAAATCCAAAGAGTCTATACATCTCTGCGGCGTCAAGCCTGGCCTGAACCCGAGTCTTAACATCACTTTCTGCCTGGAGTAGCTCATAAATTTTCTCGGCTTGAACAAGTTCCCCAACTCGTCCCAAGGCTCTGGCATAAACTAGTTTCCCGGCGGGTGCGAGAAACACCGGTTTATCAGCAAGCTTAGTAGACTGCTCAGCAACAACATCGAGCCGCCCCAATGTTCCGGCAATCTCAAGAAAAATCAAACGATCCTTATCAGCGGCATTCTCCTTGGCAACGACCTCTGCCATATCTTTAAAGGCGTGCCCTGGCAACCCAAGAAAATGAAAAACACGAGCACGAATAGCCAAATAATCAGGGGAGAAAAATTCCATCTCCAACAAGGGCGTAAAAAGCTGCCAACCTTCCTGGTCGCGTCCTTGTAAAAAATAATATTCAGCCAGCCGCAAGGCAACGAGATAATTGTTGGCGTCAAGCTCATGGATTTCCTGGAGCATGGCAACCATCTCATCCCGGCGCCCCATTTTCTCAAAAAGAGCGACAATTTCCAAGCGACTCATCAGGTCTTTAGGTTGCGCTGCCGCGATCTGTTGCCATCTTTTCAGAGCTTCATCATAACGTCCTGATGCGGCAAGATTCTTGGCAAGACTGAGCAGATGTTTTTCGCCATCCCCTCCTTTGGCTACAAGATTCTGATACTGAGAGACAGCCTTTTTCTTCTCCCCCGTTTCCACAAAAACCTGGGCTGCCTGAAGACGAATTTCATCAGTAGGATCGGTGACGAGTTCCAGATAACGGCTGAACAATCGGCTGCTGTTCTCCAAAGACCCGAGTGCCTTATAGCTTTGAGCAAGGACAAGGGTCTTTTCTGCATCATCAGGATAGGCAAGGAGAAACTGCTTCAGAAAGGGAATTGCCTGGCCATAATCATTCTGGTCGGCATAGATAGAGCCGATACGCCCAGCCAGCATACTGTTCTCGAGATCCTTGCCGTAACCATGTAAGAGATGGGGAAGCGCCTCCGCCTCACGTCCCTGCTCGCTGTAATAGGTGGCAAGGCGGGCATGGGCAGTAATATTATCTGGTTTGAGAAAAATGATTTTTTGCCAGTATTCAGCCGCAAGATGACTAAGACCTAGGCGGTCATGAACCTGGGCAACAAGAAGAATGAGGTCAAAAGGAGCATCCGGGGCATTTGCCAGGGATACTCCAAGGGCCTGGGCCTGTTGATCATTACCCTGGTCAACATAGAGACGAAACAAGGCCTGTTGTAAAACAAGGTCATCCGGTTTTTTACGATGAAGGACTTCCAGGACGGGCAGAGCCTTCCGTGTCTCCCCCAGAGACATATAACTCTGATACAGATGCATGCCCACATCAAATCTTTCATTATCACCGGCCCAGACCTTGGCCAGATAAAAAACGGCCCGTTGCATCCTGCCTGTGACAAGGAGAAGAATACCCTGGGCCTGTTGATAGGCGAGATTGTCGGGCTTTGTCTCCAGAAGTATCTCTAAATTACTCTCAGCTTCAGTATACCTCTCCATGGCCAAGAGAAGTTGGGTCCACTCCCAACGGGCCTCGATCAGCTCTGGATGGATGGCGAGCAGATGCTCATAAATCTTTAGAGCCTCCTTCTTCTGACCCACGCGAACATGCTCACGGGCAACCATCCATTGCGCTGGCCACTCCTGGCCGGACAAATCGGTAAAAACGAGTCGGCCTGGAACAACTGCTGTTTCGAGAATCGCTAAAACTTCCGGCATGCTGGCCAGCCCAAACAAAGGCATGAGCGTCAGAATCAATGAAAATAGCGCTATAAGGAAAGTTTTTCTCACAATATTCCACAAAAAAAAGAGGGATCAAAGTCCCTCTTTTCTGGTTTCTCATCTCATTTACCGAAAATCATTCCCGGCAAATGAACTTCTGGGGAGCCTCATCTTCTTAAAGCATGCCCCGGCCCTGATAGAATTCCAGAATCTGGGCCACAACAAACTCCAGCATGTCCTTGCTAAGTTCTGGAAAAATAGGCAAAGCCAATGTTTCCGCAGCAGCCTTATCCGTTTCCGGCAGGGCAGGCCCTTGCCAACCTGTTTTAACGAGACATTCCTGCCGATGCAGGGGCACGGGGTAATAAATCTCCGCGCCTACCTCATGTTGAAGCAAGTAATCACGCAACGCATCCCGGTCCTGGACACGGATAACAAACTGATTATAAATATGATAATCCGCTCCATTCACGGGATCATCGGCTAACGCCCGATAGACAGCCTGGGGCAACGCCACAAGACCCTTTTCAACCAACCCTGTCTTCTGAAAAAGCGCCTCATAGATCTGGGCATTTCTTCGTCTTCCTTTATGCCAATCAGGGAGATACCGTAATTTAACATCTAAAATTGCGGCCTGGATGGCATCAAGACGAAAATTACCGCCCAATACGCCATGATAATACTTCGGCTTACCACCGTGAACCCTAATCACATCAAGTTGTTCAGCAAGGACCTCATCCTGAACCGTCATCATACCGCCATCGCCCATTCCTCCGAGATTCTTAGAGGGGAAAAATGAGAAACAACCGACAGCTCCAAAACTTCCAGCCCTTTGCCAGCGAACCCCTCCTGCCTCTGCAACCGGAAAACAGGCGCCAATGGCCTGGGCGGCATCTTCAACAACAGGCAGATCATACTCAGCCGCAATGGCCATGATCTCATCCATGGCAGCACATTGACCATAGAGATGAACGGGGATCACGGCCTTGATGCTCTTGTCACCCTGGCTGAGCAACTCGCGCATCTTGGCTGGAGAGATATTAAATGTCCGTGGATCAATATCAGCAAAGACCGGCGTCGCACCCAAGCGTAAAACAGAACCCATGGTGGCAAAAAACGAATAGGATGAAGTGAGCACCTTATCCCCCGGACCAATGCCAAGGCCCATCAAAGCACACAGCAGGGCATCGGTTCCACTTGAAACGCCAATGCCCCTTGGAGATTGGCAATAAGCGGCAACGTTTTCCTCAAATTTCGCAACATCAGGCCCCATGATGTACATGGAGGAATCCATCACCCTGGTAATTTCCGCCAATATCTCGGCACGAATAGGGGCAAGCTGACCATTCAAATCTAAAAGAGGAACTCTCATTTGTTATACCTTACCTCACCGCTTCCGGTGAGCAATGTTATAAGTTAAATTCAGCCTCAGAGAAGGCTAATTCTGCCATTGACCAAAGACCTGGTCTAGAAAACTATGGATATCAGGAACTTCATGCTCGAGATATTTTTTCATCTTTTTGAGCAAATTCGCCTCTATCTGGCGGACCCGTTCCCGCGAGATGCCGAACTGATCGGCAATATCCTGCAGGGTCAGAGGTTCGTCGCTCAACAGACGGGCTGCCAAAATAACCTGTTCTTTGTCATTAAGACTGTCCCTGAGCTTGGCAAGCAACTCCACCATGCGATCTCGGACCTCCATTTCTGCGACCTTTTGTTCCACGGAAGGTCCGCCATCAGGGAGGAAACTTTTCTGCTCGTCATCGGAATCTTCACGAACCGGGCTCTCTAAAGAAAGATCCCAGTTATCCATGCGTTGACTCATCTCAATGACTTCACTTTCCTTAACATTGAGACGTTCAGCAAGGAGTTTTGGTTCGGGATTAAAGCCCTGACTTTCGAGAAGTTTGCGTTCCTTATTAAGACTAAAAAAAAGTTTGCGCTGGGCCTGGGTGGTGCCGATTTTCACCAGACGCCAATTATCCATTATAAATTTAAGGATATAGGCCCGAATCCAGTAGGCGGCATAATAAGAAAACTTAACACCACGATAGGGGTCAAACTTTTTAACGGCCTGCACCAAGCCGACATTGCCTTCCTGGACCAGATCAAGAAAATTCTGCATCCAGTATTTCTGAAAATCCATGGAAACCTTGACGACCAGACGCAGGTTGGCCGTTACAAGCCGATAGGCGGCATCGGGATCTTTGTCTTCATGGAATTTGCGAGCGAGTCTGTCCGTTTCCTCGCGGGTCAAGAGCGCATGCTGACTGATCTCCTGCAGATAACGATGAAGTCCGGACTGGCCCACCGACGGCAGATTGGGATCATCAGGCAACGCAACCAGGGCGTGGAGATTGGATTCATCAATTATTTCGGTGTCAATTTTATTCACCGGTAGCCATTTTCCTCATATCAATAGTGGTAGGAAATCCTTTGCCAGGTTTCGCACACCACTAATCTTTTCTCAACATGAATCTCGCCAAGTATATACAAAACACAATTTTGCATATTAACATCTCCAAACACAAAATGCGCGCTTTTTCACCCTGGAAATAGCGGTTTCTCTTGGTCACACCATCAGTTTTAAAGATCAAAAAGTCCGCTCTGCCGCCCTGAGAGTCTGGCTGTTCCCCTTGACAAGCGCAGGCCTCTTCTATATAGAGCATCTATTAAATTAAGTTTCTGCCTATCCTTGGCAATGAAGAAAAATCTTCGGGCTTCTCCCCCCTGTTCCCTGCCATCAAGAGACCTCCAGCACCAACTATCCAATGAAAAACATTAGAAATTTCAGCATAATCGCCCATATTGACCATGGCAAATCAACCTTGGCTGATCGTCTCATCCAACAATGCAACATGGTCACTGCTCGTGAATTCAAGAATCAAATTCTTGACAGTATGGACATTGAGCGGGAAAGGGGCATCACCATCAAAAGTCAAACCATCTGCCTGCCCTACAAGGCCAAGGATGGTAAAAACTACGTTCTTAACCTGGTCGACACTCCGGGCCATGTTGATTTCAGCTATGAGGTTTCCCGCGCCTTAAGCTCGTGCGAGGGGGCTCTCCTGCTTATTGATGCCGCCCAGGGTGTTCAGGCCCAAACCCTTGCCAATCTCTATCTGGCCATGGAAAACGACCTGGAAATCATCCCGGTTATCAACAAAATAGATCTTCCCTCTGCCGATCCGGAAATGGTGGCCATCCAAATCGAAGAGGACCTTGGCCTTGATCTCAATAGAGTCCAGATGTGTTCAGCAAAAACCGGCAAAGGAGTCGACGCGATTCTCGAGGCCATTGTCAACCTGCTCCCCCCCCCAAAGGAAGGTGACCCGCAGGCTCCACTTCAGGCCCTCATCTTTGATGCCAGTTACGACCCTTTCCGTGGCACCATTATCTCAGTGCGCATCATCAATGGCACCGTCAAGGCCGGCGACACCATTCTTTTCATGTCAAACAACACCTCCTATCGGGTTGAGGAGGTGGGCCTCTTTCACCTTAAAAAACACCCAAAGAAGACTCTGGAGGCTGGTGAAATAGGGTACATTCTGGCCGGAGTCAAGACGGTGAGCGATACCAGGCCAGGGGACACTATTACCCTGAAGGACAGACCCTGTGCCGCACCCCTGCCTGGCTTTAAGGAAATTCAGCAGGTCGTTTTTTCATCGGTGTATCCCATATCCACCGATGATTATGAAAATCTAGCGACGGCCATGGAGAAGCTTAAACTCAACGATGCCGCCCTGACTTTTCAAAAAGATGCCTCCACGGCCCTGGGCTTTGGCTTTCGCTGCGGCTTCCTAGGTCTGCTCCATCTTGAAGTTATCCAGGAACGCCTGGAACGGGAGTTTGATATTCCCATCATCCTCACCGTCCCTTCTGTGTGCTACTACTTTTACCTGACCAACAACACCAAGCTTGAAGTGGACAACCCAGCTCATTTCCCTGATCCTGCCTCTATCGCTTATACAGAAGAGCCGTATATCAAGGCCACCATTCATATCCCGGAAAGATACATGGGGGTGGTCATGACGTTGTGCATGGAACGCCGGGGGGGAAACACCCACTACTACTACCCCACTCCGGGCCGTATCGAGTTCACCTGCGAGCTGCCCTTGGCTGAGGTTATCTATGATTTTTACGACCGCCTCAAGTCAGTTACGCAGGGCTACGGCTCCTTTGCCTACGACCTCATTGATTACCGCAAAAGCGATTTGGTTAAACTGGATATCCTTGTTAATGGCGAGAAGGTGGACGCCCTCTCCCAACTTGTGCATCGTGACAATTCCAGGGCCCGCGGCCTCCACGCCTGCGAAAAACTCAAAGAGGAAATCCCCCGCCAGATGTTCAAAATTGCCATCCAGGGCGCCATTGGCGGCAACATTGTTTCGAGAACCACTATCGCGGCCCTGCGCAAAGACGTAACCGCAAAATGTTATGGCGGTGATATCAGCCGCAAACGCAAACTGCTGGAGAAACAGAAGGCTGGCAAGAAACGGATGAAAATGGTGGGCAATGTTGAAATTCCCCAAAGTGCCTTCCTCGCCGTCCTTAAGAGTGATCAGGGGTAAAAAAAGCTTTGAGAGGGAGCCCTTACCTCATTTTCGCTAGCGCTGTTTGGCCGTTGTTTTGCTCACAATGGTGAACTTGAATTTGGTTTACATAAGTGAATGAAAGTACTTCTCACAAACGATGATGGCCCTGACTCACCCCTCTTGGCTTTTGCCATTGAGGCGCTTTGCGACTTCAAAGAAATCGCTCTCCTCAAGATAGCAATCCCTGATTCCGAGCAGAGCTGGAAAAGTCACGCCATGAGTGGCCACGGCTCCATCAACCCCCGTGAGGCAATCATAGCTGGATCTCCAGTGGTCCTGGTTGACGGCACCCCGGCTGACTGTGTGGACTGGGCCATGCACAATCTTTTTGCAAAGGGTGAATGGCCTGATCTTGTCATTTCCGGAGTAAACTGCGGCAAGAATACCGGACTCGGCTTTGTTCTCAGTTCTGCCACCATTGGTGCCTGCCTGCATGCCAATGTGGCTGAACCGCCACGACCTGGATTGGCACTATCGCAAGACTTCCATGATCTTGCCTTTGGTGCAGCTGTCAAGAGAGGGGATGTGTCTGCCCAACATTTGATTACCTTACGTGTTCAAGTCAAAAGACACATAACAACGATATGGGACCATCTCCGAAGAAAAGATGCATTTCTGCGACGACCGGTGACCTGGAATGTCAATTTCCCTGAGCAAGAGGCCCCTGATCTTCAGATAATTGAAGCTGCCATTGGCGACAGTCGCCTTGAGCAATGTTTTAAAGAAAGAGAAGGCCGATACGAACACTCACTGGCCCGTTATGCTGAAGACGTCAACCCAGGCACGGATGGAGTTGCCCTTAAACATGGCCATATCACCGTGAGTCAAATTGATGTACGGCGTCTCTGCTAGGGGTTCTTTAGATAGGAGTCAGAGCCGGGGAGGAACTGACAATACAGATTATCCTGCGTCTGGAAGTTGTCTGGTCTGGAACTTGGCGACTTCCACCAAGGTCTCCAAACGCACAACCCTTTTATCCACATCAACGACATGACCTTCCAGGCGATCAATGTCTTTATTCAGCCGTTTTACTTCATCGGTGAGCTTGAGTATATCCAGAAGCAATTCTTTCCAACCTGACATTAAGCCCCCTCCACCCCTAATTGTTTCAGAGTTTGACTCAAGCGCGCCCTGGTATTTCGGGTATCTTCAATGGCCTCCTTTACCCTTACGGCCACAAGTTCCATTAATTCTGGAGCATCCATGCCGCCAAAATCAGGTTCATAGGCATCAATGGCCTGACGGACTATTTCCGCCGCCGAAGAGCCTTTCTCCTTGGCAAGGCGATCAAGCTTTTCTATCTGATTTGTCGAAATCAGATACTGTTTCCGCACGAGATTGGATGATTGAACCGCTTGCATGACCTACCTCCTTAAATGCTTTGACTCTACTGCCAATATACGCATACACAACAACATACACAAGGAGAAAACCAAAAAAAAATACCATCGCTGAAGCGGCGTCTAGTGATTTAGTCTAAAAGTCAGGGTGCGCTGTTCAAAAAATGTGGAAGGGTGCTACAGCGGGCTTGATCAAAAGTGGCAGACAAAGACAAAGGGTGCTAGATTGGGACGCCTGTGCACAAGTACCGCTCTCTGTAAACCTTTGAGACTTAAATAAACCCCTACAAATGTTACTCATCTACCCCCCCGTTGCGAAGCCAGGCGAGCCCCCGGCTGGCATTGCCCTCCTTGCCGGTATTCTGCGCGGCCACAACTTGCCCTGCACCTTGCTGGATGCCAGCCTTGAAGGACTCCTCTATCTCCTTGACTCGCCACCCTCCCCTACCGATACCTGGAGCCGCCGCGCCTGCCGTGGTTTAACCGCCAACCTGGCCGGCCTCAAAAAACCGCAACTCTACGCCAACCAAGACAGCTATCAGCGCGCAGTGGCTGATGTCGGGCGGGTCCTTGATCTCATTGGACGCTCCCAAGACGTGGGTCTCAGCCTTGCAAACTTCCAGGATCAAAATGTATCGCCGTTACAAAGTGCGGACCTGCTTCAGGCTGCAGCAATATATGAAACAAACATCTTTTATCCCTATTTCAGAGATCGGCTGCCCGGCCTGATCCAAACCGCGCAGCCCGAACTTATCGGTATCTCCCTTAACTACCTGAGCCAGGCCATTCCCACCTTCGCCCTGATCGGTTTCCTGAAAAAACAATACCCTGGCTTACCTGTGGTCTTAGGCGGGGGTCTGGTCACCTCCTGGCTCAGCAATCCCGCCTTCACCAATCCCTTTACCGATCTGGTTGATCACCTGGTGGCCGGCCCAGGTGAAGAGGGGCTCCTTGCTCTCCTGAACACCCCAAATAACAAGAAACACCATACTCCCCAGTATGATGACCTACCGCTGCTTGATTATCTGGCTCCCGGCCTGATCCTGCCTTACGCCGCCTCATCTGGCTGCTACTGGAACAAATGTTCCTTCTGTCCGGAAAAGGCCGAGGCCAATCCTTACCACCAAGTTCCGCCCTCCCTGGTGCTGTCCGACCTCGCCATCTTGACGAAACGCCACCAGCCCCGCTTGATCCACTTCCTTGATAATGCCGTGAGTCCAGCCTTGATGCGCCACCTTACCGATCAACCGCCAGGGGTCGACTGGTATGGCTTTGCCAGGGTGAGCCCCTTGCTGGCCGATCGTGACTTCTGCAAAGCCCTACGGCAATCTGGTTGCCTGATGCTGAAACTTGGCCTGGAATCGGGGGACCAAGGAGTATTGAATAATATGGAGAAAGGTATCGATCTTGATCTGGTATCACGGACTTTGGCGGCGCTCAAAGAAGCCGGGATCGCCACCTATGTCTATCTCCTCTTTGGCACGCCCTCTGAGTCGATTATTGAAGCCAGAAAGACCCTTGCTTTTGTCAGGCGCCACAGCGAAGAGATCACTTTTCTCAATCTTGCCGTCTTCAACATGCCGGTCTGTGGCCCCGATGCAAGAACCCTGGCACTGAGTGAATTCTACGATGCCGACCTCACCCTCTACACCGACTTCAATCACCCGCGCGGCTGGAACCGCAAGGAGATCCGGCGCTTCCTCGATCAGGAGTTCAAACGGGACCCGGCCGTGGCCGCAATTCTCCGCCGCGACCCAGCCGTGTTCACCTCCAACCACGCCGCTTTTTTTTGCAAAACTTAAAAAACGGCCCAGCTCAAGAAAACCCAAACCAAGGCTAAAACTTTAGCCGCTTGATGCCCTCAGATTATTTTTTTTTGAGGGAAGAACGGGTTCGGAGAGGTGCATGCCGTCCCAGAGTCCTTTGAAAAAGCTGCGGGCATTGGTACCCAAAGATTTGGTGCGGTACCCCCCTTCCTGGACGATCAGGGTGGGCAAACGCAGGGCGCCGATCAATAGCCCATTCTGATAAAAATCTGCCGCGTCCAGACTCCAGGTACCGGTGGGATCATTCTTGGCCGGATCATATCCCAGGGCGACCACAAAAAAACGGGGAGAAAACGCCTGAATACGTTTCAAGGCACGCTGCAGGACATGGCGATAGCCCTCTCCGTCAAGTTTCTCGGGCAGAGGATAGTTTTTATTGAAATTGTAACCCGGCCCTTCGCCCTTCTCGTCAGCAAACCCACTGAAATAGGGATAGGCGAAACTGGGGTGACCATGGATGGAGACAGTAAGAACATCACCCCTATTATAAAAGATATCCTGGGTGCCGTTGCCGTGATGGTAGTCGATGTCAAGCACCGCCACCTTACTGTTATGCTGGCTGAGATAATTGGCCGCCACAGCAGTGGAGTTGAAATAACAAAAGCCGCCAAAGACCTTGCTTTCAGCGTGGTGACCAGGAGGCCGCACCAGGGCATAGGTAATGCGATAGCCCTCAAAGAGCAGGCTGGCACAAGTAAGGGCACAGTCAACCGCGCCCCGAGCTGCCACATAGGCGTTGCGATTTAATGGGGTAAAGGTGTCGATGCAGTAATAACCGGCCCGCACCGGCAATTCCTTGGGGGGGCGGGTGGCATTGCGGATGGGAAAGACGTAAGGATAAACGGATTTCCCCGGCTCCACCTTGGCGCACACCCTTTTAAGGTACTCAACAAATTTGGCGTCATGGACCTGCTTGATGGCGTGTTCCTGAAAATGGCGGACCGGCTGCTGGTCAAAGAAATCAGTGCCCGCTATGCCCTTAAGAATTGACCGGATGCGCACCGGCGCCTCCACATAGCCCCGTTCATGGACGTGATGGATATCATGTTTATCGTTGATTACCAGGGCGATACGCTGCTCCAGGGAGAACACTTTTTTTACCCCTAACGGCTCGGTCTTGATGTAGCGGAAAGGGCGCAGCTGAATAGGATCGTCCTTAAAGGAGTCGACCACCATGTCAATATAGCCGTTCGGACAGGCCTTGCCGTATTTTCTAAGCAGAATGGCCCGGACAATGTTGCGAACAACATCACGGCCTGGCAGTTTAGTCTGTCCGATCCGGTCAAAAACAAGATAGGGCGGGCAGTCATCCCCTGTCTCAAGGGGTGTTTCATAGGCCGTGTTAATAATGGGTACCGCGCCATAGCGCTCGTAAAAGCGGAAACGGGACTTATTCTGTTTGAGAGTTTCTTTGTCGAGGCAGAGTTTAGGATCATCTGGCAGGCATTCCATGAAAATGCCGCAGACCTTGAGATTTTTCGCCTCGTCCCGCACCTTCTCGTACAAAGCGCCGCCAATGCCACCGGCATTTTTTGTCGGCTGCACAGAGAGAAAATCAAGGTAGCTGAAATTCAGATCCGGTGCATAGTTGACCAGAGCAAAACCTTTCACCCCATGGCGATGATTTTCTGCCACAAAAAGCAGGGTGCGAAATTGGTACTTGAGGGGGTTAAGCAGTTTGGCAGGCAGACTATCAATCTCCTTGCGGGACAAGCCGACAAATTGCTTAGCCAGTATTTCCTGAACCTGGGCAATGGCTTCACGGTCCAGGGGCAATGTATTGTCATAAACCCGGCGGATACGAAACATGTCAAAGCTCCTTCCAGTAGACTACCTTGTCATCGCCTTCCCCGTAAAATTCTGGGAGTACGCAGGCTACTTGGTAGCCATGCCGTTCGTAAAAGGATCGCGCCTTATTGTAGGAGGCGGTGGCAGAGGTGTCCACATAGATTCGAACGCCCTTACCGAGCGTTTTCTCCATGGCCTCTAAAAGCAGCGTACCGATCCCCTGCCGCCCTACCTGTGGCGCCACAGCAATCCAGTACATATCCCAGCGCTTAACCGTGATGGGAATCGGCCCGTAGCAAATAAAACCGGCCAGAGACACGTTATTGTCAACGGCAACCAGGATGTGATAGCCGTTCTTTTCTGAAGCCAGTCCATCATGGATGACTTCCCTGGCCAATTCCTTTTCACCCTCATTAAAATTATCGATGGTATCAACCAAAGCAAAAAGCTGGTCGCGATCACTGCCTAGGGCCGTACGCAGAGTTATCATTTTAAACTCGGGATTGAAGAAAGGTGACGAAATTGCCAACAATATCGGTATAACTCATCCCACCTTGGCCTGTTGCCGCAACAAAACCGGCATCAGGGGTCAGGCAAGGATTGGCGTTTGCTTCAAGGACATAGACCTTGCCTTGATCATCGATGCGAACATCAATACGCCCGTAATCACGCAGATTAAAAAGCGTGTAAGCGCCTAACGCTACTTTGTGCAGATTCTCTTTCAAAGGAGATTCCAGATCCTCAGGAAAAATTCTGTCGGTGTTGTGGTACTCGAAGGCGTCCTCGTCCCATTTTGCCCGGTAGCCCACTATTTTATGAAGCTCTTTGGGAAAGGAAGAAAAATCAATCTCGGCCACGGGTTGCACACGGGCGTCTGGATAGCCAAAGAGGGAGATATTAAACTCGCGGCCGTCGATGAACTGTTCAATAAGCAGAGGCCCGTATTGTTCATGAAAAACAGGGACTTTCTCCAGAAGCTCCTCGCGGCTAAACACCATGGATTCCTGGTCAATGCCGATACTGGCATCCTCAAGACGGGGCTTGATTATGGCAGGCAGGGTAAAGTCGAGCAAAGATGACATATCGCCGCCGTCATAGTCCCGATAATCGGGCGTCAGAAAACCAGCGGCAGTCAACTGTCTTTTGGCCAGGAGTTTATCGGTGGTCAGCATCAGGGCAAGAGAACCCGAGCCGGTGAAGGGAAGGCCCAGCAGCTCAAAAAGCGCGGCGGGATGACCGGCCAATTGAGCGTCATCATCAACGCTTTCACAGAGGTTGAAAATCGCCTCGACCTTTTCCTGTTTGATGGTGGCCATGAAGGTGGCGACATCTCGATCAAAGGGCACGGCCAGGCACTCAACGCCAAGTTCGCGCAGGGAGCCTTCCACCGCCTCCACCTGGCGCAAGACGTCCTGGGATGACTGCCAGTTCGCCCCCCCGGTTTCGGCAGGGCGATTATAGACAATGGCAATTTTCATCGAATACTCAGACCCTGACCCGCTCCAGGGCACTAGCTACGATTTCAGCCATCAACTGCTGGTAGCTTATGCCATATTTGCTGGCAATGATGCACAGGTCGGAATGTTCAGGATGCAGTCCGGCAATGGGATTGATCTCGATAAAATTGGGGTGACCATTCTTATCAGAACGCAGATCGACCCGGCCTGAATCGCGGCAATCAAGACCGTGCCAGACTTCTAATGCCACCCGCACAGCTTCTTGAGCCTCTGGGTCATCCGCGGTACGGTATTCAACCACCTCCTCGCAGATTTCCTTGTTGTGATAGGAATACACATCAGGCTCGGAGTTTTCCAGCAACACCACCTCGATCAGACCGATGGACCTGGCCTTGTTGCCGTTACCCACTATACCCACCGTAAATTCACGCCCCGGCAAAAATGTTTCGACAATGACCGGCTGGTTGTAAGTGGCCAACAGGTCACGACAGACGGATGCAAGCTCAGCTGGGGAGGATATCTTGGAGACAGGGGTCACGCCCTTGCCGGTTCCTTCGGCCACTGGTTTGGCAAAGAGAGGATAGGGCAGATTTACTGCTTCAACCTCTTCCATGGTACGCACCAAGGCAAAATCAGGAGTGGCAATGCCCAGATCACGCACCACCCTTTTGGCTGTTGCCTTATGCAGGGTAACGGCCATCATCAGCGGGTCGGAAAAGGTATAGGGAATGCGATAGGCGTCAAGCAAAGCCGGCACCACAGCCTCACGACCAAAACCGTAGAGACCTTCGGCGATGTTAAACACCAGATCCCAGCGCTGACCGGTTGCCAGCCTTTTGACCAGACTATCGAGATTGCCAATGCGGTCGGTCTGGTGGCCAAGGGCCTGGAGGGCACCTTCAATGGCATCAATAGTGTCCGGACGGTCAAATTCGGCGGTTTCCAACTCGCCGTATCCTGCCGCCAGATAATCAGCGCGCAGGTCATAGGTCATACCAATATTCATAATATCCTCAATATAAACAGATGTGGCAGCTTGCCCTTAGAGGGCGTCAGGATAACGATAGATGTTGCCCTCGTAATTTTTGAGGAGAACATCGTTACCGTCACGCCCAAGACAGGTTTGCGGAAGCAATGGAATTTTGCCGCCGCCGCCAGGGGCGTCGATGACATAGGTGGGTACAGCATAGCCAGTGGTGTGGCCGCGCAGGCCCTGGTAGATTTCCAGGCCTTTGTCCACCGTGGTCCTAAAATGGGATGAACCGATAATGGGGTCACACTGATAGAGATAATAGGGCTTAACGCGCATGCGCACCATACCCTGCATGAGGCTTTTCATGGTGGGTATATCATCGTTAATACCGGCCAGCAATACAGTCTGGCTGCCAAGGGGGATACCCGCGTCAGCGAGGCGTTCACAGGCCTTTTTCATCTCACTGGTCTGCTCAGCTGGATGCATGGTGTGGATACTGATCCACAGCGGATGATAGCGCTTGAGCATCCGAACAAGCTGTGGGGTGATGCGCTGGGGCAGGACAGCCGGTGTTTTGGTGCCGATGCGGATCAGTTCCACATGCTTGATGCTGCGCAGACGCTTGAGGAGATACTCCAGCTTCTCATCAGGCAGAGTCAACGGATCACCACCGGACATGAGCACATCGCGGATCTCGCTGTGTTGCTCAATATAGGCAAAGGCTTTTTCCCAACGTTCCATGCAGGGAGTTTTATCCTGAGATCTACCCACCATCCGCGACCGGGTGCAGTAGCGGCAGTAATTGGAGCAATAATCGGTGACCAAAAAAAGAGCCCTGTCTGGATAGCGGTGTACCAATCCGGGGACCGGGGTATGGCTATCTTCACCAAGGGGGTCATGGGCCTCACCGGGGGAAACCACAAGTTCGTTTACCACCGGCACCACAGCCCGACGGATTGGATCGAGGGGATTGTCAGGGGAAACAAGGCTTGCGTAATAAGGTGTTATGGCAAAAGGCAGAGTCGAATCGCCGCGCTGCAGGGCTTGATATTCGCTCTCCGTAAGGGCAATAATTTTTTCGAGCTGTGCAGTGGTGGTAATGCGATTTCTTAATTGCCAGCGCCAGTCATTCCATTCAGCGACTGTTGAAGTGGGAAAGTATCTGTTACGAAAAGATTTGGCATGTGAAATGGCGGGAAACCGAGCCGGAACGGCAGATAACACGGGAGGGGGGCAGACCTTGAGATGACACGAACTTGGAGGTTCCTCGGGTTCTTCGATGGCAAGAATATTAGGGGCCATGGTTTTTCTCCTGAAAGGTAATTTTTCTTTTTTTTACACTCACCAAAAGAGCAATTTTAATCGACAAAAAAAAGGTCATCAAAAAAAATTGCATGGCCTATTATAGGTCGCGATATTAAAAGTCAACAGAATAAATAAAACGCCCCGGTTAAAAAAAAATGCCCGGGGAATTTAAACCTGAAAAAAAAACCTTAGAACATTATATATGATTGATTTATCGTTATATTTAAATACAGCACAATTAAGGGTGGCAACTGAGCGATTAGAATTTTTTTTTCATCAGTTGACGTTTTTTCCCAGTCGAGAAAATTTATTTTATAACGCAACCAACAGCTTAAATTTTCTAGTCACGCCAACATGTTTTTCTACACGTTTTTTTGTCTGAAAAAAAACAGCCCTAGCAGCTAAGAAAAGCACCTCTTCATACACTATCAAGATGGCATGACATCATGTCACCAGCTCTTTCCGGCAAACAGACAAAATCTTGCTACTTAAGGAACGTCGGGCAAGGAGAGCACTGCACACAATGGATTCAAGAAAGGCGAACAAGTCAAGCAAGGAGAAAACAACCCGCGCAAAAAAAAAGGCAGCCAGAAGAGGCTGCCGGAACAAATCAATTTTATTACACATGAAGGAGGGAGACAGACTGGGTATCCAGGCTCCTGGCGATGGGACTATAAGGCAAGAAGAATTAAGCCTTCTCCTTTTTTGCAGCAAGAGTACAGACACCCTGCTTCACCATGATCTCATCAACACATTTGGCAGCCAGGGCACAGACCCCTTTTCTCTTCATAATCTCAACAATTTCTTCCTCGGACAAAATAGAACTTTTTGCCTTGGAGATGTAGACGAGACAATCCTCACACACATGCATGGAACTGCGGAAATCTTCCATTTCCTGGACGATCTCCCAGCACTCTTTTTCCAGTTTTTGCCCGGCAGGACAAATATCTTTCTTCTGGCAACCAGTTATGGTCCAGCAATGCCAATGTTCTTGTGACATAAAGTACCTCTTTCACATATTTCTTAAATAGCTGGCGTCAATAAACCACTAAGCAAGGAACTGGTCAAGCCTTGAGATAAGATTTTCCTTTCCTTCTCCACTTTTTGCACTAAAAAGCAAACGTTCACTGGGCTGAATGCCAAGTCCGGCATCAAGAAGAGCCGCCTGACTCATCTGCTGGCCACGCTTTAATTTGTCGATCTTGGTATAGACAACCAGATGGGGAACACCTTCGCTGCGTAACCAGGTGACAAGCTCCAGGTCATTGTCCTTCAAGGCATGCCTGATATCAATAATGACCACCACGCAGCGCAGGCTGACCCGGCTGGTCAGATAAGAACTGATCAAGCCTTGCCAGTCATTTTTTAGCTTCCTGGGTACCTTGGCGTAACCATAGCCGGGGAGATCGACAAGATAGAGCTGGTCCTGGGCCTGGAAATAGTTGAGGGCCTGGGTTTTGCCTGGCCGGGCACTGACCTTAACCAGACTCCGCCTGTTAACAAGCTTGTTGATCAAACTGGACTTGCCGACATTGGAACGGCCGGCAAAGGCAATCTCCGGCAAATCAAGATCAGGAAGATTAGCGGTTTTATAGACACCTTTAACAAAGGATATCTCCCCTTGAGACCAATGACTCATGAGCATCCATCCTTCATCATTTATATAACCTTATTGAGAACGTACTCGATAATACCCTGGGCACCTGACCTGATCAGTTGAGGAACAAGATCCCGCACCTGATGCTCGGAGATAACCGTTTCCACCGAGTACCATTTCTTGTTATAGAGATGGGACACGGTTGGGAAATTCATGCTGGGCAACACCTTGATAATGGCCTCAAGCTTCTCCTCCGGCACATTCATCTTCAGGCCAACGATATTTTCAGCGCGGAGGGCGCCTTGTAAAAGGATGGCGATGTTTTCGATCTTCTCCCGTTTCCAGGGATCAGTCCATGCCTTCTTATTAACGATAAACTGGGTATTTGAGGACATCATCTCGTGGATGATACGCAGACCGTGGGCTCGGATGGTTGATTCGGTTTCCGTCACCTCGACAATGGCATCGGCAAGGCCCGTAACAACCTTGGCCTCGGTGGCGCCCCAGGAAAATTCAATATCAACATTGATGCCACGCTCTTTAAAAAAGCGGGTGGAGTAGCCGACAAGCTCGGTGGCAATGGTCTTGCCCTCAAGATCTTCAAGGCAGGTAATGTCAGAATCACCTGGAACAGCAATAATCCAGCGGGTTGGCTTGCGGCTTACTTTGGAATAAACCAGATCGGCAATAACCTCGACATCAGACTGATTTTCAAGAATCCAATCCTTGCCGGTTATCCCGCAGTCAAGGATGCCCCCTTCCACATAACGACTCATTTCCTGGGGGCGACAGATAGAACAAGACAGTTCAGGATCGTCAATCTCGGGGAAATAGTTCCGGGAAGTAGTCGTAATTTTCCAGCCTGATTTGGCAAAAAGTTCCATGGTGGGTTTCTCAAGACTTCCCTTGGGAAGACCCAACTTCAAGATATTCATTTCTTATATACCTCCTGTGGATCAAACACAGGTTGTTGATTCTTCTTTAGCTCATCTCCATCTACCGTCCGAAAAAAACAGCTGGGATAGCCCTTATGACAAGCAGCACCGCCAAGTTGCTCAACTTTATAAACAACGGTATCCTCATCACAATCAACGAGAATTTCTTTGATGATCTGGACGTGATTGGAGGACTCGCCTTTGAGCCATAGTTTATTACGGGACCGACTCCAATAATGGGCCTTGCCGGTCTCAAGGGTTTTTTGCCAGGCCTCTTCATTGATATAGGCCAGCATCAGAACCTGGCCGCTGGCGTGATCCTGGGCTATGGCCGGCAACAAACCATCACCTTTGTCAAAACGAAGATTAATCATCTTAAATTCACCCTGCGTGTCCTCTTTGTCTTTGGGCCGGCGTTCCTTCCTTTGTTCTTCCTGACCGACAAAATGAATAATGCAGGATGTCCGGAACGTGCAGTAGTCGACGGGATGCTGACAGCGAGCCCCTTGGGAGGGCATTTTATCACCATATTTTTCACAGACAAGCTGCATTATATCCTTACATGCTGCACTGGAGAGCCGACAAAGGCAGGAAATATCAAATCAAGGCGCATCATAGCCGTATTTTTTCAAAAACGTTCATATTTATGAACAACAGGCTGATTTGTCAAGTTATCAGTGGTGAGCTGCTCAAGTTTTCCCCTTTATTTCCTGAAAAAATATACTATATCTCTTGAGTTCTACCCTTTATACTTAAAGTTTTCGGTAACTTTTCTCGAAGAAGTGAACATGACGCAAGACAAAGACACAAACACCCTCCTTTCACAACTCAAAAAAACCCTGGAAACCTGGCGCCAACGTGCCCAAGGTATTTCCACGGATCCCAATGTCCTCCATTGGCAAAAGGTAAATATTGAATCCTTTGCCTCGGTCCTCGAAGATCTTGGCCTTTCATCCACCAATTTACGGCGGGCCCGGGACAATTATCCGGATCTGGCCCAGAAGGTTCTCCAACGCGTTGCCTTTTTATCAAACGAACTTCATAATCTCGAATCTGACATCAGGCTTGGGCCATTACCTCTGGAAATAGCCCAAGCCTCGGCCCTCAAAATTGAGGACCAGTGCAAAGAGTTAAAGCCAGATATAAATATTCTTTTCGGCTACCATAAAACCCTGGTAGACAGCAGCAAGACACTGAAGGAAAACCTGAATTTCCACAGCTTTATTCCTCAGGCCAGGATGCAAGCCAGCGGCAAAACAAAATCTCTTTTTGAAACAGGGTATTCCATTTATCTGACCGTTGCCGCCAACCAGGATATGGAACATGAAGAAAACATCACAAACATGTTCACCTACATCGACAAGGTCACCAAGCTTCAGGCAGCCATAGAGCAGACAGCTATACCAGCCGCTCTTCCTCCCATAGTCGCCGCCTTTCTTAAACAACAACTCAAACTCTGCATTGAAGGCTGCAAACAGGTCAGACTTTTCATCAATTTTGTCAGCGATTATTTTCAAAGCGAAATGGACTACATAAAGTCCTTTCAGAGAAATCTCGATCGTCTGAAGGCCCAGCCCCTGACAGAGCTTCTCCTTGAGATTCAGAGCCAAACCGATGGGGCCAGCAAATGCATACAAGCCTTCACCCATAAAAAATTCCTGATGGATGATATCCAGAAGACCAGCCTTCTTCTTTCTTCTGTGGAAACATTTCACCACATTTTGGCAACAGACTTTATCCCCTACCTTGAAAGCCAGATTGATAAAAAAAATGGCCTCCTTAACCCACATACCATAGCTGCCGCCCGCAGCCGGAAATACTTCACCGGGTTGAAAGGCCTCTGGCGCTTTGTCCGCATGCTGCTTTTATCCATGAATGTAAACGCCTTTATCTCCACAGAGGAACTTGAAGAAAAGATTGCCAAGGCGATCGGCTCCTGCTCCTTCTTCTTTAAACAGGAAGCAAAAGACAGCGAGAAAATCAGTATGTTCATCGATAATTTTTTCAGTGACTACAAGCGCCCTTTTCCCCATGATGAACTGATTGCCATGACTAAAAAAAGCATTGTGACCTACGCGACTATTCTCGAGAAGGTCTTTTTTAAATACAAACCAAAACAACCGGTAAGCGATGACGATGACCAAGTCGTGATGGCCTTAGGCCGCCTTGCCGCTAAAATTGAAATCCGCACTGACACCCTCATGAAATACCGGGAGAAGTTCGAGGTTTAAAAAATCTTCTGTCATTTTTCTTAGCCCTGCCCCACCTCTTTCAGGGAAACTGCTCCATACTGCCAACTCTATACCCCGCCAAAGCAGTATTTTTTCTTCGGCATTTCTTGGCTCCATCACAATGTACAACTTTTGCTGCATCTTCAGTGATCAAGCTCTTGATTCTTTTGTTTTTCTCTGCGTACAATTACCCAAGCAGCACCTATCCAGTATTTGATTCCCCACGTCCCCCAATTCAAGGAGGCAAAGATGTTTGCCCATTTAAAACTAAGAACGAAACTCATTGGCGGTTTTGGTATTGTCTTGGTGCTGCTTATCGGTGTCATCGCCATTTATCAGTACGCAACAACCTCCATGTCAGGCGAATTCAATAATCTCCTTAAAGTTGACCTTGCCATCCGTGGTGATGCCAAAGACGTGGAATCCGCCATGCTGCAATGTCGGCGTGATGAAAAAGATTTCCTGCTGCGCATGGATAAAAAATATCTCGACAAGCTTAATAAAAACGTGGCAGCAGCCATCGAATCGGCAGGCCAGATAGAAAAATTGGCGACACAGGCAGGGTACACAACGATTGCCGCTCAAGGCCCGGCAATTATCACGGCCATGAGCGATTACAGTAAAATCTTCGCACAGATGGTGGAGGCCTACGAGGTGAAAGGTCTCGACCATAAATCAGGCCTGCAGGGCAAATTCCGCGATGCAGCCCTGAGCTGTCCAACTCCATCCAAACCCACACCCTTGATGAGCTTAACGTTGCTCTTCTCATGATGCGCCGCTACGAAAAAGACTATCGCCTCACAGGCGCTGACAAGTATCGCCAGAAATGGCAGCAGGCAACCACGCAGTATGAAGAAGTATTAACAAACAGCAGCACAGACCCTCAAGCCAAAACCGAACAACAAAAGGGACTTTCGGCATATAAGGCTACCACAGACAAAATCCTGACCACCTCTTCAAAAAACCAACAGGAAGCGCTGTATAAATCCCTGCGCGATGCCGCCCATGTCATCGAAAACTCAATCTTGGCCTTTCATGTCCCCAATGCCGAGGTTCTTATTCTTAAAATGCGTAAGGATGAAAAAGATTACCTCCTGCGCGGCGACGAGAAATATGTGACAGCAACCAATAAAACAGCAGATGCTCTTCTTGCGGCATTCACCTCCGCCGGGATTGCTCCGGAACATGTTTCCGAAAACACGGCCTTAATAAAAACTTACAAAACAGCCTTTAACGATTTGGTGGCAGAAGATAAAATCATTACTGGCAAGATCGCGGCCATGCGCGATGCCGTCCACAAAGTGGACCCCCTTGTCGACAAGATCATTGAAGAAAGTAATACGTTAGCAACCACCAATCTTAAGGAAACCACCTCACACAGTACGGCCCTTTCATTCTTTGCCATCTGCATTGGCGCCTTGGCACTGATTTTAGGCTCAGCCCTGGCCCTGATCATTACTGCCGGCATTTACAAACCTATCAACCGCATTATTGAAGGGCTCAACAGTAGTGCCGACCAGGTCGCCTGCGCTTCGGGGGAGATTTCCTCCACCAGCCAGGCCCTTGCAGAAGGCGCCACCGAACAGGCAGCCTCTCTGGAAGAGACTTCTTCTTCCCTGGAAGAGATGGCCTCCATGACCAAACAGAACGCCGCCAATTCCCAGCAGGCAAACAGTATGATGCAAGCGGCAAACAAGGCCGTTGCTGAAGCTAATCAGGCCATGCAGGGCCTCATTACAGCGATGAGCGGAATTTCTTCATCCAGTGAAGAGACCTCCAAGATCATTAAAACCATCGACGAAATTGCCTTTCAAACCAACCTCCTTGCTCTTAATGCTGCGGTGGAAGCGGCCAGGGCTGGTGAAGCCGGGGCCGGTTTTGCCGTGGTGGCCGATGAAGTGCGTAACCTTGCTATGCGTGCAGCTGCAGCAGCAAAAGAAACCTCCGTACTTATTGAGGACACCACCAATAGAGTCGGTGAAGGCTCCGCTCTTTTACAAAGGACAAATGATGCCTTTCAGCTGGTTATTGACAATGCCGCCAAAACGGTGAGTATCATTGAGGAAATCGCCAATGCCTCCAAAGAACAGTCAGTGGGCATCAGCGAGATCAGCACAACCATGGGCCAGATCGACACGGTTACCCAGGCAAACGCTGCCAATGCCGAAGAAGGCGCCGCCGCCTCGGAAGAGTTAAGTGCCCAAACCGCCATGCTCAAAGAAATTGTTGATGACTTGGCAACCCTTGTCGACGGCCAAACCAGACACCACACTGCTGCCATGCTTGAGGATTTTACTGATATTGGAAAAAACAGAAAACTATTGAGCTGATATTTCTGCAGGACAGAGTCTTTGGTTTATTACGACTATTTAAATTGAAGCGTAATAAACCAATCCCCCTGCTTACCTGCATCATCCTCAGCCAGGAAAAAATAACCTGATCGGATTTTAAAACAGCGCCCAACCCCCCTCTCTTTATCAATCTCGGCCTTCCTCCGCTCACAATCAATCAATGCTTGCCAACCCATCGATCTGCTTGTTTTCTCATCTCCAGTCACTTTGCGCCTTGACCAGCGCGGCTTCTGTGTTATTTTCTTGTGGTTATTCCAGTTAAAAATCCATACTGGCTGAACCAGGACTCAACCTGTCGGCCCTACCATTTTAGATATCGTCATGAATCTTGTTTATTTAAGGAGTTTGTTATGAAAAGAGCAAAGCCAGGGGACATTGTCTCTATTGAGTATAAAGGCGTCCTGGAAAACGGCGAAATTTTTGAGTCCACCGAGGAAATAGGACCCCTCGAGTTTACCCTTGGCACTGGCAGCGTTATGCCTGCCTTTGAGATGGCTGTTGTTGGGATGTCGGTGGGTGAGAGCAATGACATTGTCCTGCAACCCAAAGATGGCTACGGTGAAAGACAGCAGGAATTACTCCAGACCATCGATAAAAACGTCTTTGGTAATAAGGCCGAGTTGAAGATAGGCCAGATCCTCTACCTGAATACCGAAAAAGAAGGCAAGACCCACAAGGTGCCAGCCACTGTTATCGAGCTCGCCGACACCACCGTGACCCTTGACTACAATCACCCCTTGGCCGGCCATGTCCTGACTTATAAAGTCACGTTAAAACACCTCGAACAGTCCAAAGAACCCATGCCCATTGTCACCGGTCCGGCCGGCAGC
>JAHJKA010000010.1 GCA_018822545.1 Pseudomonadota bacterium
AAGCGACGAAGAGCGCTGGCGGCCATCGGTGGTCTGCATCTCGTCGAGCTCCTTCGAGCGGCTGGATGCCTTCAATCTACTGCGCTGGATCGCCCACCGCTTCGGCTTCGGCACCTATATCCACTATCTGCCCGGCTACCTGTCCCGGGAAACGGTGGAGGACTCCCGCGAGATCTTGCAACGGCTCATTCACCTCACCGACGTCAGCCACAGCAACATCTATATCGACACCCTAGTGAGCCCTTCCTATACCACGGCGGTGGCCCAGGTGGCCCAGCTACCCGGCATCTCCGGCAAGGAAAACAACCTGATTCTTTTTGAGTTTTCCCGCCAGAACGAAATGGCGCTCGCCGACATCATCGACAACTACCGGCTGCTGCTGGCCTCGGGCTTTGATGTCTGCATCCTCGGCTCCACCTCCCGCGATTACGGGTACCGCCGGGAAATCCATATCTGGATCACCCCGGAGGACTATGACAACGCCAGCCTGATGATCCTGCTGGCCTATATCATCATGGGGCACCCGGACTGGGATGGCGGCCAGATCAAGCTCTTCGCCGCCTTCCCAGAGGTGGAGATCGACGAACAGCAGGAGATTCTCCACCGACTGATCAAAGACGGACGCCTGCCCATCTCGGCCCGCAATATCGAACTGCTGGCCACCGACGCCGGCACCTCCCGCAAGGAACTGATCCGCCGCCAGTCGCGGGACGCCGATCTTATCATCCTGGGTTTCATCGGCGAAGGTCTCCAGCGCCAGAAGGAAAAACTCTTCGAGGGCTACGATGGTCTGGGCAACATGCTTTGGGTGAACACCAAGAAAGAAATCCTGATCAACCGCGACGAAAAACCCGCCGAGAACGGCAACAACCAGGCAAACACAGCTGAGGAACAGGCGCCCGCAGCCGGGCCCGAAACCTCTGGGCCCTAACCGCCCTCAAACTGCAGGGATATTCAATCGCCGCTTGCTCACCCCGCTCCGCGACTGGTAAACCTGGAGAATACTGCCGTTTTGTCGCCTCACCACGAACCTCTGCCGCCAGCATACTGCGTAAACCGCAATGAGGCAAAAAAAATACCTCGTCATCATCCCCGTTGGTGCAGGGCGCCATTCTCTACCAAAAAAAAAGCCGCTATTCACTTCAGAAATAAAAAAAATTCCGCGCCGACGCCGTACTGGAAACGCTGCCAAATCACGGCAAACGACCATTAAAAACTACGGCAAAACAAACCCCCTTAACCAGTTAGAAGCCCTGGCCAGAAAACAAGGTTTCCGTGCCCGGCCGCCCCTTATTGCCCAGGCAATAAGCACGCCAACAAGAATGCAGCCAAACACAACTTAGTGCTTTCACCAGTTTCTGTCCGGTGCAAGCACCCTATTTTTTCGCACGCCCCTTTCCTTGACGATGCCCCAAAAAGCCCGTTTGTGATGGAATCATTTTGACAGGGATGGCCTCGCCGTGATGTAATCTCGCTATCCACCACGGCCGTTGCTTACTGACGGTAGCGATTGACTGCCCGCCCCATCTTACCGACGTGCATAAAAAAAGCTTACGTTTCAATATGTTAAACAATCTTCCCCGTTCAGCGGCATGAAAACACTCAACCAAGGAGGAGTTATGAAACAAACTATTTTATTACTCGCTGTGTTAGTTTTTGGCATTGCCGGCTGTAGCGCCGTGACCAAGAAGCATGTGGATGACGAGGTCGCCCGTCTCGACCAACAAGATGTCGCCATTGAAAGCCGTCTTGCTACGTCAGAGGCCCAACTCTCCACCATCCTCAACCGCCTGGATGCCTTGGAGTCACAGACATCAGCCCTGCAGGGCGACATGAAAATGGTGCAAGATCAGGCAGCCATGGCCCTGACCACCGCCACGGCCGCCGACAAAAAGGCTGAGTCAGCCATACGCCGCACCGAAGCGGATCTGAAAAAGAAGCTCCAGAAGTAAGAAGCCCTGCGGGGCGACAACTGGCACCGCTCGGCCCCTTTCTTGGCGGCCCGAGCGGTACAGGCCCGCTTCAGTGTTTGTGCAGGGGGACAGGGATCCCCCTGCATTCTTTGAGGGCTTGCCGAAGCAGGCCGAGGTCGATGTGCGCGAAGAGGTCGTGCTCCTTGAGCAGGGCAATGGCCACCTCGAGCTGATTGCTGATCTGGAGATAATCCGGGTGGACCTCGATATGGGCAATGCCCTGCCGCACCCCGATCTTGACCGTTTCATAGGTTATCTGCACCGCACAGCCCACCGGCACCATCGCATACACTTTCTCAATATCCTCTGGATACATACGGATGCAGCCATTACTCACCCGCCTGCCGATGCCGGGCGCCTTATTGGTGCCGTGGATAATATAGTCAAACTGCGACAGGCGCAGGGCAAATCTGCCCAAAGGATTATCGGGGCCAGGCGGCACGACAGCGGGCAACTCCGGCCGGGCAGCCCGGATCTCCTTCGGCACCAGCCAGGGCGGATCCTGGGCCTTGCCAATAACCCGGTACTGTCCTGGTTTCGTCTCTGAGCCTGGTCGCCCCACCCCCACCGGAAAGGTGCGATCAACGCTTCCCCCCCCGCGCCACTCCCGGTAATAGAGACGCATCTCGGCCAGGTTGACGACCATGCCGACCATGAGCGGCGTAGCCAAGCCCGCGCCAAAGCCGGCAAGCAAGCGCCCCTGACTGATGCCAGACTCAAAGACCAGGGTCCCGGGGACCAGACCCTCCACCCTTTTTTGGGCCTGTTCCGCCGCCCTCTTCTCGGCAAAGAGACCACAACGCACCACATAATATTGCTGGATTCTTTCGATGCGCAGGCTCGCGGCCAGATCGGCCGGCAACAGGCCCGCCAGGTCCTGCCATTGGCCACGCGCCCCGGCAAGATCAGTGAAGCTGCCGGTCTGGATGATGTAGGTTTCGCCGAGGGTACGTGTGCTGGCGGGGAGACTGGCGGGCAGGATCCAGGCCGTGGGTAGAAGCACCTCAGTGCCCGCCTCCGGATACCAGGGGTCAACCTCCGGGTTGGCGTCGGTGATCTCGTTGTAGCCCAGATCATACTGACGGGCGAGATCGACCAGGGTCTGCCGATCATCCTTGATGGTATAGTCCTGAAGGGTGCCGATGATTGCAGGCGGGCCACTGGCCTGAGCGAGAGGCCATTCTGCAGCCAAGCATGGTTCCGCAGCGCCCAGGAGCAGACCCCTGAAAGAGATAAAAAAAAGGACAACGATTAGCGTTTGACGAAGGGGCATGGCATGATTCCCAATGCAAGGCTGCAGCCTGCGATGCGATCGATTTGGAGCCGGGCTTTCACCACCACCCAGGCCAGGGCCAGGCCCACGCCTCAGCCCTCAGCCACGGCGATCTTGACCACCACCTTGCGAATCTGGCCTTCAGAGATAAGCGGCATGTGGCCGTCCTCGGGGAAGAAGATGGCAAAGGCACCAGGGTGGGTGGCGATCCAGGCCGCCGGAGGATCAGCAAAGAAACGAATGTCGTCCGTGGCATCATAGGGGCCGGCGGGAAGGCGGCAGTCAAGGAGGGAGCGCCAGCCCATCTCATCGAGGCCGGCCAGCACCAGCTGGATATCGATGTACTTCTCATGGGCCTCCAGCTGGGCGCCCTGCCGGGGACGGCCGGCCTCGGTGGCCACCATGGCAAAGACCCGCTTACCGTCCAGTTCATAGGTGCCCACCGGCAACTCGGCCAGGTCCGGGCGGCGCAGAAAGGCAAAGGCGGTGGCAAATCCTGGGTGGAGGCCGATGTAGCGCTCGGCATTGGCAAGGACATCGAAAATCATGAGGGTGGCGACTCCCGTTGAGTAAAAGAGGTGCTGCCGGCCGACTCAGCCGCCCAGCACCGGAAAGAGCTGCTTGAGGCCGTTGGCGATGAACTCGACGCCCACCGCCGCCATGACCAGCCCCATGAGGCGGGTGACCACGTTGATGCCGGTCTTGCCCAGCATTTTGGCAATGGTGGGGGCCAGCCGAAACGACAGGGCGGTGAGTATCACCAGAATCACGATGATCCCCAGCATGTAAAGATAATGGGCCACCGAGGTGTAGCGCTGGGCATAGAGGATGACGGTACTGATCGCCCCAGGCCCGGCCAAGAGCGGCGTGGCCAGCGGCACAACAGCGACGCTGTCGCGTTCAGCCGAGTCGAGCTCCTCCTCCTCGGTCTGTTTGACATGACTCATCTTGGCGTGCAACATAGAGATGGCCATGAGCAGAATCAAAATGCCGCCGCCCACCCGGAAAGAACCCACTGAGATGCCGAAAAAGCGCAGGATGGCCTCGCCGCTGAACAGAACCACCACCAGAATGATACCCATGGAGATGGAGGCCATGAAGCTGTTTTTATTGCGAACATCCGGGGTCTGATCCACGGTGAGATTAATGAAGATCGGGATAGCCCCCACCGGATTGACAATGGCCAACAAGGCGGCAAAGAACTTGAGGTATTCGCTGATATTTCCTGTTTCCATAGATGAAACCTATTTTACCGTTCTTCCGGGTCAACGCCTGTGGGCATCTCATGGCCGGCAAGATGTTTAATGGCATTTTTCCCTGACTTTTTCACCTCATACATGAGGTTGTCAGCACTGCGCAACATGGCGTGCGCATCAAGGGGGGAATCCTGATAGGTTATCATGCCGACACTGAATGTCACTGGCATGGCCAGGGTCGTCATTTGTGCCAGCAGGGCGTTTCTAATTTTGGCCATGGCCTTACCGGCATTATCATAATCGGTTTCAGTAAGAAGCATGGCGAACTCATCGCCGCCAATCCTTGCAACCACATCAACATGCCGTGTGTTTTCCCGCATCACCTCAGCCGCTGCGCGCAACAGCATGTCTCCTGTCGCATGGCCATGGCTATCATTGACCATCTTAAAATTATCGACATCAATATAGGCGATGGTCAAGGGGTGGTGAAAACGACGGCAACGTTCGATCTCTTCCTCTATTTTTTCATAAAACGCCCGGCTATTACAGGTATTGGTCAGTACATCGGTGTGCGCGGCTTGTTCTTCGGCCAACAGTTTTTGTCGTACTTGGCTGGCAAGATGGCTGAGGATAAGAAAAATGCCGAGTCTGGCCCCGGCATTCCAGACCAGAATCCATTGTCTGGAATAGTGCCGGCCGGAAGAAACATCTGAAAAAGCCCAGGCCAGTGCCGAAAAAAGGGCGATGCCAATGCCCAGTTTCCTATCACCAAACCAGGTAGCGGCAAGGATGGGGGCCAGGTAAAGTATTGCGGAAGAGGCTTCCGACCCCATAAAGTGGTCGCCGGCCCCGGTGAGGAGCACCGTGAAAAAACAGAGTAAGCCCAGGGTACGATACGAAATGCTTTCAAAAAAAGAAAAAATTCCTGCCTTCATATCTTCACCATCAAATATTCTGTTGTGCTGCGGGATAGTGCCTCTGTTGCGCGCTTTTTTCGACAAAAAGCGTTTACAACACCACAACCACAAAATCCTGCTGGCGAACCTCCCGCCCTAATTCGTTTCAGGGTGACCATTTCCAGACTGCACTTTATCCTTTTCGATAATCCCTGCGGTCATCACAAAACGCATGGCCTGCTCCATGGGCATATCCAGAGGAATGAGCTGCTCCACCGGCACCATCACTGTATAGCCGCCAATCTGGTAACTGAAGGGGAAGTAGACTGCCACCTTACCAACTGCGGCATCACTATTGATGAAGGAGAGATTACGCTTGGTGACAAAGCCAACCATGGTGACGTTGTTGGCAAAGGTATAGGCCACCACCTGGCGCGGCCCTTTACTCTTGCCCTCAAGGAGAAAGGAGAGAAATTCCCGGGTGGCGCCATAAATACTCTTCACCAGCGGTACCCGGTAGATGATGCCCTCGAACCTGGCGGCAATGCCCTTGAAGAGGAGGAACTCCATCATCAGGCCCACCACAAAGATCATGGCCAGGCTGGCGGCCACACCCATGCCAGGGCGATACCAGTTATCCGGCAGCACAACTTTCATGAAGCGGCCGACGAAACCCTCGGCAGCGGTCATGACCCAGAAAAAAAGGTAGACTGTGGCCGTGATCGGCAAGAGGGCGACAAAGCCTGTGAGAAAGGTTTTATTGATACTGCGCAGGGAAAACATGAGGTGATGGAATCCTTCTTACTGAATATATAATTTATCGAGAATCTTCTCGATGCCGTAACTGCTCAACTCTTCAACCGTCAGCCATTTCATGCCTTTTTTGAGGAACATGGGGGTGTCGAAAAGGTTTTCACTTAAGGAGGTCTGGGTTTTATCAAAGGAGCCCTGCCAGACCAGTTTCCGGGTGGAAACTTCCACCATAAACAGGGAAAAGGCCACCGAGGCCGGCTCAGTGGCGCCCATGGCGCTGCCGACCCGCTCCTGGTAACGCCAGACCAACCCCACCAGAACATGATCGATCCCCAGGCTTTGTCCCAGACGAACGGCAATCTCGCGGGGGGTATCAGTTGCCTCTTTTGGCAGGGCAATATAGGCCTCTCTGACCCGGGCCAGGGCGACAATCTTATCGCCAAACTTGCGGCGCAATTCAGCCTGGACCAGAGCGGTCACGACTTCTTCGCTTTCAGAATAAACCTCATCTTCGCTGAGGGCGCAAAGGCCACGCAGCTGGCAGTCCAAGTTTTTCTCCAGCTTTTTCTCCTTTTTCTGGGCCTCGGTGCTGCCTTTAATAAAAGGCAGCACCGCCAGCTGCTGGACAGCAACGTCAGTGATTTTGGCCTGAGCCTCAGCCCCTTGGCAGCGCACGGCTGTCCCGGCACTCACAAAACAAAAAGCAACCAGCAAAAAAATTGCTTTTCTGGCATCACAAAATAACTCAGTCATTTTCAGGTTCTCCCGGGGCCCAGTGGCCTGGTTGTCAGCAGTTTCAGGTAAAAAGATGTGCCCGCCAGATAATATAACCAAAATAAACAGCAAGCAGAAAAAATCCTTCGCTACGGACGATTTTTTTCTGGTGGGTCATGGCGATGGGCAGCAAAGCAAGGGAAAGCAGAGTCATAACAACCAGATCAGCAATACCCCCTGCGGGAATGTCGATGGGGGTAACGGTGGCGCTCACTCCGGTGACAAAGAGGAGATTGAAGATATTCGAACCCACCACATTGCCAATGGCAAGGTCAGTCTGGCCGCGCCGAGTGGCCATGATCGAGGTCACCAGCTCCGGCAGACTGGTGCCCACTGCTACTATGGTCAATCCGATGACTACCTTGGGGATCTGCAGGGCCTCGGCAATATGTATCGCCGCATCCACCGTCAGCTTGCCGCCAAAAACCAAGGCGCCCAAGCCGCCGATCACCAGACCGCTGTTAACGGTCAGTGATTTCAAATGACTTCTGGGGCTACTCTCAACCGCCTGCTTGGCAAAGGGGTCCTGCCTTCTTTTGGTGATGACCTCGCTGATTGTGTAATAGAGAAAGACGCCAAAGAGCAGGACCAGGATGAGGCCGTCAGCCCGATCAAAGACCGCCAGCTGGTGGCGCAGCGTGAAGTCAAGGCCCATGACCAGGGCGGCCAGGGAGGCCAGCAGCATCATGGGGATTTCCCGACTGATGATCGTGCCCTGGATGTCAAGGGGTTTTATCAGGGCGGCAACCCCCAGAATAAGACCAATATTGGCGATATTGGAGCCGATGATATTACCAAAAGAAATGGCGCCATTGCCCTTGAGAGCAGCCAGCAGGTTGATGGAAAGTTCCGGCGCACTGGTGCCGAAGGCCACCACGGTGAGACCGATGGCCAAGGAAGATACGCCAAGACCCTGGGCCAGGGCTGAGGCGCCGCGCACCAGAAGATCACCGCCGCCAAGCAGAAGCGCCAGGCCGACAACAAGCAGAACCACATCAATCATACCCTTCCTCCCCACGCCACATTCTTCGTCGGTAACCGGCAGGCTCCCCGCATGCCTCCCCTATCAAACGCGATAAATCACTGGGCTCATGTTCTTGCTGACCACCGAGAGATTCAGCCCCTCTTAACTAAACTCACTATAAATAACAGGACAAGAGCGCCTACAGTTGCGGTAATTAAAGCACCTATTAAGCCGCCGGCTGCTATCCCAAAATAGTTGAATATATACCCGCCGAATACGGCCCCAACTATTCCCACCACGATGTTTCCGATGATGCCGAACCCTTTTCCTTTCATGATGTTGCCAGCCAGCCAGCCGGCGAGTGCGCCAATTGCCAAAAATATTATCAAACTGTTTATGTCCATAACGGCTCCCCTTTTATTTTCTATTATACAAGAATAACCCCACCACAAAACTGACAGCGCCAGTAAGGTAAAGAGTCATGACCTTATCTGTATCAGAACCTGTAACTGCTTGAGTTATCTGGGAGCCGACTGAGCCTGACAGTTGATACCCCCAAACTGCCAGACCAATACCCAAAACCAAGAGGGCGATACCGATAATTTTCCATGTAGATGTTGAATTTGTTGCCATGTTAACCTCTGTCGTTTGATGCTATGAAATGATTTTGCCACATTGCGAACAGTGCTGAAATATTTTTTGCAGGCTGCTCGTGGGGCCTAGCCAGATGTTGGAACCGACGATAAGAAGAACCACCTCAATCATCCCTCCCCTCCCCGGGTGATGATAATAATGGCAACGAGAATAGCCAGCGAAACCAGCCAGATCACCATATAGACCGTGGAAGATTCCCGGGCCTTTTCAGTAGTAAGCCAGGTTCGTGGCTTGATCCCTTTGAAGATGAAAACAAGCTTTGCCGAAAGATTGACGCAGACAATATTCACTGCCAGCAACAGACCGGCACCAATGGCATAATCAATCTCTCCTGCGCCAAGCATGATACCAAAGGTGGCGGCAGGAGGCAAAATCGCCACCGCCACCATCACTCCAACCAGAACGCTTGACTGCCCCGTGGTCAGCGACAGGGCAGCGGCGGCGCCAGAGGCCAGGGCCAAAGCGATGCTGTCCAGGCCGACATCCGTGCGCGCCAGCAGTTCATGACTGGTGAGGGAAATGGGCCACCGATACCCCTCAACAATGGCTATGGCCATTGCCAGGCCCAGACCGACAAAATTCGCCTTGGCGGCAGCCCATAACAGCTTGGTATCACCCAGGGCTGTGGAAAGGGCCAGGGCAATATTAGGCCCCAGCAAGGGGGCGATAACCATGGCACCGATCACCGCCGCAATATTGTCCTTGATCAGGCCGATGGAGGCCACAAAGGTGGAGAGGATAACCAGCAGCAGAAAATTACTGCTCAGACGGACCCCTTTTTCCACCTCTTGGTAGAGCTCCTCCCTGGTCGTCTGCTCAGAGGTTTTCTTCTCCTCTGCCGAGGAAGGGCTGTCATGGGGCAACACCGCCTCCGGGGTGATCAGGACAATATGGCCGTCCGGACCGAGGATGCCCTGCAGGGCATCAAGCAGCTGCTGGCTCTTTTCCTGGTCAACCAGAATGCGGTAGACGGCCAGATCCAACTTGCCACCGGCTGGCCAAAAATCCTTGATATCCAAGGCTGTGACAAGAGCGGGCAGTTTTTCCAGATTTTTCGGTGAGGCAATCACCTCAATAAGTCGCACACGTGCTTCCTCGCTAAACCTCAATTTCTCCGTCTGTAGCCAGAGTGCTCCACGGTTACCACCCACTTCCGCAAACATCCTACCCTGAACGTACCGGTGCTGTCTTCCCTCTTTTCTCCATCTCCCGGCAACTCGTCTATTTTATCAGGCGGCGCTGCAGAAGAACCTTGGCCAGCCAGACCGTGGCCAGAGTGACGAGCAGCGGAATGACTATCTTCAGAAGCAGCGGCCCCTGCAAGCGGCCGAAGGTAAGCATGCGGGCCAGCTCGACGATGGGGGAGAGAGGCAGCAGGGAGAAGACAAACCGGGCCGTTGGCGCCAGGGTATCCAAGGGGAAGAATATGCCGGAAAAAAGAAACAGCGGCGTCAGCACCAGGGAGATGAAATAATTGAAAAATTCGTAATTGCTCGCCAAGGCGGTCATGATCAGCCCCAGGGCGGCAAAGAAAATACCGGCCACCAGCAGCAGGGGCAGCAGGCCAAGAGCCCACCAGGATGGCCAGACCCCAAAAAACGGCAGGGTGGCCACCATGATCAGGGCGGCAATGAGGCCCTTGCACGCCCCCCAGGAAATCTCGCCCAGCACGATATCACCCACGGTAAGCGGCGTCATCAGCATGGCCTCATAGCTTTTCTGGAGGGCCAGCCGGGTGTACGAACCGTAGGTGGTTTCAAAGGCAGCCGCGTACATCACCGCCGAGGCGACCAGACCCGGGGCGATGAACTGCAGGTAACTGAGACCGTCGATGGGCCCGACATCGCGGCCCAGGCCGTAGCCCATGGCAATCAGAAAAAGAAAGGGCTGGCCGAGATTACCGATCAGGGTGGCCATGATATGCTTGCGCCAGACGCGGGCGTTTCTGACCCAGATTTTAGTAAAGGCAATGTTCATGATTCGCGCAGGGAGCGGCCGGTGAGTTGGATAAAAAGATCCTCAAGGTTGGTCGGCCGGCGCAGCCAGTTGCGCCGGTCGCCAAGCATATGTTCCAGCCGGGAGCAGTCTTCCTTTGTATAAATATAGAGCTTGCCGGTCACGCGCTCCATGGTGGCCTCACACTGGCTGAACATGCCGGCCAGCCTGTCGAGTTCCGGCTCTGTGCCTTCCACCTCGAATACCTCGACGCCCACCATGTCAGTGATCAACTGCTCCGGTTCGCCCTGGGCGACAATGCGGCCCCGGTCAAGGATCAGGACCCGATTGCTGAGGCGGGCCACCTCGTCCATGTAGTGGCTGGTGAGCAGCATGGTGGTGCCCTGCTCCTGCAAAATTTCCAGACGTTCCCACATCAGATGGCGGGCCTGGGGATCAAGACCCACCGTGGGCTCATCAAGGATCAGAAGCTGCGGTTCGTTGATCAAGGCCCGGGCCAGCAGCAGCCGGCGGCGTTGGCCGCCGGAGAGGTTCTCGATGATCTCCCGACGCCGGTTCTCCAGGGCAAAAAACTCCAGAAGCTCGTCGGTCTTGGCCATGGCCTGGCGTTTGGGAATATTAAAATAACCGGCATAGGTGAGTAGATTTTCCTCAACGCTCAGGTCCGGGTCCAGGCTGTCAATCTGGGGCACCACGCCTATCTTCTGCTTGACCTTTTGATGGTGTTTCGGCACCTCCTCCCCCAACAGATGAATAGTGCCGGCGCTTCTTCTGACCAGGCCCAGCAAGATATGGATAGTCGTACTTTTCCCGGCGCCGTTGGGGCCGAGAAAGCCGACGCACTCACCCGTCCTGATGGCAAAGGAAATGTTGTCGACCGCCCGGCGCTCGCCAAAATCTTTGCGCAGGCCATCCACCACAACAATATCAGCGGCGGCAGGCACAGGCCCGGGCCTACCGGCTACCGATTCATCTTGGGTTGGAGAGTCAGCTTTCATGCTCTGCACTATACCTGATGGCGGCGGCAACGCCACCCCTGATTCCATGGAAAGAACCTGCTGCTGATGACGTGAGTGCCTTTATTTCAACCTATGGCATTCCTGTGAGACAGACAAAGAGCCTTCACTAAAAGCAGATTATCGCTCTTTCTGTCCTTAAGCTCAACACCTGTCTCTCTTTCTGACTCTTTTCATGCAGTAACTGCGACCATCCTCCCCGCCCCCAAACTGCCCTTGATTTTTTTTCGTTGCCCCAGCCCTTCCCTTTGTCCTACTCTACAGGCATGAAACATGTCGTCATTGTCGGCGGCGGCTTTGCCGGGTTGCATGCGGCAAAAAAGCTGGGCAATAAAAAAGGCGTACGGGTCACTCTCCTTGACCGTACCAACCATCATCTCTTTCAACCCCTCTTGTATCAGGTGGCCATGGCGGCTCTGAGCCCGGCTGATATTGCCGGACCGATCCGTCATATTCTGGCCGGCTATCGCAACATCACCGTACTCCAGGACGAGGTCTTCGAGGTTCACCTGGCCGCACAACACATCATCACGCCAAGAAGTCGCCTTGATTACGATTATCTCATCTTATGCTGCGGCTCCCAACACGCTTATTTTGGTCACGAGGAGTGGGAAGAGTTTGCCCCGGGCCTCAAAACCATCGAACAGGCCACCGAGATCAGGCGCCGGGTCCTAACCGCCTATGAGGCCGCAGAACGGGAAGAGGATCCCCAGAAGCAACGGAGCCATCTCACCTTTGCCATTGTCGGCGGCGGCCCCACCGGGGTCGAACTGGCCGGCGCCATTGGCGAAATGAGCCGCTTTACCCTGGATAGGGATTTTCGCAATATCGATCCCAAGCTGACCCGCATCATCCTCATCGAGGCAGGTCCACGCATCCTGCCCTCTTTTCCGGCCAAACTCGCCGGCAAAGCCACCCGCGATCTTGAAAAATTGGGCGTCCAGGTCTGGGCCAACAGTCCGGTGACCAAGATTGATGGCACTGGCGTCCAAATCGACAAAGAACGGATCGAATGCGCCACCGTCCTCTGGGCCGCAGGAGTTCGGCCCTCAGCACTCAATGCCGCCCTCGGTGTGGCGCTGGACAGACAAGGCAGGGTGATTGTCGAGCCGGACCTCAGTGTTGCTGGCCACCCGGAGGTTTTTGTGGCCGGGGATCAGGCCCACTTTGACCATGGACTGGCTCATCCTCTTCCCGGTATTGCGCCGGTCGCTCTCCAGCAGGGACACTGGATAGCCCAAAACATCCTACGCAGCATAAGGGGGGCAGCGCCACGGCCGTTTCAATATCTCGACAAAGGCCAGTTGGCAACCATCGGTCGCAGCCGGGCCATTCTTCAATTGGGCAACCTGCAGCTTTCCGGCTTTCTGGCCTGGGTGGCCTGGCTCATCATCCATATCTATTACCTGATCGGTTTTAAGAACCGCCTCTTTGTCACCCTGAACTGGGCCTGGTCATTTTTCAGCTTCCGGCGCGGAGCACGTCTGATCATCAACAAGGAGTGGCGCTTTTACAAATCACCACAGCGCGACCCATAACAAACATATTGTGTTATATCGGGATGTTCTGCTGGTTATCCAAGAAACAAAACTGCCCCATGTAGAGCATAGGCCGGGGGCTCCTGAACACCCTACAACCAGTTTAGAATCATTCATGCAAAATATCTTGCAGTTAGAATGCTGAAATCCTACAGTTGATATTTACACCCCTGACCATCATGAAACAACCGGAGGCCACTATGAACATGTTTGAATTTGCGATCAAGATGGAAAAAGATGCAGAAGCGTTGTACCGCAAGATGGCCGCCGGGGCTCCCCTGGAGGGCATTAAAAAGGTGCTGCTGTTGCTTGCCGAAGACGAAGCGCGCCACCGGTTTGCCATTGAACAACTTCAGAAAAAGCAGACAGTTACCCCGGCAGCAGGTGTTGCCTTAGACATCAAGACTATCTTTGATGAAATGAAGCAGGACAAAAACACCACGACAATCTCAGTGGACGCCGTTGCCGATTATGAGAAGGCCCTGGAGATCGAAAAAAAGGGTATTGACTATTACAAAGAAAAGTTTGCCGCCGCCGAAGATGCGGCCAACGCGAAACTCTTTAAAGTGCTCATGCGACAAGAAACCTACCACTACAAAACCGTTCAGAACCTGTTAGAAATGGTGCGAAAACCGCAATGGTGGGTGGAAAACGCCGAATTCGATCCGCACAATAGCGATTTTTATTAAAAGCCCACCTCTTTGCGGCATGCGCAAAGAGGTGGCCCTTTCATTCAAAACCACACACGCGCAGGCTTTGCCCATACCGCCGAGATCGTCGAACGGTTCGGGATTAATTCATTGTCTGGATGTGCAGGGGATTAATGGAAAGCGTTTCAAAGGGCATTTCTATGCCCGCCTGAGTCAAGGCCTTAAACATTTTCTCCCGCAGACCGAAGCGGTACTCTATATGTTTACGCTCATCAATAATCCAGGCCCGGAGTTCTAATTTGATGTTGTAGTCATTTAATTCCCTGACCACCACAGTTGGCGGGGGATTATCAAGGTATTTTTCTTTATCCTCTACCAGAGATAAAAGAACCAGTCGTGCCTTGTCAATGTCTTCAGTCACCGCAATTGTCACAGGTATATCAACGCGCAAATGGGGGAAATTCGTGTAAGATGCCACCGTCTTGTTGATAATTTCCGTATTGGGAACAGCAAGCATTTTGCCATCCACCGTGACAATACGCGTGGAGCGAAGGGTAATTTTATCCACTCGCCCATAATAACTGTCTATTTCAACAAGATCACCGATAACAAAGGGTCTATCCAGAAAAATAAGAACCCCGGCGATGATATTCGACAGCGAATCCCTGGCAGCAAAACCAATGGTCAACCCTGCTATCCCGAGGGAAGCCAGCACTGCCGATATTTTTATCCCGGCGGTGTCCAGGGCTGTGACAAGCCCAATAATCAGGAGCGAGTATTTCACCAGAGTCAGCAAGAAGGTACTGGTCATCTCATTGGTGCGGAGCTGTTTCAACAAGATGCGCAAGGCCATCTGGACAACAAGCCACCCGAGATAGAAGATCAACAGGATGATGGCGCCGACAATGACCTTCGTCAACACCTGGGCCAAAAGGGTACTCGTGGCGGCAGGATTAAAAATCCCTTGCAGTTGCAGCAAAATATTTTGCCAAAAAATGTTCATCCAATACTCCTGTCAGGGGTTACGTATCAAATCGTGAAACTCTGATGAGGATCGGGAATAACGATATTGGCAAAACCGAGCTCGCTCTTCAGCGCTGCGGCAAAGGCGGTGGCTGACTCCTCCTCGCCGTGGACGACAAAGGTGTGCTGCGGTTTCTTGGTCATGGCGCCTGCCCAGGCCAGCAACCCGTCGCGGTCGGCATGGCCACTGAAGCCGGTAAGGACTTCCACCTTGGCCCGCACCGGATAAATTTCGCCGAAGATCCGCACCTCGTCTTCGCCATCAACAATGCGGCGCCCCAGGGTATAGGGGGCCTGCCAGCCTGTAACCAGGATGGTGTTTTTCGGATTAGATATCCGGCTTTTAAGGTGATGGAGGATACGTCCCCCTTCCATCATACCGCTGGCACTGATGACGATGGCCGGTCGATCTGAACTGCTCAGCACCTTGGATTCTTCCACCGAGGCCGTATATTTCAGGGTTTCAAAACCAAAGGGGTTGTTATTGCTGTCCTGCATCATAAATTGCATTATCTCTTCATCATAAGCCTCGGGGTGGAGACGGAAGATATCGGTGGTTCTGGTGGCCAGGGGGCTGTCCACATAAATAGGGATATTGGGGATTTCCCCCTTCCCAAACAGCTTATGCAGGGCATAGACGATCTGCTGGGTGCGGCCCACAGCAAAGGCCGGAATGAGCAGCGAGCCGCCCCGTGCCACCGTCTCATTAACAATTCTCTTCAACTCTTTTTCAGACTCGGGATAGGGCGGATGCAGCCTGTCGCCATAGGTGCTTTCGATAATAAGGACATCGGCCCCATCCGTTATGGGTTGCGGGTCGCGAATGATGGGAATACCGGGTCGACCGATATCGCCGCTGAACACAAGCCTTGTCTGTTTGCCGGTGTCCTTGTCATCGATGTCCAGAACCACATGGGCGCTGCCCAGCATATGACCGGCTTCAACCAAGGTCAGTTCAATCCCCGGCAGGATTTGTCGTTTGCGCTTATAACTCAGGCCGACAAAATACTGCATGGCACTCACCACATCTTTCTTGGTGTAGAGCGGTTCAAAGGGGTTCTTGCCTTCTTTCTCCCTTTTGCGATTGACATACTCCACGTCTTTTTCCTGCAGAAAAGCACTGTCCATCAACATGACAGCACAGAGATCACGGGTGGCCGAGGTGCAGAAGATATCGCCTTCAAAACCATTTCTGACCAGACAGGGAATATTGCCGGAGTGATCGATATGGGCATGAGAAAGAATAACCGCATCAAGCTTCTTGCCGTCGCAAGACGATTGCCGGTTCAGCTCAAAAGCGGTTTTCCGTTTGCCCTGAAACAGGCCGCAGTCAAGGAGCAATCGAGAGCCGTTGGCCTCGATGAGATATTGGGAACCGGTGACCGTTTTGGCCGCGCCAAGAAAGGTGATTTTCATGTATGATCCTGGTTGAATTGATTTTGGTAAGGTTGGGATTTCACATCCTCTCCCATCAGCTTATTGGTCGCGATTCAGGAAAAAATAACCGTGCAGCAACCAACCGATCACGATGCCTGTTGCCAGCACAAAAAAAATGAGCAAGGCTCGAGACATGGCAATAGACCAGAACATGAAACTAATTTCCACTACCGCCACATTCTGAACCACAAAAAGTACTGCTAGGCCGGCAAGGATCAGACTCACAACAAGTTTCGAATGCATCGCTAATAGCCTCCTGGTGATTAAAATTGTGCTTCGATCACCCTGTCGAGATTCTGCCTGGCGACAATCATTTTTCTGTATTTATCTTTAATTTTACCAACGTTACCAGCCAGGATCGCTTTAAGGAGATCTCCTTCCAGTTCAGCCACCTCTATTCTCTCATAATAATCCATGGTCTCCTTGAGATGAGCCAGAACGATTTTGCCGGTGAGCAGTGGATGATTATTAGTAACATTGGCATCAGCAAAGCGGGTGCCGTGCTCAAGTTCAACGACTAATCCCGCAACAAAAGCTTCAAGGGGAAC
>JAHJKA010000073.1 GCA_018822545.1 Pseudomonadota bacterium
AAAGGAATCCTCGGCAAAGATCGCCATTATCTCCCGGAGAGGGACATTGTTCTTGATTACCGGGGCCTGACGACAAAACCCGTGCCCAAGGACGTCAGCAATTATGCCAAGCTTCTTTCTGTCTTGCAGCAAACAACTCATCTTCGTGTTTTCCTCCATAAAGCCATCGTGGCCAGGCGCCCCTGACAATTTTTATTGCCCAGCCGGTCTTGGCGCCATCAAAATTTGCCCTTCTTCTTACCTTTTTTTCCTTCAGACAGTTTGTCATCGCCGTCGACCAGCAGGGCCGGTTTGATGGTCAGGGAACCGTAACGCCTATTGATGGCATCCAGGGCCTCGGTGAGCTGGGCTCGGCTTTGCTTACCAGCCTGCTCAAAGAGCCCGAGCTGACAGGGTGCCTGCCTGGCGGTTAATTTGGACACGCTCAGACCGGCCAGACGCACCGGCATAACCCCGGCCTGGGTCTTTGGCAAGAGCGCCAGGATGGTCGTATAGAGCTGACGCGAGTCGTTGGTGGCCTGCTCCAGGGTGACGGACCTGCTCACCGTGCTGAAATCATGATACTTGATCTTCAGGGTCACGGTCTGGCCCTTGAGATTCTGGTCCCGCAACCGTTCACCCACCTTGGTGGTGAGAGAAAGCAGTTCTTTTTTTATCCGCGCCAGATCAATGAGGTCCTCCGCAAAGGTCTCTTCGTTACCGATGGATTTCACCGTCTCAGTGGTCTCCACCTCACGGAGATCAAGGCCGCGGGCACAAAAATACATGTGCCGGCCCTGCTTGCCGAACTTTCTTTCCAGAAAATCCAGATCAAAGCGGCAGAGATCGCCGATGGTATATACCCCCAACAGGTTCAGGCTGGGAATGGTCTTTTTGCCCACCCCCCAGAGGCGTTTGATGGCCAGGGGAGCTAGAAAGGCGGCCTCCTGGCCCTGAGGGACAAGGGTCAGGCCGTCCGGCTTGTCCTGGTCTGAGGCGATTTTGGCCACCAGCTTGGAGGTGGCAATGCCGGCCGAGACGGTGAGGCCGATCTCCTGGCGCACTCGCTTTCGGATGGTCGTGGCAATGGCCTCGGCGTCGCCTAAAAGCCGAGTGCAACCGCTGACATCCAAAAAGGCCTCATCCACCGAGACCTGTTCAACCTGGGGGGTATAATCACCAAAGATGGCCATGACCTGCTGCGACACCTCCTGGTAGCGCTCCATGCGCACCGGCCGAAAGATGCCGTGGGGACAGAGGCGACGCGCCACAACAATGGCCAGGGCGGAATGGACGCCGTAGGTCCGGGCCTCATAGGAGGCGGCCGACACCACGCCGCGCTCTGAACTGCCGCCGACAATAACGGGCAGACCAGCGAGTTCCGGGTGATCCAGCACCTCCACCGAGGCGTAGAAGGCGTCCATGTCGAGATGGATGATGGCCCGGGGTTTCATTGCCGCCAAATCCCTTTAAAAATATTCATTTCGTCTCAATATAAATGCGAAAATAAGGTGGTACTTCCTGTCAGTGGTGAGTTTCGTGAGGTATTTATGCCTGGAGTGTGGTGCATCAGCCTTGGGCAAGTTCCCTTAAAATCCGCAGATTCTCGCGGTCTTCGGCCAGATCCTCCCCCTTGGGGGTTTCCAGCGTCTTGGGAATAGGGCCCAGCCGCTTGTCCGTCATCAGCAGCCGAAAGCCCTCCAGGCCAATCTCCCCCTGGCCGATATGTTCGTGCCTGTCCACCCTTGATGCCAAGGGTTTCTTTGAGTCATTGACATGGATGAAATGCAGATGCTCCAGACCGATGATCTGCTCAAAGTCGGCAAAGGTCTGGTTAAACGCCTCCGTGCTGCCAATATCATAGCCCGCCGCAAAGATATGGCAGGTATCCAGGCATACCCCGAGCCGCTGCGGGTTATTGCTGGCAGCACGGATTTTTGCCAGCTCCTCAAACCGGGCACCCAGGGCCGTGCCCTGACCGGCGGTGGTCTCCAGAAGTATCATGGGCATCGCGGCCTCCGGAGCCAGGGCAAAGGCCTTATCCAGACACATCCCCACCCGGGCCAGTCCCTCTTCCACCCCATCGCCGCCATGGGAGCCGGGATGAATTACAATATGGGGAATGCCGAGAGTCTGACTGCGCAGAAGCTCGTCGGCCAGAGCCTTCACCGCCTTGCGGCGTCCTTCTTCTGTGCCGGCGGCCAGATTAATCAGATAGGAGGCATGGGTGGCAATGGGATAGCTGCCCCACTCCTGCCAGGCCTCGCTGAAAAGCCTCGCCTCTTCTGGGCTGATCGGCTTGGCCTGCCATTGCCGCTGGTTTCGTGAAAAAATCTGCAGGGCAGTACCCTGCACCTGCCTGATCCGGTCGATGGCCAGGTGCAGACCGCCTGAAACCGACATATGGGCGCCTAAGAACATGAAAGTAGGACTCCTTATATTTTTTTGCCTGTTTACGGGATGGCGAATTTTATTTATATGTCATTTATCACGTTTTTTCATGATTTAGAGTATAAATTCCAGCCAAAAAAAATGAAGTACACCCGTCACGACCTTCCCACCCTGCTTGCTGAACTCGATAAGGGCAGCACGCATCCGGTTTATCTTATCTTTGGCGAACGCTACCTCTGCGCCCAGGCCGCCCAGGAGGTCATCTGCCGACTGCTGCCTGATGAGACAAGCCGTCAGCAAAATATGCGGGCCGTGGACGGTGATCAAGAAGACGTCAGCCAGACCATGAATGAGCTGCGCACCTTCAGTCTTTTCGGTGGTCGCCAGGTTATCCGGGTCCTTGATTCACGCCTCTTTCACTCCAAAACGGTGGGAAAACCCATATGGGAAAAGGCCGTGAAGGCCCACAGCAAGGATGACCAGGAAAAGGCGAGCCGCTATCTGGCCCAGTTAGCCGGTCTTGGCGGCCTGGAGGCTGACGATGATTTAAGCGAGCTCAGTTCCGGCCAGTGGCAGAAGCTCTTTGGCTTTGCCAAGCCCCAGGACGTGGCATGGACCAAGGGTGTTTCTCTGCTCCCGACAGGTGAAGGCCGTGCCGGTGCGGATCATGCCGCCCTGGTCGAGGCCACCCTGGAGAAAGGCTTACCAAAGAAAAATCATCTCGTTTTGGTGGCTGAAACCGTTGATAAGCGTAAAAAATTATTTAAAACCATTGATGAGCTCGGCGTCATTGTGGATCTGTCAGTGGATACCGGTGCGGCCACAGCGGCCCGCAAAGATCAAGATGCCGTGATCCGTGATCTGCTCAATCAGACTTTTAGTGAAATGGGCAAAAAACCTGGGCCAAAAGTCCTGGAGATGATCCTTGAACGGATTGGTTTCCATCCGGTGGCTGCAGTGCGAGAGGCTGAAAAACTCTGCCTCTACTGTGCCGACGCGCCCACGGTGACCTGTGATGACGTTAACGCCGTTACCGGCCAGACCAGAGAAGAGGCTCTCTTTGAGCTCAACGACGCCTTTGCCTCCCGAGACTTAAGCCGAACCCTCTATCTGCAAAGTCGCCTGCTGCAGGCCGGTCTTCACCCCCTGGTGCTTATTTCCACCCTGCGCAATCTCATCCGCAAGCTTCTTTTTCTCCGAGCCTTACAGGATAAAAGTGCGCCATCCTACCGTTCAGGCCAGGCATATAATGTCTTTCAGAATGGCTATCTTGTCGCTGTGAAAGAAGCGATGGGCGACAACGAATTTTTAAAAGGCCACCCCTTTGTCATTTACAAGGGCTTTCAGCAAGCCGAGGCCTTTTCACGCCATGAACTGATCGACAGTTTAAGCGCCTTGCTGCTGGCAGAATTTAAATTGAAAGGTTCCGGAATACGAGAGTCTTTGATTTTAGAGAACTTTTTCTTTTCCGTGCTTGTCTAGGTGGAGTGTCTACCCAAGAAAGAAGGGCTGGCACGTTGACTATTAAGGAGTAGTTTGCGACAATGGCAATTGCAGATAATGACGTAAAAGGTGGAGTGGCTACTGAACATCGGCGTGAGGTCAAAGAGCCTCCCATGTTCAAGGTCCTGCTCCACAACGATGACTATACCACCATGGATTTTGTAATCATGATTTTAGAGGCTGTCTTTCACAAGAGAGCGGAGGATGCCACCAAAATCATGCTGAATGTCCACCAGAAGGGGGTTGGCGTTGCCGGTGTCTATACCAGGGATATGGCTGAGACCAAAATAGCCCTGGTGCATGATCTGGCCCGCCAGCATGAATATCCTTTGAAATGTTCGCTTGAACAGATGTAGGCCCGGCACGATGATAAGTCAAAAAGTTGAAATAGCCCTGGTTATGGCCATTCGTGAGGCAAAAACCAGACGTCATGAACATGTCACGGTGGAACACATCCTCTACGGTCTACTCCATGATGATTTGACGCGCCGGATTATTATCGGCTGCGGCGGCAATGTCGACAGCCTCAAGCTCAATCTGGAGTCGTTCTTCGCCAGTAATATGCCGGTGCTTGACCCGGAAGCTCCCCCTGACCCCATCCAGACCATCGGTTTCAACCGTGTCCTCCAGCGCGCCATCGCCCATGTTCAGAGCTGCGGCAAGAAAGAGGTGGATTCCGGCGACGTGCTGGCCGCAATCTTCAACGAGCCCGACTCCTTTGCCGTCTATTATCTCGAATCAGAGGGACTGGGCCGCCTGGATGTGGTGGATTATATCTCCCACCGCCTGGACCAGGAAGATCCTTTCAATACCCTCCACAAAAGCTGCTGTCCTGAAGATGTGCAGAAGGCCAACAATGCCCTGGAGGCGTATACCACCAACTACAGCAAGCGCGCCGCTGAAGGCGGCATTGATCCCCTCATTGGCCGAAAGCCGGAGCTTGAGCGCATCATGCAGGTCCTTTGTCGGCGCAAAAAAAACAACCCCCTGCTGGTGGGCGAACCGGGCGTCGGCAAGACCGCCCTGGCCGAAGGTCTGGCCCTGAAGGTCTACCATGGCGAGGTCCCTGATCTGCTCGCCAAATCGCAGCTCCGCCTCCTTGACATGGGAGCGCTGCTGGCTGGCACCAAATACCGCGGTGATTTTGAAGAACGGTTGAAGGCAGTGATCAACGAGGTGGAGAAAGACCCGAACATCATCCTGGTCATCGACGAAATTCATACCATTGTCGGGGCCGGCGCCACCAGCGGCGGCAGCATGGATGCCTCCAACCTGCTCAAGCCAGCCCTGCAAAACGGCAAGCTGCGTTGTATCGGCTCCACCACCTACGAAGAGTATAAGAGCTATATTGAGAAAGACCGGGCCCTGGCCCGCCGTTTCCAGAAAATCGACGTGGAAGAGCCCTCGGTGGATGAGACCTTTGCCATTCTCAAGGGTCTCAAATCAAGCTACGAAGAGCATCACGACCTCATCTATTCCAATGCCGCCATCAAGGTGACCGCCGAACTTGCCGATCGCTACATCAATGACCGTTTCCTGCCCGATAAGGCCATTGACGTCCTGGACGAGGTCGGCGCTGCCTTCCGCCTTAACCGCGGCAACTCCAAGAAGCGGACAATTACGGTGCGTGACGTGGAGGCGGCCATTGCCAAGATGGCCCGCATCCCTGCCAAGAACATTTCCGGCACCGATGCCGAGCAGCTCAAGGGCCTCGACGGCACCTTAAAGCTTGTCATCTTTGGCCAAGATCATGCCATTGACGCCTTAGTGACCGCAGTCAAACGCAGCCGGGCCGGTCTCAGTGACCCCCTGCGCCCCACGGGTTCCTTTCTCTTTGCCGGCCCCACTGGCGTTGGTAAGACCGAGGTGGCCCGCCAGCTCGCCCAGACCATGGGCATCCATTTTGAACGCTTTGACATGTCCGAGTACATGGAGAAGCATGCCGTGGCCCGTCTGATTGGGGCGCCTCCCGGCTATGTCGGTTTTGACCAGGGTGGTCTGCTCACCGATGCCATCCGCAAGCATCCTTACAGCGTCCTGCTTCTTGATGAGATTGAAAAGGCCCATCCGGATATCTTTTCCATTCTGCTGCAGGTCATGGACCATTCTTCCCTCACTGACAACGCCGGACGCAAAGCTGATTTCCGCAATGTCATCATCATCATGACCACCAATGCCGGAGCCCGTGAGATGAGTGGTCAGTCCATGGGCTTTGTCAGCCAAAAGAAGGGCAAGGACCAGAAGGCCATCAAGGATCTCTTCGCGCCGGAATTCCGCAACCGTCTCGATGGCATCATCTCCTTTAACCCGCTTGATCTTGATATTGTCGGCAAAATTGTCGATAAAATCATTCTTGAGCTTTCGGCCCAGCTTGCCGAGCGTAAAGTTTCCATCTCCCTCAGTACAGAGGCCCGCAACTGGCTGGCCGAACATGGCTTTGACCCGGATTTTGGCGCCCGTCCTCTTCGCCGTCTGATCATGTCGGAGATAGGCGATGCCCTTTCTGAGGAAATCCTTTTCGGTAAACTCCAGAAAGGTGGCAATGTCACGGTGGGACGTGACAAAGAAGGTTTCAGTTTCTCCTATGACTCCTGATTAATACATACCGGTTTGGCCGCTACTCACCTAAACCTGAATTATGAAAACCATGGGGCTGTATTGCCCTGCTGACAGCCATAACGTCCCGATACTTTTAATTTATTTATTACCGAGGTGAATTATGATCAAAGCTAAGCACATTTATCTGGCATCTGCCCTAACCATGACCCTAGCCCTGGTTGGTTGCTCAAACGACAGCGCAGATAAGGCAGAAAATACTGCTACCCCGGCAGGCCAGATGATGGAGGGCGCCCCTCACGCCATGCAGGTGGCTGAACCGGTCGCTGATGACGCCTTGACCGGCACCATTATTGAAACCTTTGACAGCGGCGGCTACACCTATCTCCAGCTTGACAATGGTCAGGATAAAATCTGGGCGGCCATTGGCCAGGCCAAGGTTGAAAAAGGGCAAAAAATCAGCCTGGCCAATGGTCCGGTGATGAAAGATTTTCACAGCCCCTCCCTCAATCGCACCTTTGCGGAGATTATCTTTTCCTCAGGTGTAAAGGGTGGCATGATGGCCGCCCCAACTGTAAGTACAGATGGCTCTGGTGAAGCAAATTTCATGGCAAATCTGAGTGCTGGTGGCCAGGCTCCGGCCATGGACGGGGCCGCAGCCTCCGGGGGCAGCAGTAAGGCCATCGTTTCCGCCAAAGAAATTCAGGTCGCCAAGGCCGAGGGTGAAACCGGTCGTACCGTGGAGCAAGTCTTTGCCGAGGCGGACAAGCTCAACGGCCAGAAAGTCAAAGTACGGGGCAAGGTTGTCAAGGTCTCCCCCGGGATTATGGGGGTCAACTGGCTCCATCTCCAGGACGGCAGCGGCAATCCCATGAAAAACAGCCATGACCTCGTTGTCACCACTGATGAATTAGCTGAAGTGGACAGCGTTGTTGTTGTTGAGGGCACGGTTGCCTCCAAAAAGGATTTTGGCATGGGCTATTATTACGATGCCCTGGTCGAAAAGGCCGTCATTTCAAAATAAAACTCGCTGTCCTCAGACAGCGATCGGTACAGGAGGGTCAGGGCTTTGATAAGGTCTTGCCCCTCCTGTATTTGTTTGGGGGACATGGTATGAATATTGTGGTCATCGGTCCGGGAGCCTTGGGTTCTCTCTTTAGCGCCCGCCTGGCCGCAAGTGGCCGAATAGTCACCCTGCTCGACCACAATCCAGCCAGGGCCCTGTCCCTGGACAACCATCTCACCCTGAGTACCGCAACCAACGAGGAGCTTCGGGTTGATCTGCCTATTACCACGGACCATTCCTGTCTCAAGCAAGCAGACCTGGTTCTTCTCACCGTTAAATCCCAGCATGTTGTTGATCTTCTTGCGGTTGTCCAGAACCACATCACACCAGACTGCCTCATCCTTGGGCTGCAAAACGGCATAGGCCATCTTCATTTTTTCGAAGATTCTCAAGCCGGTCTGGCCTTAGGCGTCACCTCCCAGGGTGCCACCTTGCTGGCGCCGGGCCATGTCCGCCATGGCGGTCACGGCCCAACCGCCATCGGCTTTCTTCACCCTGCCCCAGACAAGAGAGTCCTCAAGCTGATCAGGGCGGCGGCGGTCATGTCTACGGCTGGCCTTGCCACCGAGGTTGTTGACGATATTGAAGATCGCCTCTGGCAAAAGCTCCTGGTCAATGCTGGGATCAATGGCCTCAGCGCACTGTATGACTGCCCGAATGGCCAGCTCCTTGAGATCCCCGAGGCGCGTTCCCGGCTCATTGCCCTGGTCGAGGAAGGTGTGCGTATCGCCCACACCAAGGGCATTGATGTCGGGGCAGACCCTGTGGGCCGAACCCTTGACGTCTGCCGAGCCACAGCCAGCAATATCTCCTCCATGCTGCAGGATATCAGAAACGGCCGGAGCACCGAAATAATGGCCATTAACGGCGCTCTCCTTGCTGAGGCCAAGAAATTGGCTATCCCTACCCCTGAAAATGAATTATTAGTCAGCCAGGTGTTGGCTGTAGAAAAATCGGCCGACAAGGCTAAGTTTGACCTGTAACCCACCAAGGAGCGTCTGACATGGCTGATCTATTACAATTAACAGCGACCTGTTCTGCTGGTCTTGAGGAACTGGTTGCTTCAGAAATTCGCAGCTTCGGTGGCCAGGATCTTGAGATTCTGACCGGCGCGGTGACCTTTCAGGGCAATTTACCGGTAGCCTACCGTTGCTGTCTCTGGTCGCGCTTTACCTCCAGAATTCTTCTATCACTAAGCCGCTTTCCAGCCCCGGACACCGATGCCTTATATGAAGGTGTAAAAGCCGTGGCCTGGAACGACCACATGCACGCTGAAAACACCTTGTCCGTGGATTGCGTTTTGAGCGACAGCCAAATCAACCACAGCCATTTTGCCGCCCTCAGGGTTAAGGACGCCGTGGTGGATTATTTCCGCGACATGGTTGGCGAAAGACCCTCGGTGGACAGTAAGCAGCCTGACATCCGTCTCAATGTCTTTATCCGCCAGGATGAGGCCTATTTGAGCCTTGATCTGGCCGGTGACAGTCTGCATCGGCGCGGCTATCGCCAGGACGGCGGCCAGGCCCCCCTCAAGGAGTCCCTGGCTGCGGCCATCGTCACCAGGGCCGGCGTTACTCCCGGCATGGGCCGGGATGACGTTATTCTCGATCCTCTCTGCGGCTCTGGCACCCTTCTCGTTGAAGCGGCCCTTATTATCGGCGATGTGGCTCCTGGTCTTGACCGGCGCCATTTTGGTTTTTTGAAGTGGCGCGGCCATCAGAGGCTCATCTGGCAGGATCTAGTGGATGAAGCCATGGCCCGTGAGGAGGCAGGTTCTGAGCGCCCCTGGCCTCGCCTCCTTGGCTTTGATTCCGATCCCTCAGTGGTCAAGGCGGCCCTGGCCAATATCGACCGGGCAGGCTTTCGGGGTAAAATCCATGTTGAGCGCCGTGATCTGGCGCGGTTGCAACCTCCTGAAAATCTCGGCAATGGCCGACATCTCCTGGTCACCAACCCGCCCTACGGCGAGCGCCTTTCCGACAAGGAAGAGGTGAAGTATCTCTACCGCTGTCTGGGCCGAATCGCCGCCAGCGCTTTCAACCGCTGGCAGCTTGCGGTTTTTTGCAGCAACCCAGATCTCCTTGATGCCCTGGCCCAAAAGACCATCGGGCAATACCGGTTTTATAACGGTGCCATCCCCTGTACCCTGCGCCTCTTTGAGGTGGCTGGCCATCCGGACCGCCAGGTCTCCTGGCAGATACATAACGACGCCCTCTCCTCCACCCTGGCCAACCGCCTGAAAAAAAATCTGAAACCGCTGCTTAAGTGGGCAGATCGTGAAAAAATAACCTGTCTGCGCATCTACGATCGTGATATCCCAGAGTATAACGTCGCCATTGATCTGTATGGCCCCTGGGTCCATATCCAGGAGTATGCCGCCCCGGACACTGTTGATGCTGACAAGGTCAGAATTCGCCGCAAGGAGATCATTGACACGGTCTCAGAGCTTTTAGACTGCAAGCGTAATCGCATCTTTGTGAAGACAAGGGAGAAGCAGAAGGGCAAGAAACAGTATGAAAAGCAGGGTGCCAAGGGCCGCCTGGTGGAAGTTGAGGAGGGTGGCGGCCATTTTTTGGTCAACTTGAGCGACTATCTGGATGCCGGCCTCTTTCTTGACCACCGCCCCTTACGCGCCACCATCCAGGCCCTGGCCAAGGGCACGCGCTTTTTAAACCTCTACTGCTATACCGGCTCGGCCACCGTGCACGCTGCCATGGGCGGCGCCCGCACCACCACCAGTGTCGACACCTCCAAGACCTATCTTGACTGGGCTCGCAAGAACCTTTGCATAAACGGCCTAGATCCGGAACGCCATCGCCTGGAGCGATGCGATTGCCTGGAATGGCTCCAGGGCCGCAAGGTGGAGAGATATGATCTGATCTTTATTGACCCACCCACATTCTCTAACACCAAGAAGGGCGGCGGCAAAGTCTTTGATATCCAGCGTGACCACGGCCAGCTCATTGAGGCGGCCATGGCGCTCCTTGAGAGCGATGGCCTGCTGCTCTTTTCCACTAATTCCCGCAAATTCAAGCTGGACGAGGTGTTAGCGGAGCGCTTTGCCATCCACGACATCTCCGCCAAGACCATCCCGCTGGATTTTGGACGCAACAAGAAGATCCACCGCGCCTTTGAAATCCGCCACCGAGCCAACGTCGCGCCGGGAGATATAGAATAGTATTAATTCACTTTCTGAACGGTAACACGCACCTGATCCGGCACCACGTCGGCAATCTCCACCTTGGGGGGAAGAAGCAGGTGGGCATTGGTGATGGGAAATGTCTGCCGACCAAACCTCGTCAGAGTGCCGTCCAGGCGGATCACCAGATCAGCTGGTTTGACCTGAAAGAGATTACGTGTCTCCCCGGCCAGGATCACGGCCACCGTGGGCGGCGTGACACTGGCCAGGTCATAGCCTTCCGGGATGTTCTGGACCTCCACGGCAACCTCATAGGTTTTCATCTGGACAACAGATCCCGGCACGAGAACCAGCCAGAGAAGCGCTGCAACGAGTAAAGCTGCTCCTGCTTCGAGGCCTCCCCTCAAGATCATTTTTTTGAAACGGCCATCCTGTTGAACAGGCTCGGTATGTTCCTCCAGAAAGCTGCCGAGCTCAAAGCGCAACGCTTCCGGGTCGGCTAGTGCCCAGAGATTGCCATTTCTTGCCAGTGAAATCCGCCCGGTCTCTTCAGAGACAACCATCACCAGGGCATCGCTCTTTTCGGACAATCCCAAGGCCGCCGCATGACGGGTTCCTCGTTCTTTGAGCTGCTCATCCTGATCGGATAGAGGCAGGCGACTACCAAAACGTTCAACCAGGTCGCCCCGAACTATCAGTGCTCCGTCATGGCCTGGGGAGTTTGGATCGAAGATACTCAGCAACAAAGACTTACTGAGCTGCCCACCCAGGAGATTGCCGGATGTAATGAGCCCGTCCAGGAGGTCGGCGCCAGGGAGGACGATCAGGGCTCCTCTGCGTGCGCCAGAGAGCTCCCCTGCTGCCGTGGTCAAAAGATCAACCAGCTCGGCAGATGCTGCCCGATTTATTTTATCCCGGTTGAGGAGTGAGGCAGGGAAACGCTCCAGCAACCGGCGAATCTCACTTTGATAGACGACAACAACGATGAGAATAATCACCGCTGTGATGCCTTGTAGTATCCAGACCGTCAGTTTCAGGTCAAGTTGATTGGCGGCAAAGATGACCATGCCAAAGAGCAACAAGCCGATGCCCACCCTACGGGTCCGCGCATTCAAGAGGGCATGGATGGCACACCAGATCAGACCGGAGGCCAAGCCGATATCCAGCAAATCGCCCCAATGCATCTCCTGAAGAAGAGTCAAGTAATTCCAGAACATATTTCGTAGCAGTTAGATGTGTTGATGTAAGGAGGGTTTGCCCTCTTTCTTGGCCGGGGTGTCCTAAGAAGCTAAACGCGGTCAGGCGCACCTCTGTCCACCCTCTCCATGCCCTGAACCCCTGGCAATTACTGTTTTGTAAATCACGCCGGCCACTGCCTGCCGCAAGGCCAGGCAGTGAAAAAAGGCGCACCGTTCGACTCCGTAAGTCCTTGAACCTCCGGAATGGCGGGCTTTAAAGAGTGCTCATGCCTTTTAAAAAAGGAGAGCCGGTGGTTTAGATAATGTTCCGGCAAACTCCTTAACCACCAAGAAAAACTTGATGTAAAACCTTTGTGTCAATTCAAGTATTTAATTATTTAACTATATTCTACAACTTTTTGTTGTCTTTCCCCTGCCAGGCAGGTACATAAGCTTTCACAAAACCCTTGGGTGGCTGAGAGCGGTCCCAGAAAGGACCGGCTCATTTGCAAGTCCACCTGGCTGCGGCCCCTATCACCCTCTGTCACCCTGAAACAAAAAGCCCTTGATCCCCTAAGGAGGTCTCCATGAAAATGAAATCTCGAATTATTACCTTTGCCTTGGTGTTGTTTGCCTCATCCACCCTGTTTCTGGCCTCCCCCAAACCCGCCCGGGCATTCTTGTTTGACCCTTTTGAGATCATGGTTGAGAGCATGCTGACCCTCATCAATACCGGCATGAACAATATGATGACCACCATGCTGACTCTTTCTGACGATATTGGCACCATGGCTGATCGCATCTTAGTAATGTCAGACAATATCGGCCTTATGGCTGATCGAATTGTGGAAACTGAGGTGCTTATGGCAGACTTAGTCCGTGACGTTACCGATGCACAGGGTCCGTCCGCACTCCTCATTTCACCAACCGAAGGGGAACTCGTCAGCCTGTCATCCCTGCTGGACATCACCTTATCAAATGGTGCCAGTGATTATGTATTATTTATGGCCAACACTGCTGAAATGGCTCCGGCGACCAATATTCTGGTCTCTAATGGAGACACCTTCGCAGCGACCAATCGTGCTCGTGATTATGCAACCGGCAGTCAATTATATATCGCCATAAAGGCCCTTAATGCCGACACGATGGGCCCCATTTCAAACACGGTAATGCTTAATATTACTCAGTAATTTGTGAGGCCATACCCCGTTTTAGTTTTTTTTAAAAACCAAAAGGCTGTTGAAAATCATCTTTTCAACAGCCTTTTGCCGTGTCAGAGAAGTGGCTCGGGCCACTCATCACGCTTGAGCCGCAGCTCCACCTGGCCATCACCAAAATAGACCTCGTGGCCAGGGTTATATTACCATTTCTCGCCTCTGCCGGAGATGCACGTCACTACCCCCCGACAGCATACTAGGGCATATTGGCCAGCAAGGTGGCTGTTACTGCTTTGACAGCATCACAGGAATCTTCGCCGACCACATCATCCTGCTCACAAAACCTGTTAAAGGCATGCAACAAATTGGACAATTGCCATTTCAGCTCGTTGAGCATCAAATCCATTTCAACCAATTCCCCCATTACCGACAGGTCAGGAGTCCCGTCGATCGTACGCAACCAACTCAAGAGCTCCTCTTTCAGCAAGCCGGAACTGTCAACCATGCTGTCAACCCGTTCCAGGGCCCGGAGGAGATCTTTGCCCCGCATAGTGTGCGCCATCTCTTGCAGGATTTCCTGCACTTTTCCCAACTGCGGCATGATCAGCTTCAACTTTTCAGCCCGGGTGATGATTTCGCCCAGAAAAGCACCCCCTTCCTTGCCGAGCTTGACCGTCGTCGGTTTCAGACCGGAACGCCGCAGAATGTTATGCATAGCCTGATAGACGGGATATGAGTAGGTGTGGGCATTCATGCTGAGATAAGGCAGGGCATCCATCATATTGCGCCCCACAGGCGCAAACTGCTTGACACGGATGGCCTGGAGGCTGTCCGTTATGCCGATAATAAGGCCAAGGGTGTGCAGGTTACGTTCTGCTTTCTGGGAGGGGTAGCCGGTACCGTCACAGCGTTCATGATGATCAAGAATGGCCTGGGCAACGGACGGCTTCACCCCCCGGATATTTTCGACCATCAATTTTCCCACCAGAACATGGCTCTGGATGGCGCGCCATTCCGTTGCCGCCAATGGTCCTTTTTTGTTGATAATCGCCGGGTCAATATGCAGCAAACCGATATCATGGGTGAGACCGGCCACATACAGAGACTCGATCTCATCATCCCGCAGCTTCATTTCCCGGCCCACCACTACCGACAACCAGGCGCAAAAAATACTTTTTTCATAATCCTGCGGTATCTGGTGCTGCATGACGGTAAGTTTCTGCCAGAGAATGGCTGGCAGCTGATACTCTTTGATGATCGATTGCCAAAACGGGTCACTATTCAGGGCTTCATGGATGGTGCCTAGATCAGGATACTTAGCAAACAGGGCCCTGGCGTGATCGCTCAGATTGGTAGAATCCAGTTGCCTCTCGAGTTTAACCTGATCCTCTATCGGCTTGAGCAGTTTATGCTTAAGAATGCGCCCGGACACCGCGGCGCTGATCCGTCCCCCTTTTTTGACCAAGATAGCGCCATGGCCATTGCAGATATCCTCTGTTGCAACAACACTGTTATCTTCGTTGACACTGGCAAGATGTTCCGAGTAGTGATCGTCCTCGATGGGTAAATCAATTTTCGGTTCCGTATTCTGGTAAGATTCTCCCACGCGCGCTCTCTCTCCACCTGTTTTTGTCGATCACTCAACACAAAGCCGTGTTGGTCGTGCTTGATAGGTTTTCATCCGGCCCAGCCCCCTCATAGCAGTAAATGATAATGGTATAAGAATTCACATTTTTCAGCCATCTAAAAATCCTGGCGATGAAAGTACGTGCCAACCTCGTTAACCCTTCCCCCCTTTGCACTTTCGCTATGATCTCCCCCCCGGAACGCCGGGCAGAATTTGCCTGCCGGAAGACCAGGGGGTGGAATCTGAACGGCCTACCGCATACTACTCGTGGCGCAGGGCATCAATGGGGTCGAGGCGGGCGGCCTTGCGGGCCGGGAAAAACCCGAACAGAACCCCCACGGCGGCGGAAAAGAGAAAGGCGATGACCATGATGCCGGGGTTGAAGATAAAGGGAATGTTCAGGAGTTTGGCCAGGCCAAGGGAACTGGTCACGGCCAGGAGAATGCCGATCAAGCCACCGAAGGAGGAGAGCACCACGGCCTCTACCAGAAACTGGAGGAGCACCTCGCGCTCCAGGGCGCCGATGGCCAGCCGGATGCCGATTTCCCGGGTGCGTTCCGTCACCGACACCAGCATAATGTTCATGATGCCGATGCCGCCCACCAGCAGACTGACCGCCGCCACCGCACCCAGCAGGGTGGTGAGGATCTGGGTGGTGCCGGTGAGCATCTTGGTGATCTCTTTCAAGTCCCGCACCTGGAAATTATCGTTTTCCGACCCCGAAATATGGCGCCGTTCGCGGAGCAGGTACTCGATATCCTCCTTGGCCTTGTCCGTGGAGCGGTCCTCAGCCACCGAGACCTGAATCAGGGTGATATCCTGGTTGCCGGCCAGGCGGCGCTGAAAGGTGCGCAGGGGCACGAGCACCAGATCATCCTGGTCGGAACCAAAGGTGGACTGGCCCTTGGCCTCCAGCACTCCGATAATCTCACAGGAAAAATTGCCCAGGCGGATCTTGGAGCCCAGGGGATCCTGCTGCCCAAAGAGTTCTTTGACCACCGTCGCCCCCACCACACAGACGGTTTTGCCGGCCCGCAACTCCGTGTCCAGAAAGGCGCGACCGTTGTGCACCGTCCAGTTGCGCACCGGAAAAAACTGGTTATCAACACCGGTGGCCGAGGTGGCCCAGTTGGCATTGCCGTAGACAGCGGTGACCCGCTGGCCGGAGGAGGGCGCCACGGCAGCGATGGCCGGTATCTCCCGGGCCAGGGCCTGGACATCGGCCAGATCAAAGGGGGGGGCCGCTGAGGTCTGACCACCACCCATATGCTGGCCCACCCGGATCATCAGGAGATTGCTGCCCAGGCTGGCAATCTGTTCGGTGACCTGGGCCGTGGCGCCGCCGCCGATGGTGACCATGACGATGACCGCGGCTACGCCAATGACAATGCCGAGAATGGTCAGCACCGAGCGCAGGACATTGCGCCGGATCTCACGCAGCGCCAGAACAAGGGTGTTGGCCAGCATCAGCCCACCTCCCCCTCTACCTGGTCCGTCCAGACCAGGCCGTCGCGAAACTGTACCACCCGGTCGGCAAAATGGGCCATTTCCTGTTCATGGGTGACCATGATGATGGTGATGCCCAGCTCCCTATTGAAGGAGGTGAGCAGCTCCATAATCTCGAGGCTGCGGGCCGTATCAAGATTGCCGGTGGGTTCGTCGGCCAGGAGCACGGCCGGTTCGGTGACCAGGGCCCGGGCAATGGCCACCCGCTGCTGCTGACCGCCGGAAAGCTCGCCCGGCGTGTGGTCTTCCCAGCCGGCCAGGCCCACCGCAGCCAGGGAGTTGGTCGCCCTCCTCCGCAATTCCTCACCCTTGATGCCCCGGTAGATCAGGGGCAGTTCAACGTTTTCCAGGGCCGAGGTGCGGTTGAGCAGATTGAAACCCTGGAACACGAAACCAAGCTGATGGCGGCGCAGCAGAGCCCGCTGATTACGGCTCAAGGACCCGACGGCAACATCCTTGAAGAGATAGGTGCCGGAGGTCGGCGTATCAAGACAGCCGACAATATTCATGCAGGTGGATTTACCGGAACCGCTCGGCCCCATGACCGCCACGAACTCGCCCTGTTCGATGCGCAGATCGACGCCGCGCAAGGCCTGCATGGCGGCGGTGCCACGACCGTAGATCTTGGTGACCCCCTGCAGTTCAACAAGGGTATGGCGTGCTGTTTGCCCCGGCTTGGCCATGACTACTGCCCTTTCCGGACGGATTCGAAGATGAGCGGCATGCCAGGGGTGACCTCGCCGCTGATGATCTCAGTCATAATGCCACTGCTGGCGCCAGTGGTGACACCAATGGCCACGGGCTCGTTATCGCGCAGGGTCCAGACCCGCTGTTTTTTGCGATCGCCGCCCTCGTCGCTTTTCTTCAGCCGGTCATGGGAAGGCCGGGGGAAGAGCTTGCTGAGCAGGCTGCCGCCGGCCCGGCCACCTTTTTTATTCTCCTGCTGGGGCGGCACATAACGTAAGGCCGCATTGGGCACCAGCAGGGCATCCTTGACCTCGTTGGCGACAATATCAGCGGTGGCCGTCATACCCGGCCGCAGGGAGAGATCCGCGTTGTCGACATTAAGGACGGTGAGATAGGTCACCACCCCGGCGGCAGACTGGGCGCCGTAACGCACCTGGGTGATCTGGGCCGGGAAGGAGCGGTCAGCGTAGGCATCCACCGTAAAGGTGGCCTGCTGGCCCTCCTTCACCTGGCCGACATCCGCCTCATCCACGCCCACATGGAGTTCCATCTGGGTAAGGTCCTCGGCCAGGGTAAAGAGCACCGGGGCCTGCAGGGAGGCGGCCACGGTCTGACCGGGCTCGACGCTGCGCACCAGCACCACGCCGTTGATGGGCGAGATGATGACGGCCTTGTCGAGATTGGTCTCATCCACCTGCAGCCGGGCCATTGCCTCGGCGATATTGGCGCCAATCATGGCCTCGCTGGCCCGGGCTCGCTTTACGGCCATCTCTGCCGCTACCAAATCCTGCTCGGACGGCATCCTGCCGTCACTGAGCTGGCGAACCTTGACCAGCCGCGCCAGCTCCTTGTCGGCTTCCTCCAGGCTGGCCTGGGCCTGTTGCAGGTTGGCGCGGGCAAACGCCACGGTAGCCCGGGACTGGTTGGCCTGGGCCTCAAGCTTGGTGGTGTCCAGCCGGGCCAGGACCTGGCCGGCCTTAACCAGATCGTTATAATCCACAGCCACCGAGGCAATGGTGCCGGACACCTCGCTGCCGACGTCCACCTGGTTGGTCGGTTGCAAATTGCCGGTGGCGGTGACGGTGACAATGAGATCACCGCGCTCAGCCGCCACGGTCTTGTAGTCGATTTCTGAGCCATTGCGCCCCAGGCCCCATTTGCCAACAGCAAAAAAACCCACCAACGCCACCAAGCCCCAGATCAGCAGGCGTTTGACAGAGCTGCCCCTGCCCCGCGCGGCCTCCTGGGCCAATATTTTATCAAGATCAGAAGAGATAGGCTGCTCAGGGCTGTTCATGGTCGATCATCCTTTTTTCTGGCAACTCGGGGGTCTCCGGCACAACCCAGCCGCCACCCAAGGCCTTATAGAGGCGAATCAGGTTGGCTGTAACCGTCCCGTCGCTTGAAACCAACTGATCCTCAAAGGAGAGCAGGGAGCGCTGGGCCTCCAGGACGGTTGTAAAATCCACCAGCCCGGCCTCATACTGGTTTATGGCCAGACCATGGGCCTGGCGGGCCGCTGCTACGGCAGCAACCAGCCGCGCCCGGCGCAGCTGTTCTTCACCATAGGCGGTGAGCCCGTTTTCCACCTCTTCCAAGGCAGCCAGCACCGCCGCCTCATAGGCAAAAAGATACTGCTCCTGAATGGCAGACTGCACCTCAATGTTCTGTCGGATGGCGCCGGCATCGAAAATGTTCCAGGAAACACTGGGCCCCAGGCGCCAGGTCTCACTGGCTGCTTTGAACAGCTCCGCCGACTTAAGCGATTCCAGACCGATGGAGCCCAGGAGGCGGAATTTGGGATAGAGGTCGGCGCTTGCCACGCCGATGCGGGCGGTCTGGGCGGCCAGCTGCCGTTCCGCCCGGCGGATATCCGGGCGCTGGCGCAGGGTCTCGGCGGGGATACCCACCGCCACCATCAGCGGCACACTGGGAATAGCCGCTGTTTGAGCCAGTAGTTCGTGGACACTGCCGGGAATCCTACCGGTTAAAACGGCGAGCCTGTTTTTTGCGCCCTCCAGACTGCTGCGCAGGCCGGGGATCTGGGCCCGGCTGTTTTCGAGATTATAGCGGGCCTGCTGTAAGGCCAGTTCATTAACGAGTCCGGCCTGAAAACGGGCCTCGGTCAACTCCAAGGTCTGCTGCTGGAGGGCAAGATTGGCCTCAGCCACGGCCAGCCGAGCCTGCAAGGTCCGGGTGTCCAGGTAATTGAGGGCAACCTCGGCAGTCAAGGTCACCAACACGCCGTGCAAAGCCTCCTGACTGGCGCCGATATCGGCATCAGCCGCCTCAACGGCGCGCCGCACGCCGCCAAAGATATCTACCTCCCAGCCGGCATCGAACCCCATCGCAAAGGCGTTGCGCGTTGCCCCGCCTCCCGTACTTTCACTGCCCTTGCTCCGGGAGGTTGAGCCGCTGGCGTCAATGGAGGGAAACTGGCCGGCCTGGCTGATACCGCGGCGGGCCCGGGCCTCGCGCACCTTGGCCTGGGCCTGCCTGAGATCAAGATTGGTGCTGACGGCCTGGGCGATAAGGTCGGTCAACAGCGGATCATTGGAGATCGCCCACCACTCCGTCAGTTCCTTTCCACCCAGGGCCGTGGCTGCTAATCCCGGTGAGAGTTCGGTATGCCAGGCCCCAGGGGCGCTGCTGGCCGGCTCCTCATAATCGGGCCCGACCGCGGTACAGCCGGCAAGGCCAAACACCACGGCCACGGTCAGCGTCTCGACAACCGTGGTCCATAAAAACGCTTTTGTCTTTTTATGCAGCCAGCACCATGCTTGCCCCATGTCCATTTCCTTTCCTGACGATTCTTAGCCATTCCACCACAGCTCGAGATTGCTCGACTGCGGCCATCCTGGCAGAGGTGATGGCCCTGTGCCGCACAACTCCCCTGCAGAATACAACAAAAGAAGCGGCAAGATAAACAACCATCTTTGCAAACCCTGACCTTCCCGTAGGCAAATGGTTATCACTGCGATCCTTCCATAAATATTTACCTTTACCGCGTGCTGTTTTCTGCAATATCATTTCCTGATCTGATGACAGCTATGTTGCCGCCAGGGATTAATCATTACTATGGCACATGGTTGCATGATGGGCTTACTTTTGTAAGAGCTCACCCCTTATTTCAAATGCAGTGCCCGGCATTGTCCGGACTTGCGGAGAATTCTCCCATGAATCCAGAACGATATCTTCCCCGTTCCTTACCTGAACAATTACAAGGTCTGACAGATCTGGCCCTCGACCTGCGCTGGAACTGGAATCACAGTGCCGACAAACTCTGGCAGATGGTGGATCAGGAACTCTGGGAAGCATCCGGTGATCCCTGGTTGATTTTGGAGAGTATTTCCCGAAAGCGGCTGGAAACGCTGGCCAGGGATGCCGCATTTCTTGCTGAATTACATAAACAGTTCACCCACCAAAAAACGTATCTGCATAAATCGACCTGGTTTGCCGAGAAATATGCGGTTGACCGGCTTGAAAATGTTGCCTATTTCAGCATGGAATTCGGCCTGACCGAGGCGCTGCCCATTTATTCAGGAGGGTTGGGCGTTCTCGCCGGTGATTTCCTGAAGACGGCCAGTGATCTCGGTCTGCCCATGATCGGCATCGGCCTCCTGTATCAACAAGGATATTTCCACCAGGCCTTTGACAGCAACGGTGCCCAGCTCGCTTTTTTCCCCTTCAACAATCCAACCATGCTGCCGGTCCTGCCTTTGCGGAATGCTGCCGGCGAGTGGCTGCGGGTCAGCGTCGAATTGCCGGGCCGCACCCTGCAGTTGCGCGGATGGCAGGCCCAGGTGGGCCGCATCCCCCTCTATCTTCTGGACAGCAATGACCTGCTTAATTCCCCGGCGGATCGCGGTATTACCGGCGAACTCTATGGCGGCGGCTTGGAGATGCGCCTCCAGCAGGAGATGGTGCTTGGTATCGGGGGCTGGCGCATCCTGGAGGCCTTGAATATTGATTGCCCCGTCTGCCACTTAAATGAAGGGCACGCCGCCTTCGCCGTGCTGGAGCGAGCCCGCGCCTCCATGGCACGAAACCGTTACCCCTTCAACATGGCGCTCCGCTCCACCCGGGCCGGCAATATTTTCACCACCCACACCCCGGTGGAGGCCGGTTTTGACCGGTTTCCGCCGGAGCTCATGGGCCAATATTTCTCGCCCTATGCCGAAAACCTGGGAATCCCCCTGGCGACCTTGCTTGCTCTTGGCCGGGCCGGGGCAGGCAATGACAGTGACCCCTTTAACATGGCCTATCTCGCCGTGAACGGCTGCGGCAGGGTGAACGGTGTCAGCCGTCTACACGGCGAGGTGAGCCGGAGCATTTTTCGGCCCTTGTTCCCTCGCTGGTCAGCGACGGAAATTCCCATCGGCCATGTCACCAATGGCGTCCATGTGCCCTCATGGGATTCGGCGGCGGCTGATGCCCTATGGACAAAGCTCTGTGGCCAAGAACGCTGGATGGGCACCCTTGAGGATACCGAACACGCCTGCCAAGGAGTTGCTGACGAAAAATTATGGGAGATGCGCAGTCAGGCGCGACTGCCGCTCATCAAGGCCATGCGCCGACGCCTGGCCCGCCAGCACGCTAGCTGCGGCTACCATGAGGGTGTTGAGCAATGTGCTCAGATGCTCGACCCCAATACCTTGACCATCTGTTTTGCCCGCCGCTTTGCCGGCTACAAACGCCCCGCCTTATTACTGGTCGATCCCCAAAGGCTCGTGCGTCTGCTCACCGATATCCATCGCCCGGTGCAACTGATCCTGGCCGGCAAGGCCCATCCCTCCGACGAAGAGGGTAAACTCCTGGTGCGCCAGTGGAATGAGTTTCTGCGCCGCCCTGAGGTACAGGGCCATGTTGTTTTTATTGAGGACTACGACATGGCGGTGGCCGCCGAGCTCGTCCAGGGCGCGGATCTTTGGCTCAACACACCACGCCGGCCCTGGGAGGCCAGCGGCACCAGCGGCATGAAGATCCTGGTGAACGGCGGTTTGAACCTTTCTGAACTGGACGGCTGGTGGCCGGAAGCCTATAGCCCGGAACTGGGATGGGCCCTGGGCGATGGCAAAGAGCATAAAGACCATGCCGCCTGGGATAACATGGAAGCAGAGGCGCTCTATACCCTGCTCGAACAGGAGATCATCCCGGCTTTCTACAACCGTGATGAACACGGCATCCCCACGGCCTGGGTGGCGCGGATGCGGGCAAGCATGGCGGGGCTGACCAGCAGATTTTCCGGCAACCGCATGGTTCAAGAGTATATCGCTGATTACTACCTGCCGGCAGCGGAAGCGTATCGCCAGCGGGCAGCAAACAATGGCCACTTGGCGGCTGACCTGGAAAAATGGCACGACACCCTGGCTAAACAATGGCGCCATCTGCGTTTTGGCCAGATCATGGTTCACGAATCGGCAGAGGAGATCCGCGTGCGTGTTGAGGTTTCCCTCAATGGCCTCCCCCTGGACTACGTGCATGTCGAACTCTATGCGGATCCTAGCGGCGCGGGCTCTGCTCCGGAACAGATCCCCATGACCAAGGGCGACAGACTGGCAGGAACTGAAGACAGCTACCTGTATCAGGCGACCCTGCCTGCGGGCCGGCGGCCGGCCCGCGACTATACGCCAAGGCTCATCCCCTGCCACCCGGAGGCCTTGATCCCCCTGGAGGCCAATTTCATCCTCTGGTATGCATAGGCCTTACGGCCGCCGAGTTTTTTTTAGAGGCTGGTTGCAAAAAGCAGCCCAGCGCAGAAAAGGGATCTGCTATCATAATCCCAACCCGCAAAGGATTATCCGGAGTTTAACCATGGCAAAGCACAGAATGCTAACGGCATGAAAGCAATATTGAAAGACAGGATCTGCGTCAAGAATCGCGGCGTGGTTGTCTCTGTGCGGGGCAGTGTGGTGGACGTGCGCTTTGAGCATTTTCTGCCGCCCATCTACTCGTTACTGCGCGCCGGATCAGAGGAACAAATCGCCATTGAGGTCCTGGCCCAGCTCGACGGCCATCGGGTGCGCGGCATTGCCTTAACCCCCACCCAGGGCCTGGCGCGCGGCATGGCCGTCAAGGATACCGGCGGCCCCTTGAAAACCCCGGTGGGCAAGGAAATCCTGTCGCGCATGTTCGACGTTTTCGGCAATGTCATTGATCGCCGCGAGGCCGTTACCGGGGTAGAATGGCGTGGTGTTCATCGCCTGCCGCCGCCCCTGGCACGTCGCTCCACCAAGGCGGAGATCTTTGAAACTGGCATCAAGGTCATCGATGTGTTGGCACCCCTTGAACGCGGTGGCAAGGCCGGGCTCTTCGGCGGCGCCGGGGTGGGGAAAACGGTGCTGCTCACCGAGATGATTCACAATATGGTCTCCCATCATCAGGGGGTCAGTATCTTTTGCGGTATCGGCGAACGATGTCGCGAGGGCGAAGAGCTCTATCGCGACATGAAGGAAGCCGGAGTCCTGCCGAACATGGTCATGATGTTCAGCCAGATGAACGAACCGCCGGGCAGCCGCTTCCGGGTCGGCCACGCCGCTCTCACCATGGCTGAATATTTTCGTGACGACGAGCACCGCGATGTCCTGCTGCTCATCGACAATATTTTTCGTTTTATCCAGGCCGGCTCCGAGGTGTCCGGCCTCATGGGCCAGATGCCGTCGCGCCTCGGCTACCAGCCCACCATGGGCACGGAGTTGTCGAGCCTGGAAGAGCGCATCGCCAACACCGACACCGGCGCCATCACCTCCATTCAGGCGGTCTATGTGCCGGCCGACGATTTCACCGATCCGGCGGCGGTGCACACCTTCTCGCATCTTTCCGCCTCCATCGTTCTTTCCCGAAAACTCGCCAGCGAAGGGCTCTACCCTGCCATTGACCCACTTAAATCCAATTCAAAAATGGCCATGCCGGGCATTGTCGGCGAGCGCCATTATCGCATCGCCCGGGAAATCAGACAGACCTTCGCGCAATACGCGGAACTCAAAGATATCATCGCCATGCTCGGCCTGGAGCAACTGGCGCCTGATGACCGTAACGTGGTGTACCGCGCCCGGCGACTGGAGCGTTTTCTCACCCAACCGTTTTTCTCCACGGAACAATTTACCAGCCTTAAAGGCAAACTCGTTCCCCTGAAAGATGCCCTGGACGGCTGCGAACGCATTCTGCGTGATGAATTCAAGGACATCCCAGAGAGCGCTCTCTATATGATCGGCTCCATTGATGAGGCAAAAACTGACAAGCCATCGGCTCCGGCCGGCCCTGATCAACAGCCGGGAGGGCAGCCATGAGGCCACCGTTCATCAATCTTAAGGTGCTTTTGCCGTTTCGGGTCTTTGTGGAGAAAGAAGACGTCACACGCCTGGTAGCCGAGACACCCCAGGGGGCTTTCGGCTTCCTCCCACACCGCCTCGATTGTGTGGCGCCGCTTTCGCCCGGCATCCTGACCTACGAAACCGAAACGGACGGCGAGGTATATCTTGCCGTCGACGAGGGGGTTCTGGTGAAAACCGGTCTGGACGTGCTCATCTCCGTGCGCAACGCCATCGGCGGCACCGAACTTGGCCAATTACGGGAAGCTGTGGAACAGGAATTCCTGAACCTCGACGAACGGGAGCAGAGTGTGCGCTCGGTGCTGGCAAAAATGGAAAGCGGCTTCATCCGCCGTCTTATCGAGTTTCATCATGGCTGAAGATCCAAAAAAAGAGAGCGACAAAGGTCTGTCTCCCTTCAGTCGCCGGGTCGGGGCACAGGCGGCGCGCAAGCTCAAGGTGCAGGGTCAGGTTAACCATACCGTCTGGTTCGGCCTGGGCATGATGGGGCTGGTCGGCTGGTCCGTGGCGATTCCCACCTTGCTCGGCGCAGGGCTCGGTATCTGGTTGGACAAACATTACCCTGGCAGCCACTCCTGGACCCTGGCGCTGTTGGTGGCCGGTCTCTGCCTCGGCTGCTTTAATGCCTGGCGGTGGCTGGTCAAGGAAGAGCAGGCAATACGGGAGGAAGGGGAGAATGACCATGAATGAAACTTTAACCTTGGCGCTGGCCGGGCTTGCGGGGATTTTCCTGGGGGCGCTGTTCTTTGGCGGCCTGTGGTGGACGGTGCGCAAGGCTGTCACCTCACCCCGGCCGGTGCTGTGGTTTCTCGGCAGCATGGTGCTGCGGATGGGCCTTACCCTGGCTGGTTTCTATTTTGTTGCAGACGGCCATTGGCAACGCCTGCTGCTCTGTATCGTGGGTTTTGCCCTGGCCCGCCTTCTGGTAACGCGCCTCACCCGCCCCCAGGAGAAACCAGCCCTCTTGCCAGGGGAGGCCCGCCATGAGGCTTAGTCCCGATGAGATCATCTTCTGGCAACAGGGGTTTATAAAACTCAACGCCACCATTGTCTTCACCTGGGCGCTGATGTTCGTGCTGGCCGGGGGGGCAAAACTCATTACCCGCAACCTTGCCACGGGTCTGGAACGTTCCCGCTGGCAGAACCTTTTAGAGGTCGTCGTCACCGGTATTGAAAAACAGATTGAAGAGGTGGGCCTGAAGCATCCCCGCAAATTTCTCCCCTTTCTGGGCACCCTCTTTCTCTTTGTTGCCTCGGCAAGCCTGTGCACCGTCATCCCCGGCTACGAGCCACCCACCGGCTCGCTGTCCACCACGGCAGCTCTCGCCCTGTGCGTCTTTGTGGCCGTGCCTCTCTTCGGCATCGAGGAACAGGGCCTGGGCGGCTACTTCAAGTCCTATATGGAGCCGACGATCTTCATGCTGCCGTTTAACATTATCAGCGAGATCTCCCGCACCCTGGCCCTGGCCGTGCGGCTGTTTGGCAATATGATGAGCGGGGGGATGATTATCGCCATACTGCTGAGTATCACCCCTTTTCTCTTTCCCCTCGTCATGACGGCCCTCGGCCTGCTCACCGGCATGGTGCAGGCCTACATCTTCAGTATTCTGGCAACGGTTTACATCGCCGCCGCCGCCCACGTCCGCAAGGAGAAGCCTGAAGGCATTACCAACCATGAAACCATGAACGACGACAGCAAAAGGAGATAATATGGATCCCATGACTATCATTGCGGTGGTATCAATTTTCACCGCCGGCATCACCACCTGTTTAGGCTGTATCGGGCCGGCGTTGGGCGAGGGCAAGGCAGTCTCCACGGCCTTGACGTCCCTGGCGCAACAGCCCGACGCTGCGCCCACCATCACCAGGACGCTCTTCGTGGGTCTGGCGATGATTGAGTCCACCGCGATTTACTGTTTCGTGGTCTCCATGATTCTCATCTTCGCCAACCCGTTCTGGAACCACGTCATCGCCCAAGCAACAGGACAGTAGCCCATGTTAATCGATTGGTTCACCATCACGGCCCAGGCCCTTAACTTTCTCATCCTGGTATGGTTGCTGAAACGCTTCCTCTATAAACCCATTCTCCATGCCCTGGACGCCCGGGAGAAACGCATTGCCACGGAGTTAGCAGATGCCGACACCAAGAAGGCCGACGCCCAAAAAGAGCGCGACGAGTTCCAGCACAAGAACGAGGAGTTTGCCCATCAGCGCGCCGCCCTTTTAAACAAAGCCACCGCCGAGGCCGAGGCCGAACGCCAACGGCTCCTTGATGAAGCACGGCAGGCCGCCGTTACCTTGCGGGCCAAACAACAGGAATCCTTACGCGACGAACAACGCTCCCTGCATCAAGCCCTCAGCCGCCGCACCAGCCAAGAAGTCTTTGCCATCGCCCGCAAGGCCTTGAACGATCTTGCCGACACGAGTTTGGAAGAGCGCATGGTCGATGTCTTTATGCGCCGTCTGCGGGCCTTAAAGGGCAAGGAAAAGGAAGCGCTTGTCTCAGCGCTCAAGGCGTCGCCGGATCCCTTGATTGTTCGCACCACCTTCGGCCTGTCACCGGCTCTGGCCACCGCAACCGAAGAGGCGATCAAGGAAACCCTTGGCCTGGAGATGCAGGTCAGGTTCGAGACTGCACCTGGGCTGATCAGCGGCATTGAACTTGCTGCCAATGGCAAAAAGGTGGCGTGGAGCATCGCCGAGTATCTGAACTCGTTGGAGCAGGGCGTCGCCGAACTTCTGAAGGACAAGAACAGCCCTGCAGCAGCAGAAGCACTTTCCCCCGAAGAACCCCAGCCCGTACCATGAGGCCGATGACCACCAAAGCGGAGACCCTCCATAACGTTTTCGACGCCACCTTTGCCGAAATAGGCAGGGTGCGGGACGCATTCACGCCGTCCCTGGCGCCCCGTGAGGTGGGATCCATCACCAGTGTCGCCACCGGTATCGCCCGGGTTAGTGGCCTTCCCGGCGTGGGCTTTGAGGAGCTGGTGAAGTTTCCCGGCGAGGTGTTTGGTATTGCCTTTAATATCGACGAGGAGGATGTCGGCGTCGTGCTGCTCGGGGAATACCGCCTCCTGCATACCGGAGATGAAGTGGAGCGTACCGGTCGGGTCATGGACGTGGCCGTGGGCGATGGCCTGCTGGGACGCGTCATCGACCCCCTTGGCCGGCCCCTGGACGATAACGGGCCAGTGGTCTCCAGCCGACGTCTGCCCATCGAACGGGAGGCCACGGCCATTATGGACCGTGCTCCGGTCAGCATGCCGCTGCAGACCGGCATCAAGGTCATTGATGCCCTGATTCCCATCGGCCGTGGCCAGCGCGAGTTGATTCTCGGAGATCGGCAAACCGGCAAAACCGCCATCGCCATCGACACCATCTTAAACCAGCGCGGCCAAGACATGGTCTGCGTCTATTGCGCCATCGGCCAACGGGCCTCATCCGTGGCCAAGGTGGTCGCCGATCTCCGTGAAAAAGGCGCCATGGAGTATACCATCGTCGTGGTCACCGAGGGCAACGACCCGCCGGGCCTCACCTATATCGCACCCTATGTGGCCACCAGCATTGCCGAGCATTTTATGGAGCAAGGGCGCGACGTGCTCATTGTCTATGACGATCTCACCCACCATGCCCGCTCCTACCGCGAGCTCTCCCTGCTGCTGCGCCGCCCCCCCGGCCGCGAGGCCTTTCCTGGTGATATTTTCTACATCCATTCGCGGCTCCTGGAGCGCGCCACCCATTTGCGCGCTGAGCTCGGCGGCGGCTCACTCACCGCCCTGCCCATCATCGAGACCGAGGCGCAGAACATCTCCGCCTATATTCCCACCAATCTCATTTCCATCACCGACGGCCAGATCTACCTGTCACCAACCCTGTTTGAACTGGGGGTCCTGCCCGCCGTCGATGTCGGCAAATCAGTGTCGCGGGTCGGCGGTAAGGCCCAACTGGCAGCATATCGGGCCGTGGCCGGCTACCTCAAGCTTGCCTACGCCCAGTTTGAAGAGCTGGAAACCTTTGCCCGGTTCGGCGCCCGCCTGGACGAACATACTCGTCAGGTTATCACCCATGGTCAGCGTATCCGCGCCTGCCTAAAACAGCCGGAATTCGCCCCGGTCTCCGTCTCTGAACAAATCATGGTGCTCCTGGCTCTGCTCGCCGGGCTTCTGGACACCGTGCCCCTCGATACGATGCCGGCCGCCGAAGATACCCTGCGCCAGGCTGCTGCAAAAATTCCCGAGGAGGTCCGCCGCCGGTTTTTCTCGGCCACCAAGCTGACGGATGGGGACCGCCAGGTGGTTCTGGACGTCGCCGGCAAGGCCCTGGTCCCCTTTCAGGCCGAACCATGAGTGAGACCCTCGGTTCTTTCCGGCGCAAAATAAGCGGGGCCGAAAAACTCCAATCCGTAGTGCGGACCATGAAAGCCCTTGCCGCCTCGAACATCGGCCAGTACGAAAACGCGGTGCGGGCCCTGATTGATTATGATCGTACCGTGGCACTGGGCCTGGTCGCCTTCTTCCGGCAAGACAAACCGGCCGCCGCCGGGGAGCGGCCTGAATCAAAGGACGGCCGTGCGATTGGCGTTGTTGTTTTTGGCTCGGACCAAGGCCTGGTGGGCAAATTTAATGAAGCGCTGGTGGATTTCACCGTCGCAGCCCTGGGTGCGCTCCCCGGGGAGAAAAAGATCTGGGCGGTTGGCGAGCGCCTGCACTCGCGCCTCAAGGATGCCGGCCTGCCGCCGGCGGGTGGGTTCGCAGTGCCGAATTCCGTCACCGCCATCACCCCCCTTGTCGGTCAGATTCTCAGCGAGTTTGATACGCATCGTCGCCAGGATGAAGTCGGCCAGGTTTATCTCTTTCACAACCGCCCTGAGCCCGGGTCCCTTTATGAACCGGCCAGTCAACGCTTGCTGTCCCTTGATGAGCAATGGCGCCGGGATTTGAGCGCCATAAGCTGGCCCACGGGGAACCTGGCAGAGGTCCTGGTGGACGGCAAACAAACGCTGCAGGCGCTCATCCGGGAATATCTTTTCGTTTCGCTGTTTAAAGCCTGTGCCGAATCGCTGGCCGGAGAAAACGCCAGCCGGCTGGCTGCCATGCAACGGGCCGAGAAAAACATTGGCGAACTTCTGGAGGATCTGGGCCGCAACTTCCATCGCCTGCGCCAGAGTGGTATTGATGAAGAATTGTTTGATGTCATCTCCGGTTACGAATCGATGAACAGCAAGTAAGAGATGATGCTCGTGGACCTAAAGGAGACGGAATTTGTTTGTTAACAAACAGGCAACGGAACTCAGGTACGCTGTCCGCTTTCGGATAATCGGCAAGTATTTCGGCCAACTCACTCTTGTGCTCGCCGCCCTGACCTTGGTGCCGTTGCTGATATCGGTACTCTTTGGCGACACGGACATCAGCCTGCGCTATGCCATTGTCATCGGTGGACTTTCCGCGTTAGGGGTCGGTATGGCCCGACTCCGGGCGCCTTCTTCGCTGCAGACCAATGAGGCTATGGTTTTGATCGCCCTGATGTTCCTCTTTGCGTCACTCGTGATGTCCTATCCGATGATGGGCTCAGGGTTGGTTTTTATCGATGCCTTTTTCGAGGCTATTTCCGGGGTGACAACCACGGGATTGAGTACCAAGGAGACTCTTGACGGCGCCCCGGCCACCTTTCTTTTTGCCCGCGCCTGGATGCAATGGTACGGTGGCCTGGGCATCGTCGTCTTCTCCCTGGCCCTTGTAATGCAGCCTGGTCTGGTGGCCAAGGGCCTGACTGCCACCGAGGCCGAATCCGACGATTTGGTCGGTGGCACCCGGGCCCACGCCCGGCAAATTCTCAAAGTTTATGGCCTTTTGACCGTTGTGGGTATCGCCGGCGCCTGTTTAGTGGGAATGAGATTTATCGACGCCGTGGAGTATATCTTTGCGGCGGTATCCACCGGTGGCTTTGCCCCCAATGACAGCAGCCTGGCGGCCTTAGGCTGGCCAGCCCAGGTTTGGGTTACCCTGTTCTGCCTCGCCGCGGCCATTCCGCTGACCTTCTATCCCCGGATGTTACGGGAGAACCGGCGCGGTGCGGTGGAATTTCTGCAACTGCTGGCCGTGGTCTTCGCGGCCTTGGCGGTTACTTTGGCAGTGGGCGCCACCATGCGTTGGAGTGGAGGGATGGCCTGGCCGCAGGTACTGCAGCACGCGCCCGTGCTCGCCTTTTCGGCACAGACAACAGCGGGGTTTTCGTCGATGTCGTGCGCTGAGCTCGATGCCGGTTCGAAGCTGGTCCTGATCTTTGCGATGCTGGTGGGTGGCGGTGCCGGTTCGACGGCAGGCGGCTTCAAGTTGCTGCGATTGCTGATCGCGATCAGCGTTATGCGGTTGATCGTGCTGCGTAGCTGTTTGCCGAAACACGCCGTTGTTGAGCCGCGACTGGCAGGCCGCCGACTCCAGGACGGCGAGATTCACGCCGCCATGTTGCTCATCCTGCTCTTTATCATGGTGGTCGTGCTGTCCTGGCTGCCTTTTGTGGCCATGGGATACAACCCCCTGGACGCCTTGTTTGAAGTGGTTTCCGCAACGGGAACGGTGGGGCTTTCCGCCGGGCTGACGACGACAACGTTGCCGACGTTTCTCAAGGGTGTTTTATGCGTTGATATGATGATGGGCAGACTTGAAATTATCGCCTGGCTGGTAATGCTCTATCCCGGCACATGGTTTGGCAGGAGAATGGAGGAATTATGAGAACTGTTTTTGTTGGTGCCGGAAAAATGAGCGTCGAAACGGCTAAAACTCTCATCAAAAAGGGTCACGAAGTTGTCATTATTGAGACCGACAAGGCCAAGATCGATGAATTGTCCAAGGAGATGGATTGCAGCTTCCTGCAGGGCGATGGCAGTCAACCGAAGATTCTGCGCGAAGTCAATCCCGCCCAAACTGATTTTCTGTTTTGCCTGACCAACAGCGATCAGGCGAATGTTATCGCCAGTCTCGTCGGGAGATCCCTGGGCTTTACTCGCGTTGTGACCAGCATCGGCGATCCCCAGTTCGAAGGCATCTGCCATGAGCTGGGTCTGCATGACACGATCATCCCCTCCCGTACTATCAGCCGTTATCTGGGGGACATGGTGGCTGGCGGTGAAAACGTTGAATTATCCACGGTCATCCAGGACGAGGCTCGTTTTTTCACGGTGATGGCCAAGGAAGAAGATGCAGTGGCGGCCAGGGATTTGAAATTGCCGAGTGAGGCCAAAGTCATCTGCTATTATCGTGAGGGCACGTTTTTTCATGCCGACGAGGAAACAATCTTCCGCATAGGTGATGAGATCGTGATTCTCACCCACAGTAAGAATCTGCCGGCCTTGCAAGAACGTTGGTCGGCAAAGACCTCGAACGAACACCCTTCGGATACGGCCTCCCCGGAGTGAGAGACCATCGCGCTCCCCTTGACCACTCTTTATTTCAGCGGTTGACAACAGGTCTTGGGCGGGCGTAGCCTTTGGTCATGACTCGAAAACCATGGTGCCACTTTGTCCGGGCGGTGATTGAGGCCTTCCTGGCTCTAGAAGTAAAACTTGTGTGGGCAGGTTGATCCCCCCATAGGGTTACGAACCCATAAAGCTCAGGCCGCTCCTTGCCCAAAGGCAAGATTGCAAATGGAAGCATCGCTTCCCGAGAAATACGCAACGCAAAACAGTAGGTGTTATGAAGAGCCCCTTGACCCAATTTCCCATATCCGCACTGCTGTTTTGTGTTCTGGTTATGACATCTGGCTGTGCCAATGAGAGGCCGTCCTCTTTCCAGGGCTACGTCGAAGGTGAGTATCAATTGATTTCCTCGCCCCTGGCCGGGCAGCTCCAGACCCTGGCGGTCAGCCGCGGCATGACCGTTGCTGCCAGCGCAACCCTGTTCACTTTGGAACATCAAAATGAGGCCTCGGCTGTATCTGAGGCAGAGCAGGCCTTGCAACGGGCTGAAAACAGGCTTGCTGATCTCAGCAAAGGTTTGCGCCCCAGCGAGATAACGGCACTCAAGGCACGAGTGACCCAGGCTGAAGCCGCTGCCAATCTGGCCCGTCAGGAACGTGACCGTCGGGAAGAGATATTCCAGCAGAAGGCCATTTCCCGCGAAGAGCTTGAACGGGCCAGAAAGGAGCTGGCGAGCAGTACAGCGCTGGTGGCCCAGTTGACCGCTGAGCTGAAAACAGCGGGCCTTGGCGCCCGTCCCGATGAAATTCGAGCAGCCTCCGCCGACGTCAAGGCTGCCGGGGAGCGCTTGGCCCAGGCCCGGTGGCGCGTAGAGCAGAAAACACAAAGGGCGCCGGCAGCCGGTTATGTCTTTGATACCTTTTATGTGGCAGGGGAATTCGTGCCGGCCGGCTATCCGGTGGTGAGCATTCTGCCGCCGGGCAATATCAAGGTCCGTTTTTTTGTATCCGAAACAGTGGTCGGCTCTTTGGCGCCTGGCAGGCTGGTATCGATTACCTTTGATGGGGCGACCAAAAACTACCAAGGATCCATCTCCTATATTTCACCCCAGGCAGAATACACCCCGCCCCTTATTTACAGCCGGGAGACCCGCACCAAGCTGGTGTTCCTGGTTGAAGCACGCATTGCCCCGAACCAAGCTGTTGATCTGCATCCCGGCCAGCCGGTGGATGTCACGCTGGAGGACTCCCATGGCTGAGGCGACTCCCGTCATCGACGTCCAGGAGCTCAGCAAATCCTTTGCCGGCAAGACCGTGGTTAACAAACTTTCACTGCGGGTCAGGCCCGGTGAAATCTATGGTTTTTTAGGCCCGAACGGCAGCGGCAAGACCACCTTTATCCGTATGCTCTGCGGCCTGCTGCGCCCTGATGCGGGCAGCGGCGTCTGCCTGGGCTTTGATATCCAGAAGCAAGCGGATGCAATCAAACCCCTGGTGGGCTATATGTCCCAGCGGTTCAGCCTCTATGAGGATCTCAGCGTCCGTGAAAACCTCAACTTCATGGCCCGGATTTACGATTTGCCTAAACAGCACGCCCTGGTGGATGAAAACATCGAGCGCATGGGTCTTGGCCGCTTTGCCAACCAGCTCGCCGGCACCTTGTCCGGGGGCTGGAAACAGCGGTTGGCGCTGACTGCCTGCCTGCTCCATCAACCCCGCCTTCTGCTTCTTGATGAGCCCACCGCCGGGGTGGATCCCAAGGCCCGCCGCGATTTCTGGGACGACATCTACCGCCTGTCGGAACAAGGCGTCACCTCGTTGATCAGCACCCACTACATGGATGAAGCCGAGCGCTGTCATCGTCTGGCCTATCTCTCCTATGGCAAACTGCTAGTGACAGGGACGGCCGATGAGGTTGTCGCAGCCTCGGGTTTGACAAGCTGGTCGGTGTTCGGCAGCAATGTCCACCTTTTGATTACACAACTCAAAGACGTCGAGGGGGTGGAGCAGGTGGTCCCTTTCGGCAACACCCTGCATGTCAGCGGTCACGATGCGGACATGCTGGAACATGGGCTGCAGCCCTTTATGGACGGGGAATACCGCTGGCAGAAAACCGCGGCCAACCTCGAAGAGGTCTTTATCAGCCTCATGCAGGACCGTGAGGTGGCATGAGATGAGAGGTAGTGGAATTTTCTCGTGGCGGCGCTTCCGGGCCATCATCAGCAAGGAGTTTGTCCAGATGCGGCGGGACCGGATGACCTTTGCCATGATGATCGGCATCCCCATCCTGCAGATGGTGGTCTTCGGCTTTGCCATCAATTCTGACCCCAAACACCTGCCCACCGTCATCCTGGCCGCCGACCACTCTGTTTTTTCCCGGTCCATTGTGACCGCCATGCAAAACAGCGGTTATTTCGAGATTGTCAAGACCGTGGCCAGCGAGGCGGAAGCCGACCTACTCCTAAACGAAGGGGAGGTCCAGTTCGTGATCAGTATTCCGGAAGGATTTTCCCGTGGTCTGGTGCGCGGCGAACGACCGGCCCTGCTCCTCACCGCTGACGCCACCGATCCCTCGGCAACCAGTAATGCCCTTTCAGCCTTCCGGCTCCTGGCTGAAACGGCGCTGGCCCGTGACCTGGAAGGTCCCTTGCGCCATTTACGCCGGAGCAGCCCACCCGTGGAGATTATGGTCCATGCCCGTTTTAACCCTGCGGCGATCACCCAGTATAATATTGTGCCCGGCCTGATGGGCGTCGTTTTGACCATGACCCTGGTCATCATCACTGCCCTGGCGATCACCCGCAAACGGGAACGCGGCACCATGGAAAACCTGCTGTCCACCCCGGTGAAGCCCATGGAGGTGATGTTCGGCAAAATCGTGCCTTATATTATTGTCGGCTATGTGCAGATGGGGGTCATTCTCCTTGCCGGCCGCTATATCTTTCATGTCCCCATGCTAGGCAATCTGGGATTGCTGCTGCTGGTGTCGCTGCCGTTTATTGCAGCCAATCTTGGCGTCGGGCTGACCTTTTCGACCTTGGCCCGCAACCAGTTGCAGGCCGTGCAGATGGCTTTTTTCTTCTTTCTGCCCTCCATCCTCCTTTCCGGCTTTATGTTTCCTTTTCGCGGCATGCCGCCCTGGGCCCAGCACGTGGGCGGGATGTTACCCCTGACCCATTATCTGCGCATTGTTCGGGGCATTATTCTGAAAGGCAACAGTTTTGCGCAGATTCTGCCCAATCTCTGGCCCATCGGCGTCTTTCTGCTCGTCGCCCTCTCCATCGGCCTTACCCGTTACCGGCGCACCTTGGATTAAGGCCGGAGCGCTTGTCACCGAACAGGGGTTTTCACCTTCCTACCTGATCTGCAGTTGCACATCGCCGGAAAGCACCTCATGGATGGTGCCGCTATCATCCCTGATAAAGAGAAGACCATGCTCGTCAATGCCCTGCGAGACGCCACTGATCACCTCACCCTTGGCCGTCAGCCAGGTCAGCCTCTTGGCCTTGGTGATATCGCGCTGCTGCCAGCGTCTTCTGATGG
>JAHJKA010000074.1 GCA_018822545.1 Pseudomonadota bacterium
ATTTCCGGCGGCATCCTGGTACTGCTCACATATTTCGGGGAAAATGTCTTCACCGGTTTCGGTGAGGGCAGCGGCAGCGGGATCCTCTACTCGTTCAGGGGGATAGGTGCCGCTCTGGGGCCGATCCTCGCCTGGCGTTTCCTGGGCGAAAGCAAACCGGCGATGTACCGCGCCATCGGATTTTCATTCTTCGTCGCTTGTCTGGCCTATATCCTGTTCAGCCAGGCGCCGACTCTCCTTGCCGCGGTACCCTTTGTTTTTCTCGGTCATCTGGGCGGCTCGGTCCAGTGGGTCTTTTCCACCAACCTCCTCCAACGGATCGTGCCGGACCAGTTCCGGGGCAGGGTTTTCGCCACCGAAATGGCCCTGCTCACCCTGATCCTAAGTCTTTCCACCTGGTTCACCGGCGCCGCCCTCGACAGCGGCCTGTCGCCAAGAACCGTCGCCCTGCGACTGGCCCTGCTCTTCCTGTTGCCCGGATCGATCTGGACCCTCTGGCTTTTTGTAACCGGAAAAAGGAGAGAAAAGTTGTCATTGCGAACGAAGTGAAGCAGATAGCGCAGACTTCGATCTCACAGAATTAGCGTCAGATTAATTTCTGCATGATCAGTTTGAGATAGTGCAGACTCCGATGACTGACTAGGCTTCGCCTAAAAGTGGCTAAACTTGATGGTAATCAAAAAATGAAAACAGTTAAAATCATCCCGCTGCTCCTGTTACTCTCAACCCTCTTCACCGCCTGCGACTCAAACCCCGTTCCGCAGGAAAACCGGCAATGTCTGCCGACACCCTACGATGAGATCGGCCCTTTCTACCGACCCAATGCCCCGGAAAGAAACAAGGTGGGAAAAGGCTACGTCTTAAGCGGCCAGGTCCTGTCGGAGGATGGCTGCAAGCCGCTACCGAAAAGCAAAATCGAGATCTGGCTGGTCAATCCAAAAGGAGAATACGACGACGCCCACCGGGCCACCGTAATTACTGATCGCAAGGGCAAATACCACTTCGAATCCAACCGCCCCACCGACTATGTGGGCAGACTCCCGCACCTCCATCTGAAGATCACCGCCAACGGCCACCAGGAACTCATCACCCAGCACTACCCCAAAGAGGGAGAAAACAAGGCGGTATTCGATATCGTACTGGAAATCGCCGAATGAAATTCTGATTCCCGCTGACTTTCAGCCACCTTGTCTGTCATTCCGGGCTCGACCCGGAATCCAGAAACTTTATGAATATAGTGGATTCCGGGTCAAGCCCGGAATGACGAGGTTTGAATATGAAAAATGCAACAATGAAGAATGGCTGATAACCCAAAAATAAAGCCGGAAACTCGAATCAATCTCAAGTTCCCGGCCCCATTTTTACCGCTGGCTCCTGCTCTCTGGCCACAGTCTTCTAACTTCTATCTCCTGGCTCTTGGCTCCTGTTTCCTGCCTTCTGCCTCCTATCTCCTAACTCCTCACGCCTCACTTTAAACTTTCCCTAATAAAATCCAGCCCATCCTCGGCCCAGGAAACCACCGTCGGATCTTCATGGTCAAGGTAGCGTTTAAAAACCGGGGCAAGACCGGGATCCTTATAATAACTCAAGGCCCGGATGATCTCGCTGACCATCTCCTGATCTTCCCCTTCATCAAGCTCCTTCACCAGACGTTTCTTCACCTCTTTCGGGGTCACATCGGCGGCCTTCCGGATACACAACTGACGGATGCGCCGGTTCCCGTTATCAATCCCGGCCAGGATCTCCTCCGCCCGGTGATCCAGTAGCTCGAAGATCGTGAAATACAGCATCTCATCAACGGCATCGTCACATTCCTCAGCGGAATAGATTTTAATCAACTCCGGAAGAAGCTCCACCTGATCCAGACCCTTGATATCCTCAAGCACCCCAATCTGCTCCACCATGTCCATCTCACGAAATTTCTCTAATGATGCCATATAGTTATCACCAAAATAAATATTCCCAATTCCAAAAAACCGGTTCCACAACCAGTCAGTTATCCATTTCTCAAATCATGGTATCAAAATCAAAACAGCGATTACAAGTTTCTTTGCCTGCATCATAAAATCAGCAAGCGCCCACAACCTGCTCCATAAGTTTAAGCCCCAAATGCGCTCAAAATTTCCCCTTGCACCATCCATCTTTTTGCTATAATCCTGCCTAACACATTGGCTAACTAACCGGGAAAACAATAGTGGAAAATATTTCCCAGATTTTCTCCACAATATCGTAATAATTGGAAAATCAGGTGACATACAATGCAATAGCATGGAAACTTTCCACTTATTAACAATATTCTGTGTAAATAAAAAACAAAACCCACCAAACAGAATTGGGTACTAGATCAATTTTTAAAAATTTGACATCCAGCAACGTGCCGGCCTATACCTTTATTAAGGAAGTCGTTTGATAGAGGCTAGGGATTTATGGATGGACTCGTAAAAGTCCATTTTAAAAGAGATTAATTGTTGTCTCCTGTTGCTGTTGACAATATTTGCGAGGAGGCCTGTATTATGAAGGTAATGCAAGCACACTGGAGCATAAACAAAGGATGGTTAAAACCTGTTGCGGAACTGGATAAAGGCTCTGCGCAATTGATCCTGATATTTGGTGGGACTGAAGCATTAGAGCGTTTTCCTTTACAGGATTTGAGGACTCACTACCCGGAAGCCTACATCGTTGGCTGTTCCACGTCAGGCGAGATCATGGGCACAGAGGTGTTCGACAACAGTGTAGTGGTTTCGGCTGTCACCTTCGAACAGACGCGGTTACATATCGCTAGTGAAACAATCTCCGGACCGGAGCAGAGTCGTAGCGCCGGGGCTGCCCTTGCCACGAAGCTCGCGGGCGACGATCTGCAACATGTTTTCGTTCTCTCGGACGGTCTGCATGTGAACGGCACGGCTCTCATTGAAGGGATACAAGATACGCTCCCCGAATCGGTGGGGATTACCGGTGGTATGTCGGGTGACGGGGCGCGTTTTGAACGCACCCTGGTGGTCGGCAACAGCGAACCCTGCGAGCGGCAGGTTGTTGCTGTCGGCTTTTACGGCGATCGTATACGTGTCGGTTACGGATCACTCGGCGGCTGGGAGCCTTTTGGCCCTGATCGCCTGATTACTCGTTCGGAAGGGAATGTGCTTTATGAGCTGGACGGAGAGCCGGCGCTGGGGCTATACAAGCGCTACCTCGGTGAGAGAGCCGACGGTTTGCCTTCTTCCGGTCTGTTGTTTCCCTTGTCTTTACACAATGAAAAGGGAGTGGAAGGATTGGTACGCACCCTTCTGGCGGTGGACGAGGAGGCAGGCACAATGACATTTGCAGGTGATATGCCTGAAGGTGGCTATACCAGATTGATGAAAGCCAACTTCGAACGTTTGATCGATGGCGCCTGTAGCGCCGCAGAATCAGCGAAATCGACCCTTGTCGACAGTACGGCGCAACTGGCGGTATTGATTAGCTGTGTAGGCCGTAAACTGGTATTGAAACAGCGAATTGAAGAGGAGGTGGAAGGGGTGCATGATGTTCTGGGGGCAGTGCCCATGACCGGGTTTTATTCCTACGGCGAATTTTCACCTTACAAGCCGACTGCCCAGTGTAAACTGCATAACCAGACCATGACCATTACTATTTTTGCGGAGAAGTAGGTGCATCCCCTTTTGAAGCGGCAAATAAGCAAACTGTTGGGGGGAGGAGGGGGGATTCCGCCGGAGTTTGATCATTTCTTCCAGGCCGTTAACGATGCCTATACCCAGGCCGATGACGATCGGCAACTGATCGAACGCTCCCTTGAACAGATGTCGATTGAACTGACTGAGCGAAATCGACAAATGCGCCATGAGTTGGAGGAGCGTCGAATCATTGAGCAGGAACTGTTGCGGGAAAAGGCGGAGCAACAGGTACTCATCCATCGTCTCGAAGAGGCACAGAATCAGCTGCTTCAATCCGAGAAATTGGCTTCCATCGGTCAACTGGCAGCCGGTGTTGCCCATGAGATCAACAACCCCATGGGATTTATCCTCTCGAACCTCAATACCATGGGCAAATACACCGACCGATTATTTGAATACCAGAAGGCCCAAGAGGCGGCACTCGCCGAACTTGCCGGGCAATCGGAGCCAGCCAGGACGAAAACCGAAGAAGTAAAGGCCTTGGCCAAATCGTTGAAAATCAAGACGGTCAGCGATGATATCTTCGACCTGCTGAAGGAATCCATCGAGGGAGGTGAGCGGATCAAAACGATCGTTTTGAATTTGAAGAGCTTTGCCCGCCTGGACGAGGAGGAGTTGAAGGATGCGGACATCAATCAGTGCCTGGAGTCCACCTTGAATATCGTCTGGAACGAACTCAAATACAAATGCACGGTTGAGAAGGAGTATGGCGATATTCCCCTGATTCACTGCCATCCCGGCCGCTTGAACCAGGTCTTCATGAACCTCCTGATCAACGCCGGGCAGGCCATCGAGACCAAGGGCGAGATCCGCATCGCCACCAGCAGTCATGGCGGCTTTATCGAAGTGCGGATTGAAGACACCGGGTGCGGCATCCCCAAGGAAAAGCTCTCGCGGATCTTCGAACCGTTTTTCACCACCAAGCCGGTGGGGAAGGGAACTGGCCTTGGGTTGTCTATCGCCTACGGGATTATCGAGAAGCACGCTGGCCATATTTACTGCGACAGCGAACTTGGAAAGGGGACATGCTTCCGGGTGGTATTGCCGATCGACAACGAGCTAATGTCTAATTGACAAAATATTCTGGTCATTCGTCTTTAAGTTGAAATCCGTGGATTCAGCATTCCGCAGCGACGGGGTCAGGCCTGACATTTTGACATTCTTTCCATACCCTGGTTGTCATGGCTCGCAAACCTCGTATCCATTATCCTGGAGCATTTTTTATCATGTCATTCATCGTGGGAATCGGGGAACACCTTACTTAATTATTGGAACCTTGTGATTGGCAGGATATTATTTTTTGCTATGGCATGCATAGCAAGAGTGAGTGGGGTCAGGCCAAAAACCATGCAGAAGATTTCGTCAAAATATACCGTCTTTTACAAAAAGGGGTTTCCTCTTTTGTGGTTCGGCTTCCTCGCCTTTTTTTTTGGCATCTCCCTCATAGGCGGAGCCGCTGACAAAGCCCCGTTATTTCTCATTGTTCCCTGTGCGATGGCCGTCTTCGGCTTTTTCCTCATGAAGAAATCAGTTTGGGATTTGGTCGACGAAGTCTACGATGGTGGAGATTTCCTGTTAATCAGAAACAAAGGAAAAGAAGAAAGAGTCGCACTGTCAAATATAATAAAAGTCAACGCCTCAACAGACACGAAACCGCCTCGAATTACCTTGCGCCTTGTAACACCTGCCTGGCTCGGCAAAGAAATTCCATTCTCGCCGGAATACAAATCTTCAAATGACCCGTTTGCTAAAAACGAAATAGCTGAGAACCTCATTGTCAGAGTGGACAAAGCAAAATCAAACCGTGCTGTCTGAATCTGGAATCGGGGGACCCCTTGTCTGATGGGGCGTTCTTGATTTGTTAACTTAACGATTCCATCTTCTATAATCCCTGACCAGAATGCCGGGCCTTCACCAAAAAACCGTAACAAACGATAATTTGTCTAAACACCAGAAACTCAATCGGGTACTATGGGGATGATTTGGGATAGGGCAAGTCTTTGCTTGGCTCATTGACAATCAGCAAGGGTCAAGCAAAGACCTGCCCCCTATTTTTTCCCTCTCTACCCTATTTCGCTTTCCTTAACTCCAAAAATTGAGAAGAGATAACAAGTTACATTTATAAAGGTTCCAGATGAATATCCACAAGAAGCTGATGCTCATTTTTGTTTTTCTGGCGATTACTCCCCTGCTTATTTTTGGCTATTTCAGCCTGACAAAATCAATCGATATTATTGAATCCTACGTTGTTTCAGAAGCACAGGCGCAGGCAGAGATAATCGCCCACACCTTGACTGTGGAAGGTTTTTTCACCGAAGTTGGTGCTGATCCGGCAAAACATGCTGATATACAGAAAATCATTAATGGTTTCGCCAAACTTCACGAACGGGATATCGTGGTTATCAATCAGAACAGGAAGATTCTTGCCGATGCCATACCGCAGAATATCGGCTCCACCTTCCCACATTTCAGTCACAACCAAGCAGAAATAACCGCTATTCTGGAGGATTGCATCAGGAACGGGAGCAGAGGATCGTTCGAGGAGGTGAGCGAGGATGGCACTTTTAAACTGGTTGCTGTACCGATCATCCACGCAGAGAAGAACCTTGGCGTCATCATCCTGGAATATTCTGCCCTGTATCAAGCTGCCCTGGTCACTGAACACACCCTGCAGGAAGCCCTTATTTTTGCCATTTTATTCCTGACTGCTGTCGCCGTAATACTCTCCTTCTTCCTTTCCCGGAATATCTCCAAACCGATCCAGAAACTCTCCCTGGTGGCCAAGGCTCTTGGTGATGGAGATTTCAGCCAAAAGGCGGCAGAGGATTCAGATAACGAAATCGGGGAGTTATCTCTTTCCTTCAATAAAATGGCCGATAATATCGCCCAGTTGTTGAACCAAGAAAAAAGATATGCACAAACCCAGGCAGAAATTAATGACAAACTGCGCCGGGAAATTGAGGAGCGAACTCTTATCGAAGAAGCATTGCGAGATAGCGAAGAGCTGTATCGCACCCTGGTCGAAAACATCGACCTGGGAGTTGCCCTGGTCGATCAGGACCACTCCATTATCAAGGTCAACAGAGCCCACGCCAAACTGTTAAAGCAAACGCCGGAATTTTTTGAAAGAAAAAAATGTTTCCAGGAATTCGAAAAACGGGACCACATCTGTCCGCACTGTCCAGGGATTGAGGCCATGCAGCAGCTGGTTGCCTGCGAGACCGAAATTGACGCACTCCAGGACAACAATTCAACATTGCGGTTGCGGATCAGGGCCTTTCCGGTTATCGGCAAAGACCGGAAGGCCACCAGTTTTATCGAGGTGGTTGAGAACATAACCGAACGCCAGAAAATAGAAACGGAACTGCAGCGGACCAAACACATCGAACTGGTCGGCACCCTGGCCGGAGGAATAGCGCATGATTTCAACAACCTTCTTGCCGGCATCATGGGGAATATCGCCCTGGCCAAATTATACATCGGCCAGGAAACCAAAGTTCTGGATAAATTACAGATCTGTGAAAAGGCTGTCGATCGCGCCAAAGATCTCTCCCAGCAGCTCCTGACTTTTTCAAGAGGCGGATCTCCGGTCAAGGCAATATCTTCGGTTGCCAACCTCCTTCAGGACTCGGTTTCTTTCGCCCTGACCGGCAGCAACATATCCTGCACCTATGACATACCTGACGATCTTTGGTCGGCAGAAATCGATAGCGGCCAGATAAGCCAGGTCTTTCAAAACATCACCACCAACTCCGTCCAGGCGATGCCGGATGGCGGCACCATTGAGGTGGTTGCCCAAAACCTTGAAGCGACCTCAATCAAATCACTACCGCTTTCTCCCGGCAAGTATATCAGGATCACGATTCAGGACCATGGTCCGGGCATTCCGCCGGATATTCTCGATAAAATCTTCGTTCCCTTTTTCACCACCAAAAAACAGGGAAGCGGTTTGGGCTTGGCCACCTGCTTCTCCATCATCAAAAAGCATAGTGGCTATATTGACGTTGAAACTACGGCCGATACCGGCACAGTTTTTCACATTTACCTGCCTGCCAATGACCAGATCCCGGCAATAGAGATTGAGGAAAAGGCGACACTTCAATGTGGCAGCGGGCGGATCCTGATAATGGACGACGAGGAAGTGGTCAGGGAAGCGGCAGCCGATATCTTAAGCTGCCTGGGCTACAAAGTGGAAGTGGCCTGCGAAGGCCAGGAAGCAATCGAACATTACCGCAAGGCAAAAGCCGCCGGGCAAAGATATGATGCAGTCATTCTTGATCTGACGATCCCTGGTGGCATGGGAGGTCTGGAAACCCTGGAGAAGTTGCGCGAATACGATCCCGAGGTAAAGGCCATTGTCTCAAGCGGATACGCCAACAACGCAGTCCTGAGCAAGTATCACCAATACGGCTTCCAGGGCATTATTGCCAAGCCTTATAATATCGACGTGTTCAGCAAGGTGGTTGCCGAAGTGGTTGGTCATGAAAAAATAGAGGAAGGCCATTCAACTTAACACTCCAGACCCGTTTCGCACCAAGGAAACCTTCCATACGGAGATCCCCCGTCTGAGTCTGAGGGGACGTTCTTGATTTATTGGCTTAACGGTTCCAGCTTCGATACTCCCTCACCAGAATGTCAAAACTTACCCCAAACACCAGAAAAACACTGCGGCCCAGCCGCCCTATTTGCCGGGAGAAACAAGCCGGAAGCCAAGGCCGCTGCTACGGTAGACAGGAGAGTCCCTGAGGCGAACCGCCGAACGAACGCCCCCCTGATTGTAGCGCCAGCCGCCACCGCGAAAGACCCGGTACGAGCCCGACGAAGGGCCTGCGGGATTCTGGCGGGGGCTTTTACCGTAAGAACGCTTGTCATACCAGTCAGTAGTCCACTCCCAGACATTGCCACTCATATCATAAATCCCCAGGCCATTCGGCGACTTGGTCCCTACCTGATGGGTTGAGCCACTGCTGTTGTCCTTATACCAGGCCAGCGAATCCACATTGTTGCCACCGCAGTATTGTTCATCTCTGCCGCCACTTCGGCAGGCGTACTCCCATTCGGCTTCTGTCGGCAGACGAAAACTCCGGCCACTCTTGCGATTCAATTTACTGATATAGTCCTGGACATCAGCCCATCCCACCTGTTCGATGGGGTAATTATCACCATTCATGAATTTAGCTGGATTGTTTTCCATCACCTCTCGCCATTGGCCCTGGGTCACCTCGTATTTGCCTATCTGAAAGTCATCGACACAGACCTCATGAACCGGTTGCTCATCGGAGTCCCCTGAATTACTACCCATCTGGAAACAGCCGCCCGGAACCGTGACAAACTCCATGCCGGTGGTGGTCTCGGTGTATGTATTCCCTAATTCTGTTCCGGAAGAACTTTTCACAGCCACCGTACCCATCCTGACCCCGGCAGTTGAACCGGTGCCGGATGCAAAAACGCCCTTATCCATAATCTTGGCCGCTGCCTGCTGCATGGTGTCGAAGAGTTTCTCTTCACTGCAGGTGCAGCGTTCATTGATCCGGTTCAGAACCCCGGCATTTTCACCCACGGTATCGAGCAGACTCAGGCTGATGATATAGAGCGTACCGGCCTTGGAGATGGAGCCATAGACCATGTATTTGGTGCCGAGAGCCTTGCCCAGTTCGGCAAGACATCCGGTATCGGTGCAGTCTGCCCCTGCCTGCTGTTGCAGGGATTTTCGGCGGGCCAGGGCATCGAGATCGGCCTTGCTCACCACCTCGTATTCGCCCTGGGCGAAAATCTCACCCCGGAGAAAATCCGACAGTGCGTAGGAAAGGTCTTCCGAGATGCCGTACGTAGCCTCAAGATCCATCACCGCGAGCTTCTCCCGGCCATTACCGTTCTTTTTCTCCTGTGCACCCGCAGGACTCACTTCCAGAAACAGCAACAAAACAATAGCGAATCCGATAAACATAATCCCCTTGATCCGCATAAACCTTTACCCTCCGATGGAATATAAACAATAAGCAAACCACATTTTTCTACCCGATTAGTTCCCGGCTGACAAGGGTGAAAACCGGGCAGACATATCTCAGAGGACGTTCTTGATTTATTGACTTAACGGTTTCAGCTTCGATACTCCCTGACCAGAATCTTAAGCTTGACCCCAACGATAATTTGTCTAAACACCAGAAACTCGATAGAGTGTTACAAGGGTGATTTGAAATGTGTGAGAACACTTCCCATGGTTGAGCAGGATGTGACGAATAGATTTTTTCATAAATGACCAGAGATAACGGATATCAAATTTAAACGTTCAAAGACAGGAGCCGGATATGAAGTATAAAATTTTGGGTATCGTAATTTTGTCGTTGGTAGCAATACAATTTATCCCCTACGGAAAAGATCATAAAAATCCTCCGGTAGTATCAGAACCGGAGTGGAACAGTCCGGCAACAAGAGCCATGTTTTACCGTGTTTGTGCAAACTGTCACAGCAATGAGACAAAGTGGCCGTGGTACAGCAGGGTTGCGCCGGTCTCCTGGATGATTCAACACGATGTGGATGAAGGCCGGGAACATATGAATCTTTCACTCTGGGGTGTGCAGACGAAGAATCATGCAGATGAGGCAGCCGGAGAAATACGGGAAGGTGAAATGCCCCCAATGACTTACGTGTTAGGTCATCCGGAGGCAAAAATGACAGAGCAGGAGAAAAAAGATTTTATTGCTGGTCTTGTCGCAACTTTTGGTGAAAAAAAGATTGATCATTAATGTCCGGTTGTGCTGACAAATTGATTGTTACACCAACCGACAGGGCTTAAACAATTGGTCAAAATGTAAAAGCGGACCCAAACACAAACACCTTCAGACCAGCACTGCAGATAACTTATGAAATCAGATCATATGCTGATGGCGTGTAAAATTCTGGCCGCCGCATGGTGGCGTGGGCGCTGGAGCTGTTTTGCTGCGGGGAGCTCTCTCACCATTCTCGCCGTTGGCGCGTGCCTCGTTGTCCTGGGCGGTCAAGAGCTTCCCGGCTTCTCACCCGAGAGCGTCGGTACCGTGATGCGCCTTGAAGGATACGCCTTCGGCACCGGATTCACGCTGGCGATTCTTTTACCGTGGTTCTCCACCACACGCGGCCCGACAGCTTCTAGTCTATGGATTGCATTCCTGTTCACGGTTGGCATCATGAGCCTCATGCTGCTGGGCACCAAGCCCGGCTGGATAACGATGTTGCAATACTTCCTCCTGGTGGGGATG
>JAHJKA010000075.1 GCA_018822545.1 Pseudomonadota bacterium
AGCTTTCCACCCCATTGTCTTTGCTGTGCCACATCCCTCTCTTGGGGGGGCAGGGTACATCTCTGCCGGGGTTGCCAGTTGAATTTACGCTCTATCACTCCACCAATGTGTCCTGTCTGTGGCCTGATGTATGTAAAAAGCGGAGGAGGCTCCCATCTCTGCACCCTTTGTCGGCAGAAGAAATACGCCTTTGAGCGGGCCCGAGCCGTGTTTTGTTACAATGATGAGATTGGTAAACTTATCCACAGCCTGAAGTTTTCCGGTAAGAAAACAGGCCTTCGTACCATGGCAGTTTTGGCTCAGAACTCCTCCCTGGCCGATTTGAGCAGCCCTGATATCATTGTTCCCGTACCCCTTCATCCTCTCAAGCTGAAAAGCCGTGGTTTTAATCAGTCATTGCTGCTGGCCAAGGTGTTTTTTCCTGACCAAAAAGCAAAAATTAGCCATTGTCTTGTCCGCAGTCGTCATACGCGACCACAAACAGGACTGAAAGGCGATGAGCGCCGTAAAAATGTTGTGGGTGCCTTTTTAGTAAGAGAACCAGAAAGGGTGCAGGGTAAAAAAATATGTCTGGTTGATGATGTTTTTACCACCGGCACCACGGTCAATGAATGTGCCAAAACTTTGAAAAAAGCAGGTGCCGCCTCGGTGGAGGTTGCCACCCTGGCCATGGTGGTTAAACAGTAGGGATATTTATAAAAAAATGTTTTCTATGAAACCCAGCCATGAAAAGGATGGAAAAAGGAGGAGTTGAAAGCGTTCCAGTGGCTATATTTTCCTTGACTGGACTGGCAGGGAATGATACATGACTCACTTCCCATCGAAGTCGGGGCGTAGCGCAGCCTGGTTAGCGCGCCTGCCTTGGGAGCAGGAGGTCGGAGGTTCGAATCCTCTCGCCCCGACCATTTAAGGTTTATTCAAGCGGCTTAGAATTTTTTCTAAGCCGCTTTTTTTTATGGGGTACGCCCTCTTTTACCTGTACAGCTTTAGGCAAGAGACGCGTAGGCGGCATCGATGCTGATTCTTATGTCGGCGTCCCACCGAGAACTGCAGGCAGTTCAGCCAGACTATCGATCACCGCATCGGGCTTTGCGTCGCGAATATCCATGCCATGGTTATATCCATAGCTGAGACAGACCACCGGAAAACCAGCAGCCCTGGCGGCCTTGACATCACTTATCGAATCACCGAGCATCAGGCAATCTTCGGGGCTTAATTCAAAATGGTTGGCCGCATGGAGCAGGGGCAGGCCGCTTGGCTTTTTTTCGGTCAAACTATCGCCGCTCAGGACAATGGCGAAGCGATCGTATAACCCGAGGGTTTTTAAGAGGGGAAGGGTGTAACGCTCAGCCTTGTTAGTGACGCAGGCAAGATGGATGTTTTGTGACGCCATCCAGTCAAGGCCCTGCTCAACCCCGGGGAAAAGACGGCTGTTTCTGCTGACGTTTTTGGCATATAGCTCCAGAAAAACAGGGTAACAGCGGCCAAATAAATCCGCATCTGGTTCTCCCTCCATCTGTCCGACCAAGGCCCGTCGCACCAAACGCCCCACGCCATTTCCGACCCATTGCCGGACCTTGTCCTCTCCAACGGGTGGCAGGCCGACCTGAGCCAACATCTCATCCACGCAAAAGGCCAGATCCGGTACACTGTCCACCAGGGTGCCGTCGAGATCACAGACAACCAACTTTCTCTTTGGAAACATCACCATGCTACCAACCTGGATGATATGATTTTTTAAAATGTAACAGTTTTCCCTGTGGTCATATTAAGGAATGCTGCCAATTCGCTGCTTGGCTGTGAAAAAGAGTTTGGGCTAACACGCTATACAAGAAACTCTTTGAGCTTTTCCAGAGGGGTTCGGGTCATCAAGCGCCCTGTTCTCTCCATTTTTCTGGCATGCTCGGCATAGAACGTCAGGCATTGAGCGGCCAGGTCAATGACCTCGGTATCGCTCAAACCTTCGCCAATGATATCGCCAATACGGGGGACGCCGCCACCGTTACCACCAAAGACCAGGGTCCAGCCCTTTTTCATTCCGAAGATGCCCACGTCACGGATATAGCATTCACAACAGTTCATGGGACATCCAGAGACACCTACCTTGGTTTTGGCTGGCAGGGGCATGCTCCCTAAGGCTTTTTCCAGTTTTTCACCTAAGGCCAGGGAATCCTGACGGCCATATTTGCACCACTTTACGCCCGGACAGGCCTGGATGTAATGGATTCCCACCGGTTTTTGAGGCCCTGAGTTCTGGCCCAGATCACGCCACAGGTCTTCTAGGATGGCAGGATCATGGCCGGCAATGGCAAGGCGTTGGGCCGAGGTGATTTTTAGAAAGGGCAGGTCATATTTTCTGACCACAGCAGCAAGCTGTTCAAGGTAGTCGGCGCTGAGAACACCCATTTTGGGGCTGGGCAGGATGTTATAGGGTTTTTGAATGGCCATGTTTTTCCTCATGAAGAAAAGGTTAAAAAAAACTTTTTAGCATAATGGGACCATAGTTGCGTTGACTTAGGTCAATAAAAGGGCTTTCCATTAAAAAAGGAGCGCTTCCGGTGACTGCTTGATTTTGGGAGCAGGAAAATATGGTTTTACTGTAGCAATTTTTCCCTTGTGATTGCCAGGTATTCTGCGTTCACAACAGAGCTTGACGAATAAGGAGCTGAATCGTACTCTGCTATAAAATTCAAAGGATTAAAGGAGTGTATGCTTGTGCAAGGGTCCAGTGAGGAATCAGGGAAAAGGTTTGGGGTTGTTATCGGCGGCTCAGGTCTTGTGGGCGGTGGCATCGACTATTTTTTCAAGAAAAAAATGGGCTACGATATCCTGGCCCCCAACAGCAAAAAGCTCAGTATCCGCGATCCCAAGGATATTGAGAGTTATTTTAAGAGTTATCGTCCCGATTTTATTGTTAATTCCGCTATTGCCTCCCTGGACAGTGATCCAAAACTTTCCTTTGAGATTAACTATCTCGGTTCCATCAATCTTGCCAAAGTAGCCGCGTCCCTGAAAATCCCCTATATTTTTATCAGTTCGGCTGCGGTATTGCCAGACGGCGTCAACCTGAGGGAGGAAGAGCATCTTCCTCTGTCGGCAAGTCTAGGCAATTACGCCAAATCAAAGCTGATGAGCGAGCTCACCCTGCAGCATCTTAAAGAGACAGAGGGACTTGATTACACCATCGTTAGGCTGGGTATTGTTTACGGCCGGCATGACCATAAGATTCAGGGTTTTCATCGTATGCTCTTTTCCGTTGCCGATCAGTCCATGCCCCTGCTCTTTACCAAAAAAGGGATATGCCATTCCTACACCAATGCCCGGAAGATTCCCTATTTCGTCCGCCACATTATCGACAACAGGCAGGAGTTTGGTGGCGCCACCTATCATTTTATTGACCCGGAACCTGTGGCCTTAGACAGGCTTATTCTCACCATTCGCGAGATTCTAGGCTTGAAAAGACCTCGGGCCATCTATATGCCCCTGCCTGTGGCCCGGTTTGGTGCCAGGTGCATACAGCACCTCTTGAAACTGTTGGTGAAATTTGGCATAGATGCCCGACTACCCCGGGAACTGATGTTTCTCAGCCAGTTCTATCAGACCCAGATTCTTTCTTCGCAAAAATTGCAGAATTCAAGCTTTGTTGATCCGTTTCCAGAGCAAACCGTATACAGGCAACTCCCTGAACTCATAGAGTATTATTTGACGCGCTGGGAGCAGCTCAACCTGATTTCACCCTTCTATAATAAAGAGTTTTTTGATCCACAACACCTGGCGGAAGAGTTTCTTCATAACCCAGATAATCTGCTTGCTGATATTCACCAAAAAAGAATTGAACCCTTCTGCGAATTTGCAAACGACGATAGCAAATAACTTGTGCTCATTCCCCTTTTTGTATTTAATGATTGTGTTAAATAGGTAGATGGTTGTAGATATGTTGTTTAAATATAATAAGGAGTAAGCCTATGTCCGTTGTTGTCGCGAAAGCTCTAGAAAAAACCTATGTGGCTGGAGACATCAAGGTGGAGGCCATCAGAGGTGTTGATTTCACCATTGAGCCTGCCTCCTTTGTCTCTTTTATAGGCCCTTCTGGTAGCGGTAAATCCACCCTGCTGAACATGATTGGCTGCCTTGATCCGCCAAGCCGGGGTAGCCTGGAGGTGGCAGGCCAGCACATCAGTGGTCTCAGCCGTAAGGAGGCCGCCCGTTTTCGCGGCGAGCATATCGGTTTTGTCTTCCAGGATTTTAATCTGATCCCGGTGCTCACCGTCTTTGAAAATGTCGAATATCCCCTGCAGATGGTCCAGAACTGGCCCAAGGACAAGCGCCGGATAAGGGTTATGGAGATGCTGGAGGCCGTTGGCATGACCGATCAGGCCCATAAATACCCAAGCCAGATCTCCGGCGGCCAGAAGCAGCGTGTTGCTGTGGCCCGAGCCCTGGTCACCAATGCCAAACTGGTGCTAGCTGACGAGCCCACTGCCAACCTGGACCGGGTAACCGCCAACAAGATCATCGCCCTCATGAAACGGATGCGGGATGAGTTTGCCACCACCTTTGTCTTTTCCACCCATGATCCGCGCATTGTTGATAATGTCGAGATAACCTTTGCCCTGGAAGATGGCCAACTGGTCCGAAACGAGATGCCGGCAGGAGGTGGTCATGCTTAATATATTCAAACTTGCCTTCCGTAATCTCCTGCGCTATAAGCGCCGAACCCTGCTGACCTCCATGCTCATCACCCTGGGTGTGGTGTCGGTCCTCCTCTTTATCGCCGTGTCTGGCTCCTTCAAGGCCCTGATGATCGGGCAGATCACCGATTCCATGCTCGGCCACCTTCAGGTTCACAAGAAGGGATATCTGGCCTCGGTGGACAGCCTGCCGCTGAACCGCAATCTTACCGGCAAGCAGATCGACAAGGTCAGGCAGATGCTTGATGGCAATGCTGCGGTGGAGGCCTACTCCATGCGCATCAAGCTTGGTGCCATGTTCAGTAACTTCAATGAGACCACCAATATAAGGTTGAATGCCGTTACCCCGGAGGCGGAGATGGCTACGGCGCCGCTTCTCACCGATCGCATTCTGGAAGGTGACAAGGACGGCCTGATCAAGCCCGGCGAGATTCTCATCCCCGAGCTTATTGCCAAGGGTATGCAGGTCAAGGTTGGCGATGCCATCGTCCTGGTGGCCAATAATAAGGATGGCTCGGTGAATGGCCAGAATTTTGTGGTGCGCGGTATTCTCGAAGGTATTTCCGGACCTGGTGGGCGAGACGGCATGATCCATATTGATGACGCCAAGTCCCTGCTGCGTCTGGAGGAGGCGGAAATAAGCGAGATCGCCATCCGGCTCAAGAATATCGATGATTTGCCTAAGGTCTTTGCCGGTCTCAAGCAGGAGCTGGAATCGATCAAAAATAAGATGGATCAGCCAGTGTTTGAGGTCCACACCTGGGAGAGTATTTCTCCCTTCTTTAATATAGCCAAGATGATCGATCTGATGACCCTCTTTATCAAGATCATGCTGGTGGCCATTGTCTTGGTCAGCATCATGAACGTCATGATCATGGCGGTCTTTGAGCGTATTAATGAAATCGGCACCATTGCTGCCATCGGCACCTCGCCCGGCAAGATCATGGGTCTCTTTGTGGTGGAGGGTTTTCTCATGGGCATCCTCGGCACCGCCATTGGTACAGTGATCAGTCTGGTTAGTATCTATGCCATGAATATCTCCCAGATCAGGTTTGATTTCGGACGCCAGACCGGCCTGTTGCTCTCCCCCACCATTGGCACCAAGGACGTAGTCAGCATTGTTCTTATTGTCATCGGCATCGCTGTTCTTGCCAGTCTGCAGCCGGCCTGGAAGGCGGCCCGGATGGATCCTATCACCGCCTTACGTCATGTCTAGGAGATTAAATATGCATAAAAGAGCAGCTTTTCTGTTGGTTTTTCTGGTCAGCACGGTTTTGGTCACTACCCCTGTTTGGGCAGCCGATCTTGACGGCACAGCAATCCTCCGCCAGGTGGATACAAACCTGCAGCCCCAGTCCTATGAGATGTATCGCAAGCTCATTAATATTGAGCCGGACGGCAGCAAGAAGGAGTTTGTGCTCTATTCGGTGAAAAAGGGTGAAGACAAGATGGTGGCCCTGTTTTTGTCGCCGGCCAGCGAGAAGGGCCGTTCTACTCTGCGCCTGGGCGACAATATGTGGTTGTACATCCCCAATGTCGGCAAACCCATCCGCATCACGAGCTTGCAGTCGGTGGTGGGTGGCGTTTTTAACAACTCCGACATCCTCAGTCTCGACTACAGTGTCGAATATGATGCGCTGAACGTCATTGAGGAGGGTGATAGCTATCTCCTTGAACTCAAGGCCAAGACCAATGCCATCGCCTATGACCGCTTGAAGATGTGGGTGAATAAGAAGGTAAAAGTGCCCACCACCATCGAATGCTATGCCGCAAGCGGTATGCTCATTAAGACCTTGTATTATAAAGAGACCAAGGATTTCGGCGATGGCCTGGTCCGGCCCTCGGTGCTTGAGACCGACAGCCCGCTTTACAAGGGCTACAAGTCGGTGATGATCTATGCCAAGATCACCAAGAAGGAGCTGGCGGATGAGGTGTTTTCTTTAAACTACCTGGCCCGGGTCGAAGAGCTTCGCTAACGTTTTGACTTTATGTGGAGTTGTATGAATGAACAAGATAGCGATTTCCTGCTTATTTTCTAACCTCATCTTGTAACCGATGCCTTCTCTTTTTTGCAGATTCATCCTGCTCATTTTTGTTGTTTTTGCTGTAGTCCCGGCTTTTGCCGCAGAGGAGTTCTCCTTTGATCTTGATGAGTTTGAGAAGAAGAGTCTGGAGTGGGGGGGCTATGCGGAGCTCAAGTGGGAACATACAGATATAAACGCAAACAGCGCCTTTAGCCTGCTGGACTCCTATGGTGATCCCCGTTCCAGCCTGGATCGTTTTACTACCACCCTGCAGCTTGACGGCAATTTCAATAAGGGTGTGGTTACCTGTAACTGGACGGTGCAGGCCTACGCCCAGCAGGACCAGGAAGAGTGGGCCGACAACGCCGATATCTTCGATGCCTACGCCAGTATCAAGCCCACGCCTCTGGCCACCCTTGATCTGGGCAAAAAGGTTTTTAAATGGGGTAAGGGTTATGCCTGGAATCCGGTGGGTTTTATTGATCGGCCCAAGGATCCCAATAATCCGGAGGAGGCCATGGAGGGTTATATCGGCGTCGGACTTGATCTGATCAAGAGCCTTCCCGGGCCTTTACAAACCGTGGCCCTGACCACGGTGGCCCTGCCCGTCTGGCGCGACGTTAACGAGGATTTTGGCCAGCGCGACAATGTCAACCTGGCTGCCAAGCTCTACCTGCTCTACCGGGATGTGGATATCGATCTGCTCTGGTACACCGGCAATAGCCGAACCACCAGGTACGGCCTTGATTTCTCCACCAATCTGGCCACCAACTTTGAGATCCATGCTGAGGTGGCCCATATCCCCAACCAGTCCCAGAAGCTTCTGACGGGGGACGGCAGTGTCGCCATCCATGAGTTTGCCGACACCACCTATCTTTTAGGTCTGCGCTATCTCACTGAAAGCGACATCACCACTATCATTGAGTATTACCACAACGATGACGGCTATACCGAGAACGAGCAGAACCGATTTTTTCAGCTGGTGGAGAATGCAGACCGCCTCTACCAGGCAAGCGGTGATGACGCACTTTATACAAAGGCAAACTCGCTGAGCCAGGGCGCCTACGGTCAATCTCAGTCGGGTCGCAACTATCTCTACGCCCGGGTGACAATGAAGGAACCCTTTGAACTGCTCTACTTCACGCCCGGCCTCACCGCCATTATCAATCTGGATGATGAGAGCTATTCCCTGAGCCCGGAGGCGGTCTATACCGGCTTTACTAACTGGGAGCTGCGTCTGCGAGTGTCGCTTCTAGAGGGGGCAAGCTTCACAGAGTATGGTGAAAAGCAGAATGAGAATAAGCTGGAGCTGCGGATCCGTTATTTCTTTTAGGGTATTCTGCAGGGAGCGTGAAGGTGTTTCTGGCTGATGGCCGGATAAACTTGACAGGTCTAAGTCTCTCGTGTGAATATCAGAACTTAGGTCATCCCTCGATAAAAGAAGGAACACCTGCCAGACAGAGCCCTGATGAGTTTAGAAAATCCCTCCTTCAATATAGCGCCGTATCTGGCTATCATTTTCAAAAAACTGCGGGACGCCGTTACTGACCTGCTGCCCATTGTTGTTGTTATTGCCTTTTTTCAGCTTATAGTTCTTCGCCAACCCTTGCCGCAACTGGGTGAAGTCCTGTTCGGCGCTCTTCTTGTGGTTATGGGGCTCAGCCTTTTTGTCCAGGGGCTTGAGATGGGACTTTTTCCCATTGGCGAGGCCATGGCCCAGGCTCTGGCCCGCAAGGGCAGCCTGTTCTGGCTTCTCACCTTTTCCTTTGCCTTGGGCTTTGCCACCACCGTGGCCGAACCCGCCCTTATAGCCGTGGCCCGGGAGGCTGCCGAGATAGCCAGCCAGGGTGGTTTGATTGCCTCGGGGGAAAAGGCCATCCGTTCCTATGCCCTGGGTTTACGGATGTCGGTTGCCATCTCGGTGGGCTTGGCCATACTTATCGGGGTTTTGCGCATCATCCGGGGCTGGCCCATTCACTACCTGATTATCGGCGGCTATGTTTTAGTCATGCTGATGACCATTATTGCTCCAGAGGAGATAGTCGGCATTGCCTATGACGCCGGCGGTGTTACCACCTCAACGGTGACCGTGCCTTTGGTGGCGGCCCTGGGGGTTGGACTGGCCTCCATCATCAAGGGGCGCAATCCCCTGGTGGACGGTTTTGGCCTCATTGCCTTTGCCTCGCTGCTGCCCATGATTTTTGTCATGGGCTATGGCTTGCTCATTTTTTCCTAGAACACAGGCTGACGCGATATGGAATTCATAGGTGATTTTGGCATGATACTGCTGGCGACCATCCGTGATGTGTTGCCGATCATTGCTCTTATCGCCATCTTTCAGCTCCTGGTGTTGCGTCAGCCCATCCCCCATCTGCGGCGGGTTCTGGTGGGGGTGGTCTATGTGATCTTGGGCCTGGCCCTTTTTCTGGCCGGTCTGGATAAGGCCCTCTTCCCCTTAGGGAAGATCATGGCCCAGCAACTCTCCGACCCCAATTTTATCTACGGACATCAGGTAACAGAAGGAGAGGTTCAATGGTGGGCATATGGCTGGGTGTATCTCTTTGCTGCCTTCATCGGCTTTGCCACCACCATTGCCGAACCATCTCTCATTGCCGTGGCCTTTAAGGCCAGCGAGGTTTCAGCCGGTACCATCAGCCAGTGGGGGCTGAGGATCACCGTGGCCATGGGAGTTGCTTTGGGCATCAGTCTTGGCACCTTCCGCATTGTCACCGGCACTCCGCTCTATCTCTATATTCTGGGGGGATATCTGGTGGTGGTCGTGCAGACGCTCTATGCCCCGAAAAGTATCATTGCCCTTGCCTATGATTCCGGCGGGGTAACAACTTCAACGGTAACTGTACCACTGGTTGCAGCTTTGGGCCTTGGTTTGGCCGAGGCCGTACCGGGTCGCAACCCTGCCTTAGACGGGTTTGGCCTCATCGCCTTTGCCAGTTTATTTCCGATTATCACGGTTATGGGGTATGCCCAGTATAACCAATGGCTTGCCGGACGCGGCAAAATTGTGCCATCCAAGGAGGATTCATAATGCGGTTTAAGGTCATTATAGCAAGCGTTAAAACAGATATTTGCGATAAGGTTGTTGATGCCGGTAAAAAAGCCGGGGCCACGGGCGCTACAATTATACCAGCCCGCGGCACCGGTCTCCACGAGGCCAAGACCTTTTTTGGTCTCAGTTTGGAGGCTCAAACTGATATCATCATGTTTCTCATCGAAGAACACATAACCCAGAGTATTCTCGATGCCATTGGTGAGGCCGGCGAGTTTCATAAACCAGGCACCGGCATCGCCTTTGTGATGCCGGTGGAGCAGGTCATTGGGTTGGAGAGCCAGATTGAACGCTTTAAGGAAGAGGTGCGGGACCAGTATTTTTAGGTGATGCCCTGGATAACACCAACCCGCCGCAACTGATGCCGGGTATAGGTCGGAAAGTGGTGCGCCAGTGCGGGAGCTGTTGACAACAGAAGATACTTTGAGAGGAGTAAGCATGAGTGCAGAAAAAATGCCCGTTGTTCGGGCCCGTGATGTAATGCGAAAAGGGGTGGTCAAGGTGGACGGCATGGCAACAGCCGCAGAGGCCGGAGCTCTTATGCGCCGGGAAAAGATGCCGGCGCTGATCGTTACAAAACGGCATGAAGATGATGCCTGGGGGCTGGTGGTGGTCCAGGACTTGATCCGTGGCGTAATTCTGGCTGGTCGCTTATCAGAGGATGTGAACGTCTATGAGATCATGACCAAACCGGCTATTACCGTGCCTGCTGATATGGATATCCGCTATGTGGCACGTCTGCTGTTTCGGGCCGGTATCCGGAGGGCGCCTGTGGAGGATCGTGGCGAACTTGTCGGCATGGTGTCGCTTTCTTCGCTTATCCTTGATAACGAAATGTTTTAATTATTATTTTTCGGATTTTCGTTCCACTGGTCAAGCAGGGCATCGATGGAGGTGACAACTTCCTTAAGGGCGGAGGAAAAAACAAGCATCTCAGCAGCCGGATTCTCGCTGTTTGTGACCTTTTTTTCCAGGTCAAGGGCGGCCTCTTGCAGTCTGTTTGCGCATATCGTTGCTGCCACTCCTTTAATGGTGTGGGCTTGCTTTTTTACGGCGCTATAGTCGTGCTGACCGAGATTTGTAAGGATTTCCTGGTCGAAATGGCAATATTTTTCCTGGAAAATCTGAAAGAGACGAACAAGGAGATCCTGTTTATTTCCCACTCTTGAAAGCATTTCATCGAGATCAAGGCCGACGACAGTCTCATGGGCCACTTTAATATCCTCCCTGTTGGTATGAACAAAGGTGTGGATTTTACCATCACCGCATATCCATTTTGCCAAGGTGAGATAAAGTTCATCGGGGCGTACTGGTTTACTGATAAAATCGTCCATGCCTGCCGCCAGGCATTGTCGGCGGTTGTTTTCAAAGGCATGAGCGGTCATGGCAATAATGGGGATATGGCCTGTGCCACCTTCCGCTTTGCGGAGAGCTCTGGCAGCCTCATAGCCATCCATCTCAGGCATCTGGATATCCATGAGCACACCGTCAAAATGCTGCTCTTGGTATTTTTTAAGCACCTCAAGGCCGGTTGCGGCACTCTCTACCACTATATTCACCCTTTCCAACATTTCCCTGGCCACCTGCTGGTTCACCTCACTGTCTTCGGCAAGTAGGATGCGGGCTCCGGCAATTTTGGCTATTGCCTCTTGGCTTGGGGTCTCGTCATCATTGGGTGTCCTTTCCTGGCCACTCGTCTTGTTGAGGAGCTCATCGATGGCTTGGCATAGGGCGGCTGGGGTAATCGGTTTACTGAGGAAACCATCCACCACCTGGTCGGCGGCTTTTCGTGCCGGCTGTTGATCAAGACCGGTGACCATGAGGATCGGTATATTTCGTGCGGTGGTTGTCTTTTTGAGAGCAGCGCAGGTGGCTGGGCCATTCTTTTCAGTGAGAAAATAATCGATGATTGCCAGATTAAAAGCGTTTTCCTCATTGTGGTCGGCAAGGAGCTTCATGGCGAGTTGAGTATCATTGGTTGAGATTACCCTGCAGCCAAAAGAGGTAAGCATATCCTCCAAGAGTGTATTTAAATTTTTGTTTTCAACCATCAGCAGGATGTGAGGGTTTCCGGCTATTTTAAGATGTTGCTCGTCACCTTCGCAGCGCTCCAAGGGTATGGTGAAGTAAAAAGTACTCCCGAGACCCGGAGAGCTTTCCACCTCAATATTGCCGCCTAAAAGGTGCACCAGTTGCTGGCAGATATTGAGTCCAAGGCCGGTACCGCCATATTTTCTTGTGGTGCTGGAGTCTGCCTGGGTAAAGGCCTCAAAAACAAATGATATTTTTTCCTGGTCAATGCCGATCCCGCTGTCCTGCACTGCAAATTTTAAGTACATAAGACTGTCTGTGCTTTCAACCATGGACACCGAGAGATAAATCTCCCCGTCATCGGTGAATTTGAAACTATTGCCAATGAGATTTACCAGGATCTGGTGAAGGCGCAGATCATCACCACGGAGCATCAGGGGAATAGAAGGATCGGCGTGGATCAAAAATTCAATATTTTTTTCCCATGAGCTGCCGGCAAAAAGGGTGGCTAAGCCCTGGAGGAGGTCGTGAAAGTGAAAATCCCGGGGGGTAATGGTGAGTTTGCCTGCCTCAATCTTTGAAAAATCAAGAACGTTATTTAATATTTTCATCAGAGATTGTCCGGCGCTGTTTATTTTCTTGAAATAATCGCGGAGGCGGGGCTCCATGTCTATATCCAGGGCGAGATCTGAAAGTCCGAGGATGGCGTTCATCGGTGTCCTGATTTCATGACTCATATTGGCGACGAATTCAGATTTGGCCCGATTGGCTTGCTCAGCCTTTTCCTTAGCGTCTTCCAGGGCGGCCATGACCTTTTGTTTAACAGTAATATCGCGGACAAGGGCAACTGCCTGCCACTCTTCATTGATATGGACAGCTGCCACTGAAAATTCCAGTGGAAACTCCTCACCATTTTGGCGGAGGCCCGTGGCTGTCATAGTCTGGCCGGCGTATTTATTTTGTTTAGTATTGATAAAGGCGCTGAAATACTTCTTGAAATCGGCGAGATGGCGGTCCGGAACCAGCAGTGCACTTAAAGGCTGGCCCACAGCCTGTGGGGAGCTGTAGCCAAATATTTCTGTGGCAGCCGGATTCCAGAACGTGATGATGCCCTGGTCGTCGAGCATGATAATGGCATCGTGTGCTGAATTGGTTATGGCGGCCATCTTTAACTCTTCCGCATGTCGCGATATGCGTACCCGGACAATGAGCAGGCAGCCCGAGGCGGCAATAACAAGAAGGATAAAGCTCAGCAGGGCAATGAGCTGGCCATGGTGATAAAAGAGAATGTTGCGTTGGGTGGACGATAGGCGGGTGGCGATCAGCCAGCGTGTTGACGCAAAGGTGGCTGGAGGTGGCTCCATCCTGTAAAGATTGTCTACCCCACCAATTATTTTGCTGACATACCAGCGTGGGTAGAGGGCTGAAAACACATAAAATTGGCCTTTATCGGTGAAATATCCCTGATTGCGTTCTTGCATTGATCGCCACGCCTCAGGGTTGCTTTGACTGAAAGAGTTCTCTTTACCCAGCATAAATCCCCATTCATCCTGGGGATCGGGAGCCAGCATGTAATAGCCTTCGTCATTTAAAAACAGCGGCTCCCCTTGGGATCGGCCGAGAATCTGGGCAAGATGATTCAGTAAGATGGAGGCCCGATAATAAACAACAAGAGCGCCCTTTCTCAGACCTTTGTTATCAAAGAGAGGGGCGGCAAAACGAATGGTGGGTTGAAAGGGTCGTTCAATAACACCGAGGTTCATGGTGAGATCCAGAGGGGATACATAGATATCGTTTTTGTGGAGAGTTCTGACTTCAGAAAAATAATATCTATGGCCTTTATGCTGGAGATTTTTGGCGCCCACGGCGGAACTTACTCCGTCGCTGTCTCGTGTGATACGGCAGATTTCCATGCCGCTGTCATCGAGCAGGCTAATATTGCTGTATATGGATTTTGTCCGGCTCAGACCCAGCAAACTTTTTTCCAGGATCTTCAGATGATTCTGGGTGGGGGCGTTGAGGTATTTTTGGAGCATAGGCCCCTGTTGCAGGAGCCTGACGTCGGCAATTATCTGATCCATGTCATGGACAAGATTGTGTGAGACAATATCAAGATTGTGCTGTTGGTTAAGAATATAGGTGTCGATGTCGGAACGATTGTGCTGCAGGGCCATGAGTGTACCAATGGTCCCGAGGAGAATTGCCAGGGGCAGAAACAACCGGAGAAAGGGACGGGTGAGGCCTTTTGTGTGATGGGTTGGCATGGCAAGTGGGAGCAGTTCCCTGTAGTTGTAGTTTAAAAAAAATCCATGGCGATTGGGTGTGTCTGTCTAGATTCTGTCACAAGGAGGCGTTTTTTAGCAAGGGGTATGCAAAATCGTTATGACAATCTGTATTTGTAACAGGAGGGCGGGGGGGGGGATTGGCCATCTGCGCTTCAAGGGATTCTAACCACTCTATTTACCAATAAGCCAGATGGTAAATTTTTTATCGCCAGAAAGCATGTTGTTTTTCACCATAAAACGACACGAGTCGTTGTGGAAAAATCGAGTTGACTTTTCGACATAGTTTAAACGATCATATTTGTCAGGCTGTAATATGTATGGGCCATTTTCCGTGTAAAAAAGTACCCCCGGTTCGGGGTGGCCAGATTTCTGCACGAGACCTCTGAGCGCTCTTTTTCACGGAAGATACTCGGTGACCATTGATATTCGTCTGGGAGTCAAATTTGCATTAATACTCTAACAAAGTTTATGAACGGTGAAGTTTAAATTTCAGGAGAAAGTATAAAAGTATGGGGGCTGGTATGATTAAAAATTTTAAAGTTTCAACCCAGATTGGCCTGGGTTTTCTAGCAATTCTTTTTCTGCTCATTGTTATTTCATTTTTTTCTTACCGGGGCATGGGAACATCGGCAGGTGGCTTTGGTGGTTATAAAGCTCTGGCTCATGAAAACGATCTTGCCGGTGATCTGCAGAGGCATATGCATGTCATCCGCATGTCAGTGAAAGATTTTTTGATCAGCGGCAGTGAAGGGCAGAAGATTCTTTATGCCGAGGAGTTGGCTGATTTGCAAAAACTTCTTGAAACGGCAGGCCAGCAGGTAACGGATGCTAAGCGTCTTGCCCTGGTCAAAAAGGTCAAGGCTGATCTTGAACAGTATGACCTTGGGTTTCAGCAGATTGTTGCACTTAAGGTCAAGCGTGATACTCTGGTTGGTGAAAATCTGGAGCCTAACGGCCAGGCAATGCGTGATAATCTCACCATGATTATGGAGTCGGCCTATAAAGCCTTTGATCCCGAGGCCACCTATTACGCCGGCCAGCTCCTTGAACATGTGTTGCTGGCCCGGCTTTACGCCGCCAGATTTCTTGACACCAGTAATCCGGAAGCGGTGATCGCCTTTAATGAGGAGCTTGGCGAAAAGATTGCCAAGATCCAGGAGAATATGGATCTGGCCGTCGACGCATCGGAGCGCCAGGCCATGTATGCCAGTTTTGTCGAGGCGCGGGTAAAATACAGCGCTACCTTTGCAGAGCTTGTCCAGGTCATCGAGGCACGCAACGATATTCTCATCAACCAGATGGGCCAGATTGAGCCGGTCATTGCCAAGGCTGCCGACGACGTCAAGGATTTGGTGAAAAGCGACCAGGATAATCTTGGTATGCATGTGCAGGCGGCAAACAAAAAAACGACAACCATCAACCTGCTTATCGCCACCTTTGCCATTTTTATAGGCATGATCCTGGCCTGGTTCACGGCCCGGCTCATAACCACCCCCTTAGGTGGAGAACCTGCAGCCATGGCTGATATGGCTAAAAAAATAGCTTCCGGCGACTTGTCTATAGAATTTGATAATGCCGGCAAGGAGGCGCAGGGACTGTATGCTGCCATGCAGGAAATGACTGAAGTGCTGCGGCAGCGGGCCCAGCTTGCCGATGTTATTGCCACCGGTGACTTGACCCGGGAAGTGGTGCTCAATTCGCAGAAAGATACCTTGGGCAAGGCCTTGCAGGTGATGACCGAAAAACTTGATGAGATTATCAGTGAGGTGAGCGCCGCCGCCGAACAGATTGCCGAGGGTTCCCGCGAGGTCTCTGCTTCAAGCCAGAACCAGTCGCAGGGTGCTTCTGAACAGGCCGCCGCCCTTGAGGAGATAAGCAGTTCCATGAATGAGCTGGCTTCACAGACCAAGGCCAATGCTGAAAACGCCAATCAGGCCAATATTCTCGCCGAACAGGCACGAAAGGCTGCTGATTCAGGTAATGAGAAGATGCAGCAGATGGTTGCCGCCATGGGTGAAATTCATAGTGCGGGCAAGGATATCTCGAAAATCATCAAGGTCATCGATGATATCGCTTTTCAGACGAATCTGTTGGCCTTGAATGCTGCGGTTGAGGCGGCCAGGGCTGGACGGCACGGCAAAGGTTTTGCCGTGGTTGCGGAAGAGGTTCGGAATCTTGCGGCTCGGAGTGCCAAGGCAGCCAAGGAAACCTCTGAGCTTATTGAGGGCTCTGTGGAAAAAACCAATAATGGCACGACAGTGGCCAACCAGACCGCCACGTCACTCTCTGAGATTGTGGTCTCGGTGACCAAGGTTACCGATCTCGTTGGTGAAATTTCGGCAGCTTCCCGCGAACAGGCTGCCGGGATTACCCAGGTAAATCAAGGTATCGACCAGGTTGGCCAGGTAACCCAGCAAAATACTGCAAGCGCCGAAGAGGGTTCGGCCGCCGCAGAAGAACTCTCAAGTCAAGCTGACTACCTGAGAGAGTTGATGGCGACCTTTAAGATCAAGGCTAGGAATTCGAGTGGCGCTGGATCAAGGTCCCCGAAGATTTTGGCGCAGTCCTCACAGCGGTATAGAGCCTTACCTCCTGTGGAGAGCGAAGAAACCTTTGGTGAGGAGCGGCAGGACGAACCGACAATCAATCTTGATGATAAAGATTTTGGAAAATTTTAGGGAAGTTGATGGGGCCTGCATAGTGATGATCCCTTCTCTCTAAGAGATACGGGAAGATAAAAGAAGCCCCTTTCAGCATGACTGGAAGGGGCTTCTTTTATGGTAATTCCGAGCCGGTAATATCCGATTTCTGATATGCCCGCAGGCGACAGAGGGAAAGTTTTCGCTACGCACTGGGCAATCTTGCGATCTTTGATTAGATCCTCAAAGAGGATCAGCACTCATCGTTTTCACAGGTGATGTAGCGCTCGTAATTGTCGATGTAGATATCCGACAGGGTAAGAAAGGCGGTGAAAATGAGGGGGCCATAGATGATCCCTAAAATGCCGAAGACTGCTAAACCGCCAATGATGGAGAGAAAGACCAAGATGGTGTGCATCTGGACTTGCCCGCCCACAAGTTTTGGTTTCAAAAGATACTCCACCCCCATGGACAGGAAGATGTAAAAAAGAGCCAGGCCGAGACCCGTGATAAGGTGGCCCTGGATGATGAGGTAGAGGGCGGCTGGTCCCAGCACGGCGCCAATGCCGACAATGGGCAGAAAGGCCATGATCCCCATGATACAGCCCCAGAGGATGGGGGAAGAAAAGCCGAGAAAGGCAAAGGCCAGCCCCCCGAAAATTCCTTGAATCACCCCACAGATGCCGTTGCCCACCAGGATGGCCCCGGCTATCCGTTCAAACTTATCCATCAGCAGGAGATCATGGTTGTTGGGCAGGGGAGAGAGGTGGAGAAGAAAGTTTACCAGTTTTTCCCTTTCAATCAGGATAAAGAAGATGATGAGAATCATCATCAGGAAGTTGAGGATGAAGTTGAGGATGTTGCCGGCCCAGATGGAAGCCTGGGTGTAGATGAATTTAGCGGCGGTGGTCCCGAACTCGGACAGGGCACTGGTGATCTGGCCCATCTCCACCTGAAAGCCGTAGCCCTGTAGCAGGTTGTCAAGGCGGATATAAATGGCGTTGTTTTGCACATAAGCGCTCAGGGTCTCAGCAATATTGGTGCCCTTGGTGACCTCAAGCAGGTGGTACGCCTCGGAAGAGAGGGCCACCACGAAAAAGATCAATGGCACGAAAACAAGCAGGACAATGAGGGTGCAGGTGATCAGCGAGGCAAGGGAGGAGGGCATTTGGTGGTCTAAAAAATCGTAGACCGGCTTGGCGATGGATGACAGAAAATAGGACAGGATGAGCATGGAGGTAAAGGGCCACAATAACCTCAACATCAGGAGCATGGAAAGAAGGAAAAGCAGAATAAAATAGGTGAGCACCAGGGGGCTCGGTCTGCGTTGCGTCATTGCTGAAGGTGTCCAAGTAATGTCTGGTTCATACCAGGGAGTAACCGTGTTGATTTCTAAAACTAGTAGTATACCTGGAAAAGAGCAAGGTCCAGAGAAATAAGTTGTTTCAAAGTAGAAAATAATCCGCTATATTTTTTCCTCTTTATAGCCAATCTAACGAATTTCAGCGCCCAAAGAAAATGAAAATTACAATTGAAAAAGCAGCCCCTTCTGAGCTGAAGGCAAAACCGGACGAAAACAATCTCGGGTTTGGAAAGTATTTCACCGACCACATGCTCCAGATGGACTATGTCGACGGGGCCTGGCAGAATGGCGAGATAAAAAAATATGGTCCTTTTTCCATGGATCCGGCGGCCATGGCCCTTCATTACGGTCAGACGATTTTTGAAGGCATGAAGGCCTACCGGGGCAAGGACAATAAGATCTACCTCTTTCGTCCCAAGGAGAATCTGGCTCGGTTCAATCGCTCGGCCCGTCGCATGTGCATGGCGGAGGTGGATATTGATCTGGTCTATGAGGGTATCCGTAAACTCCTTGAGGTTGATCAGGAGTGGGTGCCCTCTGCCCAGGGTGCCACCCTCTATATCCGCCCCACCATGATCGCCACTGAAGCCGCTCTGGGTGTACGCCCTTCCAAGCGTTATATCTTCTTTACCATTATGTGCCCGGTTGGTGCCTATTACCCGGAGGGTTTTAATCCGGTGAAGATTTTCGTCACCGATAAATATGTGCGGGCTGTGCGCGGCGGCGTGGGCGAGGCCAAGACCGGTGGTAATTATGCTGCCTCAATCATGGCGGCCATTGAGGCCCAGAAGCAGGGTTTTACCCAAGTGCTCTGGCTTGATGCCTGCGATCGCCAGACCATTGAAGAGGTGGGTACCATGAACATCTTCTTTGTCATTGGTGACGAACTCATCACCCCGCCTCTTCTGGGCTCCATCCTGCCCGGGATCACTAGGGATTCGGTTATTACGCTCACCCGGGACTGGGGTTTCAAGGTGGTGGAGCGGCCTATTACCATTGATGAGGTTTTCGCGGCCAACGCCAAGGGGCAGCTCAAAGAGGTTTTTGGTACCGGTACCGCCGCCATTATTTCACCGGTGGGCTCTCTTCATTTTAAGGGCCAGGAATGCCTGATCAACAACGGCAAGACCGGCGAACTCTCCCAGCGTCTCTTTGATGACCTGCAGGCCATCCAGTATGGCTACAAGGAAGATCCCTACGGCTGGGTAGAAACCATCTGATTTTTTAAAGAAATAAAGAAGTTCAAGAATAAGAGAAATAAAGAAGCCTGTGAAACCACTTCTTTATTTCTCTACTTTCTCTATTTCTACACTTCTTTTTTTTCTTCCTTCCGTTTTACTCCTGTCTTTTGCTACACTAAAGCTCCTTAAGGGCAAACATTGGGGGCAATTGGGCCCTGTTGTGTAGAAAATGAGAGAAAAATGGACGACAACGGCTTATATATTCAGCTCTTTAGTATCCATGGTCTGATTCGCGGCACCAGCCAGGAGTTGGGACGCGATGCCGATACCGGCGGCCAGGTCAAATATGTCCTGGAGCTTGCCAGGGCCCTGGCGGCCCGAGACGATGTGGCCCAGGTCGATCTGGTCACCCGCTTCATCGACGACAAGGCGGTGTCCAAGGATTACAGCCAGATTATTGAACCCCTTTCCGACAAGGCGCGTCTGGTGCGCATCGCCTGCGGCGGCCGCCACTATATCCGCAAGGAACTGCTCTGGCCGCATCTTCAGGAGTTTGTCGATAACACCATCCGCTTTATCCGAAGCGAAAACAGGGTGCCTGATCTCTTCCACGGCCATTATGCCGATGGCGGGCTGGTGGCCATGGAACTTGCTGCCGCCTTTGACGCCCCCCTTATCTTCACCGGCCATTCCATGGGCCGCAATAAGATGGCCAAGCTCCTGGCCGACGGCATGAGCCATGCCGCCATTGATAAGCAGTATCATATGGATATCCGCATCGAGGTTGAAGAGGAGATCATCAGGCATGCCGACCAGATCATCACCTCTACCCAGCAGGAGATCGATAAGCAGTACGGCCTTTACGATAATTTCCAGTCAGGGCACTTTGAAGTGATCCCGCCCGGCATCGATATGACCACCTTCTACCCCTATTACGATTCCCTGCTCGACAGCGATATGCTGAGCCAGGAGGTCAAGCAGACCAGGATGACCCTGCTCGCCGAGCTCCACCGCTTCTGGACCCAACCGGGCAAGCCCTTTATCCTGGTGCTGTGCCGGCCCGACCACCGCAAGAACATCACCGGCCTCATCGAGGCCTATGGCCGCAACAAGGAGCTCCAGGCCCTGGCCAATCTCGCCGTTTTTGCCGGCATCCGTCAGGACATCACCACCATGGAGGAAAACGAGCAGGCCGTGCTCACCGACATGCTGCTGCAGATGGACCGCTTTAACCTCTACGGCAAGATGGCTATCCCGAAAAAACATGATTTTTCCACCGAGGTGCCGGAGCTCTACCGGCTCTGTGCCGAGGCCAGGGGTGTTTTTGTCAACCCTGCCCTGGTGGAACCTTTTGGCCTCACCCTGATCGAGGCCTCGGCCTGTGGCCTGCCCATTGTCGCCACTGATGACGGCGGCCCGGTGGATATCGTCAACAATTGCCAAAACGGTATTCTGGTCAATGCCAAGGACCCTGAGGAGATCGGCAGGGCCATTCAGTCCATCCTGGTTGAGCCCAAGCTCTGGGATAGCTACTCAAACAATGGCATTAACGGCGTGCTCAGCCATTACTCCTGGCAGGCCCATTGTCAAAAAACCATGGACCAGTTCCGCAAGGTTTTTCCCGATCTTCTTTCTCCTGTCAGCCTGGATGAATCTTCCCTGCCGGCTGCGGCCCGCAAGCGCCCCTCCTTTGGTAAGCGTCTCACCAGTCTTGATCATCTCTTTATCACCGATATCGACAATACCCTGATCGGTGATGACGAAAGTCTGTATAAACTCCTGGATCTGCTTGATGAGAATCGTGACAGGATGGCCTGGGGTGTTGCCACCGGTCGCAGCGTCGGGCTGACCCTGGACGCCATGACCGAGTATAATATTCCCATTCCCGATGTCCTGATCTGTTCGGTGGGTACCGAGATCTATTATGGCCCGGATCTGCGTATGGACAAGGGGTGGCAGCAGCATGTCTCCTATCGCTGGCAGCCGGAAAAGATCAAGGAGATCCTGGGGGCGGTGAAGTTTCTCACCTTCCAGGAGTCCGAGGGCCAGCGCAGCCATAAGATCAGCTATTATATGGCCGATGATTATGACTATCTGGCCTGGGTCCACCATGTTTTGGACGAGGCTAAGCTCCAGTGCGAGGTCATCTACTCCCACGGCCAGTTTCTCGACATCCTGCCGCTCAGGGCCTCCAAGGGTAAGGCCATTGAGTACGTCATCGACAAGTTCGGCTTTCCACCCCGCTTTGTGATGGTCTCCGGCGACTCCGGTAATGACGAGGACATGCTGCTGGGCCAGACCCGCGGCCTGGTGGTGGGCAATTACGCTGAAGAGCTGGAGAAGCTCAAGGGCAAACCGCGCCTCTATTTCAGCAAGGAGCCCTATGCCGCCGGTATCATCGATGGCCTTCATCATTTCGGATTGGTGTAACGGCAGAATTCAGAATACAGGATTGAGAAATCAGTAGAAAAAACCTGGAGTCCCCCAACAAGAAAGGCGATCAGGGATTGCCCCTGAGCGCCTTTCTTCTGCATTCTGAATTCTGACTCCTGAATTCTGGTTTTTCTTATTTTCCTTTGACGGCGAGGAGCTCGACATCAAAGATCAAGGTGGCATGGGGAGTGATGGTGGCGCCGGCACCCCGAGCACCATAGGCCAGATCCGAGGGGATAAACAACTGCCACTTGGCCCCTTCCTTCATCAACTGCAGAGCTTCCGTCCAGCCCTTGATGACGCCGTTAACCGGAAATTCAATGGGGTTGCCCCGCTGGTAGGAGCTGTCAAACTCGGTACCGTTGATCAAGGTGCCGCGGTAATGAACCTTGACCGTGTCGGTGGCGGTTGGTGTTTTGCCGGAGCCTGCCGTGAGCACCTTGTACTGTAAACCGCTTGCCGTTACCTGTACCCCGTCTTTTTTCTTGTTGGCCGCTAAAAAGGCCGCGCCTTCCTGAAGAGCGGCCTCACCCTTTTTGGCCATCTCCATCTCCCTGGCCTCGCGCACACGTTGCATGGTCACCTGGACCTCTTCTTGGCTCAGTTTTGGCTCCGCGCCACTCTTCACATCCTCAAGGGCCTGTAAGAATGCCGCTTGATCAAGGTCAATGCCATCTTTTGTTAATTGCTGGCCTATTTGAAAGCCAACAATATAGCTGGTTTTCTGTTTGTCGGTTTTGAGGTCAACGGCCAGGGCCTGGCTGGAAAAAAGGAGAAGGGCGAGAGAGGCAAGGATGAGCTTGTGCATAACAGACCTTTGGCATGGGTTTGAGGTGGAACAACAACTGTATCGACAGGAACCAGGTAAGCACTTTTTCAAAAATGGAGCAATTATTAAATCCAAAGAATAAAGAAGAGCTTGCAAGGTGGATTGGGGCGATACCATAAATCCCCGCTTATTTCCGTGGATTCTGTGGCAAAGAAAGAGGTTTGTTTTTTTCTCCTGAATTCTTACTTCTGCTATTCCCCAGTTTTCCCCTCAATAGCGGCAGCCAGTGCCCATAAGGCGTCTGACTTTCATTGTTGCGATAATAAGAAGGAAAGGCGGCCCCGGGCAGTATGTCAGCTTTTTTTGAATAAGGTGTCCTCGGAGAGCTTAACCAGCTCGATCCAGGGCACATTGCTGGCGTTGATCTCCTGGAAGTCGGCTGGGGTGTAGGCGTTGGGCACGTAATTTCTGGAGATGAGCCCTATTTCCATAAGGGTGTGGGCAACCAACTCCGAGCAGAAGTAGTTGTTGTCCGTGGCCGCTTGGTTGTGGAAGCGACCCTTGACCAGGTCGCGGGCCAGGTCAAGGGTGCAGGGAAAGCCCCGGTCGGTGGCATGCACCGCATCGATCACTGATCTTAAGGCGCCGGCGTAGATGGTGGGGAAGTCCGGGAAGAGGAAGCGGCGGATGGCGAATTTGTCGTCGGTGTGCTCGATATAATCGGAGGCGATGCGGGCTTTGGCATCCACCAACATCGGCCCTGGTTTGATCTGGCCGGTGATCACATCCGGCAGGTCGTTGGCATCGGAGGACTCCCAGATCAACAGCTGGTCAGAGTCCAGGCCGATGTCCCTGGCCTGGACGATCATGCAGACATGGCTCCACTCGGAGGCCTCAACGATCTCAATGGCTTCACTGACCCATTCAGTGCCATGGGCCAACATGATATCGCCGGTGCGGAGTGACGGCAGCATCTCGGCCACGCTGGCATAACGTTTCATGGGTTTCCCCTTTTGTTTTGAGGTGAGTTGGGTCTGGCGGCCTGGACGCGCCCAGGTGAGCTTGGCCGGGAATCAAGGCGTCAGGTTTTGCGCTGGGGTGCATTGAGCACTCCACACCTGGGATTGGTGGAATTGGCAAGAGTATCTCATTCTGTTGCCCAGCATACCTCACAGTTGCAGAGAACGGCAGGACCAGCAAACCCCTGCCGTCCTCTGCAGGAAGACTAAGGTCTGCCTTTGTTGTGTTTGGTTTTCTTATGTCGTTTTCCTTGATCGTGGGGCACGGTGACAATGACCTTGCCGGTTGAGCTGTTGCCAACGGCATCGAGGCATTCTGTCGTGACCGTATAGAGGCGATCACCTCTTTTTCGATCTCTCTCCGCTCTCAGCTTAACGGTATTGTCGCCTACTATCTCCCAGTCAGGAGATCGACGTCCAAAAAACCAGTGGTGTTTTTCCGGCTCATTACTCGTTACGGAGGTTATCCGGCAGGTCGGCGCTGCTTCGCAGTTATCGGCCACCGAGACAGCGACGGTCACGAGGGTCATCTTGTGGTTTGGCGGCCAGAGGGTATTCGGAGTCGCTGCGATACCGGCAATCACCGGTTCGGTTATATCGTGGACGGCAACGGTTTGCAGCTGCGTCGTCGAGTTGTTGTTGGCATCTTCGTAGGCCCAGCGCACCTCAAAATCACCTTGCGTTGAGTAAGCGAGAGGATCTGAGGTATACCCCGTGATCTGGCCTGCGCAATTATCGGTGGCCACCGGCAGCGTGGTTATGGTGGCTGAACACTCACCCTCGACAACAGGCAGCGTCTCCATGGCAGGCCTTGGCGGCAGCGTGTCGGCAACAATAACAGTTTGTGGTTGCGTTGCCGTATTGCCGGCTCTGTCGACATAACTCCACTCCAGCCAATAGGCGCCTTGCTCGGTATAGCTGAGGGGATCGGTTGTCGTTCCGTCAAGCAAACCATCGACATTATCCGTGGCTTTTGGCGGTTCGGAGAGGGTTACGGTACATTGGCCGGCAATGGCAGCCAGGTTTTCGACATTGGGAACGGGGGGCTCGTCATCGCCAGGGGCGGTGCCGCGGAAGGCCTGGAGGGTATCCCAGGTCGAGGGGGTGATCCTGGGGGCGAGATTCTCAAGCCAGTACACCACATCCGAGTTGTAAACACGCGCAGGGAATATGCCTAACACGTACCTCGGGACCCAGGCCCCGAATGTCCGGCGCTCGTCGCCGAGGAAGACAAGGCGTTTCTCCACGGAGAATGGTGTGGATACCCGTAGTTCGTGGCCCAAGTTTAACCATGAATAAGCAAGATCACGGCCGCCAAAGAAGAGAGGAATGAAGCTGGTCTGTTGAATGGCGACGTGGTAATTGGCATGGGGCCAGGGGGCTGGCAGGTCAAAGAGACCCCACATCCTATCGACCAGGATCTTAAAGTCGTCCTTGGTGTTGACGCCGGCCCCGATAATGGTGTCTTGTTTTATGGTCAGGGGCACCTCGCCCCACTCGTTCGAGGTCAATAACTGCTCAGCAATCACCTGGGACACTTCGGCCACGACGCGATAGTCAGTCATTTCGCCCAGAATGCCGGACAGGCCAACCGAATGGCCGTAAAGTTGCTGGTTGCCCATCATTGTTTCGTGGCTGCCGGGGGTACGTACGACGAGAAGGTTGGTAGGGCTCCCCGCCGTCTTCTTGGGGATGACCGCCTCAAAAGGATAGGACCGTTCATCCTCGGCATACACCCCCACATATTGGTTTACCTTCGGGTCCAGGATAAAATACTCCCCCTGGGCGGCAGCCGGATCAGATCCTCCGGGGACAGGATCAAAGGCCAGAATGTTTATTTTTTTGACGCCGGCATGCCCGGCTGCCTTGTGCGCAACGCGCAGGGCAGATATGCCGCCCCGGCTGAAACCAACAAGGTTGAGGATCACCTGATCATTAGGATGTTTGTTAAGCAGCGTGATTAAGCCGCTTAACGCCTCGACATCAATATTGTGCCAGGTTCTGGTGCCGAAGTCCGGATCCATCGAGCCTAACAGGGCGATAAGATCGACTATGCGAAGAAGAGGGGGCAGGGCCAGGGTCCAGGAAGAAGTTCCGGCGCCGTTGACGAAGTACTTGAAATGAGTAGCCTCACTGTCGGCAATAGCCAGGGGGGGCCATGTGCCGGTATAGATATCGAAGGCATCATGCTCGATGGCCACCGAGTCATCATGTTCTTCATAAAGTGAAGACAGCAGTTCCGGGTTGTTCCAGGGCGAGGCGGAACTGTCGTAATCGTTCCATGTCATGCCGGTGCCGGCCAGATAAATGGTGAGCACGCGGTCGGCGGCGCCGGCGCTTGCGGTCATCATTAACAGGCTGACCATCAGCATGCAAAACGGTGCTGATATTCGGTGCAATTTGATCTTCATTTTATTCACCATTTTTGAGATTAATCGGTATGCTTCCAGTACGTCAACGAGGCGTTAGGGGGCGAACGGTGATGCGGTGGGCGATATAACGCTGCTCATCAGTTGCGATGAGGCGAGTCAGTCGGCATTGAGCAGAGGGTTTTCAATTTTTTTTGTTGAGAGCCGTGGGCATTATGCACGTCTCTGTTTTAAATGCAAAGGGTGTGCCAAAGAATAAGGTGTGTTATTTCAAGTGGTTGGCGGCAATGCCAGGCGTGATGGTGGCCCTTTTGGGGACACGGTGTCCCTTAATAGGGCAGAGCCAAGGAGGGGGTATGACGGTGGGTATGGGGCCAGGGCGCCCCGACCCACCGCTCTCTCTGCCAGAACGATCCCTTGCGCGATACACGGCGGCTGCCAGGGTTACCAGCCGAACGTCATGCCAACGCCACCGCCGGTCTCTTGCGAGCTGGTTGAGATACTGGCCCGAACCAGAACCTTCTGACCGACATAGTGGAACAGCCCGGCGGCGACGGCATTCGAGCCGCTGTAATGACCAAGGCCGATGGCAAGCTGGGTGTTGCCCTGGGCGCGGGCGTTCGGTGTCAGTTGGGAAATCGCCATGGCCATGGCGCCCATGTCGTCGAGCCGACCGTCCACCTCACGCAGCTGCCCCATGGTGGCCGCATCGCTGTCGTAGACGCCGTCGGCAACATTGGTGATCCGCCGCTCGGCCCCGGCTGAGCCGACCGAGACGGTGTTGGCTTCGGTCGCCAGCGAGTTCTGACCGATGGCGACGCTGCTGCTGGCCCCGGCAGCGACCGAGGCGTTCTGGCCGACGGCGGTGCCGCCGACAGCGTTGACCACCGAGTCGGCACCGATGGCGACGCTGTTCTCGGTGGCGATCAGGGTGTTGGCGCCGATGGCGGTGCTGCCGTCAGCGGTGACGGTGGAGTTGTAGCCTATGGCGGTATCGTAGCTGCGCGAAGAGGCGCCGCTGCCCACGGCGGTGGAGCCGGTGCCGCTGGCGCTGGCCGCGACCGGTGTTGAACCGCCGGTAAAACTCATTCCGTCACTAGAACTCTGCAGGGCATCGATGTTGGCCTGCAGGCTGCTGTCGGCAGTAGCGCGGATAGTGGCTTCGCTGCTGAGGGCCGTGGCGTTGGTGGAAATATTTGCGTTGTTGGTGGTGATACTCCCCTCGGCGCTGGTCATCCGCCCACCCAGGGCAGTGACATCGCTATTGGTGCTGTTCAACTGCCCGACCGTGGCCGCATCGCTGGGGGCTATGCCGTCGGCGAGGTTGACGATGCGGCGCTGGGTTGCTGTGGTGCCGACCGAGACGGTGTTGACCTCTGTTGCCACCGAGCCCTGCCCCAGGGCCACTGCCCCGCTCGCGCCGCTTTCGACCCGCGCCCCCTGGCCGAGGGCGGTGGCGGCGGCGGCGGCCGCTTCACTGCGATAGCCATAGGTCGTGCTCCAAAGGCCGCTGGCCGTGCTGTAACTGCCGGTGGCCGTGCTGCCAACGCCGCTGGCTCTGCTCTGAAAGCCGGTGGCTGTGCTCCACTCGCCGGTGGCCACAGAATATGATCCCAATGCCGTGTTGTACACACTGAACCCCCCTGCACCATCATCTGCGTCCTCCCCTGGCAGATCAAGCTCCAGGCCCCAAGCAGGACTGCCCAGGAGTAGGCTCAAACCAAGGATGAGGATCAGGGCCTGGCTGGTCTTGTGAACAAAACGTGCGATGCGAACTGTATTGTTACCACTGGTCTGCTGCATAATTTCCTCGCTTTAAAAAACATTCAATGTGAATCTACGCGCGTAAATAGCTGTTAAGTCCCCTGCCAGGCACTGGCTAGGGGGTCTTGCGGTCGCTGTCGCCCACGGCCTGGATCGCCTCCCCACCTGCGGGGTTAACCTTTGTATCAGTCAGCAAGGTCTTGCCGCCGGTAGTGATGCGGATGATTGGCGCAGCGCTCGGGATTGTGGCTACCAGCTCCAGCCGCGGCCGGCGTTAACCGCGGCGTCCTGGGTGCTATACCCCACTGCGGCGGATATACGGAGACTCTCGGCGAAAGCATAGTTCAATCCCATAAGTAGGTTGGGTTGCAAACCCAACGGGTTACGGTCCCCACGAGGACCAGGGCGTAGGTGGCCCTGGAAAAGGTATCCAGGGGTTTATCTTGGCAGACACGAAGTGCCACTACCGTAAATCACGGTTTCAGGAGGGGTTTCGCCCCAGCATGGCCATGTCGGGTTATTGAACCAGACCTAAGCGTCTGTTCGCTAAGTGTCACAGCCGCCACCCCTCCTATCTGCCTGATGCAACAAGGAGACAGTCCCGGCCCTTGTCCCTCGTGGAGAGGCCCGCGGCTACGAAGGTCTGGCAGTTTGGAGTTGGTGACGCCATCACCTCCATATATGCTTCTGTCATGTGTTTCGCCGGTGTTCAAGGGTGTGTGGTGGATTTTTGAAAAAATCAGCCAAGAGTACGGTTGTTCGCCATCAGGGGATGGTGCAGGCCTCGTTGAAGCCGACATTGGCGTTGGTGTCATTGACGGTGGCGTTGCCGTTGGCGATTGAAAGAGCAACTGCGCTTGCTGTTCCTGGCAGCCGCAAGATGCTGCCGTCGTTGCATTCCTCTGTCAGGGTGATCTGCTCACCGCCGAGAAAGCTGTTGCCGCTCGCTGTCAGACAAACCTCCGTGCCGGCAATGGCAGAGACCACACTCACCCCATCATTGCCCAAATGACCACTGGAGAAGATGTTGTCGTTCACCGTCACACGGGCATCCGAGTTGCCGTAGACGTCGACCACTAGGCCCCGTGCGTTATTGCTTGTACTGGTGTTGTTGCTGACCGTGATGTCCACCGCGCTGTTAGCTGTGGTAGTATTGCCAATGATCAGCTTGATGGCGATGTCGTCGTTGGTGATGGTATTGTGAAACGTTATGTCGTCACCGATATCGGTGAAGCTGTTATCGATGATGTCCACCGTTGCCGTGACGCCATCGTAGATGAACAAGTCGATGCCATCGGACACCGACAACCCGTTGCCGTCTGCATCGTTGCCGCGGATATCAAAAGTCACTGTGGAATTATTTTGGGCTGACAGATCCATCACGTCTCCGCCGACACCGGTGAAGGTATTACGATTCGCCGAGGTGCCTATGGTAAGACTGTCACCGCCACCGGTACCGTGGACGTCGATCTCGACACCGTCGATATAGGTTCCCACAAAAGAACTGCCGGTGATGGTGGCATCCAGGGTGCTGGTGGTGCTGGTAACCACATCGATGGCGTTTCGCAGACCGTTTCCGGCCAAATCCCCCCGGCCAGTGAAGCTGGTATTGTCCACGATCAGGGTCAAGGTACCAGCCCCCAGGCTGAAGTTATCAATATCCAGGCCGTCTGCCCCATTGGCAGTAGCTAACGCTGCATCGTAGGTGATGGTGCTGTTCAACAGGTTTACCGTGCCGGTGGCATCGGTCAGGGAAATAGCATGGGAACTGGTAGCGGTATCGTTAATCGTCACATTGTCGAAGGTCAAGTCACTGGTGGTATTACCCAGGATACCCGCACCTGCGGTGTTCAGGATATTGCTGTTGCTTAAGGTAAAGCTGCCAGAATTATTGGTCATCGTCACCGCGTCGGTGAAGGAACTTGCCAGGGTAGCGCCATCCACCGCAACATCAGCCGCCGTGTTTTGTACCCGGATGCCGCTACCGCTGTTGCCGGTCAGGGTGCCGCCGCTGAAGGTGATGCTGCCGGCGATGGGGCCGGTGGTGGCGCCGATATCAATGAGGCGGCCGCTGGTCTGGGTCAGGTTAGTGCCGTTAAAACTGATAGCGCCGCTGGTGTTATCAATTTGCACAGCCACGCCTGTTCCACCGGAATTGTTCACCGAACCGTTGGTCATGGTGAAATCGCCGCTGTTACCACTCAAGGTTACAGAGGCAACATTGGCCTGGGTGAGATCAGCATTGGTGATGGCCACGTTGCCGGCACTATTCTGTACACGAATGCCGCTACCTGAATCGCTGATAGTAGTGCCGGTCACGGTCACCGAGCCGCCGGTAGAGTTCAGGACATCGAGCAGGCGACCAGAGCTGTTGTAAATCGCGCCGCTGTAGTTGATGATGGCGTTGCCGCCGTTGACGTCGAAGGCTGTGCCGAGGCTGTTGATGAGGGTGCCATTGTTGATGACCAAGCTGCCGATGGTGTTGGTCAGGGTTAGGCTGTTGGTGAAGCTGCCGTCGGAGTAAAGATTGGCGAAGGTGAGGGCACCGCCGCTGCCGTTGCCCATGAGGACATGGTTCAGATCGAGGGCGCTGCCGCCAGTGGCAGTGATGGCGGTACCGGTGCCGGCGATAGAGAGGGTGCCGTCGCTGGCGGTGAGGCCATTACCATTACTAGAGCTGATGGCGAGCCCGCCGTTGAAGGCCACCGTGTTGCCTGCAAGGTCGGTGGCGGTGACTGCTGTGGTGTTGGCCCAGCTGATGTTGACCGCGCCGTTGAAGGTGACATTGCCGGTAAGATTGTTGAGGAATAGACCGCTGCCCCAGGTATTGGTGATGGTGCTGGCTGCGTCAAAGGTCGCCGAACCACCGGTGGTGGACTGGATGTCCACTGAGCGGCCGCTGATATCGTCGCTGATGTCGAAATTGTTGAGCGCATAGGTGGCGCTGCCGCCGTAGATGCGCAACCCGGCACCGTGCGCATTGCTGGCACTGGAATTGCTGATGGTGATCATGCCTCCGGCCCCATTGAAGTCAAAGGCGTCTGCCCCGGCATTTGCAATGTTCATATTATTGATGGTGGCATCGTAGAAGCCGCTGCCGGCGATACCATCCACCGCGCCGCTGGTGGTGAGATTAAAATCGCGCACCTTGGTATTACTAGCCAGGGTGATCACGGCGCTGCCGCCGCTGTTGGTGAGGGTGGCACTGCCGTTGCCGGTGGGGTCCTTGAGCTGATAGAGGAAGTTGCCCAGGACATTGGAGTTGCTGCCGGTGAAATCCACCGAGGCGTCACCGGCGCCAAAGCCGATGAGCTGCTGATCGTATTGCATAGTAAAACCGCCCGTGGCAATGATGGGGCCGGTGCCGTCGTTCACCAGGGCGATGATGTCGCCGTGCTGGGAATTGGTTTCAGCAAAGTCAGCACTGGCCCGGTTGGTGCTGGTGCCGGTGCCACCACCAGTTCTATCAACAAAGATAAAGTCACCGCCAAATCCTGTGGCGGTGGAGAGCGCATTGTTTTTAGTGATGGTGGAGCCAGCGAAATTGTACGTGCCGTTTGTAATACCCACGGTGTTCACAGGCACCCCGGCGTTGATGGTGCCGTTAAGAAAACTTACAGTAGAATTGGTGGTGCCGGTGCCGAGACTGTCCAGATCAAAACCGGTGATCACATTTTGAATGGTGCCCCCATTGCTTATAGTAAAGCTGCCGGTGGAGCCGGTGATGTCCACGCCCTTCGACCCGGCGGCGCCGGTGCCGGTGATATCCAGCGAGGCCATGGTGAGGGCGCCGCTGGACCCCACGGTGCTAACCCCGGTAACGCCGCTCAGGTTGGTGATATCCACTGCGCCGAAGTTGACTGTGCCGGTGCTGCCGGATAAATCAATGACTGTGCCTGTTGAGCCACTGACCGATGTTGTGCCGCCAAAAGCCACTGTGCCTGTATTGGCCCCGATCCGAATGGCGGAACCGTTGGCATTGTTGATATCCACCGCGTTGTTGAAGTCAGTGTTGCCGCTGCTGTTGGCGATGGTAATGCCGGTGCCGCCGTTAACGGAGGTGGTGCCGCTGAAGGTCATGCTATTGGCACCGCCGCTGATGTCGATCAGGCGGCCGCTGTTGTTTATTAAGCTGCCGTTGTAATTCAGGATATTGTTGCCGCCGCTGGCGGCGAAGGCGGATCCGCCGCTGCCGGTGATGTCCCCGGCAAAATTAAGGGTGCTGGCGCCGCCGGCCAACTGGAGGCCGGTGCCGGCACCGCTGTTGATAGCCACGTTGTTCTGGAAGGTAACCGTGCCGCTACCGCCCGCTCCGGTATTTACAGCAACGCTGGTGCCGCTGATGTTTAGGTCGCTGACGATTGCTCCGTCGCTGGTGCCGTTGATGTCGATGCCGGTGGCGCCAGCGCTGATATCAAAACCACTGACCAGGGTTTCGTTTGCCAAGGTCACTGCAGTGCCTGCTCCACCGTCCAACTGGGCGCGGCCACCCAAGCCACTGAGATTCAGCTCGGCGTTTATATCGCCCAAGGTCAAGGTGCGGCTGGAGCCAGCGCCTGAACCCACCAGTTGCTGGCGATCCTGCAGGGCGATACTGCCGAGGATGGCTCCACCGCTATCCAGCAGCACGATGGCGTCTCCTTCCCCGTATTCTGGATGACCGGTGACAGTGACCAGATCACAGGGCTGCGCTTGGCTGCAATCTCCGCTGCCGCCTTCCCGGACGAAATAGACATTCACCTGGCCGCCGCTGCTGTCGGTGACGGCGGCGGTGCTCGATTCACTGATACCGGTGGGTCCGCCCTCGCTGCCCACCGGCTTGGTGATGTCATCGACCAGGACGACGATGTCGATATCCCGGACGATTTGCTCGGTCATGCGGCGATCAATGCCCTTCAGGGCTTGGCGCTGTGTGGCACTTATGGCGCCCAGGGGGATGCGCAATTCAATGAAGCCAAAGCCCTGGTCGCCGCGGATATCATCGTGCTGGATCTCGCCGCCCACGCTGAGGCGGGTTCCCTGCCAGGCGAAGGGTTCTTCCCAGCGGTACTCTAGGCGGAGGCGGGGACCCTCCACCACCGGGGTATCGGCATGGTCGAAGCGAAAATAGCCGCCATGGGCCCAGAGTTCATGGTTTTCCTGCAGGGCCAGACGAGCGCCCGCCTCCAGGTCAAAACCAGGAAGGGCCCGCTCCCGAGCCAGCAGATCAATATTTTCCTGGCTCACCATGAGCTGGGTGCCGCTCAACTCCGTCTCATCCCGCAAGCTCTGCTCTCGGGCCACGATGTTGTCCTGGTTTTCAGGGAGATAATAGTTGCCGCGCAGGGAGAAATTCTCGGTCATGGCCTCAGCGCCGAAGGTTGCCTGGCCATAGGAAAAATTGTTCTCTGAATGGCGGTAGTCATAAAAACCATAGGCCCCCCACAGCCAGTCGCCGATAAGACTATCGCCATCACGCTGGATGCGCCGGAGCCCCAGGCCAAAGTTACCTTCGTGGCTCGGGTCATCGGCAAGCACCCCGCGCAGATCGGCAAAGAGCAGGGTGTCGTCGCTCTGGGCCAGGGGCACAAAGAGATCGAGTTTGCCAAGGGTGCGGTCAGTGCCGGGCTTGGCGGTAATTTCCACATGGGGCTGCCATTTGCCGCCACTTGCCAGACAGATATGGGCAGGAAGAATGAAGGCCGGAAAACAAAGGGCCAGGATAGCGCTGACGCGCAGGACAAGGGTCATGCGCTTGCCCAAAAACAGGATGTTCTGGCGCCCGGTGTGATGATTGATTTGAAACACGTTTTTTCCCTTTTAGTTGGCGGCATCAGTCTGGCTTGTCATGAAACGACCATGGCTTTTGTTCTTCAAATAGGAGCAAGGAGCGCGCCAACCGTAACCAACCGTAATTACAGTTAGTTACGTGAATCAAAGGGCGGCCAGCCTGTTCCATTGAGGGACACGGTGGCCCAAAATGGAACAACCGGTGCGGGAAGAAAGGGGCTTGGCCATGGGAAGGGCAGCCGGCGCACCGCTTATCTGCGGCGGTAGAACATTTTGCGGTCTATTTTGAGGTAGTCGGCCGCCCGGGACTTGTTGTGGTCGCAGTGGGTCAGGGCCAGCTCCAGGGCCTGGGCGACAATATTTTCCAGGGAGACATCCTCGGCCTTGAGGGCGATGGCGAAGTGATTGGATTGGTTGTTGTTTTTGTGGTCATTTGGGGCGGCGGCAATGCTCAGGTGGTGGGGTTGGATGAATTCTTCCTCGGTGAGGATGGCGGCCCGTTCCAGGCAATTTTTTAGTTCGCGGATGTTGCCAGGCCACGGGTAGTTGTGCAGCACCGCCATGGCCTGCTCGGAAACCCCGGGGAGATGTTTGCCGAATTCCTCCTTAAAGCGGTTAAGGAAATGGTTTACCAGCAGGGGCAGGTCTTCCCGCCGTTCCCGCAGGGGCGGCAGGGTAATGGGGAAGATGTTGATCCGGTGAAAAAGATCTTCGCGAAACAGCCCCTCCTGCACCAGCCTGCCCAGGTCTTTATGGGTGGCGGCAATCACCCGGAAATCGGCCTTGATGGGCTGGTCGGAGCCCAGTTTTTCAAAGACCCGTTCCTCCAGGACCCGTAACAGCTTGGCCTGCACCTCCAGAGCCATATCGCCGATCTCATCCAGGAGAATGGTGCCGCCGGCGGCCCGTTCAAACTTACCCTCACGCGGCCGGTCGGCGCCGGTGAAGGCCCCCTTGACATGACCAAAGAGTTCACTCTCCAGCAGCCCTGAAGGGATACCGGCACAATTCACCGCCACAAACCTGTTCTCCACTCTGTCGCCGGCAAAATGGATGGCCCGGGCCAGCACCTCCTTGCCGGTGCCGCTGGCACCATAGATGGCAATGGTGGTGGGGTTATGGGTCACCTTTTCGGCCAACTGCAGGGCCTTTTTCATGGCCGGCGCCCTGGTGGGAATATTCTGGAAGTTATATTGTTCGCGCAGTTGATCTTTCAGTTTTTTATTGGCGTTATTCATCTGAAAATAACTGAGGGCGCGCTGGATGGTGGTTAGCAAGATTTCCGGGTCGTAGGGTTTTTCCAGATAATCAAAGGCCCCCTGTTTGATGGCGGCCACCGCGCCCGCGATATGGCCATGGCCGGTGAGCAGGATAAAGGGAATGTGGGCATATCTCTCGCGCACCTCCTGTAAAAGCTCCAGGCCATCCATCCCCGGCATGAGCTGATCTGAGAGAATAAGTTCAATGGCAGTTTTCTCGAGAATTTTCAGGGCCTCCAGACCATCCCCGCAAAGCGTGCAATGAAAGCCGTTCCGCACCAGATTATGCGCAAGCTTTTTGCGTATAATCTCACTGTCTTCGACGACGAGAATCCGCGCCTGCCCTTGGTTGTTTTCGCTGTCCACTGCTACCCTCTCTCTTCGGTTAAAAAAGTTTGTAACTGGTCGCGGAGTCGCGCCAACTCATGCTCCAGTCTGTCGCATTCTGCCTGGGCTCCGCGCAGATCGTGCTGGCGGCCCATGATTTCCAGCCCCCGCGCTACACCATGGGCGGCAGGGGCGCATAAGGCGGCCAGTTCCACCTTCAGGGTATGGGCGCTCCGCATCAACATCTCGCTCTGTTGGGCGGTAATATGGTTTCTGATGGTAGCCAGATCAGCGGGGCCCTTATTCACCAGGATTTGGGCCAGCTCCTGCAAAAATTCCTGGTCACCATCCACCGATTTGAGGGCCTGGTCGCGCTCAAACACCGGTTGTCTGGCGAGGGGAAGGACTCTTTTGATGGTCTTGAAAAAGGCATCTTTATCCAGTGGTTTGGAGAGGTAGTCATCCATGCCGGCCTCCAAACAGCGGGCTTTATCCTCCTGAAAGGCAAAGGCGGTGAAGGCGATAATGGGGGTATGGGTGCCCAGGGAGCGTTCTTTTGCCCTGATGAGTGCCGTTGTCTCCAGGCCATCCATTTCAGGCATCTGCACATCCATGAGGATGAAGTCAAAAGTCGTTGCGGCGAGCAGGGCAAGGGCTTGGTGGCCACTGGCGGCGACGGTTACCGTATGGCCCGCCTTTTTCAGGAGGCGGACGGTCATCTTCTGGTTTATTTCATCATCTTCAACCAGAAGGGCCTGCAGGGGCGGCATGGGGTGGGCTGCGGCCGGCAGGGCCTTTGCCTTGGCCTCCCAGGCGCGACAGCATGTTTTTTCCCCAGCCAAGGCCGCCATCACCGCCCGGTAGAGATCGTGCCGCAGCAGCGGCTTCATCAGGCAGGTCGCGGCCCCCAGCTGCCGGGCCCTGCTTACCTGTTCCCCCATCTTATCCGAGGTGAACATCATGATGATTGCTGGGGGGGCGCCATGATCGTTCGTCATGCGCGTGAGCACCTCAAGCCCGCCCATCGGCACCATATGGCCATCAAGTAAGAGGAGATCATAGGGCTGTGAAGCCTCCCGGGCGCGCTGCAGCTCGGCCAAGGCGTCTGGGCCGCTCTCGGCCTCGGTGACCTGGATTGCCCAGGAGAGCAGGGATTCTTTGAGGATCAGGCGGCTGGTGGCATTGTCATCAATAAGGAGAGTCCTCTTGCCAGGTGCGGCCAGGGCAGGCCGGGCGGCGTTTTCTTCGTTGGCAAGGGCCCTGAAGGTGGCGGTGAAATAAAAAGTACTGCCCAGCTGCTCTGTACTCTCCAGCCATATTCGACCGCCCATGAGCTCGATAATTTTGCGGCTGATGCTGAGGCCAAGGCCGGTGCCGCCATATTTGCGGGTTGTTGAGGAATCCGCCTGGGTAAAGCTGTCAAAAATGAGGGCGCGCTTTTCAAGGGGGATGCCGATGCCGGTATCGGAGATCGCAAATTGGAGGAGGCATTCACCATTAGTGCTTCCCTGCAACTCAAGGCGAAGGAGGACCTCTCCTTGGTCGCAATATTTAACGGCATTGCCGAGGAGATTGATTAACACCTGGCGGAGGCGACACGGGTCGCCCTGCAGCCGGACCGGAATCTCTGGGCTGATCTGGCACAACAACTCAATATTTTTTTGGTGGGCCCGGACGGCCGTCACTTCACACGCCTTTTTTACCACCTCTTCAAGGTTAAAATCAATGATCTCCAGGGCCAATTTCCCGGCCTCCACCTTGGAAATATCCAGGATGTCATTGATCAATTGCAGCAGGTTTCCACCGGCCGATTTGAAAATCCCAACATACTCATCTTGTTCCCTGGTTAATGTCGTCTCTTTCAGGATATCCGCCATACCGATAATGGCGTTTAACGGCGTCCTTATCTCATGACTCATGGTGGCCAGGAATTCACTTTTTGCCTTACTGGCACCCGCCGCTGTTTTTTCGGCATTTCGCCGCTCATCAATCTCGCGGAGTAAATGGGTATTTATTTTGGAGAGGGCTGAGGTGCGGTCTTTCACCCTGTTTTCCAGTTCATTGTGCGCCTCATTGAGAGAATCAATCATGGTGTTGAAGATATCGCCCAGCTCGCTGATCTCGGTGGCCCCACCCACCTCAACCTTGGTGTGGGAGAGGCCTTTTTCCTTAATGGCCTTCATCGCCTCGACAAGATTTTTTAAGGGATGAACGAGGGTTTGGCTGAAAAGAAGGGAAAGGCAGATGGCAATGACAAAGAGCGCAAGGGAGGTATATAAGATTTTCTGGCTCAGATTAACGACCGGCGCCATGATTTCATCTTTATAGACCGAGGAGCAGATGTACCAGTCAAGGGGTGCAAAATGGGCGACGTAGGCCTCCTTCATATATCTGAAATTGTCCTTGTCAAAGGGCTTATTCCACAGATACTCCATTGGCACCTCCGGGGTCGCCGAGGCCTGGATCAGGTCATCCAAAATTCTATTGCCGGTGGAGGGATTGCGCAAGTCGGTGATATCAACCCCCTCTAAGAGGGGATGAACGAGCATTTCGCGTTTACCGTTGAAGATATAGAGATAGCCGGTGCGGCCAATGGTGATTTTGGAAAAGGTTTTCCGCAGGTTTTCCAGGATGTTACTGAGTTTGCGATCCGACTCTTTTTGGATGTCGTCAACATAGACCCCGGTGCCGATGACCCATTGCCATTCGGGGAATAGCTTGAAATAGGTGATCTTCTCAACCGGCTCGGCTGTTTGTAATTTCCGCCACCAGTACGAGTAGTAGCCTTCACCATTGTCTTTGGCTTGTTCAACCATGGGCGGCACAATGAGTTTACCGTTTACATCCGTAACGGTTGAATAGTCAATGCCATGCAGGCGGGTGTCCGGATGGGAGATGAGTACGGAGTTGTAATCGGAAATCCAGATATAATCGTTGTTGCCGAACCGGTACGACCTCAATTCCTCTAATATTTTTTTCTTAACGGTCTCTTCATCACTGGCAGTCGCCTTGGCATTGTCATAGGCATGGCGAAGGGTTTTCTCCTGGATGGTGATGATATCTTTGAGCTTGGTTTTATAGGCGCTCAGCATGGCATCTTCGTAAAAATGCAGGTTTTCATGCTCGCTCTCGATTTGCAACATCACCAAATGCAGGACGTTTCTGGCTAATTCTTCCTGGGCGTTGAACATGGCGGACACGACATCTTTTTGAGTCAGCAAGACAAAGGCCGTGGAGGTAATAACCAGGGTGCCGGTGATCAAGAGGAGAATGCGTGCCTTTAACGATTTCAACAAAGTTTACTCCCTCCAACGGTGGCAATGGCAGAAGTCCTTGGCGCCTGGGTATGGTGTTCTGGCTTGCAGGCGTTTAACCAGGGCGGGAGGTGTTCGAGCCCTGGCGCCGCCGCATTTTTCCGGCCAGCCACCGGCGTACGGGCACGGCAGAGGGTTCGCTGCCGTGCCAGACCAAGAACGGCAACCTGCGTATTTGCTGGTTGCTTATGATTAAGGTTGGGTGAGCTGTGGTGCCGGAGCCAGCAATTATGCACGCTCCTGACCTTGTTCCTTTTCCTGGCAGCGTTTATCATCATGCCGATCACAACCTTGCCTATAGTTACCCTCTTCGGAGGCAAGGCGCAAATGGTGATCGCTGCCGGGACAAATTTATCACTTTTCAGAACAAGACGTTATTGGCGCGGAGGCTTCTCAATGGCGGCGGCCAGGGGTCTGAACTGGAGGTGGTAGAGCATTTCCAGGTAGCGGCTGGTTTCCTGGCGGTCGAGGTTGGTGGCGAATTTCCAGAAGCCGTAGATGCAGGTCAGCGACAGCAAGCGCTTGGCGTAGCGTTTCCAGGTATAATGGCTCTGCACCCGGTTGATGGCGCCCTCGGACAGGGCGTGCCAATGTTCCGGCTCACTTTCACAGCGGCTAAAGAAATCTGCAATAATATCGGCGGCCTGGTCGCCGTGATTGGGGTTGATATGGAAGCCGGACACGCCGTTTTCGATGATCTCAAGGGGGCCGCCGTAACTGGTGGCAAAGGTGGGCAGGCCCGAGGCCATGGCCTCGATCACCGTCAGACCAAAGGCCTCGAAAAAGGCGGGTTGGATAAAGGCGGAGCGGCGGTCGGCCAGATAGCGGTAAAGCTCGCCGGTGAGGTTTTTGTCCAGGCGCATGCCCAACCAGCGCACCTGGCCGTCCAGACCATGCTCATCAAAGAGGGCGTGCATGCGCAGGATCTGGGCGCGTTCCTCGTTATCGGCGGAGTTGTCCGGATTGACGGTGCCGCAGATGAGCAGCAGGTTGGTCTGTTCCCGCAAGCGCGGGTTGCCGGCATACCACTCCACCAGGCCGGTGAGGTTCTTGATATGGTCGAGGCGGGCCATGGAGAAGATGAGCGGCTTATCCTGGTCGACAAGCACCCCGCGGCTCTCGGCCCGGCCACCGCCAAAGACCAGGTCGTCAAGCTCAGTATGCAGGCCGGTCAGGCGCCTCTCCGTGTCGGAATAAGGGAAATAGACCTCGGCATCGGCGCCGGGCGAGACGATATTGAACTTGGGGTCAAAGACATTGATGCCGCTCACCACCCGTTGCAGGCCCGGCATGGTAAAGGCGGAGTAACTCTCATACTGGCCCACCATGTTGTCGCTGCCGGCAATCTCCTGGTAGGTGCTGGTGATAATGAAATCGGCGGCGTTCATGGCGATGAGATCGGCGGTGAACTGGCAGGAAAAATGGTACTGCTCCTCCATCTCTTGCCAGTACAGGGCGGAGTAGAGATATTTGGTCTTTTCCAGGGCGTGGGCAATGGTGCATTGAGTGACACCCAGGCGCAGGGCCATGAGGGTGGCCACCAGATTGCCGTCCGAGTAATTGCCGATGATCAGATCGGGCCGCCTCCCCAGGCGGGCCATGACCTCGCGCTCCGCCTCCAGGGAGAAGCGTTCCAGATAGGGCCAGACCTCAAAGCGGGAGATCCACTGGGGGATGACGGCGCCATCCTTGGAGCGGAAGGGGATCCGGACAATCTTGACATTCTTGGTGCCGCTGACCTTCTCCTCCGGCTGATTGCAGGTGGTGTCGCCAGCCTCGGGCAGCAGGCGGGTGAGGATGATGATCTGCGGCTCAATATCCAGGCCCTGTTCATAGATGCGGCTGCGCATCTCCTTTTCCAGGGCCCGCACCTGATCAAGGATGTAGACCACCTGGCCGCCGGTATCAGGCAGGCCGAGGACGTTTTCCTGGCCGAAATAGCCGTGCGGCGAGAGGATGACTATGTTGAAGATCATGGGGATGCGGCTGAAAAACTGCTCCAGGGCACCATGATCCGGGGCCTCCAGGATGTCGGCCAGCAGGCTGAAACTGTCGATAATGCGATCGACCCGGCGGCCCCAGCCCGGCTCAAAGCCCATGGCCTGTAGGCTGCTGCTGACCTCCTGCCAGGTGGCATCGTCCGGCTGGCCGACCAGGAAATCCATGCCGGTGCGCAGGGCCTGCTGGAGGCCGGTCATGTTTTTGATGGTGTCATTGATCATAAAGGGTATGCCGCCATAGCCATGCACCTTGAGAAAGGAGAGGATGAGTTCATCACCCTTGGCCAGGTCGTGACCCAGGCGGCTGGAAAAACGGCGGTTGAGAAACTCGACGCCATGGCCGATGGAGCGGGTCTGGGTCATCTTGGGGAAGTGGCGCTCAAAGGGGGTGAGGTCAATCTCCAGGATACGGAAACCTGGGTCGCTGGTGACCAGGCTCTCTTTAAAAAAGAGAAACTGCGAGGCCGAAACCTCATCCAGGGTCATGGCCTCGAAGTGGAAGCGCAGATAATGCCAGTGGGCCACCCGGGGCCGAACATCAAGATAGAGCCAGGGCGAGACCAGGGCGGCCTCCTGGGTATGGGCAATGGCCTCGGCCAGGGGGGAGTCAAGGAGGCTGGTGTTGTCCGTTTCGTTGCAGTACAGGGTGAATTCGTCCCAGAGATCGGTGCGCAGCATCAGGTTTTTGCCGGTTTCCTGGAAGCGGCGAAACAGGCTGTAGACGGCATCACGGTTGTCCTGGATATAATCCATCAGGTTATCGATCATGGCTTTTCCTTGATTTTGAAGGGCGATAAAGGGGCAATAGTTCCAGTTTTTGCTATCTGGATTCAGTTGGCTTATACTTATTACGTTGATGTTGCTGCATGTGACAAAACAATACAAATATCATTTCACCACAAAGACACAGAGAGCACAAAGGGCTAACGGTTTTTTTGCCTTTCTTTGTGCTCTCTGTGCCTTTGTGTTTATGTGTGCTTAAGTGAAGGGTCTTCTTTTAGACTAGCAAAAAGTTTCCCGTGAAGGTAGGGCTTATGGCAAAAGATTTGATTGTTTCCATTGGTGAGATCGTCTGGGACCAGTTTCCCGCAAGAAGCGTTCTGGGCGGGGCGCCCCTGAACGTGGCCTATCATCTCCAGGCCCGGGGCCTGCCGGTGCTGGTGGCAAGCCGGATCGGTGCTGATGATCTGGGCCGCCAGACTCTGGCCCGGATCAAGGACATCGGCCTGGTCGTGGACGCCATCCAGATTGATGATCACCTGCCCACCGGCCGGGTGGTGGTGACGGTGGACAGCAATAATGAGCCCCATTTTGATATCGAAAAACCTGCGGCCTGGGACCATATTGAGGCGGCTGAGGTGGAAAAGGTCGTGGCTGGCCGTCCCTTTCATCTGGTGTGCGGCACTCTGGCCCAGCGCGATCCGGAGAGCCGGGCCACCATTCGCCGTCTTTGGTCGCAAGCTACCACCATCTTTTATGATGTCAACCTGCGGCCGCCCTTCACCGCCATGGATCATGTCAGGGAATCACTGCAGGCGGCCCAGGTGGTGAAGGTCAACAGTGAAGAGCTGGCCATCTTGAATGGCACTCTGGTCGGTAAACAGGGTAGTGAAGAGGAGGTGGCCGCCGCCCTGCTTGCCGCCTTTGGTCTCAGGTTGCTGGCCGTGACCCGGGGCAGTGAGGGAGCTCTGCTGGTAAGTCCGGAGACATGCGTTATTCACCCGGGTTTCAAGGTCGTTGTTGCCGACACCGTGGGCAGCGGCGATGCCTTTTTCTCGGGTATTATTGCCGGATATCTTACTGGTGTTGATCTGCAGAACTGTATCACGGAGGCCAACCGTCTCGGTTCCTATGTGGCCTCCAGACCCGGGGCGACACCGGACTATCCTGCAGGAAATTAATGTTTTTTTAAAATAATTTAGGGTAAGGAGAGAGAGTGACGGATCAAGGCGAGGTCTTTTTTCTCTGTTAACGAACAGGGGGAAGAGGCCTCCTGCTAGAGATACTTCTTAAAGGGGTTTTGCGAAGAATGACGACGATAACCATCGGTTCCAGAAAGAGTCAACTGGCTATGTGGCAGACCTATTATGTTGAGGAAAAGCTCAAGGCCGCCGGCATTGAAACAAAGATCATCACCATGGAGACCAAGGGCGACAAAATCCTTAACACCTCCATTGCCAAGATCGGTTCCAAGGGCGTGTTCACCGAGGAGCTCGAAGAAAAGCTTGCCGACGGCACCCTTGATATTGCCGTGCATAGTGCCAAAGATATGCCCTCCCTGTTGCCTGAGGGTTTTGAGCTTATTGCCTTTACCGATCGGGAGAAGGCCAATGATGTGGTGCTCAGCCATAAGCCGGCTCTTTCCCTTGTCGATACTGGCAAAAAAATTGTCCTCGGCACCTCATCAGTGCGGCGGCGGGCTCTGCTTGCCCTCCACTATCCCCATGTTGAGACCGTGGATATCCGCGGTAACCTGCAGACCCGGATCAAGAAGATGAAGGAAGGCCTCTGTGACGGCATCATGCTGGCTTATGCCGGGGTCCATCGCATGGAGCTTGGCAAGATGATCGTCCACACCTTTCCGGAGGAGCAGTTTGTGCCGCCGGTGGGCCAGGGCTGCGTCGCCATTGAGGCCTATGCTGGCTTGAGTCAGGAGAAGAGGGATCTGGTTCGCGCCTGCCTGAATAATACCGAAAGTGAGGCGCGTTTGCTGGCTGAGCGCGGCTTCCTGCGCAAGCTTGAGGGCGGCTGCTCCATCCCGGCCTTTGCCCTGGCCACTCTAAACGGCAATGAGCTCACTCTGACCGCCGGTCTGGTCAGTCTCGACGGCAAGAAAAATATCCGCGCCACCCTCTGCGGCCCCAAGGCCGAGGCGGCCCGCATTGGCAAGGAACTCGGCACCAAGATTCTTGCTGACGGCGGTAAGGAAGTGTTGGCTGAGATTCGTCGTCAGCAGGCCGCTGACCTGGCCTAGATCATCTTCTGTACATAACGCGGATTTTCTCTCTGCTTTCTGCCCCACCTCTTTTCAGGGGTGGGGTATTCTCCTTCCCCTTTCTCCCTTCCCTTCCCTTTTTTTCTTTTCATTCCTTTCCTGTTCCAGGTTGTCCATGGGGCCACCTTTTGGTTTTTTTATCCGTCCGAAAATGCGAAAAAAATATTGATGCGAACAATGAGCAGTTGAAGGTCATCGGCAAGCAAGGATCAATACGGTGTTAATGCTTGATCTGCAAGGGGGCAGCGAGCCGCAGCTTGACAAATTGCTACAATATTGTATTGTACAAATATATTTTATGGAAACGTATTGGCGTAGGAAGAGGAGGAAAAATCGAAATGGATGACGGAGGCGAACCCCGGCTGCAGCTGCAAAACAAAGAAGATGATCCACGTTTTGTTCGCTTCCAAACAATTCTCAAAGATTTTCGGATCATCTTTCGTTCGGTACAGGCCCACTCCCGGTGGGTAGAAAAGGAATCGGGACTCTCTGCCGCGCAGTTATGGATGATGTGGGAGTTGTTCAATGAACCGGGGCTGACGGTCTCCGGTCTTGCCCATGTCCTTTCGATTCATCAGTCCACCTGTAGTAACATGCTGGATAAAATTCAGAAGAAAGAGCTGGTCTCCCGAGATCGTTCCCTTGATGACCAACGGGTCGTCCGTCTCTATCTCACAGAAAAAGGCTCGACTTTACTGGCGAAGGCGCCACGCCCGGCCCAAGGGACATTAACCGATGTTTTACTCCGTTTGCCTGATAAGGTTTTGGGCGAGTTGGAATCGGGGCTTAACCAATTTATTGATGCCCTGAAGATCGTCGACGAAAAAGCCGGCATGATGCCGATTACCGAAGACAAAGAACATTTCAAATAACTCTGAGGGGTACTCTCCCTCATTGAGGTTGTCGGAGAGCCCCCTTCACCAGGGCGAGATCATCGGCGATACCTCTTCACCAGGGACGATTGTCCCCTTGTTTATGTGGTCACTCATCACCGACAGGTAACTGCTGTTGGGAGTCTTTGTTTTCTTCCATGCCTGTGTTGGCTCACAAGGGGATCATTTTTGAGCTTAATTCAAGGAGCTAGGCAATGCATTCCAAATTCAAAATATCTTTGCACTGTTTCGTTTTATGCCTCTTGTTTTGGCCTTTGTCGACCAGCGCCAAAATGGTCAGCATTAACCAAGAGGACGTCAATATTCGTTCCGGGCCGTCGACCAAATATCGGGTGAAATGGCAGGTGGGTAAAGGATTCCCCCTCAAGGTAATTGGCCGCAGTGGTAAGTGGTACAAGATCCGGGATTTTGAAAAAGATGTGGGGTGGGTCTATGCACCCCTGACCTCCCGCAAGGCCCATCTCGTTGTCAACAAACCGGTTATCAATGTGCGCAGTGGACCGGGTACCAACTATCGCACCGTCAGTCAGGCAAAATACGGTGTGGTTTTGCAGACCGAAAAACGAGTCAAAGGCTGGGTCAAGGTACGGCATGAGAGTGGTGTCAGCGGCTGGGTATCCAGAAAACTCCTCTGGGGTTGGTGATTTTGGACCGGAAAAGAAAGTGAATTTGGCGCTTTTGGCCGATGAAACAAGGATAAGGACGGGAAGTATTAATGGGTGGAATAGCAGGCTGTTACGGAAGCCGGGATGAAAAAACAATCAGGAGAATGCTTGGCGCTCTCGCTCACCAGGGTCCAAATGAATACGGGATTCACAGTGATAAGAAGATGGTCTGGGGACATACCGGCCCATCAGGCCTAGAGGATGGTAACGGCCACCAGCCTATTCTCAATGAAGATAAGTCAAAAGGCATGATCAGTAGTGGCGAGATCTATAATTTTCAAAGGATTCGTGCTCGGCTGGACAAGGGATATCCTTTTCAGACCCATTCCGACGCCGAAGTCATTCTGGCCCTGTACGATCAACGAGGTCCAGACGCCGTGCGCGATCTCGATGGTAAGTTCGCCCTTGCCCTGTTTGACACAACTCGGGATATTTTCATGTTGGCCCGCGATCCCTTAGGGGTCAAGTCCCTTTATTACGGCTACCGTGGCGGCACAATCTATTTCACTTCAGAACGCATGGCCTTGAGTTTGGCAGATGTGGAAGAGGTGTATGAATTTCCCCCGGGTCATTATTATACCCCGGCAGATGGTTTTGTTCGCTATTACCGGTTGCCTGAGGTGGACAGAAGGCCTTTGCTTAATATTGAATCGATTGGCTTGCGCATCCGTAAAATTTTGACCAAATCGGTGCACAAAAGGGTCATGACCAGCCCGCAGGTGCCGGTGGGACTCCTCTGCGGCGGTGATCTTGCTTCTTCCATCGTTGCGGCAATTGCTGCCAGGCAGAGCCGCGAGCTTCATACCTTTGCAATTGATATGGGCGATGGGCAGGGCAATCATTCCGACGATTTCGTGACGGCTCGGTTGGTTGCAGCCCATACCGGCACCACCCATCATGAGTTGATCGTCACGGAAAACGATTTTTATGAGGCTTTGCATCAGGTCATTTATCAGTTGAGGAGCTGTACTCCCTCGGTGATTCAACCGGCCGTTTATTGGTTTATAGTCAGTAAGCTGGCAGCGGATTATGTCTCTGTCGTACTCACAGGGCAGGGGGCAAATGAGCTTTTTGCCGGCTATCACTACATGAAGCATTTTCCTTTAACCAAGGTCAATGCAGAATGTAGGCGATGCCTCGGCGATCTTCATCATCTTGACCTTGAGCGGGCCGATCCGTTGGCCATGTATTTCAACCTGCAAATTCGGGCACCCTTCCTCGACAATGAAATGATTTCTCTGGCCATGAAGATTCCGGCGGCCTTGAAGATTAAAAAGGGCGAAAACGGCCACAAGATTTCAAAATGGATTTTCCGCCAGGCCTTTGCTCAAAAAGGTTTTTTGTCCGATGAGGTCCTGTGGCGTGGTAAGCAGCGCCATCCCCAGAAGGAAAGCTTTGCGTCCCTCGCCGGAGAATTAGCAAACCGGGAGATTGATGATGAAGAAATGTCCCGTCTCAGCAGCGACCATCCCGGGGCCAACATCGATTCCAGGGAGGCCGCCCTTTATTTCAAGATACTGCGAGAAGTTCAAACCTGAGAATACCGAGTTAGGTCGATAGGTTTACCTGGCCGCAGAGTTATGACACATTGATATGGTTGTTGCGCATTTATCGGCAATCAACAGAACGTCTCCCCTGGAGAGTTAGGTGTAGTGGCAAAAAACAAAATTTCAAAAAAGAACACTGTGGATAAGGAACAACCTCGCCCAGCCGTCCTTTATGTTTTTATGGGCCTGCCGGCCAGCGGCAAATCAGTTCTGGCCAGGACATGGGCTCGCAAACATCATTTTTCCTATTTCAACTCCGATGTGGTGTATGAGCAACTTGCACCAAACCAGATCTCGCGGCAGCAGGCCAAGCATAACCCCCTGATGACGAAGCGGACCTATGACGCCCTCCTGACCTTTGCGGAGCAGGAACTTGCTGCCGGCAGAACCGTTGTCCTTGATGCCTTTTACGGAGACTGCGAGGAACGGGCGCGTTTGACGAAGCTTGCTGTCAAGCTCAAAACCACGCCTCATTTTGCCCTCTGCTATTGTTCGGAAAAGCTGGCTCAGGCAAGATTGACTGAGCGTGCCTCAGGCTGCAATACAGAAGCGGATGCCCAGTGGCAAAATTTTAAGAAACAACAGGAAAATCTTGAGTCCCTTGATGATCTTGAACCGACCATGGTGGTGTCCATAAACACCGATGCCCCTCAGGAGCAGCTTCTGGAGCAGCTGGACTTTGCCTTTGAAAAAAAACCGCCTATTAAGATTTTCGAGCATTGACAACAGACCCTGGTCAATAGTGCTGCAAAGCAGGCCTTGGGTAGGAAGCTATACGCTATGAATGATCAGATACTCTTTCGTCCACCAACCAGCCGCGATGCCGTGGCCATGCGCATTTTGGCCCGCGACTCCCAGGTCCTGTCGGTGAACTCCACCTATTATTATGCCCTGATGGCCCGCCATTTTCAGGCCACCTGTATGGTTGCCGAAGGTGCCGGTGGTATCTGCGCCTATGGCATCGGCTATTGCCCGCCAGAGCAACCGGACACCCTTTTTGTCTGGCAGGTCGGAGTGGCTAGAGCGGCGCAGGGCCAGGGCCTTGGCAAAAGACTGCTCATTGCCCTTATCCAGCAACAACGGCCTGATTTTCTGGAGGCCACCATTGCCCCGGACAACCGGGCCTCAATTAATCTCTTTCGCTCAGTGGCCCGCCAATTGGCTGCGGCCCACACATTTTCAAAACCAGCCTTTTTTGACGCTGAGGATCTTGGTGCCGGAGAAAAGGCTGAGCATCTCATGCGAATTGGGCCTTTTGCAGAGCAGAGTACAACGAAGTAGAATTTTTTCCCACGGAGTAAAACATGCGTATATTTGACACAATGGAATCGCGGGTGCGGGGTTATATCCGTTCCTTCCCGGTAATTTTCAACTCAGCGAAAGGGTCAATTATGACCGATGAATCTGGTACGGACTATATCGATTTTTTTGCCGGTGCCGGTACCCTCAATTACGGCCATAACAATGAGCGGATCAGCAACGCCATGATTGCGTATCTCCAGTCGAATGGCGTGGTCCATGGCCTTGATATGGCCACCACCGCCAAAAAGAAGTTCATGCAGAAGTTTAACGATACCATCCTGGCGCCCCGCAACCTTGAGTACAAGATCCAGTTCACCGGGCCCACCGGCACCAACGCCGTGGAGACCGCCTTGAAACTGGCCCGCATGGTGAAGGGCCGTTCGAACGTGGTCTGTTTTACCAACGGCTATCACGGTCTGACCATGGGTTCTCTGTCCATTACCGGCAATAACTTCTACCGGGATGAGGCCTATATCAGCCGTTCCAATGTCTCCTTTTTGCCCTTTGACGGCTATATGGGCCCGGACTACAACACCCTTGACCTCTTTCGCAAGTTACTGGTGGACAATTCCAGCGGCCTTGATCTGCCGGCGGCTGTTATCTTAGAGACCATCCAGGCCGAGGGTGGCATTCACATCGCCAGTGCCGCCTGGTTAAAGGAACTGTCGGAAATCTGCAACGAGTTTGACATCCTGCTCATTATCGATGACATCCAGGTGGGCAATGGTCGCAGCGGTGAGTTCTTCAGCTTTGAAGAGGCGGGCATCAAGCCTGATATCATTACCCTGTCCAAGGCCATCGGCGGCGGTCTGCCCTTGGCCTTTATCCTCATGCGCCCCGATCTGGACCAGTGGAAGCCGGGCGAACATACCGGCACCTTCCGCGGCAATAACCTGGCCTTTGTCGCCTCCTATGAGGCCATGCATTATTGGGATAATAATGATCTTTCCGAGGCCGTGCATTATAAGGGCGCGGTTATCGAAAAAGAGCTGCTGGCCATTGCCGGTAAATATCCGGAGCTCAATGCCGAGGTGCGCGGCCGTGGCATGATCTATGGTCTGGAGATCCTGGAGCGCGGTTTGGCCAGCCAGATCGCTGAAAGATGTTTCGAAAATGGCCTCATTATCGAGTTGGCCGGCGCCGACGATCAGGTGGTGAAATTCCTGCCGGCCCTGACCATTGATGAAGAAACCCTGCTGCGCGGCATTGCCATTGTTGACCAGGCCATCGCCGCGATTCTCCAGGAAAAAAGGGATAATCTGACCGGAGCAATGTAATGATAGTCAGGAATATTCAGGACATCATCGGCACCGAACGGGAAGTCAAAGGGCAGGGGTGGACCAGTCGTCGCCTCCTCCTCAAAAAAGACGGCATGGGTTTCTCCTTTCATGAAACCATGATCCCGGCCGGCGCCACCCTCAAGCTCTGGTATAAAAAGCACCTGGAGGCGGTTTATTGTGTGGCCGGCAACGGCAGCATCGAAGATCTTGCCACAGGTGAGATCCATGCCATCGAAGATGGCGTCCTCTATGCCTTAAATAACCACGACCGCCATATCTTGCGGGGCGGCAGCGAGGACATGCGCCTGATCTGCGCCTTTAATCCGCCCGTTACCGGTCGAGAAACCCATGACAGCGACGGCTCCTATGAACTGGTGGAGGAATAATGGCTACCCATACCGTTGAAAAAATTGGTGGCACCTCCATGAGCCAGTTTGGCGATGTGCTTGATAACATCCTGATCGGTGACCGCTGTGAGGAGGCGCTGTATAACCGCATTATTGTGATTTCCGCCTATGCCGGCATCACCAATGAGCTGCTTGAGCATAAGAAGAGCAGCAAGTCAGGGGTCTATTCCCTCTTTTCCA
>JAHJKA010000076.1 GCA_018822545.1 Pseudomonadota bacterium
AACCCCGGAGTTGTCTAAATCATTGGCTTTGGCTCATGTTGATAGGGGCGAACTCCGCGAGGCCGCAGGCTATCTCACCCTGCTTTTACAAAAAATTCCAGAGCAGAAGGGGCTGCCTTCAGCGCTGATGCGCTTGGCTGAAGCGTATTTGCAGGATGGCCAACGCCCTGAAGCCCTGAAATGTCTTACTATCCTTAGTCAAAGATACGGAGCAACCGCCACAGGACGACAGGCCGCAGATCAGCTCAATCTTCTCAACCAGTGAGTGGAGGATGTGTAAGTTTTCAGGCCATACTGGTCAGATAGCTATTCATGTCAGGAGCCAGCTGATGCTGGGGATATGTTTTCAGGAGACCAGTTAATATTTCCTTAGCCTTTGGGGTGTTGCCGGTGTTTTCGTGGAGAATTTGGACTAATGAAAAGTATGCCTCAGGAAGCTGTGGGTGGCCTTTGTTGGTCTGGATAAATTTGACGTAGCAATCTCTGGCCTTTGGATATTCCCCCCTGTCTCTCAACCAGTTTGCTACCTGGAGTTGGGCTGGCCCTGCTGGCTTTAAGTCGGAGCCATTTCCGTAGAGATCATTATAAAGACTAATGGCCTTGGCTTTCTTGCCAAGGCGAACGACCATGGCCAGATGAGAGGCACCATGCTCTTGTAGTTCAGCTGTCTTCTGGGCCATCTGCAGTAGGTATAGGTATTTTTCAGAAAGTTCAATGTCGTCAGCAAATTGATTTTTGGTCTCCAAGACAATTCTGGCCAAGGCATCTTCATATTTGCCATTTTTGATCAGGACACTGATCTCGGAGAGAAGTTTTTGCTTTGGATCAGCATGTTGCTTATCAGCCTCTGGGACGGATTTGTCCAGGAAGTATTCGTAGTTAACATCAAAGCCAATCTCTTCGTGGTATTGGAGAAGGACATAACCGAGAAGATGATAAACAATGATGGTGTAGTAAAGATTAAAAAAGAAGTAGAGAAAGGCTTGGATATATTGAGGAAGGGCCAGCGGCATATAATGAAAGGCTACGGCTGGCGCGCCATAGAGCAGGATGATAAAAAGATACATCAGCAGATAACGCCAGCCGATGCGGTTAACGATGGGTATGAAGACCATGGGGTTAAGGGCGGCGAAAATAGAGTTGGTGGCCACTAAAACCATGAGCATGGTGGGGGCATAGAGCAAAATAATTGCCAGGAAGCTAAAACCGCCTACAGGGCCTGTGGCTCCAAAGATAAAACTCGTGGCCACACCAACAATTGCAAATATGGCATATTGTTTGAACACCTGGAGAACATCTTGGTTGAAGAGATCTATTGAAAGCTCAGGCGGTTTTACACTGCCTTGAGCTGTGGTGTTGAGGACGGCATAGGCGTATTTGGTACTGATCACGAAAAAAAGTAATTGGGCAATGAAAGAGTTGCCGAAAAAGGCAGCGAGGTTAGCTGCAATGAGAACAAAGAGGATGGATTGGAATTGGAGAGGATAGGTGAAAAATTTCGGGAGTCGAGCCCAGAAGGGCTCAATAATGTTGCCGATGCCCATATGCTCAGCTGGAATATTGCATGTGGGGCAGAAATAGGCGACGCTCATTTTTCCGTATCTGGGGACTTCTCGGCGAGAGACACAGAGCCCGCAATAGGCGGTGCTGCATTTATGACAATGGAAATGGGCTGCTTTTACTGGATGAAAGCTGCAATTGATGGCCATAGTCTTCCTCAGATGGGCTGTTCGACTGGTAAAAGAAGCCGTTGTGAAAAGCAGAGTGGTCTGCTATTTTGGGGCTCAAAATAAATGCATTGTTCAAACCTAGCCCTTTTTTGCCCTTTTTTCAATACGTCCTGTTGTTAACTTTCTGTTTAATTTATAAATGATCCTAAAGTGTTCCCCTACCTCTGTTGCCACCCCGGCCCTGATGATTCAGGGCACCTGCTCCAATGCCGGTAAGTCTATTCTGACCGCCGCCTTTTGCCGTATTCTCTTGCAGGATGGTCTGTCCGTGGCGCCTTTTAAGGCCCAGAATATGTCGCTCAACTCGTACGTTACTCGTCATGGGGAGGAGATGGGGCGGGCCCAGGTGGTGCAGGCCCAGGCGGCGAAGCTTGATCCGGATGTGCGGATGAATCCGGTGCTGCTTAAGCCTTCTTCCGATACGGGCAGCCAGGTTATCGTTATGGGCAGGCCGGTGGCCAATATGAGTGTCGGCGATTATCTGCGCTATAAGCCTGAGGTTTTTCTGAAAGTGCAGGCGGCCTATGATTCTTTAGCTGCCGAGCATCAGGTGATCATTCTTGAGGGGGCGGGGAGTCCGGCCGAGGTGAATCTCAAACATCACGACATCGTTAACATGCCCATGGCCAGGTATGCCAAGGCCAAGGTGCTGCTGGTCGGTGATATCGACCGGGGCGGGGTGTTCGCCTCCTTTGTCGGCACCATGGAGATTTTAGATCAGTGGGAGCGCGACCTGCTGGCAGGCTTTTTGGTCAACCGTTTTCGCGGGCAAAAGTCGCTTCTTGATGATGCTTTGACGTATATGGAGGAGAAGACGGGCAAACCGGTGCTTGGCGTGGTGGATTATCTCCCCAACCTCGGTCTGCCGGAAGAGGATTCGGTAAGTTTCAAAAATGGCCTTTTTGAGCAGCAGTCGCAAGGCCGGGCGGATATAGATCTTGCCCTGATCGATCTGCCCCATATTTCCAACTTTACGGATTTTGAACCCTTTCTGGCCGAACCCGATGTCCGGATCAGGCTGGTCAAGACCCCTCAAGATCTGGGGCGACCCCATGCCATTTTACTGCCCGGCAGCAAAAATGTGGTGGCTGATCTGCACTCTCTTGAGGCCAGTGGTTTGGCTTCCAGGATCAAGCACTTGGCGGCTGAGGGCATTGAGGTGGTGGGCATCTGCGGAGGCTTTCAGATTCTTGGTCGCCATATCGCTGACCCTCACCATGTCGAATCGTTAGGTGAGAGCCTGGCCGGCCTTGGGCTCCTTGATATTGACACGGTTTTGGAGAAGGAAAAGACCCTGACCTTAAAGAGCGGTGTTCATTTGCCCTCTGGATGTCAGGTACGCGGTTATGAAATTCATCACGGCATCAGTGCCAGTGAAGGTCCACCCCTGTTGAGCTTATCCGGTGACGAGGATGGCGGCGTGCTCTCCGCTGACGGTCTGGTCTGGGGCTCCTATCTGCATGGCATCTTTGACAGTGATTCCTTCCGGCGTTGGTTCATCGACCGCGTGCGCAGCCGCAATGGCCTGGCGCCTTTAGGCCGGATTCAGGCCTGCTATGATCTGGAACCGGCCTTTGACCGCTTGGCCGCTGCTGTTCGTGAGCAGATGGACATGGCCCGGGTGTACGCCCTTCTCGGCCTTTAATTATGCTCTCCCCTGTCTGGCACATAGCCCTGGCCCTTGTCCTTGATCAGCTTCTCGGCGATCCACGCTGGCTCCCCCATCCGGTAAGGCTTATTGGCAAACTGCAGGTTGTTCTTGAAAAGAGGACCAGGCAGCTCATCCCCCCCGCCCGGATAGCCGGACTCCTAACAGTGCTCCTTACCCTTGCTCTGACCGGAGGTTTGACCTGGGGGCTGCTCCATGGCGCCCAGTTGCTCCATCCCCTCATCTCTGATGTGGTGGCGGTCATTCTCCTCTATACAAGCTTTGCGGCCCGGGACCTGGCGCGCCACGCCACTGCTGTCTCTCAGGCATTGCAGCACAACGATATTGCCCTGGCGCGCCAGAGGGTGGCGATGATTGTTGGTCGTGATACGGCAGGCCTTGATGAGGCCGGGGTGACCCGGGCCGGGGTGGAGAGTGTGGCGGAAAGCCTGGTGGATGGGGTGACCGCGCCGATTTTTTACGCACTTATTGCAGGACCCATGGGCGCCATGCTCTATAAGGCGATAAATACCGGTGACTCCATGTTCGGCTATAAGAATGAACGGTATCAAGAGTTTGGCTGGGCGGCAGCCCGGCTGGATGATGTGGCAAATTTTGTGCCGGCTCGCCTCACCGCCCTGCTCATTCCTTTTGCCGCCCTTTGTCTTGGCTTAAAGGCCAGGGGCAGTCTGCGTATCCTGCGCCGTGACTGCCGGGCCCATGCCAGCCCAAATTCAGGCTTTCCGGAGGCGGCGGTGGCCGGCGCCTTGGATGTTCAGCTCGGCGGCAGTAGCTCCTATTTCGGCAAAATCATCAGCAAGCCTACCATCGGCGATGCCAACCAGAAAATCCAGGGGTCTCATCTGGGCAGCGCCGTCAACCTCATGCTCCTCACCTCAGCCCTCTTTTTTGGTCTCGGCGCCCTGATAACCGCTCTTCTTTAGGGCCTCGTACCTTCTTCTTATTCCTGGCCTTCTTATTTCTGCCTTGCTATTTCTTCCCTTCAGTCCTCAGGGCCGCCAGGAAAGGGCCGAAGAGCTCGTCATACTCGCGGAATGATTTTTTCAGAATAATGGGCAGATCGGGAAGTTCGTTGTCATTTACCACAAGATTGGCGCTTGCGTGCAGGGCTTCAAGATTGTAGAGGGTGTGAAACTCCGGGCCGATCAGCACGTAATAGATAGCGCGCCGTTTCTGCATGGGCATTTCACACATATGCTGGTGAAAGGAGGAGTCGGGCAGCATGCCTTCGTAACGGCTGTGGAGCACCACGGCCGCATATTCGGTGAAACGCATGCGTTCAATGCCGTCACTGGCGGAATTGGGAAAGATGGGCTTGTAGCCCAACCCCTCATAGATAGTGGCAATGGTGTTGCGGGCCGGATGATCATTGGGCATGAGAACCATTACCAGGGAAAAATCATCCAGGACTTCCTTGTCGGCAATGGTACCGGTTTTGAGCCAGTTGAGGCTGGGGGGTTGGGGCATATTGCCCTTGATCTTAGTGCCTGCTGCGGCAGCGCTTTGCTGAGGGCTGGCCGTAACCTCCACGGACATCTGACAGGTGGGACAGCTGAACTTAAGGCTCTTGCCCATGGGCAGAGCGGCATAGGCCTGTTCGATCTTTTTCTGATGACCGGCGCTGAAAGGATGCTGACAATGGGGGCATTGTGAAATCATGTTCTACCTTTTTATCTGAAAAATAGGGGCTTAGCGGGAGAAACTTTATTTGCGGCGCTGTTTGGCGCTCGTTTCTTCTTCCATGGCGAGACCGGTGATGGAGGTGGTTGTTTCCCCCTTAGAGGCCTTGAGCTGATCAAGGCCGCGGCCCATAACATTGCGCTGGCTGCAGTACTGCAGGGCTACTTCTTCTGTTACCAGGCCCTTTTCGAAAAGGGTCAGGATGTACTGGTCAAAGGTGGTCATGCCATGGGCTGTACCAGCGCTGATAATTTCGTAAAAAGTTCGGTCATCCTCTTCACCGTGGAGAATGAGATCACGAACCCGCAGGTTCATCTTCATAATCTCAAAGGCGGCAACCCGACCGCCATCAATTTTAGGCAGGAGTCGCTGGCCAACAATCCAGCGCAGGGTATCGGCCATACGGTTTCTTATTTGTGGCTGTTCTTCATGTTCAAACATACCGAGGCAACGGTTGATGGTGGAACCGGCATCAATGGTATGGAGGGTGGAGAGGACAAGATGTCCGGTTTCTGCCGCGGTAAGGCCGATCTCCATGGTTTCACGATCACGCATCTCGCCGACCAGAATAACCTTGGGTGCCTGACGAAGGGCGGCCCGCAAGCCGTTTGAAAAGGTGTCAAAGTCATTGCCCAGTTCCCGTTGATTGAAGGTAGCCTTGTGGTGGGGGTGGACAAATTCGATGGGGTCTTCCAGGGTGATGGTATGGATGGCCCGTTCCATGTTGATTTTGTTAAGTATGGCGGCCAGGGTGGTTGATTTACCGGAACCAGTGGCGCCGGTAACCAGAATAAAACCGTTTAAAATATCGGTCATCTGGTTCATTGCCGCCGGCAGCCCCATCGATTCAATGGTGGGGATTTCGGTGGGCAGCTTACGAAGGACAGCTGAATAATGGCCACGTTGGGAAAAAATATTGACCCTGAAGCGCGCCTTGTCACCAAGGCGATAGGAAAGGTCGCAGGAACCGTTTTTAACCAGGTCGGAAAGCAGACGCTTGTTGCCGGCAATGAGGTTGAGGGCCAGGACCTCGGTTTGAAAAGGGGTAAGTGACGTTATATTGGGTTCCATCATAACCGGGACGAGCTGGCCGGATGATTCCACCTGCAGGGGCTTTTCCACCGTGAAATTCAAGTCAGACACCCCGGCATGGGAATCAAGCATGGTGTCAATCCAATAATCGATTTCAGTTTGTTTCATGGACCTGTTGTCTCCAATTACTGTGTCGAAGTAGCCTAATTGCTTAAAATTGAGGTGAAGGTATCACTCCAGACGATTTTACTGTGAAGTCACCGTAAAGACAAGTTGGGGATTAAAATAGCGAAGCTTCCTTTTTCTTTCATGAGTCCGGCGGCTTGGCCGGCCTGCTCGCCGCTGCCCATGTAAAGATCAAGGCGATGGGGGCCTTTGATGGCAGCGCCACTGTCCTGGTTGGTAACAAGCCGACTAAATGGCTGCCAGGAAACGTTGGCGGATTTATTGAAATGGGGTCTGATGCCGGTCAGCATCCCCAAAATAGCGGGAGGGTAATGGGTTGCATCCAGGGCCACAGATCTTTCCGGCGTCAAGGGGTAGCCCAGGCTGCCAGAGGGCAGTGTTGTGCCAGAACCAGAATCACTAAGGCGGAAAAAAATATACCGTTCATTTAAATTAAGAATCCGTTGCCGTTGATCCGGATGGCGGACCAGATAGTCACTGATAGTAGCAAGGCTTACCTCTTCACGTTGGAGTTTCCCTTCCTGGATAAGGATTTTGCCGATACTTGTGTACGGCCGGCCGTTGTCGCCGGCATAGGAAATCAAGCGCCTGCTGCCGTCGGTAAGTTTAAGGATTCCTGAACCTTGGACATGGAGGAAAAAGAGATCAACAGGGCTTGCGAGGTAGGCTATGGCATGGCCCTTTAACAGCTTGCCGCTGTCGATTTCAGCTCGACTTAATGTCCGAAGTTCAGCTTGGCCCGGAAGGGTGTAGAGGGGGAAGCTATAGGTGCTGGTGGGGCTGAGGCTGCCGGAGAGAATAGGGGTGTAATAGCCGGTGACAAGCAGGGATGATGGGGGACAGAGGGTAAAGTTGTTGGACAAAAAAAGACCGATGTCCTGTGGTTGCTTGTCTAGGCGACTGATTATCTGGCTATAGGCGCGACTCAGCTGCCGACCTGAAAGACGCTGGCCGCAAACTTCGAAATTGCGCTCAGGGGCGTTGTCATAATAGCGGCAGCTCGTTTTGAGGGCACTATCGAGCCCTTGGTAAGTCAAGTCATCAGTAAAGAGAACGGCGGATGCCTGGGGCGAAAGGGGAGTGCGCTCGTTTTCAGCAACGGCATGTGCGGCCAGGCATTGACTAAAAAGCAGGGTGAGAAGGAAAGAGATAAAGGCAGGCATGGGCAAGGGGTTTAGGCTTTTGGAATTTTTTTTTGACTATACCATGCTCGTGCTGGTGGGGTGAAAAAAGTTGACAGCTTGCTAGCAAAGAACGCACAATTAAAAAATTGACTTTTCTGTCAGGTGCTCCGGGAATTTTATCTTGACCTTAAGGGATGGTGCTGGTAATGAGTTGCAGGTATAACTACTTAGGTAGTTGTACTTGCGTACGATTACATGCTCCGCGACAATAGAAAATGCTCAAAAAAAGCGGAGTCGAAGCATTTTTATACCGCAAGGGCATAAGTTTCGTTTGAGCAGAGCAGCTTGCTCAGCTCAGCTTTATCCGTAAACGAGAACCGAAGGGAGGCATAATGAGCGACGAGAAGAATATTGAAAGCATGATGACCGAAAACCGTGTTTTTCAACCACCGGCAGCGGGTCAGGCCACAGCCCATATCAAAAATATGGATGAGTACAAGGCCATCTATAAACGTTCCATCGAGGATCCTGAGGGGTTCTGGGCGGAACGTGCTGAAGAGCTGATTACCTGGGACAAGAAATGGGACAAGGTCCTTGATGCTGATATGCACACCCCCGTCATTAAGTGGTTTGACGGCGCTAAGCTCAATGTTTCAACCAACTGTCTTGATCGCCACCTCACAAACGGCCGCCGTAACAAGGCTGCCTTGATCTGGCAAGGTGAACCTGAGGAAGATGTCAAGGTCTATACCTACCAGATGCTCCATCGCGAGGTCTGCCGTTTTGCCAATGTCCTCAAAAGTCATGGCGTCAAACGGGGTGATCGTGTGTCCGTCTATCTGCCCATGATTCCGGAGCTTGCTATCTCTCTGCTTGCCTGTACCCGGATCGGTGCTATCCATTCCGTGGTTTTTGCCGGTTTTTCTGCCCAGAGTCTGCGCAGCCGTGTCCAGGACTGCGAAGCCAAGGTGCTGGTTACTGCTGACGCGGTTATCAGGGCCGGAAAGACGATTCCTTTAAAGCCCAATGCCGATGAGGCCATGGAAGAATGTCCTTCCGTGGAGAAGGTTATTGTGGTGAAGCGGGCCGGTAACGAAGTTGCCATGAAGGCCGGCCGTGATATCTGGTATGAAGACGAGATGGCTGCAGATGGCCTCACTGATAACTGCCCAGCCGAGTCCATGGATGCCGAGGATGACCTTTTCATCCTCTATACCTCCGGTTCCACCGGCAAGCCCAAGGGCGTGGTGCACACCACCGGCGGCTACCTGACCTACGCCGCCCATACCTGCCAGTGGGTCTTTGATATGAAGGATGATGATGTTTATTGGTGTACCGCCGATATCGGCTGGATTACCGGTCATTCCTATATTCTCTATGGTCCCCTGGCCCTGGGTGCCACCTCGGTGATGTTTGAGGGTGTTCCTTCCTATCCGGCCTCGGATCGTTTTTGGAAGATCTGCGAGAAGTTCAAGGTTAATATTTTCTACACCGCGCCCACCGTTATCCGCGCCCTGATGCGTGATGGTGAAGGGCCCACCCAGAAGTATGACCTCTCCTCCCTGCGTCTGCTCGGTTCCGTTGGTGAGCCCATCAATCCTGAGGCCTGGATGTGGTATCACACCCATATCGGCGGTGGCAGATTGCCCATCGTTGATACCTGGTGGCAGACCGAGACCGGCGGTATCATGATTTCGCCGCTGCCTTTTGCCACGCCGCTCAAACCTGGCTCCGCCACCCTGCCGCTGCCTGGCATTGATGTGGCTGTTCTTGACGAAAATGGCAAGGAGGCGGGGGTGAACGAGGGTGGACGTCTTGTGGTTCGCAAGCCATGGCCCGGGATTCTCCGCGGTATCTTTGGCGATCCTGCCCGCTACAAGAAGACCTACTTTTCCAAGTTTGAAGGTATGTACGATCCTGAAGACGGCGTCCGCCGCGATCAGGATGGCTATTTCTGGATCATGGGTCGCCTGGATGACGTTATCAACGTCTCCGGCCATCGTCTTGGCACCGCTGAAATTGAGTCTGCCCTGGTGGCGCACGAGTCAGTGGCTGAGGCTGCGGTTGTTGGTGCGCCGCATCCGATTAAAGGACAAACCATTTATTCCTACGTGTCACTCAAGGCCGGTATTGTTGGTACTGATGCGCTTGCCAAGGAACTGCGGACGCATGTCCGTAAAGAGATTGGTCCCATTGCCACCCCAGAGTTCATCCAGTTCTCCGACGGCCTGCCGAAGACCCGTTCCGGCAAGATCATGCGCCGTATCTTGCGCAAAATCGCGGCCGGCCAAGATGATTTTGGCGATACCTCAACCCTTGCTGATCCATCTGTTGTTGATGTTTTGGTTCGGGGGAATGAGGCCATGAAGAAGTAATCCTCCTCTCTTCAAAGGAGAAAAGGCGTTCCGGCTTGTATTTTAGGCTGGGGCGCCTTTTTTTGTGGGCTCTCCCTGATTGACAGCAAAAAAGAGGGGGGGTATGGTTACCGCTTTTCATAGGTAACCACAGGGCCAGGCAGAATTTATGACCTTCATACGCATACAAAAAGGCAGCGGTCAGCAGCCACAGACATTGGTTTTTTTGCCGGGCTGGGGTTTTGACGGACAGGTGGCCCGCTATGGTATGTGGCCAGAAGATGTGGATCTCTGTGTGCCCACACACTTTTGCCATGCCGGTCTTGTGGCAGAGCTTATGGAATATCTTGCCCAAGAAAAGATAGCCAGGGTCGCGCTGGTGGGCTGGTCCATGGGTGCAAATCTGGCTTGGCAGTTTGCCACCACCTATCCTGATACAGTCTCGTCGCTTTCCCTGCTGGCCGCGCGATGCCACTGGCCGGCTGCGGAGATTGCCGATATCAAGGCGGATCTTCACGGCGATGTGCAGACCTCGATGCAGGGTTTTTACCGTAAATGTTTTCTTGGTCACAAGGGGCTGTATCGCCGCTTTGTCAGTGAGCTTGAAGGCGATTATCTGGCTCGACTTCATGAGCCGGATCTGGTGGCCGACCTTGACGATCTCGCCTCCTGGTCCCTTACTGGCCAGGCCCCTGCCGGCGTTGCTGTTCAGGTTGTTCATGGCCGCAAAGACGTTGTCGCCCCATTTGCAGAGCGCCCGCATATCGCCGGCGCAGTGGAAAAGGTGGTTGATGGTGCTGGTCATCTGCTCTTTGCCCATCGCCACTCTTACCTGTTATCATAAGCCATGTCACCCCAAGAGAAAGCCAAGGACTCTATCCGCCAGCGCTTCTGTCGTGCTGCCCACTCCTACGACCAGTACGCCCATGTTCAAGGCGAGGCGGCACTCTGGTTGCTGGCATCCCTTGCAAAAAAACCGGCGAAAATTCTTGAGATTGGTTGCGGCACAGGTAATCTGACCAAGCTGCTTGCTGAGAAATTTCCTGCCGCTCATATTGACGCCCTTGATTTTGCTGACACCATGGTGGCCCAGGCCCGTCAGAAGGTGGGCAATTCTGAGCGTGTTCGATTCTACTGCGAAGACGGTGAGGCCTTTATCCGTACCACGGCGGAGCGCTATGATCTGGTGGTCAGTAATGCCACCCTGCAATGGTTTCACGATCTGCCCGGCACCTTTGAACATCTTGCAGGTATCTTGAGTGAAAACGGCAGGATAGCCCTGTCACTCTTTGGCCCTGGTTCCTTTCAGGAGCTGGCCACAGCCATGCGGGAGGTTGTTGATCCTGTCATCCGCTTGCCCGCCGAGTCTTTTTGTTCGCCCCGCGACGCCGAGAGATTTGCCGCTAAAGTTTTCACCGAGGTTGCCCTCTCCACTCGGCAGGTTGAGAGGGAGTATGCCACCTTTTTTGATATTCTCGAGCATATCAAGAAAACAGGCACCGGCGGCTATCATGAGAAGGTCCCCCATCTCAGCAGGCCAGTCTTGAAGAGCTTGAGTCAATGGTTTGCACGACGAGGGCGCTATGTCATTACCTACGAGATCTATATCCTCTGTTGTCAGGGCGTCAGGGAGAAAGGAAAATGAGTTCTTGGCCTGCAAAAATCATGATCACCGGTACGGATACCTCGGTTGGCAAGACCTTTGTGACGGCTCTGCTTCTTGATTATCTGAAAAACAAGGGGGTGGATGTCGGCTATCTGAAATTGGTGAGCTGCGGCGGGGAGCGCTCTGAAGATTGTCTCTACTGTGAAGAAAAGAGCGGCGTGCAAGGGGAGGTGGTGTACCATTTCAACCTGGCCGCCTCGCCCCATCTTGCGGCCAGGCAGCAGGGCGAGAGGGTCGATCCGGCTCTCCTGAGCGCGACAATCGCTCAAAAGAACTGCTATGATGTGTTGGTGGTGGAAGGGGCAGGAGGTCTTTGTGTGCCGCTCAATGATGAGACCCTGCTTATCGATTTTATGCAAGCTCATCCCCTGCCGACCATTCTGGTGGCCCGTTCCGGTCTCGGCACTCTCAATCATACCCTGCTCAGCGTGGAGGCCTTGCGCGTTCGCAACATTCCCCTGCTGGGCATTATCTTTTCCGATGAAAAGAACTACGACCAAGAGGATATTCTTGTCCTGGATAATATGGCGACCATTGCCCGCTTGACCGGCCTGCCGGTTTTGGGTCGGCTGCCCCGCTGTGTTGATTTCGACGAGGCGCGGCGCTGTTTTGTAAAGATCGGCGCAGCGCTGTTGGCAAGCTGAGCGTTCTTTGTGGTCGGCGAGGAGAATTTTGAATAGGGAATTTTGAACTGCAGAAGTTTTTACTTCGACAGTTCAAAATTCCCTGTTCGACATTCATCATTAAGCTGATTTTATTTCTTGCAGCACTCGCCTCTTTTTTCTGGCACACCCAATCCTTTGAGAATCAGGGCCATAGGGCAGAATTTTGTAAAGCCGAACTGCAGGAGGTTGGCGCCGACAAAGGCGGTGACAAAGAGCCAGTATTTGTGGACGAAAAGGGGGCTTGCGTCAACGCCCAAGGCGAGGGAGGTGAGAATGAAAAATCCGGCGATGGAATGAACCCAGTCAGTAACAGTCATGGCGGTATCCTTTTTGTGAATGGTTGTTGAGCCCGGGCGAGAAAGATATCACCAGGGGGTTCGGTTTTTTTTAAATTGAGTTCGAGTGTTCTCCCGTGGTCCTGGTGGTGGGTAATCCCTGTCATACCCTTCGGGTACTCTGGACAGTACCCCCTTGAGGGGTATAAGAGCCTCTACGGTTCAAACGATTTTCATAGTGTTTGAATTTCTGTACCATAACAAGTTTTTTTAGAGTTTTTAGAGCCAAAGGGCACCGACTTGTCATACCCTTCGGGTAAAAACCTTTTTATCATACCCTACGGGTATAAGAGCCTCTACGGTTCAAACAACTTCTTAGTATATTTCACCTGAGAGTTGGGCCAGATATCATTGATCTTTCGTCTTTAGAGGCTCTAAAAACTCCATCTCACCCCCGCATAAACATTGGTATTATCTTCAAACTGGCCGAAGAAGGTATGGGCATCTGAGCCGATAAAGATATTGCCCCCACCTTCAAGACGCCACTGGTCAGTGAGCTTGTATTGCACCTTGGGTCTGATATAGCAATCCTTGTCCGTGGGTGAGTAGTAGGTGAATAGGGATAAGGTCAGATTCTGGTTCATCAGGAGTTTGGTGAGGCGCAGGGTGACCACACTGCGATACTCGTCCTTGGCTGGGCTGCCCGGCGCGAGGGTCTTTTCATACTTGTCATAATCCATCATCCATTCCAGATAATATTGACAGCCGGCGGTAAAATTAGAGGCGATTTCCCGTTCAAAGCCGAGCAGCAGGCGGTATTCGCTGTTTCTGGTCAAGGGATCACGGCCGCTGTCAGACTGGCTGGAGTGGTAGTAGCCGGTTTCGATATTGCCGATGCCGCCCAACAGCGGATTGCGCAGGGAGGCACCATAGGCCTGGAGGCGTGGATAGCGCAGCTTCAGGTCGGGGACAATCATACCTTCCGGGGTCTGCCAGAAGCCATTATAGCCATAGAGGGCAAGTTCCATGGAGGAGATATTGCGCGCCAGGCGCACGGCATATTCGCTGTCGCGGCTGGTACTGTGGCGTTCTTCCAGATCAAAGATGTAATCCTCACCGGCGGTTCTGCCCAGGGCGCCATTCCAGTAGGAGAGTCGTTCGCCGCTGATGTGGGTTGAGCCCTCAAAGACCGGAATATAGACCAGATCAATATTGATCAGTTCAAAAAAAACACTGCCCTTGATGGCATTGCTGGGTGCTTTGAGGTATTCGTCATCGCGGCCGATGAAAAAGGCCTGCCAGTCTTTAGCAAAAAAATCATTGATAAAGAGCAGGTCGCCGGTGCCCCATGTCAGGATCTGGCGGCCGATCTTCATGTCCATGTTGTCCAAGGGGGAAAAGAGCAGATGAAGCTCGCGCATCCTGCCGGTGACTTGATCCACCACACCATCGGCCAGCAGATCACCCTTGGCCTTGAACACGCCCCAACCAAAATCCTTGGCCAGGTCGAGCTGCAGACGGGCCTCAGCCAGGGAGACATCATCGCTATAATCGTCGTTCTGGGTGCGCACACCACCCCGTCCTTCAATGAATCCGGCCAAATCTAAGCCGAAGTTGTCGAAAAGGCTGTCTTTCAGCTGGAGCATGTCAGCCTGGGCCGGGCTAACGGAGATGAGCAGGGAGAGTATGAACAGGACTTTTTTCATGATGCTTGGGCGCTACTGGCGGGCCTCTTTAGGGGGGGTGCGCAGGTAGCGTTCGGAGAAGAGATCCGCGCTGAGGCTGAGATTATACTTAATATTGGTGAACTCCGCGATGGTGTTGCCGCCGGTGCCAAGGTCGCTGATGAGAGATTTGGTCACCGTGGTGTACCCCTGAATGGTCTCCACACCCAGGACCTCCATGGTGCGGTAGATGGTGGCAGTTTTGTCTTTATATTCGGCCTTCATGGGAAGCGAGTTCTTTTTGTCGATCCAGACCGTGTAGGAGGCAAACTCGACGCTTGCCGGATCCTTGGGGGTATTTCTGATGACATAGTAGGTGTCGTTTTCATCGATCATTTCATGGTGGTCGGCATCCAGGTTGCGACCGGAAACATCCTCATAGAAGAAATTGGAGCCCATGAAGCTTGTGCGTTTGTCAGAGGCGGCAATACGTTTGACCAGATCGAGGCTGGGCAGATACATCCAGCGATCGTCATCCCGGTCAATGAATTTATGGACCAGGAAGGTGGTTTTGCGGACATCGCTGGGCCGCTTAAAATAAACGAAGTAGAGCTGGTTGCCGCCATCCTTTTGGATATCCTTGCGCAGGATGGTAAAGAGCCTTTCCCTGGTGCGGCCCTGATTGTCGGTGATGGTCATGGCCACCTCGGCCCGGCCGTCATCGCCGCCATAATAGGAAACATTATTGGCTTTACGGATGATTTCGTCAAGGGGCGGGGCGGCAAGGGTGGGAGACGCCACCAGGGCGGCAAGGGTCAGGATAAAAAACAGGCGCGGTATGAGCATGGTGATTTCCTTTTAAAAAAAACGACGATTATGAATGTTTTTTGCGAAAGAGCCAGCCCTGCAGAATGGTGATCAGGGCTGGCAGGATCAGCATGGTAGCGAGGCCGGAGATTGCCATGATGGAGGCCAGGAAGACTCCCACCGTCTTATAAGGAACCAGGGGCGCAAGGAGCAGAGGGGTGAAACCGATGGCAATGACTATGACATTGCGGCTGATGGCCCGGGCAGGTTCTTCGAACATAGCGGTGATGGTCTTGGTCCAGGAGCCTGTTTTGGCTTGGGTGGCTCGGGCACGCTCCAGGAAATGGATGGCAAAATCCACGGCAAGTCCCAGGGTAAGCGATGACAGCACGGCCACCGGCATGTCGTAATCCTTGCCGATAAAACCGATGATGCCGTAGATCCAGGCAATGGTCATGGTCAGAGGGATCATGGCCAACAGTCCCCAGGTAGGTGAGCGGAAGAGGAGCACCATCATGATAAAGACAATGATAAAGCTCGACAGGAAGGCGTCGCGCATGCCGGAGACCATTTTGTCCTGCCAAACAACATTGAGGTAGGTGAGGCCCGCCCATTTATAGTTGAGTTGTACAGGCGGCGGATAGCCAATCATATATTTCTTGACCTCCTTGACCACGGTTTCCATGACCTTGTTGTCACCGTTTTGGAGCTGAACCCAGATGTTTGCCTTTTGGTAGTCAGGAGTCACCAGATGGTAAAGGTCGTCGGGCTTATGGCTGTTTTGGAAGGAGATCAAGCACTGGGCCACGGCGCCAACGCTGTCGGGAATGATGTAGTGCTCCGGGTTTGACTCAAAGAGTTCCTTGTGGACCTTTTTGACCACATCACTGATGGAGCTTGTCTTGCCGACCACGCCGATTTCAAGCAGATGGGCCTGGAGGTTTTCGATATATCTCAGGACATCGGGCCTTTTGAAAATCTGGTCGCGGTTGCGGAAGGTGTCGACCTGGGCAACAAGATCAGCCCAGATGTCGTAGAACAGATCATTCGACTTGTTCTGGCTATCGATCATGTTGGCCTCAAGCAGGGAGAGCATGGAGTCGGTTGTGCTTTCCTGGGCTGTTCTGGTCAAGATGGCCAGGGCCTTTGCCACCACAGCCTTGCTGTTTTCGTCGACAGCCTGGTTCTTGAACATCGTGGCAAGCTCGGTTTCAGCCTGGGCCGGAGATAGTTTTTCGAGATTTGATTCCAGGATCAGGAAGGCCTCGTAGGTGCCGCGGAAATGTTTATTGAGAACCTGGTCGGCCACCCGTATTTCGTGATTTTTTGTGAACCATTTCACAGGGTTGTCGTTCACCTGAATCTGGCTGATGCCATAAAAGGCAACCAGGGTGAGCAGCATGGTTGTGCTTATAATCAGTTTGGGCCAATTATGGACAAAACGGCCGAGTGTGCGGAGGCTGCAGGCCATAGCGCCTCGGCTTGCCATACTGTCGCTAGCCCCTTTGACGCCAAAGTTCTGCAGGCTTGATTCCGGCATCATCATGATGTAGGCCGGAATGAAGATGATGGTGGTAATCCAGGCGATCATGATGCCGATTGCCACAAAAATACCAAAGGCCTGAACCGGCGGGATAGGGGTCATGGCCAGGGAGGCAAAGCCGGCCGCCGAGGTGAGCGAGGTGTAGAGCATGGGGGTGAAAAGCTGGCTGATGACATGCTCAATGGTCTTGCGGCGGTCCCCGGTTTTTTGATATTCATCAAAAAATTCGCTCATGATATGGATGGAATCAACCACGGCAATGGGCATGAGAAAGATTGGGATCATCGAACTCATGATATGCAGGGTGTGGCCGGTGCCGATCAGCAGGCCCATGGTGGAAATCACTGCCACCATGGCCACGATCATCGGCGAGATGATGAGTCGCAGCTGTTTGAAGAAATAGAGCATGAGCAGGAAGATGGCCAACATGGCCAGAGGCGCGGAGACGGCCATCTGGATGAACATCTCTTTGCCGAAGGTGTCTTCCGCCACCGGCAGACCGGTTATGAAGAATTTGTCGCCGTTGCTGCTTAAGGTTGCAATTTTATCGTTGAGCTGCTGGCTGAGGGTATGGGCGAATTTTTTCGAGGTGATGGGCAGGTAGATTCCGATGGCCTTGCCGTCTTCTGAGACTAGGGTGCCCTTAAAAAGGGGGTTGTCCATGGCCAGATCGCGGATGCGCAGGGCCTCTTCCTGGGTTGTTGGTGCCGCCGCCATCAGCCAGTCAAAGCTGACCTGGCCCAGGCCCGCTTGGATAATGGCATCGACATTGGAAGGGGCAATGATATTCTGGGCAACTACTTTGTATTCGGGGTTGTTGGGGTCTGCAAGGGTGGAGGCATACTCCGTGAGGTCAAAGACGTGGCCCAAGGTTTCAGGGTTAAAGACTCCGTCCGGGTGGGTCTCATTGACCACGCCTAAGACAAGGACGTCATGGAGGGCAAATTCTTTTTTGGTGGCGGTGTGAAAGAGGCGAACATCTTCATGCTCGGAGAGCATGTTTTCTGGGTCGGTATCAACATGGACCTTGCTGATAAGTGCGCCAAGGGCAAGGGTAAAGATCACCAAGAGGGCGGTGACTAATTTAGGTCGGAGGATGGGGATCTGGACGAGTCTGCTGCCAAGTTTCATGATATATTTCCTGTAACCGGCAGAACCGGAAGGTTATTTACGTATCAAGCACGAGGTCACGCACCCCCCAGAGGTGGCCTGTGTGCCGGTCGTCAAAACGTCACTGTCATCATGACAAACCCGGTATGTTAGGATGTGTTATCCGGGCAGTATCTCCTGGCAATAGAGTTTGCGCATGGTCTGCATCAACTCCAGAACGCGGGTGTCATGAATACGGTTGTAGATAAAGTTTGCGTCTTTCCGGTAGCCGATTATTCCCTGGTTGCGCAGAATGGAAAGGTGTTGCGAGACATTGGCATTGGTGGTCTTGACCTCTTCCCGAATATCCCCGACGGTCATCTCTTTGTCCTGCAGAAGGCAGAGAATCTTGAGCCGAATGGGATGCGACATGGTTTTTAGCATGCCGGCAATGGATTCAATCTGATCAGTTTCCAAAATGACACCTTAAGTATTTAATTTTACCCTTTAATAGGACTGCTGGTACTTGTAAAGCTTTTTTCTTTTACAGCCTACAATGATAGCGAGCTTCCTGAATTTTTCAATCGTTTTTATGTAATTCAATTAAAAGCTGAAGTGATTGTCGGGTAGCAAATTCCTTGCCGCGAAGAAATAATTTCAAAATTGCAACAAGGAGCAAAGGTTAACATCAGCATAACAGCATGCGGATTGTGGGGACCTCTAGGCCTGCTCCGCCAACCTGCCGATGTGGCAAGATGTCGCATGGTCAGGTTGGCTAACACCTGTTGTTTACAGTTGTTGTTTTGGGGAATGGGCACACCCTCGCTCTGTGCCGGGATAAGTTGCAGGTTGACCTCTTGTGTTATCTTGAGTTATTTATGCGCGAGGGTCGCTGATTTTTTTTGGTGTTCGCCGAGAATTTTATCGTTTGAGCGAGGCTTTCGCGATATTTTCTGTCCTTTTTTTGTTTTTTTTCAAAACGACGGTAAATTTTCCGCCTGTGTTCGCCGCGAGCGAGTGCATGGTTGGAGTCTGGTTGATATGAAAAAACGATTTCTCACCCTCCTGGCCTTTATTGTCCTGGTGCTGGTCCTTGGCACGACCTTTGTTATTTTTAATATTGAGCAGGCCATCAGTAGTCTTGATGATCTTGTGGGGCGTTACGAGAAGGATCGGAAATGCGCCCGGGTACTCATGGCGATTAAAAAGGTTCAGCATGATGGCATTCTCCACCATACCTATGGCGAGATTGGCAGCGGAGAGATGGAGGAGAGGATCTACGATCTGGGCGAAATGACCGATTCCTGCACAACCTGTCATCATGCCCCGGCCATTGCCGAAAAAATTAGCGTATTTTCGCAAAAAGCCTCTGCCTTTCAGGATGTTATGCATGACATCTTCAACCGTCTCGACGATCCTGATCACAAAGTCATGGATGTTCAGGCCTTTGCCCTGGGCCAGGAGTTATATAGCCAGGCCCAGGAGCTCTTTACCCGCTCCTCGGCACAGTTGGCCAGGGAGACCAATGTCGCCCGGGCACTGGCTGTGAAGAGTAAGTGGTCGCTCTATATCATTACCTGTAGTGGTCTTGTCGTTGTTGTTGTGTTGTCTTTTCTGCTGATTCGCAGTTTCACCAGGCCCTTGCAGAGTTTGTTGACCGCGACAAAGAAGATCGAGCAGGGTGATCTTGATCACCGCATACTGGGACTTAAAGATGAATTCGGCGACCTTGCCAACGCCTTTAACGCCATGTCGGCATCACTGAAAACTCAGATGCTGAAACTGCAGCGCAGCGAGCAATTGGCGGCCTGCGGGAAGATTGCCGCCACTCTGGTCCATGAGGTTCGTAACCCCCTGGCCGGCATCAAGGCCGCCATGGAGGTTTTGTCCGGGGAATCAACCATTGCCAAAGAGGACCGGGAAATTCTCATCAAGGTGGTGTGGGAGGTTAACCGCATAGAGGGTCTGTTTACCAATATGCTGGAGTTTGCCCGGCCTAAGCCGCCACAATTCATAGACGTTTCCTTAAAAGAAGTTATTGACCGGGCTCTGCTCTTTACACCGGCTATCACCAACCAAAAGGTCAAGGTGTCCTGGGACAGGAAAATACCGGTGCCCATCATCCAGGCCGACCCAAGCCAGCTCCATCAGGTCTTTCTCAATCTTTTTCTGAATGCGGCGGCGGCCATGCCTGGGGGCGGCACCCTCACCATTGCTATCACGACCAATGAAGCTGCGGACATGGTGGAGGTGGTAATTTCCGATACCGGCTCCGGTATAGACGAGGCCAAGATTGACGATATTTTTAATCCGTTTTTTACCACCAAACCCACAGGCTCTGGTCTTGGTTTGGCCACCTGTAAAACCCTCATTGGCCTGCACCAGGGCTCCATTCTTGCTGCCAACCGGCCTGAGGGTGGGGCGCTTTTCTTGATTGCCCTGCCCCTTTCCAGAGGAGGAAACGATGCAAGTTAAAGGCAGAATCTTTGTGGTTGAGGATGATGAACTCATCGGTTCCATGCTGGCCCGGGCTTTGCGGCAGGCAGGCTATGAAGTGCGCTATGAGAGCACCACCGCTGATATTTTCGATAAGATTTCGAGCTGGGCCCCGGATATTACCTTGCTGGATAATAATCTACCGGGAATCAGCGGTCTTGAGATTCTCGATGAGATAAATAAACAGCATATCTCCACCCAGGTGGTCATGCTCACCGCTGATGATTCGGTGGAGACCTCGGTGAAGGCCATGAAGCTTGGCGCCACTGATTATCTTGTTAAGCCTTTTAATATGGATGAGGTGCTCCTGGTTCTGGCCGGGATCCTTGAAAAGGAGCGATTGCGCCAAGAGGTCGGCTATTTCCGCAAGAGATACCAGAGCCTTAACCTGGCCGAGATCATCGGCGCGGATGCCCAGACTCTGGCTTTGAAGGAGGAGATCAAGGTGATTGCCCAGGCCGGCGTCGATACCGTGCTGATTACCGGCGAGAGTGGCACAGGCAAGGAGCTTGTCGCTGACTACATCCATCAACTCTTAAGCGATGGCAGCCAGGCCCCGATGATCCGGGTGAACTGTGCCGCCTTGCCGGAATCCTTACTGGAGGCGGAACTCTTTGGTCATGCCAAAGGGACCTTTACCGATGCCAGGCAAGACAAGAAGGGCCTGTTTGAATTGGCTGACGGCGGTTGTCTGCTCCTTGATGAGATCGGCGAAATGAAATTGGATTTACAGAGTAAACTGCTTAGGGCCCTTGAGGAGCGCAGCATCAGGCGAGTGGGCGGCCAGGAAGAAATTCCGGTGAGCGTGACGGTGCTTGCCACCACCAATAAGGATATTGCGGCCGAGGTAGAAAAAGGCCGCTTCCGCCTTGATCTGTTCTATCGACTCAATACCTTTCATATCAAGGTCTTGTCCTTACGGAATCGCCCCGATGATATTAGCCCCTTGGCCCGCCATTTTCTCGATTACTATAATAAGCGCTACCGGAAAGATGCTATCAAGGGTTTCAGTAAGGAGAGCCTTGAATTGATGCGCAGCTACAGCTGGCCGGGAAATGTTCGAGAGTTGAGAAATATGGTGGAACGGCTGGTGGTCCTCAAGGATCCTGTCGCCATTGAACCCCACCACCTGCCTCCCGAGATTAGAGGCAGCTCCTCCGCACCGTTTGTTGCTTCCGGCGCGACAGGGCCCTTTGTTCTGCCGCCGGAAGGCGTGGATGTGGAGGAGCTTGAGAAAAATCTTCTTATCCAGGCGATGGAGCAGAGTGGCAATAGCCAGAAAAAGGCAGCTGCCCTGCTGCACATGAAATACGACACCTTTCGCTACAAACTCAAAAAACACGGCTTGAGCACATAGCATCCCGGCCCCTTCATGATTTTCTTCCCCTTTTAAAAAGTATACTGTCTCGTATCAAAGTTCATAACATGCTGTTTTCCTGCAAGCTTTGAGTCAACCACGCAGGCGGCGAAGCCCCCAAAGGAACGCATGATTTTGGTTTTTTGGTGGCCTTGGTGGTGAAAAAATCACACAATTATACGCTGATTTCCTTCATGCGTCGTCCTGTTTATTTATGGGCAACGGTATGGGTGGGATGGCTTCAACGCCTAGTGGTGACGTCATTTCATCCATGTAAAGCCGTGCGCTCAGGTTCAGGCGGCAAGAATGCCAACAATAAGGAAGGGCGCGAAAAAAACCACTCTTCGCCATATAACTAATGGAAAATAGCCATATGGCTATTTTCTCCAGAACACTCTGGCCTGAGGAGGCCAGTCCACCATCAGGGTTTGTCGTTTATCTCGCTGTATTGGCAGGTAAATCGATAAAACTATGTGGCAGAATGCCACACTGGTATCGCTCTTGCTACTAAGTAACAAAATGAAAATGAATCGCTCTACCATGCCTCTCGATATCGGGGGTATGGTTTACAATTTTATATCTTCGAAAGTGTTTTTAAGCAGTTTGTAGTTTCGTTAACCCAACAAAAAAGAAGGAGGGAGAGGAAGAAGTACAAGTACCAATCGGCTGTAAATACATTAAGAAGAATAAATGATGTGAGGAGATAACAATGAAAAAAGTTTTACTAACTGCCTCGGCAGTTTTATTGCTGGCTGGCAGTGCCCAGGCTGCAGCACGGGGCATTAATATGTCCGCCAGCCCCGTGCCTGCCCTGACCGGTTCAAGTGTGCAGCTCACCTGTCAAGGGACTGGCGATTGGTCTAGTAACCCGCTGAGAAGTGCGAGTGTGTCGATTTGGGATGCCAATAATAATCGTGTGGTTGATCGGGCCTCCATGGCGATCAACGGCATGGTCACTACCTATAATTACACTATTGCCACCAGCGCCGACACCGGCCAATGGGATTTTGAGTGCCGTCTCGCTGACCGGAGAACAAGTGTAACCACCAGGACCGAATTCGCTGTTGCGGCTGAAGGTTCCGGCGGTGGCGGTGGCGGCGGTGCTGCTGCCCATCAGGCCATTACCTCCTACGATGGCCCTTCCACCTGTATCAGCTGTCATGCGACTTCGGCCTATAACATGCTGGACAGCCTCCATATGCAATGGTCCGGCCCCACCCCTGATCTGACCAATACCAACGGCGAAGATCTCGGCAAGGCCGTGAAGGGCATCAATACCTTCTGTACCTATGCCATGAGTTCCGGCGGCGCTTGTTTCGGTTGCCATGTGCGTTCCGACGGCAACGCTCCCCATACCCCGGATGTCAATGATGTCGATTGTTTGATCTGCCATAACGACGCCTATCAGCGTACGATGGTTGCTGATCTCACTAAGCCGACAGTAGCTACCGATTATCTTGGCAATGAGAAGACCTATTTCTTCGGTGAGCAGGATGCCGATGGCAATTATCGCTATGTTCCTAATCTGCCTGCCGGTCTCACCATGGTTGATCTTGCCCGTGGCGTCCATCTGCCCACCAGAACCTCCTGCCTGCGCTGTCATGCCAAAGCCGGCGGCGGTGATTGGACCAAACGCGGCGATATGGGCTTAAGCACCAAGAATCCTGCTCTTACTGAGGATGTCCATATGTCCCCAGCCGGAGCGGATCTCTCCTGCCAGGCCTGTCATGCCACTGAAGGTGGCCATAAGGTCGGCGGCCGTGGTATTGATCTGCGCCAGACCGAGGCTACCACCCCCACCTGTCAGAGTTGTCATACTGCAGCACCCCATAGCAATTCGGTCACGAATCGTCATGCCCAGGGCCAGCTCAGCTGTCAGGTCTGCCATATCCGTACCTTTGGTAAAGGCGGCGCCACGGAGATGTCTCGCGATTGGTTGGCTCCCCATTGGAACCCAGCTTTCTGTAACGGCCAGGGTGGTTATGTCGGTCATGAGGTGAAGGAGTCCAATGTTAAGCCAGAGTACACCTGGTTTGACGGTACCTCTTACGTCTATAATCTTGGTGAGACCATCAGCCCCAATGCCGATGGTACCTACACCATGGCCAAGGCCAACGGTAAGGCCTTTGACGGTAAGTCAAAGATTGTGCCCATCAAACGCCATCTCACCAATACCGCCCTCCATGAGAGTGGTCAGATTGTTGCCCCGAAGATTATGGACATGTTCATGACGGGTGAATTTGATCAAGCAGTGCAGGCTGGTATGGCTGATCAAGGCCTGACCGGTAACTACACCATGGTTGAAGCAGAGGCTGAAATGCTGATTACCCATGGTGTTGACCAGAAGTCCAATGCGCCAGCCTGTACCGAGTGTCATGATTACAGCGGTCTGACCCCTGACGGCAGCAAGATGGTGCCCTTTACTAAGCTTGGCCTCCATACCTGGCCTGCCAAAGTCAAGAGCTGTACCCTGTGTCATAGTGCCGAGACCATGTCCTGGGAGAGTATGCATCGTAAGCATGCTGACGAGATGGGCAAGGACTGTAAGGGATGTCACACCACCGAGCCCACCGGCTGGGTTGAGCCCCCAACCAGCAATGGTCTCTGTAACAACTGCCATTCCGGCCGGAGTTACAGCAGCGCCCGGGATCTCCATAAGGAGCATGCCGAGTCAGAGCATGGTGGCACGAAAACCACCTGTACTGATTGCCATACCTTCTAGTCAGGTTGGCTCGGAGCGTTCTCGTTAACCCATAAACAGCCTGGGGGTAACTCCCCAGGCATTACCTGCCATCTCTTCACGCAAGGAGTCGTGGTAGCTTAAGGCCCCGGAGGATTTTCCTCCGGGGCCTTTTTTTGGTTCATCACAGATGGCAGCAGGTACCTGCCCGAGCACTTAATTTTTTTCTTTTGAGGGTAAACTTCGGCGGGGGCATTGCGGCGAAAAGAGTAGCGAAATGGCTATAATTTCAGGGCAAATAGTCATATGGCCAATGAAAAATAGTTATATGGCTATTTTTTTGGTTTTCCAGTGCAAATTCATCAGAAATTAGGCGTTTCACCTAGGTCTTTTTTGAGCGATCCGCTCATTGTCTAAGCTTTAAAAACAACGTATCTGTGGATAGTTATAAAATTGCATGTGTGGGTTTTCCCCCTTTAGAAAGTCGATGATGGTTTGTTTTTTTGCACGGATTGATTGACGGGGAAGTTTTCCAGGCATGGGGGGTTGGGAACTGGCGGGGGTTGAGGATCATGGTGATCCAAAAACAATTCCGTTCAGGGAAAAACCAAGAAGAAAGGAGTACTTAAGTATGTATCAATTTATGAAGCTGTCACTGACAGCAGCGGCACTGATAGCGATGTTTGCCGCACCACCATTAGCCCTTGCCGATGACGGCGAGGTGAGCATCAAGCTGAACCCGGTGCCTGTTTCATTGGGCAAGATCGTCACGATCACCGCCGTGGGCTCTGATTTTGAGGATCGCCTGGTCCGGGGCGAGGTTGATATCACCAATGCGAGGGACAGAAAAATCCTTGATGACGCCCGGATGACCCAGGTCGACAGCAGAACCTTTACCTATTCCTATACTATCCCTGCCAATGAAGTTGCGGGGCGCTGGCAGGTGAAGGTTAAACTGTACGATGATGATCATCATGACGCTGATAAGAGGGTGAGAATGACGGTTGTCTTAGGCGATGTCACCCCTCCGCCGCCACCAACCTGCGCGGATAACGACAATGACGGTTACACCGCAGCTTCCTGTGGTGGCACTGATTGTAATGATAACAATGCCGCCATCAACCCCGGTGCCTCTGAAGTCTGCGGCGACAGTATTGATCAGGATTGTTCCGGTGCCGATTTAATCTGCCCGCCACCAACCTGCGCCGATAACGACAATGACGGCTACACCGCAGCTTCCTGTGGTGGTACCGACTGTAATGATAACAATGCCGCCATCAACCCCGGTGCCTCCGAGGTCTGTGGTGACAGTGTTGACCAGGACTGTTCCGGTGCGGATCTGCTCTGTCCGGTTGAACCTCCACCTGCCACCGGCTCCCATGCCTTCATTACTTCTTATGATGGCCCTGCCACCTGTGTAAGCTGTCATGCGACTTCAGCCTATAACATGCTGGACAGCCTCCATATGCAATGGGCCGGCCCCACCCCTGATCTCATCAATACCAATGGTGAAGATCTTGGTAAGGCCGTGAAGGGCATTAACACCTTCTGTACCTATGCCATGTCTTCCGGTGGTGCTTGTTTCGGTTGCCATGTGCGTTCCGACGGCAACGCTCCCCATGCCCCGGATGTCAATGATGTCGATTGTCTGATGTGTCATAACGACACCTATCAGCGCATGACCGTGGCTGATCCTGCCACGGCCGAGGTTGTTACTGATTATCTTGGCAATGAGAAGACCTATCTCTTTGGCGAGCAGGATGCCGATGGCAATTACACCAATGTTCCTAACTACGATGCCATGCCAGCCGGCACCACCATGCTGCAACTGGCCCAGAACGTTCATCTGCCCACCAGAACCTCCTGCCTGCGCTGTCATGCCAAGGCCGGCGGCGGTGATTGGACCAAACGCGGTGATATGGGCTTAAGCACCAAGAATCCTGCTCTTACTGAGGATGTTCATATGTCTCCTGCCGGAGCGGATCTTTCCTGTCAGGCCTGTCATGCCACCGAGGGCGGCCATAAGGTCGGCGGACGTGGTATTGATCTCCGCCAGACCGAGGCGGTTGCCCCCACCTGTCAGGACTGTCATAGTGCTGCACCCCATAGTAATTCCACCATGAATCGCCATGCTCAAGGTCAGGTAAGCTGTCAAGTTTGCCATATCAGTGAGTTCGGTAAGGGTGGTGCCACTGAGATGTCCCGCGATTGGTTGGCCCCCCATTGGAATCCTGCCTTCTGTAATGGTCAGGGTGGATATGTTGGCCATGAAGTAAAAGTTGCCAATGTCAAGCCTGAGTACACCTGGTTTGACGGCACCTCGTATGTCTATAATCTTGGCGAGCAGATCAGTCCTAATGCTGACGGCACCTACACCATGGCCAAGGCCAACGGTAAGGCCTTTGACGGTAAGTCAAAGATTGTACCCATCAAGCGTCATTTGACCAATATGCCTCTCCATGATTCCGGGCAGATCGTCGCTCCGCAGATTATGCGGATGTTCATGACGGGAGATTTCGATCAGGCTGTGCAGGCTGGTATGGCGGATCAAGGCCTGACCGGTAACTATACCATGGTTGATGCCGAGGCTGAGATGTTAATCAGTCATGGTGTTGATCCTAAGTCCCAGGCGCCCGTCTGTGCTGATTGTCATGATGGTTCCGGTCAAACACCTGACGGCAGCAAGAAGTTGCCCTTTGGTGCCCTTGGCTATCAGACATTCCCAAGCAGTAATATGTGTTCTCTCTGCCATAGCAGCAGGAGCGCAAATTGGGATAGTATGCATACCACCCATGCCTCTCTTCGCAATCTCAACAACTGTGCAGCGTGTCATAACACACCGCCCACCGGTCTGGTTAAAGCGCGGACCACCCTCTGCGCCAGCTGTCATAGCTATGAAAGTACGACTAATTTCCAGTCCATCCATAGCAGACATGTAACGAGAAGTAATGTCACCTGTAAAACCTGCCATACCTTCTAAAAGCGAGGAGCTGTGGTAACAAAAAAAGGCCTTGGAGGATACATCCTCCAAGGCCTTTTTTTTGTGTGTACACGTGGCAAGGCGTATCACCTTAGCGGTATACGTTTTCCCGTGACTCGACTGGAGTAGTGTCATCGTTCTTGCAAAGCTTTTACTTGGAAGGAAAATACGGCGATGTCCCGGTTCTTCTTAGGCTGTGGGAAATTTGGTAACACTCATTGTGCAATGATTTATTCTTTCGTATGCTGTTACAGTATATTTAGAACATAACAGGATGTTTTTCCTGGCAATCTTATTCGGTTTGCAGAATGAAAATAACATATAAACTCATCATCAGTTTCTGGCTCATTGTTGTCTGTATCTGGGCGGTGAGTTTCTCCACCATTGCCACAACAAAGAACAAATTAGAGCAGGTTCTGATCTCCCAGGATGTTCGCCTGGTCCGAGAGATGACCCTTGAGATCAGTCACCTCATGTACAGTCGGCTGGAAACGTTCATGGAGTATGGCAATGACGTTTTACTGCGCACGGCCCTTGAGCAGTCAAACGCCTTGTTTGCTGGGTATGCGAATATTGGCAAACACCTCGAAGATATTGACAGGCAGTGGCTGCGTACAACTGATCCTTCTGAAAATATGCTGTTCAAAGATCTGATGGCAAATGAGTTGTCTGAAGAGTTGCGGGAAAAGCAAGAGTATTATCGGGAGAGATACGGCACCGATCTCTATACAGAGATTTTTGTCACTAACAAGTATGGCGCCGTAGCCGGCCTTACCAACCTGACCACGGACTACAGGCAGGACGATGAGGAATGGTGGCAGCAAGCCAACGAGAATGGCCTGTACATTTCAGACCTTCAATACCATGAAAGTGTTGGCGGCCATTCCCTTGATTTTGCAATCAGGGTGAGCAGTGAACAGGGAGATTCTCTCGGTATTTTAAAAGTTGCCTATAATTTTGATGAGATTATACGTTTAGTGGCAAGGGCCCAAGGCGAAGAAGATCATAGCGTTATCGACTATATCCTGGTCAATAAAAAAGGCCTTGTTCTTTATTCGTCCACCCACCGAGAGAGATTTATGGATGATATTTCTCAAAAAGAGTTTTTCCGCAAGGCATCGGCCAGCAGCGGTTATTTTATTCTGGATGACGAGGATAAGTTATATGTTTATGCTGAGATTCCCGGCACCAGAGAGATGCATGGTCAAGGCTGGGTCCTGATTGCCGGCCATAAGCGTGCTGACATCTTTGAACCAGTTGCCAGCCTCAGGGAGAAACTTTTTGCCTTTGCCTTAATTGCCACAGTTTTTGTTGCTCTACTCAGCGCCTTTGTCATTCAGGCTATCTCCATCCCCCTCATCCGCTTGAAAGATGCGGTTGTCGCCTTTGGCAGCGGTAAGCTCGATAAAAAGATTCCTGTTTTATACAATGATGAGATCGGCGAGGTGGCTACAGCGTTCAACTCCATGGGTTCAAAACTAGAAGAAACCACGGTTTCGAGAGATTCCTTGGTTGAAGAAATCGCAGAACGGAAATGGTTGGAAGAGAAGATAAGTGAAAGTGAAAAAAGGCTGACAGGCATCTTCAACTCCATGCTCAGTGGCGTTATGATCATTGATGAAGAGAGTCATAAAATTGTTGATGTCAATCCTGCCGCCTTGGCTCTTTTCGGGATGAGCAGGCAAGAGGTAATCGGTCGGCACTGCCATACCTTTATCTGTCCGGCTCAGAAAGGCGCATGTCCGGTCACTGATATGGGACTTGCGGTGGATCATTCTGAGCGGACCATCCTCAACCAGCAGGGAGAAGAAATTCCGATTTTAAAATCTGTGGCTAAGGAGATCATCAATGGTCAACGCTACCTGATCGAAAGCTTTGTTGATATCCGCGACCGCAAAAAAATAGAGCAGGAAAAAGAGGTCTTGATCGGCGAACTCCAGGAAGCCATCGCCCAGGTTAAGACCTTGAGCGGTATCGTGCCGATCTGCATGCACTGTAAAAATATCCGCGATGACAAGGGCTACTGGAATAAGGTCGAACAATTTTTGGCAGAGTATTCAGGGGCGCAGTTTAGCCACGGCATATGCGATGACTGCATCCGTGAGCATTATCCTGAGGTCGCTGAAGATGTCATGAAAGCTAAGTCAGTGGCGTAACTTCCCTCGCTTTTATCTCTTTGATTGTGTTTCAGATTTTGGTGTTTTAACGGCCTTGCAGCATGTGCTCTGCAAGGCCGTTTTTCGTGGGTGCGCAAAATTCGTATTGCGAGGGGCTGGCGAAGAGATCCTTAAGACAGGGGGAAAAAGCTGTGGTAGTTCTCACCACCGCTATGATGTGTGGAGAAAAATTGCCAAAGTGCCATGGCACCATAGGAGAGAGTATGCGCGAGTAGTTTTTTTAAAAAAATAACTAAATTTTTGGGGCTCCTGTCTTGCGCACGACAACAAGGGTGCCAGGGAGAAGGTTCAGCTCCCTGGCGGCATTGCCCCGGGGGATGCTGATTTCAAGATGATTGCTGCTGTTGAGCAGGGCGATGGCGCTCCCTGGCTTTTTATCAAAGGTACGGCTGAGATCGGTGATAGTCGTCTCGGCAAGGCAGATCATCGGTGTTTCACCAGGGGCCAGAAAGGTGGCCAGATCTTGCTGGCTGATATTGGTGGCCATATTGCCGAAATGGTCGGCGTGCAGGCATTGGCCGCGGAGCTCCTGGCCATGCATCGTTGGCATGGGACGCACGAGCCGGACCAGATCGCCCAGGGGGAGAGAGGGGCCTAGCTCGCGGGGATCGAGGCCGCAGGCCAGAGCGGCCGCCACCGGGGCAAAGATGTCGCGACCGTGAAAGGTGGCGGAGAGCGGCTGTAAAAATAGGTCATCGTTCATGACCTGAAAGGCGCTATACGCATCGTCAAAAAAAGGGGTGAGCAGACCATTGTCCGGAGCCAGCATGAGGTGGCCGCCTGAGTCGATACAGATGATCCGGCGGTCGGTGCCGACGCCGGGATCCACCACGGCCACATGGATGGTGGCTTTTGGAAAATAAGGGGCGGCCTCGGCCAGAATGTGGCCGGCGGCGCTCACATCATGGGGCGGGATGGTGTGGCAGATATCAACAAGGCAGGCCTGGGGACAGCGACTCAAAATCACCCCCTTCATCATGGCCACGAAAGGGTCATCAAGGCCAAAATCCGTGGTCAGGGTGATGAGCATGGCCTTACTCCATCAGGGAGCTGATGCTAACGAGCTGGACCTGTTCGCTGAGCCAGGCCCCCTCTTTTTCAAGGATGGCGATGGTGGCGGGGTAGGGATGACCGATACCAATGGCTGAGCCATGTTTTTTGGCAATAGTGACCAGGCGGACGAGCTGGGCCTTAATCTTTGCCTCGTCCTGCTCATTGTCGATGAAGACGTCCCGGCGCCCGGTTTTTATGTCCAGGGCTTTGGCCTCTTTATAGGCCACAGAGCTTGCAATGGTGATGCTGTCAAGAAAGAAGAGATTGCGGCTTTTGATCGGGGCCAGGGCCGCACGCATTGCCTCAGTGTTGCTGGTGAATTTAGAACCCATGTGGTTATTGACGCCCACGGCATAGGGGATATCCTCAAGATCCTTGCGGACCTGGGCCTTGATGGCGCGGCCGGTCATGGCAGTGGTGAGAGCGCCCGGGCCTGGATCCCATTTGTCTGAGGTAGCCTCCATGGGCAGGTGAAGGAGGATTTCTCGGTTTTTGGCGTGGGCCATTTCCATAAGGCTATGGGCATGGGGGGTAAAGGGCAGGATGGCAAAGGACAGGAGGAGATCAAGTTCTATGAGTTGCTGGCCCAGTTGCTGACGATTGCCCATGTCATCAATAATCAGGGCCAAGCGGGGCTTGCCGTTAGCGGTGATTTGGGGCGTTTTTCGAGGGGCAGACTCTATTTTTAGTTCGGGGAGCGCGTCTTCTTCGTAAGCGATCTGCGGTTTGATCGGCTGGTATATGGGGGAGGGTTCAGCGCCTGTTTTAAGCGCAGCCTTACGGGCCTGGGAGATCTTGGCCGTGCCAGGGCTGAGAAAAATAAAATAGGCGGTGCCGCCGAGGGTGGCAACAAGAATCAAGACAAGAAGAAGGGGCCAGATGAAGCTGGATCTGGTGTTTTGGATCCTTCTTTTGGCGTTCTTCTTTTTCAGAGGTGCTTTTTTCGCCATTATTTATTCCGGCTCAAGACATAGTGGGCAAGGCCCTCCAGAGTGTCTCTGGTGTCGCATTCCTTAAAGGAGTGCAGTGATTCAAGGGCTGCAGTGATGAGGGTGTCAGCCCCTTGCCGCGCGTAGCTGAAGCCGCTGCATTCGTCGATAATGGCTGTCACTTCACTGATTTTGCTTTGTCTTTGGGATGCCTCGCCCGCAAGCAATGCGGTAAGAATCTTGCGCTTATCAGCAGAACTATTTTCTATGGCATAGATAAGGGGCAGGGTCATTTTGCCCTCAACAAAATCATTACCAGTTGCCTTGCCAGTTGTGTCTGGATCGCCAAGATAATCAAGGAGATCATCCACCAGCTGAAAGGCCAGACCCAGGGCGTCGCCAAAGGTACGGATGGCAGCGCGCTGCTCCTTGTTCGCGCCGGAAAAAAGAGCGCCAACCTCGCAGGCGGCACCGATCAAGGCCCCTGTCTTGCCACGCAGGACAGCAAAATAATTCTCCTCAGAGAGGTTGGAGTCGGCCACGGTCTGGGCTTGGAGAAACTCGGCGTCAATCATGGCGCTGGTCGCTTCACCGATCGTGGCCAGGGCCTTGTCGCCCCCCACAAGTCCGGCCAGGGTCATGGCCCGGGTGTGGAGATAATCACCGGCTAAAATGGCGGTGCTGGCGTCCCAGAGTTGGTTGGCTGTCTTTTTGCCTCTTCTGGTGTCGGCATGATCGATGACATCATCATGGAGAAGGCTTGCGGCGTGGAGAAATTCAAAAACCATGGCCAGCCGGTACAGATCGGCAGGCGGCGAGAGATCTTCTTCATCGGCAATGCCTTCCGGCATGCGGGTGAAGGCGACCAGCCGAGCAACCAGCACGGTAAGCAGGGGGCGGATACGCTTGCCTCCGCTGAAAATGCCGTAATCAATCACCTTGGCAAGGCGGGAGCTTTTGATGCCGGCAAATTCCGCAGCCATGGCCTCATTGATCAACTGAGTCTCAGGCTGCAGGAGGGAAAGAAGCTGTTCTTTATCCACGTCGTTACTCCTTTTTAAAAAAGGCGCGAACCTCATCAAGGCTGCGGATTATTGGACTCGGCGGGGTGCTTTTTAGAAAGAGCCGGCCATAGGATTTTGCAAAGAGACGGGCATCAAGAATGGCCAGGAGGCCCTGGTCTGTTGTCGAGCGCATGAGGCGGCCCAAGCCTTGGCGCAGGGTGAGGATGGCCCGTGGCACCTGAAAGTCGAAAAAAGGGTTGCCGCCCGCCTCCTTGATTTTGTCTGCTCTGGCCATAATAACAGGATCGGAGGGAACTTCAAATGGGAGTTTGTCGATAATAACGGCGCTTAAGGTGTTGCCCGGCACATCAACCCCCTCCCAGAAGGAGGCCACGGCCAACAGCACCGAATGCGTTTCCTCTCGAAAATTTTCAAGGAGCTTTTGTTTGGGGGCCTCACCCTGGACAAAGACCGGGTAGGGCAGACGGTCACTGAGGTATGCGTACATATGGTCCATGGCCTTGATGCTGGTGAACAGCACCAGGGCCCGGCCTGACGAGGCTATGAGCAGCTCGTAGATCTCTTCCTGCATGGCCGTGAAAAAGCTACGATCGCTGGGCATGGGAAAGCCGTTGGCTGGTATGTAAAGGCGGGTCCTGTTTTTATAGTCAAAGGGGGTCGGCAGCTGCAGGGTCTTGGTGTCGTCGCCCAGGCCCAGGCGGCCGAAGAAATAGGAGAAATTAGAGCCGGTGGTGAGCGTGGCCGAGGTAAAGATGGTCGATTTGACGGTGTTGTAAAAGGATTTATGGAGATCATGGGCAATATCGATGGGCGAGGCGGTCAGCGCTACCGTTTTGTCGCGCCGTTCGTACCAATACACATAGGATGAGTCGGGCGGCGCGGTGAAATGTTCCAGGGCGGCGCTGGCCTCGGATGTCCGGCGCAGAAAGCCGTTCCAGCTTTCATAGCGCAGGCCTACTGCTTCCAGTTGGTCGGCCAGGGTGACAAGGCGGCTGGCCAGCAGTTCGGTCTCTCTATACCACTCGTCATTGTCAGCGGTGAAGCTATGGAGGGGGAAGCGGCCCTTTTCCAAAGGAAAGAGCGAGACAAGACGCTGGGCCTGTTGGCTCAGACTTTGGGCCAGATTCAGGGCCTTTTCCTGGGCCTTGTCTCCCACTGAGTCGGCATGGGCCTTTTCAATGTCGCGGGCCAGGTCAATAAATTGATAATGGCTGAGGCCGATACCAAAATAGCGGGTGGCGACGTTTTCAAGATGATGGGCCTCGTCAAAGATCACCGATTCGTAGCGCGGCAGCACCTCGGCAAAGCCGTGACGCCTCAGGGCCAGATCAGAAAAGAAGAGGTGGTGGTTGACAATGAGCAGCCGGGCCTTGCCGGCCTCTTTGCGCAGTCTTGTTACAAAACAAGGGCCGTAATCCGGACAGTTGCTGCCCAGGCATTGGCTGGTGGTGGCGCTTATTTCCCGCCACAGCGGGCTTTGGTCCGGCAGCCAGTCAAGTTCAGCCCGGTCACCGGTCTCGGTGTCCTGCAGCCACTCCTCCAGGGCATCCATTCTCATATTCTGGAAGAGGGGGGCCTGGGGCGAAGCCGTGAATTGATGGTAGCGGTAGTAGCAGAGATAATTCTGGCGGCCCTTGACGCAGAGGGCTGTAAGCGTTGGGTCGATATGCTCCCGGATAAAGGGAATCTCTTTGTGGAGAATCTGCTCCTGGAGGTTGATGGTGCCGGTTGAGACCACAATCTTCTGACCGCTCAAGACCGCCGGGATCAAGTAGGCCAGGGTTTTGCCGATGCCGGTTTCCGCCTCAATGGCCAGTTTGCGACCCATGACAACATTATGGCCCCAGGGGTCATCCTCATGGAGGATGTCGGCAATGGCGCACGCCATGTCCTGCTGGCCCGGACGGGGGTCAAAGCCGCTTAATTTTTCAGAAAGCAGGCCGCCGGGGCTGAAAATTTGCCGGGTTTCCGTGCGCAGATCGAAGCTGAACTCCGGGCTTATCCCTTGCATGTTGAAGAGCGACTGGAGAGGACTGCTAAAAGGCCGTGGCGCCAGGGCCCTACAGGCTCAGGGGGGTTTTTTTGAGCACAGAGTTTGCTTAGCAGCTCAGGTATGGATTTGTTGAGGAGATAAATCTCCAGATGAGGGGTGGCGCAGTTTTTTTGAGAAGTACTAAGCGCAGGTGACTCCGGCCAGATGCCCTGGTCAGATGACTTCGTCCACTGGGCTGCTAACTGGGTCAGGTCAGCAAGGCTTGTTGGGCCCAGGCCATGGCTGGCAATGTCTTGCAGGAGGGTTGCTATTTTTTGGCGGCAATCCGCCAGACTCTCCAGCCAAAGCTGGCGTTTTTCATGGTAGTTGTCTACGTCCTGGCTACAGTCAGGTAGCGGCAGGCGCAGCAGCCGCACCGGCCGCTGGCCGCTGATATTCTCATTAACTTCAAAAAAAGGTTCGGCAGCCTCCCCGGAAAAGCAGTTTACAAACCAGGGCTGCCGGTCTCCGGCAAGCAACAGGCGTCCCCAGGCCTTGATAAGGGATTCTATGCGCACAGGAAATTTGGGGCGGGCAGTGGCGGTCAAGGATTGCAGGAGATCATCTAAGTCCTCGCCCTTGAGAGCTTGGAAAAGTTCAGCCTGCCGTTCCTCCAGGGAGGCCAGTCCTTCAGCCAGCACTTTCTCTTCCTGGCGCAGGATCTCAGCAAGTTTAAGAAGGAGTCTGGCCTGCCAGAGTTCTTCGCGGATTCTAGCCGATGTTACTTCAGAGGCCGAAGCCGCGCTTGTCCCGGGCTTGTGCAGGTTGCTGATAATGGCCTGGACCGTTTTGGGATCGCGGTTTTCCATATACTCCAGGGCCAGATTAGAGAGCCGGCCTTGATAAAAGGCGGCCTCGTTGCCCTTGAGCTCGGCTAGGAGCTGTTTGAAGCGGACAAGGTCATCGCCCAGGGGCGCGGGGGTATATGCGGGACACAGCTCGTCAGGTTCGCCGCTCTCCTGTTCAAGGGGAGTCAGATGAAAGATCTGTGAGAAGAAAAGGAGCTGGCTGTGGACATCGGCAACGGTGATGTCGGTTTCCGGGAAATGGTAGGCCACAAGAGAAGTCATGATATTTTTCTACAGAAATGAGGTCAAAAATGGTAAAGGCCATACATAAGGGGGCTGGCTGATGCTGGCAAATGCCCCTTCTGTGATCGTGGTCTCTGGAAATTAAAAAAAGTTGTGAATGAAATGAAAACCAAAGAGAAAATATACCTGGCCGGACTGGTGGCTTTTTATCTCGTCTGCGTGATCCGTTATATCCCCGGGGATCTGGGGATGACCTTGTATCACACAGGGAAGAGTTTTTTGACCCTGGCGCCTTTTGCGGTGGCTCTGACCATTGTCATCGTCACCATTATGCAGAAAATTGTCGGGGCCAAATTGCCATGGGATCGCGTTCTCCGCTTTTATCTCTTGTTTGCAATCATAATCGAAATTTTTGCCGGGGTGTATAATTATTTGGCACGGGCCGTGGTCTGATTTGCTCGGCTGCGAGTCATCAAAAAAGTTCGTCGTCAAAGTCTGAAAAAAGGCTGTCCATCAAACACAAAGGCACAAAGACACAGAGGTTTTTTTCAAGCAACCCCTCTGTGTCTTTGTGCCTTTGTGTTTAGAAATATGGGCACGATAACCTTTGCGCTCCCCTCATGCCACTAGATGGGGAGCAACAAAGGCAACAACCGCTTTGTCCGGTTCTTAGTGGATGGTCACCGGGAACTTCTTTTTCAGGTTGGCCAGGATGCTTTCCACTTCGGCCTGTTGGCTTTCAGCCTGCACCTTGTTTTTGATGTCATCGCGCACCTCAGCAAGGGGGGTGAAGCCAGGACCCTTGCTATCGGTCACCTTGATGACGTGCCAGCCAAACTGGGTCTGAAATGGTTCGCAGACGTCACCCTTCTTGGTGGCAAAGGCCGCTGTCTCAAATTCAGGAACCATACTTCCCCGGCCAAAAAAACCGAGATCGCCACCATTCATTTTGGAACCTGGATCGTCAGAGAGCTTTTGGGCCAGAACGTCAAAGGCCTCGCCCTTGTTAAGGCGGTTTTTGATGTCAGTGATTTTGGCTTTGGCAGCAGCCACCTGCTCGTCGTTGCCGGCATCGGTAACCTTGATCAAAATATGCTGGGCCTTGACCATCTCGTCATGGGCATATTCGGCCTTGTGACTGTCGTAATAAGCCTGGATGGCCGCATCAGCCACCTCTGTCTTGCCGGTATTGCGGATAATGAATTCCTCAACCAGGATTCGGCCGGTCATGTCTTTGAGTTTGTTTTGGATAGAGGCTTCCTTGTCGATACCCTGGGCCTTGGCCTCCTGGGTCAGGATGGAAAAATCGGCCCAGCGGTTGAGCATGCTTTGTTGCAGTTCGGGTTGGCTGTCCATCATGGCTTTCAGTTGGGGGGGCATGCCAACCAGCATTTGGTCAAACTGGGCTTGGGTCAGGCTGTCTGCGCCGGCGGTTACCAGAACCTTTGAGCCGTCTTCGGCCAAGGCAAAACTCGTTGATAAAAATAAGAGGCCACAGAGAAGGGGAAGAATAGTTTTTTTCTGCATGCACTTTGCTCCTGTGTTGGGTGGATTACAAGGTCTCATGATAGATATGAGATAACCAAAATTATAAGGGGGAAAAAGCTCTCTGTTTACAAATCGATCGGTGACCGAAAAAAATATTAAAAAATTAACTGCGAATGATGGAGCAGGCCTTGTGTAGGCCTGACGGCACAGTGGTATTTGGCAGCACCATGCAGCGAGGTCCGAGCAGGGTGCCGGGGTTGGTAACAGAGTTGCAACCCGTCTGGACATTGTCCCCCAAGATGGCGCCGAATTTCCGGAGGCCGGAATCCAGGGAACCATCCGGAGTCTTTACCTGAACATTGCCGCTGGTAAAACGGAGATTGGCGAGTTTAGTACCTGCTCCGAGATTGGCGTTGTTGCCGAGGATGGAGTCACCCAGATAGGCGAAATGGCCGGCCTTGGCATCATTTAAAAAGATAGAATGTTTTACCTCGGTCACATGGCCCACCACGCAGCGTTTACCAAACACACAGTAGCCTCGAATATAGGCGCCCTGACGAACCACAGTCTGATCATCAATAATGGTTGGTGATGAGATCATGACGCCCGGTTCAATAAGCACGCCTTTGCCTATTTGTATCTGGTTGCCTAGAAAGGAGACTCCGGCCATAATCACCGAAGCGCCGTCCAGGATCTTCCCGTCTTTGCAGACCTTGAGCAGCCCTTTGGGGGCATCGCCAAAGGTGATATCCACCTCGTCGCCGCTGTACACGTCCGCTTCGTGAAGGACAATGGTCTTTGTTAAAGGTTCGCCATTTTTTGGGAAAATTTTACTGAAATCAGGATACAAGGCCTCATTCATGAATGCTTTGAGATGACTGAGGCCTTGCCATACATACTCTGTGCCCATGAAAAGCTTGGAATAAGAGAATTCGCTAAGATCAAAAAAAGAGGTGCAGGTGAGCATGGTTAGGCTGTATGAGGTGTGAGTTTTATGGAGGACATTGCATAACTGCAAAAAAAGCTACCGTATCATGGTGTAAAATATTTATTTCTTCAAGGGTTTTATGCCTGTTTTTCGGGAAAAAACAGCTGCTTATCAGGAAAGAGCTGTCACTTCTCGATCAATGCTTGTCTTCCTTGACTTAGTCTGTTCCAGTGTTTACGTTTAAACGACTTTACTTTCCGGCCCTTTTTTTGGCGCTTTGATTTCCCTTCGACTCGACAGTCATGGGCGCCGGAATCCCTTGATGTACTCTCTGTCTTCTTAATTGAAGGCTGTTACTTTATTTGGAGGTTTTTGTGGATATAAACGATCCTCTTGCCGCGGGTATAGGTGATCTGGCAGATATTGACGAGCCGGATATCCCTGAGCAGCTGCCGGTGATGGCAGTACGCGATATTGTTGTCTTTAATTATATGATTATTCCTCTTTTTGTGGGGCGTGCTGCTTCTGTTGAAGCGGTGCAGGATGCCTTGGCCAAAGACAAGCTGCTCATGCTTGCCACCCAGAAGGATTCGGCCATTGATGAGCCCACTGCCGATGACGTCTATAAGGTTGGTATGGTCTGTATGATCATGCGGACCCTGAAGTTGCCCGACGGTCGTCTTAAGGTGCTCGTTCAGGCCATCCAAAAGGCTGAAATCAAGCAGTTTACCCAGACCGACCCCTTCTTTGTCGCGGACATCGATGTCATCGAGAGCCCGGAAGAGGCGATCATGACTGTTGAGATTGAAGCCTTGATGCGCAATGTTCGCGAGCAGACGGAAAAAATTCTTTCTTTGAAAGGTGTCATGTCGTCGGAGCTGCTTGCTATCTTAAACGGCATTGAAGAACCAGGTCGCCTCGCTGATCTGGTGGTCTCTAATCTTCGCCTTAAGACCCATGAGTCGCAGGCCGTACTGGAGACCTTTGATCCGGTGGAGCGTCTACATAAAGTCTTGGAATACCTCAATAAAGAGCTTGAAGTTTCCACCATGCAGGCCAAAATCCAGTCCGAGGCCAAGGAGGAGATGGGTCGTAGCCAGCGTGAATATTATCTGCGTGAACAGATCCAGGCCATGAAGAAGGAGCTCGGGGATTATGATGAAAAATCCCAGGAGATTGAAGAGCTGCAGGCCCGTTTCAAAAAGGAGCGCTTGCCCTCCACGGTAAAAAAAGAAGGGGAAAAACAGCTGAAACGCCTGGAGATGATGCATCCAGATGCCTCGGAGGCCTCCACCATCCGGACGTATCTCGACTGGCTTCTTGATGTGCCCTGGCGTAAATCAACCAAGGACCGGCTGGATCTGAAGATCGCCAAGCAGGTCCTGGACGAGGACCATTTCGGTCTCGACAAGATTAAAGAACGTATCCTCGAATATCTGGCGGTCCGCAAACTCAATAAGTCCACCAAGGGGCCCATTCTTTGTTTTGTTGGCCCTCCAGGCGTTGGTAAGACCTCGCTGGGTAAGTCCATCGCCCGGGCCATGGGGCGCAAATTCGCCCGCTTTTCCCTGGGCGGTATGCGGGATGAGGCCGAGATCCGTGGCCATCGTCGCACCTATGTCGGTGCCATGCCGGGTCGGATTATCCAGGGCTTAAAGACCGTGGGTTCAAACAACCCGATCTTTATGCTTGATGAGATCGACAAGGTGGGGGCCGACTATCGCGGCGATCCTTCCTCCGCTCTGCTTGAGGTTCTTGATCCAGAGCAGAATTCCGAGTTCTCCGATCATTATCTCAATCTGCCCTGTGATCTGTCCAAGGTGATGTTCATCACCACGGCCAATATGAGCGATACCATTCCTAGTCCCCTTTTGGACAGGATGGAGGTGATTACCCTTTCCGGCTATACCCACGAGGAGAAGCTGGAGATTGCCAAGCGCTATCTGGTGCCTCGCCAGATCAAGGAAAACGGTATTCGCGCTAAGCACATCACTCTGGAAGATGACACCCTTACCCTGATGATCAGCCATTATACCAGGGAGGCGGGCTTACGTAATCTGGAGCGGGAGATCGGCAAGGTTTGTCGTAAGGTGGCTCGTAAAGTTGCTGAAGGCGGCAAGGGGCCTTACGTTATCTCCAGTCGTACCCTGGCCAAGTATCTTGGACCTCCCAAGGTTATTCCTGAGGCGGATGTTGATAATATTGATCAGCCTGGCCTGGCCACCGGTCTGGCCTGGACCGAAGTGGGCGGCGAGATCCTCTATATTGAGGTGTCACTGCTGCCTGGTAAGGGCGGTCTGCAGCTCACCGGCCAATTGGGTGATGTCATGAAGGAGTCGGCCCAGGCGGCGCTTACCGTCTGCAAATCCATGCTGAAGAAGCTCAAGTTTTCCGATGATTATTTTGACACCAAGGATATCCATCTCCATGTGCCGGCCGGCGCCATTCCCAAGGACGGGCCATCGGCAGGTATCACCATGGCCGTGGCCCTTTACTCGGCCATGTGTAACAAGAAGGTGCCCAGAGATCTGGCCATGACCGGTGAGATCACCCTGCGCGGCCGGGTTCTACCCATTGGCGGCTTGAAGGAAAAGGCCCTGGCGGCCCTGCGGGCTAATATCAAGACGGTGATCATCCCTGATCAGAATAAAAAAGATCTGGTGGAGATTCCGGAAGATCTGCGCAAGCAGATCAATTTTGTGCCGGTAAAGAATATTGCCCAGGTCATCAGTCAGGTCTTTAAGTAAGGCTGCCATGGTTTCATCTTCGCAAACTGCCCTGCAGAAATGGGGCACAATAATGGCCAGGATTATTATCCCGGCCATTATTGTTTTGAGTCCGCTCTGCTGGTTTTTTTCCTACCCCATAATGCCGGGACCTGGTCCTTCTGGCGGCGATGAGGTAAGGGTTTTTATTCCCCAGGGCAAGGGCTTTCATGGGGTTTACCGGGCCCTTGTTGACCATGCTGTTCTTGACGAGGATGTTCGTTTTGGCGTGCTGGCCAGTTGGCGCGGGGTTTCCAAAAAACTCCAGGCCGGCGAGTATGTTTTTAGTCGTCCGGCCACCCCTTCTGATGTTCTGGAAAAACTTCTTAAGGGTTCCACCCTGCTGCACCCCATTACCTTCCAGGAAGGTCTGAGTATGCATCAGGTGGTGGAAGAGCTGAGTCGCCAGGGCTGGGGGAACAAGGAGGAGCTCCTTGCTCTGTGCCGCGACCCTGAGTTTATTGCAGCTTTGGGCGTTTCCGCCAGCACTCTTGAGGGCTATCTTTTTCCGGATACCTATCATCTGTCGCGGGGCCAGAATGGTCGGGCGGTCCTGAAGATGATGGTGGAGCGTTTCTTTGAGGTCAGCAAAATGTTGGCCCCGGAGCAGGCGTCCTCGGCGGAACGGCAGGATGGAGATGTGCTGAACATGAATCTCCATGATGCTGTCATTCTGGCCTCCATTGTTGAAAAAGAGACCGGAGTTGCCAGTGAGCGCCCCCAGATCGCCCGGGTCTTTCTCAATCGCCTGGAACGTAAGATGCGTCTTCAGGCCGATCCCACCGTTATCTATGGCATAGACGATTTTGACGGCGATCTCACCCGCCGCGACCTGCGTACCCCGTCGGCCTATAATACCTATCTTCTCAGAGGTCTGCCGGTCGGCCCCATCGCCAACCCAGGCAAAGATTCCCTGCAAGCGGTTCTCCAGCCTGCCGAGGGCGACTGGCTTTATTTCGTTGCCCGTGGCGATGGTACCCACCACTTCTCCACCACTCTCAAAGAGCATAACAAGGCCGTCTATCAGTTTCAGAAGAAGCGGTAGTTGTAGCGAGTATCGGTGTATTACAGAACATGTCCCGTCCTAAAATACGTTGACGGTTTTTACTGAGCCACCTCCCTTATGGAGGTGGCTCTTTTATGTGTTTCATCTGGTGTTTTCATACCCAAGCTCAGGTGTGGTCTCATACGATTATAGATCTCTACGGATTCTT
>JAHJKA010000077.1 GCA_018822545.1 Pseudomonadota bacterium
AAGAATCCGTAGAGATCTATAATCGTATGAGACCACACCTGAGCTTGGGTATGAAAACACCAGATGAAACACATAAAAGAGCCACCTCCATAAGGGAGGTGGCTCAGTAAAAACCGTCAACGTATTTTAGGACGGGACATGGTGGGTGAATACGTGTTGATAATTTTTTAATTCTCTTTTTCTTTTTTCTGCTTCTTGGCATTTTCAAAGAGAGCCAAGAAGTTCATGGGTTCGATGAGGAAGGGGATGAAGCCGCCGTCGATGGAAACCTGGCTGATGATTTGGCGGGTAAAGGGCAGGAGCATGGTGGGGCAGTCAACGCCGAGAACTGCCTGGATATGTTGCTCGGGAATATTCTTGAGCAAAAAGACACCGGCATGCTCCAGTTCAACGATAAAGAGAGTTTGGCCCTCTTTTTGGTCGTTTGATACTGTGGCGGTGATGCTCAGGCTCACCTCCCAATGATCGTTTTCAAGGGCCTTATTTTTCACGGCAAGATTAACCTCAACCTTGGGCTCAGGTTGTTTGCCGAGAAAGATAGCGGGTGCATTGGGGTTTTCAAAGGAGAGGTCTTTAATATACATTTTCTGGAGACGAAATACAGGGGCCTCTGCAGTGCCTGGAGTGGTGTTTTGATCAGTCATGTTTTAGTAAATCCTTTGCTTTTGGTGAAGGTATAAGCCACAGGCTTCTTTTAACTATTGTCCTTTACAGGGTCGGAGCGAAAAAAAGTGAACACGCATATTGTCATATGCTTTAGTATTTGATTTCCAATAAGCCTCATCCTAGAATCAGCTGGTGCATTTTAAGAGAAGATATTAGGAAAATGCTCTTTACGCTTATTCTTGCCCCCGCAATATAGCCAGAAAGACTTGTTATTTCAAAGTGAAATAGCAAATTACTTCTTAGCAAGAATCCTTTCTAAATAAAAACCGGTAAATGAAGCTTGTTCTTGAGCGACTTTTTCCGGCGTACCCTGGGCAAGAATCCTGCCGCCACCCTCTCCCCCTTCCGGTCCAATATCTATCAGATAGTCGGCAGTTTTAATGACATCAAGGTTGTGTTCGATAATAACAACCGTGTTGCCGCTGTCAACCAGGCGGTTAAGAACGCGCAGCAAGTGCTGGATATCGGCGGGGTGCAGGCCGGTGGTTGGCTCATCAAGGATATAAAGGGTGCGGCCTGTTGAGCGTTTACGGAGCTCCCTGGCCAGTTTTATCCTCTGGGCCTCGCCACCGGATAAGGTCACCGAAGATTGGCCCAGGGAAATATAGGGCAGACCGACATCAGCAACGGTGGCCAGGCGATTTTTAATGGGTGGCACATTTTTGAAGAAATCAAGGGCCTCTTCCACGGTCATGGCCAGGATGTCGGCGATATTCTTATCCTTGTACTTAATTTCCAGGGTCTCTCGATTATAGCGTTTGCCATTGCAGGTGTCACAGGTGACATAGATGTCGGGCAGAAAATGCATGGCTATCTTGATGACACCTTCTCCCTCACAGGCCTCGCAGCGCCCCCCTTTAATATTAAAGCTGAAACGCCCGGGTTTGTATCCTCGAGCCCTTGCCTCAGGCAGTCGACAGAAAAGTTCCCGGATTGGGGTCAGGATGCCGGTGTAGGTTGCCGGATTGGAGCGTGGCGTGCGGCCAATGGCACTCTGGTCAATATCAATAACTGTGTCTATGTTTTCCACGCCAACGAGGGAGGCGTACGAGCTGCTGCCTCCTTTTTTGTGGTGCAGATGGTTAATCACCCCTTTGTGCAAGGATTCAACGACCAGGGAGCTTTTGCCGGAACCAGAAACACCTGTAACACAGGTCATCAGCCCAAGGGGGAATTTTGCTGTAATTGCCTGCAGATTATTGGCGCAAGCGCCCTTTATGGTAATCCAGCCTTTTTGAGCTGAAGGCTTGCGGCGTTTGGCTGGAATAGCGATTTCCAGTCGGCCTGAGAGATAGCCACCAGTCACAGAGGAGGGGTCGGCAACAAGACCTGCTACCGCTCCATTATAGACTACTTCGCCGCCATGAACCCCGGCGCCGGGCCCGATGTCAAGCACATGGTCGGCGGCAAGAATGGTATCGGTGTCATGCTCAACAACAATCACGGTATTGCCGAGATCTCGCAGGGTTGTCAGAGTTTTGATCAAACGATCATTGTCACGTTGGTGCAGGCCAATACTGGGTTCATCAAGGATGTACAGGACGCCGACTAGCTGGGAGCCGATCTGGGAGGCCAGACGAATACGCTGGGCCTCACCTCCGGAGAGCGTTCCTGCTGTGCGAGACATGGTAAGATAACCAAGGCCCACATCTCGAAGAAAGGTGAGGCGCTCCATAATTTCTTTGATAATCCGTTCAGAAATGAGGCGCTCCTGGCTGGTAAAGTGCAAAACTTGGATCGTTTCGTAAAGACGGTCAATTGACATGGCTGTCAACTCGTTAATGGTCCAGACATCAACCTTAACGGCAAGGGCTTCGGGCTTAAGACGGGCACCATGACAACGGGGGCAGGGCTGCTCGTTCATGAATTGGCCCAATTCGTCACGCATGGCAGAAGAGCTGGTTTCATGGAAACGGCGATTGAGGTTGGGGATGAGCCCCTCAAAGGGTGTTTCCGAGGTCATGGAGCGTCTGTAGCGCACATAATGGAAAAATATGGGTTCACGGCCCGTGCCGTGCAGAATCACGTCCTGCGCCTTTTGGGGGAGCTTCTCGAAGGGGATGTCCAGTTTGAAGCCATAATGGTCGCCAAGGGCGGCAAGGAGTTGGCTGGAATAGCTCTGGCTACGGCGTCCGCCCCAGGGTGCAAGGGCCCCTTGGTTAATGGTCAGGGTGGGGTCAGGTACCACCAGGTCTGGGTCGAAAAAATGTTTGATGCCAAGGCCTCCGCATTCTTCGCAGGCCCCTTTGGGATTGTTAAAGGAAAAGAGCTGGGGGGAGAGATCTTGCAGGCTGGTGCCGCATTGGATACAGGCCGCCCGTTCACTCAGAAGTTTCTCTTTGCCCGTTTCTGGAAATTGGATCAGTAAAAATCCTTGCGAAAGGTGAACAGCGGTGTTGACAGAATCAGCCAGCCGGCGCCGGGAGGCGTCTTTGACAACAAGGCGATCTACAACCACCTCAATAGTATGCCGTTTGGTTTTGGTAAGGGTGATGGGGGTGTCAAGGGAGATGATCTCGTCATCCACTCGAACCCGGACATAGCCTTCCTTGCGCAGGCGGGCAAAAAGCTCAACGTATTCACCCTTGCGATTGTCGATGAGGGGGGCGAGGATGAGAAGTTTCGTGCCTTCACCAAGGACCATGAGGGTATTGACCATATTTTCAATGGATTGGGGCTCGATACGCTCACCACAGTCGGGGCAATGCTGATGGCCCACCCGGGCAAAGAGCAGACGGAAATGGTCATAGATCTCGGTGATGGTGCCCACGGTGGAGCGAGGATTTTTGCTGGTGGTCCGCTGTTCAATGGAAACGGCAGGGCTTAAGCCCTCGAGGGAATCAACCTCAGGTTTGTCCATCTGGCCAAGAAATTGCCGGGCATAGGTGGAGAGCGACTCCACATAGCGACGCTGGCCTTCGGCGTAGAGGGTGTCAAAAGCCAGGGATGACTTGCCGGAACCGCTCAGCCCGGTAAAGACAATGAGCTTGTTACGGGGCAGATCAACATCGATATTTTTAAGATTATGCATCCGCGCGCCGCGGATGCGGATTGTGTTTGGTTCCATGATGGGTTCTGGCTGGACTAAAAAAGTCAAAAGGGATGATGGCAAAGCACCATTTCTACCTCGACTCTATAGGAATGGAAAGTATTTTTAAGGGTTTGTTTTGATGAGCCGGGCAGCAAAAAATCCATCAAGTCCCTGGCTGGGCAGGGTGCACAGAAAGCCTTCAGCAGAGATAAACACCTGCGCTGGGCCGGAAAGCTGTGGGGGCATGATGGTGAACGAAGGATGGGTCGCTAAAAAAGAAGCGATGACAGCTTCATTTTCGAGGGCAGACAGGGAGCAGGTGACATAAACAACCACTCCACCGGTGCACACGAGTTCTGCGGCAGCATGCAGAAGTTTCAGCTGGCCTTGTGCAAGCTTTACAAGATCATCCAGGCTGCGATTCCAGCGGATGTCAGGCTGCCGGCGTATGACCCCGAGGCCAGAGCAGGGCGCATCAAGAAGTACTCCGACAAACGAGGCAGGGTTGTTAGTAGCGAAATCCTCAAGTGTGGTGGTATGTAACGAGATAGCTCGACAGTGGCAGCGGTCAAGATTTTCTTGTAAAAGAGCGAGGCGGTCGGTGTGGGGCTCAACCGTGGCCAGGGAGGCGTCGGCAGGCAATACCTGGTCCAGGAGAATAGTTTTTCCACCAAGACCGGCACAGCCGTCAAGGTATGCACCGGTTGGCAAGTCGGTGAAAAAAGCGGCAATGAGTTGGGCTGCTTCGTCCTGAACATGAAACCAGCCGTCATCATAGCCTGGCAGGGAGTCGATCCGGCCATGAAAGTCATTAATCAGGACACTTTGATCTGCAAATATTCCTGGCGTGGCGGTAATGCCCATTTCGTCAAGCTGAGAAAGAAAATTCTGCCTGGTAACTTTATGAGGGTTCAGGCGTAAGCTGAGGGGCGGCAAGGCATTGTTGGCCTTGCAGATATCGTGGCATACTTCTATGCCAAACTGCTCTGTCCAGAGATCGACAAGCCACCGGGGGTGGTTGAGCCGATTTTCAAGGGGCAGGTTGGCAAGGCGGTGCCGGACACCCTCTATGTCGCGCACCATGGTCCGCAGGACGCCGTTCACAAAACCTTTCAGCCATTTGGGTTGACGACCTAAGGCCTGCACCGTTTCGTTGACCGCAGCAGAATCTGGAATGCGATCCATAAAAAGCAGTTGGGCAAGCCCGATGCGCAAGGCCTGCAGGACCAAGGGGTTAAGTTTGCTGAGTTTTGTTTTTGAATAGCCTTGGAGCATGGCGTCGAGTTCCTGGCGGTGACGTAGAACACCATAGACAAGGGCCATGGCGAGTTGCCTGTCACGATCGTCTGGCAGGGGGTGTTGGCCAAGCAGGGATGCGAAAATTTGATCGACTGGTTTTTTGCTTGAGGCCTGCTCGACAAGGCAGCGGATGGCTATGGCGCGGCTGGTCATGGCAGAAGTCCTATGGCAGAGCAGAAGCGCCCTGTTTCATGGCGGCGACGAAAGGAAAACCAATCGTGGTTGCAGCGTGTGCAGATGTCAGCCACTTCAATATGTTGAGCCTTGAGACCTGATTTCTGAAGTTGCATGGCGCTGATTGCCGGGAAATCAAAATGATTGTCTTTCACCTCGAAGGGGTAAAAGGCTTCGGGCAGCTCTTTTTTATAATTAATAAACTCGGCACAGCAAGAACCCAGGGCCGGGCTGATGGCTGCTTGCACATGGGCGGGATTGCAGTTGAAGGTGTCCATCATTTGGGAAAGGGTTGCCGCAATGATATTAGCGACACTCCCCCGCCAACCGCAATGGATGTTGGCAATAACCCTGTTCTGCGGGTCATGAAGTAAAATCGCCTGACAATCGGCCTGCTGGATGAGAAGTGCCACCCCAGGTTTAGCAGTAATCAAGGCGTCGTAACCATCAAGTTCAGCATCTACGTCCATTGCCTCAATGACAGCAACCTTGTCACCATGGACTTGTCGTGTTGAGACAAGAGTTGAGCAGCCCAATGCCCTTTTAACGAGGGCCCGGTTGTGATGGACATTCTCCGGTTCATCGCCGACGCCGAAACTGATATTCAGAGAATCATAGGGCGCAGGGCTGATTCCGCCATGGCGATGGAAGCAGCCGTGTGACAGCGCAGCTTGGTCGGCAAAGATGGCAAAGGTATGGGCGGCACAAAGAGACATAGCTTATTTAGCCGGTGAAAAAGCTGAAAAGAAGTCTTTGGACAAAAACAATAAATTTGCCAAGTACGCCGGTAAAAACCAGGATCATGATCAAGATGAAACCGGCTCCTTCAAGACGGGCAAACGAGCGAGCCTGCTTGGCGGGAAGGAGGCCCATGAGTATTTTGCTGCCGTCCAAGGGGGGGATGGGGATCAAATTGAAAATAGCCAGGATGGAATTAATCCAGATACTCACCGAAAACATGGCAATGAGGGGTTGGCTCAAAAAAGCAGGTATGGCCTGACTAAGGGAGGCAATGGCAAACAGCGCAAAGAGGCTAACCACCATTGTTGCAAAGTTTGCCATGGGTCCAGCCAAGGAGACCAAGATCATGTCACGGCGGGGATTACGGAAGTTGCGCGGGTCAACAGGCACAGGCTTTGCCCAGCCAAAATGGATGAGAAAAATGGCCAAGGTCCCTATGGGATCGAGATGTTTCAGGGGGTTCAAGGTCAGCCGCCCCAGCATCCTGGCTGTTTGGTCGCCGCACAGGGAGGCCACATAGCCATGGGAAAACTCATGGATGGTGAGGGCAAAGAGAAAAACAGGAACCTGGATCACAAGATCCTGGAAATTGATGTTGAACATGATTTTTTCGCGGGGTGAATGTTAAAGGAGACTGTAATTCTGGCAATCTACTAGCTCTTGACCGGAAGGGGAAACTCTTTTTTCAGCAGGGCGATTTCATCTTCTCTGTTTTTGCAGACTCCATCCAAGGTAGCCATAAGAAGCCTGTTCAAGATGGTCTGAAACAGGGGGCCTGGCTGGTAGCCGAGGGCGATAAGGTCATCTCCCTGGAGCTGAATGGTGATGTGGCTCAGCCTGGTTACAAAGGAAGAGATTGCCATCTGACCGCTTTTGTTCCGACAATTTGCCATGGCAAAGAGCAGCCCTTCATGACGGAGGTCTTTAAGGACCTTGTAGATCTGGCTGGGGCGCAGATTGTCTGCCTTATCAAGGTGGCGAGCAGCCCGGTCTGCTGCCACACGCTCAGAAATAATGATCTGGCTGAAGCGCTCAGGTATTTCTAGTTTCTTGCACATTTCCCCAAGATGTTTCGTCTTCATCCGGGCAGTGAGGGCAAGGAAGTAGACAATCCACAGATAAATTTTGGTGTCAAGGTAGAGCAGCTTATACCACGACACGGCATGTTCGGTTTCGCGCAGGATTTTTCTGCTCCGGATGCTGGTCTTCAGGCGTGGGTGGAGAAAGGGCAAGAGGCCAAAATGATCAAGCCGTCTGATGGCAGGTAAAGGGTCCTTTTCAGCAAGGATCAGTTTTAATTCCTGAAAAAAACGTTGGCCCATGTCAGCGTCAAAAAGGCCCAGGCGCACCGAGTTTTTGATCTGTTTTTCGGTGTGTTTGCCCAACGAAAAGCCCATGCGCTGCTCAAAGCGGATGGCCCGGAAGATACGGGTGGGATCTTCAACAAAACTCAAATTGTGAAGAATGCGGATCATCCGATCCTTAAGATCATTCTGGGAGTTGAAAAAATCAACCAGGGTGCCGAAACGGTCCGGATTGAGATGGATGGCCATGGCGTTGATCGTAAAATCGCGCCGGTAGAGATCAAGCTTGATGGAGCTTGATTCCACCTTGGGCATGGCGGCCGGATGTTCGTAATACTCGAGCCGGGCAGTGGCAATATCGATTTTCAGGCCGTTCGGCAACACCACCACCGCAGTGTTGAATTTCTCATGGGTGCGGATTTTACCTTGGCAATGGGCGGCAAGTTTTTTGGCAAAATCAATACCGTCGCCTTCAATGACGATATCAAGGTCAAGATTCGCAACGCCAAGAAGAAGATCACGTACAAAACCGCCCACCACATAGGCTGTGGCCCCGCAGCCCACGGCAATCTCACCAATGGTCTGCAAGAGGACAAGGGCCTCCCTGGTCAGGGTGTGGCGGAGCTGGTTGGTCAGGTTGCGATGCCGTTCAACCGAGGGCAGGGTTTGATTGTTTTTGAGCTCCGGCAGAAAGGCCGGGTTGCCGGCCAGGAGAGTGAACAGGTCGGTGCGGGTGATAATACCCACCAGTTCGCCATTGTGAACCACCGGAATGGTGCGCTGGCGGTTGGTGATGATCAAGCGTTGGATATCAAGGATGGTGGCCTCCGGGCTGACAACTTCAAACTCGGTGGTCATATAGCTTGCCACCGGCTCGTCGCCAAGATCGTGATAAATGGCCTTGGCCGCTTCCCTTCTGGTTAACAGCCCGAGGATCTCCCCCTCTTTGACCACGGGCAACACCGTGATATTATAACGAATAAGAGTCCTGTTGGCCGCTGAGATGGCCACAGTCGGCGCAACAGAGATAACCGGTGAGCTCATGAGTTCACCAGCCAGTGATTTCGGCTGGACAGTATTGTGCAGCACCTTAAGGAGCTTTTCTTCGACCTGAACCAGGGAATGGTCTTTGAGACTGGCAGAGGCGGCAGAGGCATGACCGCCACCGCCGAACGCCATGGTGATCAAGCCGACGTTAACCTCAGGCACCCGGCTGCGCCCGATAATATAGACCCGGTCATCCATGGCAGCCAAGGCAAAGAGGGTGTCGAGGTTTTCCATGGCCATGAAGCGCCTGACCAGCAGAGCAAATTCGTCGAAATAATCAGGAAGGATGATGCGGGCGATGGTGATGGGCACCGTATTAATGGTATAGGTGGTGGCGGATTTAATCAGCTCATTGAGCAGACTGACCTCATCGCGGGTCAGCTCTTTGTTGATATATTGAGTCACCATGTCAATATTGGCACCCTGCTCCAGGAGCCAAGCCATGGCAATAAGATCGGCAGGTGTGGTACTGGCAAAGGTGAAATTGCCGGTGTCCTCATAGATTGCCATGGCAAGAGTGGTGGCTTCCTGCCCGGTGATGCTGATTTGCTGCTCTTGAAAGAGTTGAATAAAGAGAGTGGCGGTGGAACCAACTTGCCGTATCACCTCATGGCTGCCCTTCATATTGTCTGGAGTCGCGGGATGGTGGTCAAAGATATGGAGCTTGAGGTCAGGATTTTTCAGACAGCGATTAAAGGGCCCGATCCGGCTCGCCTGGCGGTTATCGACGACAATGAGCCGGTCAATGGCGTCGAGATCAAGGGAGCGCAGGCGGGTGAATTCAAAGGTAAGACCTGATTCATTGAGAAAACGGCGCAGATTACGCTCCTGGGAACCAGGAAAAACGAGTTTGGCATCAGGATAGAGTTTACGGGCTGCCAGCATGGAGGCCATGCAGTCAAAATCGGCATTGAGATGAGAGGTGATAACGTCCATTCCTCTACATTACCGCGGCTACCCTGGTTGACCAAAGGAAAAACTGGTAGCCACTCATCTTAACTTTAGCTTGGTGCCGATCAGGCGGCGTTGGGGAAATTGTCTTGCCAATAGTCAGGCCAAAGTGGGGGAAGTTCCCAAGCAATGCGGGCCTGGTCACAGCGCAGATTATAAACACCGTCGAGCCATGATGGTTGAAAATTTCGACAGACTGAGGCGCGCCGTGCATAGATGGTGCAGCCGACCTCAGCACCGATCTCACCGGTCAGGGCAATGCAGCGCGGTTTACCGCCGTAACTGCCCAGCATCACGCTTCTGAAAGCATTCATTTTTTTTGTCAATTTCACCGGAACACCGCCGAAGGTGGCGTCATCGCACTCGGCCCAATAAAAAGAGGCGCGGTAGAAAGCACAACAGGCACCGCAGATAACACAGGGGTTTTTTGTCATTCCCAACAATTCCAATACCAAAGGTTGCAACTGCCCACGGCCACTTATTTGCGGCGGGATTATGCCCACGGTATCGGGGGAAATGCAAGGGAAATAGACAGGAAGAGAGATTTTAAAAATCAGAGGTGCGACACATTTCAGCCGCGCGGGTGGAATCGTTGATGGATGGCCTTGAGGCGGTCACTGTCCACGTGGGTGTAAATCTGGGTGGTGGCGATATCAGCATGGCCAAGCATCATTTGTACAGCTCTTAAATCCGCGTCGTGGGCCAGAAGATGGCTGGCAAAGGAGTGACGCAGGACATGGGGCGATATCTTGTGAGAGATCCCGGCAGCTTTCGCCCATGCTTTGATAATCTGCCAGAAGCGGGCTCTTGTCATGCCGGTACCCCGGCTGGTGATAAAGACCAGGGGGCTCGTTCGTTTTTTGAGTAAAAGGGGTCTGCTCGTTTTGAGATAGACAGCGAGGATGACCCTGGCCTCCTTGCCAAAGGGAATGAGGCGTTCCTTGTCCCCTTTGCCGAGGACCCGAATAAAACCAGACTGCATATTGATGGCAGCAAGGGGCAGAGAGACGAGCTCTGTGACCCGGAGACCGGTGGCATACAGCAGCTGCAGCATGGCATGGTCCCGTTGGCTGAGAGGCCCTGGGAAATAGGTTTTTAAAAGTTTGTCAACCTCAGCCACCGAAAGAACTTTGGGCAGAGGACGGCCTAATTTGGGTGAATCAAGATGAGTGGTGGGATCGGTGGCAATAATGTTTTCGCTGAGGAGAAAACGAAAAAAAGCACGAAAGGTTGAAAGTTTGCGACTTGCGGAACGGCTGTTGATAAGCTCAGCATGGAGCTTGACGAAATAGGCGCGCAGATGCTTAGGGGTAACAGTTTCAAGAGAAAGTTTTTTGCTGTGCAGAAAAGCAAAAAGGCCCTGCAGGTCAGTGTGGTAGGCCGCCAGGGTATTCTGGGCAAGCCGACGTTCAGCAGCCAGATAATGGAGAAAGAGATCACGACTGCCGGACATCTCAGGTGGCAGCTGGGCGGAATTCTTTTGTGGGCGTATAAGGGGTCGCGATGATTTCTGAGGTTTGTCAGTGGTCATTCAGATCAGGAAGGAGCAGTCAAAGTGGCCGCTCCATTCCCGTCTGTGTCTCAGAAAGGCGGGACTAAAAACTAGTCGCGGATTGAGCGGTAAACCGTCTTGCGCAGCTTGCGTTTGGCCTCGGCCTGTTTGCGGCGGCGCTTTACACTTGGTTTTTCATAGCACTCACGGCGTTTGAGTTCTTTTTTCATGCCGTCAAGCTGCAGCTTTTTCTTCAGTTGGCGAATGGCGTATTCGATGTCGCCACGTACTTCAACTTCAATCATGATAACTCCGTATAGAGACGTTTGCACCGTTAAAACGATGCGAGGATAAGTATATATCTGACAAAGGTCAGTTCAATTAATAATGCATGACCACAAAAACAAACAGTCCTTATAAAGGATGGTCGCCGTTCTTGTCAATGGATTTCGGGGCCAGCGTTTAGAAAAGTTTCAACTTTTGTTCCTGATGAGCTTCACCACCGTGTCGATTACCTCGGCGGATTCAGGGCTTTTTACAACAACCTGATCGGCGCCAGCTGCCAAGGCATTCTTTCTGGTCTGCTCCTGCTCGTCGGCCGTAAAGACAATGAGCTTGATAGGATAGGTCAAGATTTTACGGACCTTTTTAACGACCTCAATACCGGAGAGTTCCGGCAGCATGAAGTCAATGACCGCGGCGTCTGGTTTTTCTTCCAGGATGAGCTCCAGACCCTTCCTGCCGTCGGAGGCGGTGAGTGGAATAAAGCCAGCCTTTTGAAAGAGACGGGCATAAAGATGAACAATCACCGGGTTGTCGTCGACAATGACGATCTTCTGCGGCGTGGCCTCGATGAGTTCCTCCTCCAGGGCGCCTTCTTCGAGGATAAGTATCTTATCATCCACCTGCAAGAGCGTGGACGGATCAGGATGGATGAAGTCGCGGTCTTGACGGCGCAGGCCGATAATATCGCGGCCCATCTTGGTGGTCAGCTCGGCAATGGATTTATCCACCATGCTGGAGCCTTCCTTGATGTCCACCCATTGAGGATGCATGGCAACCGACGAGGTAATTATCTCAGGCATATGGCCGGTGGCGCTGAGGATGTTTTCGGCGATATGTTTGCCGGCTGTGGCGTGGGGGCAGACCACGCTGTCGGCGCCGGCCTTGAGAATTTTTTGTTCTGCCGAGGATTCAGCGGAGCGGGAGATGATGCGCAGCGTAGGGTTTAACTCACGGGCTGTAAGCGTTGTAAAGAGGTTGAGGGGGTCGGTTTCAAGCAAGGCCAGAAGACCGCTTGCCCGTTTAATTCCAGCATTTATCAGATTTTCGTCTGAAGTGGCATCACCCTGAATATAGTGGAGGCCCTGCTCTTTAAGTTTCTCACAAGTTTCGTCGGAAAACTCGATGATAACAATGGGGATGCCGTGCTCAGTAAAATATTGGGCTGCAGCCTGACCCACCCTGCCATAACCGCAGATGATATAATGTTTTTGGAGTTTGCTTATTCGTGTCTGCATTTTTTTTCTCTCCGCATTTTTACTCCATACCTGTTCTAAAACAGATTCCGCAATACTATGGGCGGCATAGGCAAGGCCGCCAAAACCGACAATAATAAGAACAACGGTAAACATCCGGCCTGGCCCTGACAGGGGAACAATCTCACCAAAGCCCACCGTGGTGATGGTGATTATCGTCATATAAAAGGCATCAATAAAACCATAGTCTTCGACAATCATATAGCCGGAGGTGCCGAAGCTGATGGTGCCCAGGCAAAAGAGAATGGCAATGGTGAGACGGTTTGAAGCCATGAGTTTGATTGGATCCTGTGTGCAGACGGTTTTTAAAGGGCTAAGATCTTCTCTTGATAGGGTATGAAAAGTTGAAGCAGAAGGCAAAAAAATATGAATAGGCAGAGCGTAATTCTTTTTTTGATTCCCCTGGGTTTTATGGAGAGATTTCTAGGCGGGTGTCCTAAAAGATCTTGCCTGGATTCATGATATTTAACGGGTCAAAAAGTTTTTTGAGTTGTTGCTGGATATCAAGGCTCGTTTCCGAGAGTTCCATGCCCAGGAAAGGAGCCTTGGTGATGCCAATTCCATGCTCACCAGACAATGTGCCCTTAAGATCGAGTACTTCACGGAAAAGGGCCTCTTTGGCCTGTGCGCCGCTGCTGACTTCTTCGGGATTTGCCTTATCCAGCATGATATTGACATGGATATTGCCGTCGCCAGCATGGCCGAAGGTGAAGATGGGCAGCTTAAAGCGTTTGCTGAGTTCTTCGGCGCAGGCGACAAGTTCTGGAATTTTGCTGCGTGGCACCACGATATCTTCGCTGATCTTATCAGGCTTCAAGTTAAAAGCAGCAGGGGATACGGACCGTCGAGCCATCCACAGGGCCTCCACTTCTTCAGGGTTTGCTGCTTTTTTGCAGAGCAGAATCTCCTTGTGGCCAGCCAAGAAATCGTCCAGTCTGCTGCTTTGCAATGCCACGGATTGCCCATCGCCATCCAGCTCAACAAGGAGCATGGCCTTGGCCTCGGCTGGCAGAACAAAAGGCAGCTTGTCAGCCACCAGGCCCAAGGCGGTATTGTCGAGATATTCAAGGGTGGAGGGCGTGTGTTCTTTGAGCATGGCGGCAACTAAGGCAGCGGCTGGCGCCATATCTGCAAAGAGGAGGAGGATGGTTTTGCTGGCTGTGGGCCGGGAGGTCAGGCGGAGGATAATTTTGGTAATAACGCCTAAGGTTCCTTCGGAACCGATAAAGAGCCGGGTGAGATCGTAACCCACCACGCCCTTGCGGGTGCGGACACCGGTTTCCAGGATGCGGCCATCAGCCAGTACCACTTCGAGGCCGAGGACATAGTCACGGGTGACCCCGTATTTAACGGCGCTGGGGCCGCCGGCGCATTCCGCCACGTTACCGCCCAGGGTACAGAACTTGAGGCTGGCTGGATCGGGCGGGTAGAAAAGACCCAAGGGTGCCACGGCCTCGCGGAGTTTGCCGGTAATCACCCCGGGTTCGACGATGGCAATCTGGTTTTCTTCGTCAATCTCCAGGATACGGTTCATTCTGCCCAGGGCAAGAATCAGACCCCCGGCCACCGGCAGAGAACCGCCGGTCATGCCGCTGCCTGCACCACGGGGCACCACGGGAATGGCGCTTGCGCTGGCCAGGGTCATGATCTTGCTGATCTGCTCGGTGCTCTCCGGAAAGGCCACGGCTTCAGGAACAAATTGCTGGCCGGTGCCATCGTAGGAATAGCATTGCAGCTCTTCGGCTGCAGTTTCCAGACGATCCGCACCGACTATATCTTTAAGGGCTTGAATTATATGGCTATCCATTGACAATGGGGGTCCATGTTTGATAGTTGTTGGAAGTCGTATTTCTTGGTTTACCATGAAGAAGATAAAGTACGAAGTTTTTGTTGCGCTCCCTCCCCAAAGCAGCGTACTCAAGGAGGCGAGGGTGTACCACCTAAGTCACAGAAGGAGATCATTATGGCAGAAAAAATACGCCTGGCTCTCATTGCCGGCGGCAAGTCAGGGGAGAGAGAGGTTTCTCTGGCCGGGTCCCGTGGTGTTCTCGCCGCCCTGGACACCAATAAATATCAGGTGAGTCAGTATGATCCGGCCACCGATTTGGCGCGCCTGGTTGGCGATGCCGACAAATTGGATGTTGCCTTCATCCTTCTCCATGGGCCACTGGGTGAAGATGGCTCCATGCAGGGAACCCTTGACCTCCTTGGCATCCCCTATCAGGGGGCTGGCGTCTTGGGCAGTGCCCTGGCCATGGATAAGAATCTGGCCAAAATGATGTACCGCGAGGCAGGGCTGAAGGTTGCCAACTGGCAGATGGCCTCCTCAGAGGATATTGACAATCCCGGCCCTCTTGCTGCCAAATTGAATTTGCCGGTGGTGGTTAAGCCGGTGCGCCAGGGCTCAAGCCTGGGTATGTCCATTGCTCACAATGAAGAGGAGCTTGCCGCCGGCCTGGCCCTGGCCTTTAAATACGATAACGAGGTCATGGTCGAGGAATTTATCAAGGGCCGCGAAATAACCTGCGGCGTCTTGGGCAATAAGGAATTAATCCCCTTGCCCTTGGTGGAGATCATTCCTGGCGCCGAGTATCCTTTCTTTGATTACCAGGCCAAGTATCAACCTGGCGCCAGCAAGGAGGTGTGTCCGGCTGAATTTGATGCCGAAACCACCCGTAAAGCCCAGGAGTATGGCATGATGGCCCATCGGGCCCTGCATTTAAAAGGCTACAGCCGGACGGATATGATGGTGGCTGAAAATGGCGATATCTATGTCATTGAGACCAACACCATCCCCGGGATGACGCCGACCAGTCTGCTGCCCCAGGCCGCCAAGGCCTTTGGTCTTGATTTTGGGCAGCTTCTAGATAGGTTGATTGAGTTGGCGATGGAGTAGGCCTTCGGCAGGCTCAGGGGCCGATGTCTCTGGTGTTGAGGGGAGGTGGCGCTCTCTGCGAGAGATGTTCTGTTAACCACAAAGGCACAAAGACACAAAGAGAGGGTATCAAAAAAATCTCTGTGTCTTTGTGCCTTTGTGGTTTGGTCACCAGGGGTGATTCTTAAAAACGGGTCTCAAAATAGGGGTCCAGCACTTTGGGTATTTTGATGGTGCCGTCCTCCTGCTGGTAGTTTTCGTAGATGGCGGCCAGGGTGCGGCCTACGGCCAGACCGGAACCGTTTAGGGTGTGGACAAAGGTGGATTTTTTCTCACCTTCCGGCCGGTAGCGGATACCGCCCCGGCGGGCCTGAAAATCGCCGAAATTACTACAGGAAGAGATCTCCCGGTAGGTGTTCTGGGCCGGCATCCAGACCTCGATATCATAGGTCTTGCGGGCGGAAAAGCCCAAGTCCCCGGAGCACAGAGTTACCACCCGGTAGGGCAGCTCCAGAAGCTGCAACACCTCTTCGGCATCGGCCAAGAGGGCGTCAAGCTCGGTATCCGATTCCTCGGGGCGGGTGAATTTTACCAGCTCCACCTTGTCAAACTGATGCTGGCGGATTAGGCCCTTGGTGTCGCGGCCGTAGGAGCCTGCCTCGGAGCGAAAACAGGGGGTATAGGCGCAGAATTTAACCGGCAGTTCGGCCGGACTTAGGGTTTCATCCCGGAAGATATTGGTCACCGGCACTTCGGCCGTCGGGATGAGCCAAAGCTCGCGCTCGGAAACCCCCGTCTTAAAAAGATCCTCTGCGAATTTTGGGAGCTGGCCGGTTGCGGTCATCGATTCGGTGTTGACCAGAAAGGGCGGCAGCACCTCGGTGTAGCCGTGGCGTTGGGTATGAAGATCCATCATGAAGTTGATCAGCGCCCTTTCCAGCCGGCAGGCAAAACCCTTGAGCAGGGCAAAACGGGCCCCGGAAATCTTGGCGGCCCTTTTGAAATCAATGGTACCGTCTTCTTCCCCCAGCTCATGGTGGGCCTTGGCGGCGAAGGAAAACTGGGTGGGTTTGCCCCAAACGCGCTCTTCAACATTATCGCTGTCGCTGTTACCGAACGGCACGGAATCATGGGGGATATTGGGGATGGACATGACGATGTCCTGCAGATCCGCTTCAATGGTGACAAGCTGTCCCTCAATTTCCTTAATCCGCTCATTCACCTGGTGCATCTCGGTAATCAAGGCCTCGGCATCTTTTTTGGCCTTTTTGAGCTGGGCAACTTCTTGCGATACGATCTTGCGCTTGTTGCGCAGGCCTTCGACCTCGGTGAGAGAGTCGCGACGTTTCTGATCAATGGCGACAAATTCGCCAATACGGGAATTTTCAATGCCGCGGAATTTGAGTTTGTCTGTGACGAGATCTATATTTTCCCGAATGAAACGGAGTTCTAACATGGTATTAAGATCCTTTTAGGGGAGTTAACGAATGTAAAGAATGTAAAGAAACAAAGAAGATTAAGAACTTACCATTCTTTAGCTTCTATAACTTCGCTACGTTCCTTAGCTTCTTTATTTACAAAATCACCACTCTGTCAAGTGAATCGTCACCAGTTCCCCTTTTTTGAGACAACGCCGATGGGCCGGGACCAAGATAATACAGCTGGCGGCCTCGTGGCGATCCGCCGGTCGTACCTGGCAACGGCCATTGGCCAGGGTGAGAATGCCGCCCTTGAGGTTGAGCAGTCCCTTTTGTTTTATGGCGAGTTCCTCGGTGAGCTCGGCCCGCAGGGTTTTGGGTCCTGGTTTCTTGCGGCCCTGAAGGGCGAGAAGCGCCGGATGGACCAGCTCATGAAAGAGCAGGCGCACTGCCGGTGGCGGTCCTGGCAGGGCAAAAAACAGGGTGTCGTTTTTGGTGCCGAACAGGGTGGCCTTGCCGGGGCGCAGCTTGAGGGCCCGGTAATGAATGGTGACGCCGAGCTGAGTTAAGGCTTGGGCCACCAGGTCATATTTGCCTGGTCCCATACCGCCGGTGGTGATAACCAGATCAGCCTGGGAGGACATCTCTTTCAGACTGTTGAGGATGGCAGGAATGTCATCCTTTACTGTGGCAGCATCGCTCACCAGGCCACCACTTTTGGCAATGAGGCCGGCCAGGAGAAAGCGGTTGCCGGAAATGACCTGGCCGGGCAGGGGGCTGTCATCGACAAGCTCACTGCCCGTGCAGATGATGGCAGCCTTTGGCCGAGCGTAGACCTTGATGGATTGTGCACCGGCCGTGGCTGCCAGGTGCATATGGCCCGGCGTTATCATCTCGCCGCTTTTGACAATATGATGGCCTTTTTTGACATCAGTACCCACCTTGCGGATGTGGGAACGGCTGGGGCAGTGCAGGTCACTCAACACGCCTTTTGTTTCCCGGCACTCCTCAAAGGGGACTACCTGGTCGCAGGACTCAGGGACGCGACCACCGGTCATGATGCGGATGGCGGTGTGGTTCTTGACCCTATGTTCCTGGGTGGAGCCGGCGGCGATTTCAGAAATAATGGGGATGTGGCAGCCCTCGACACAGTCTTCCCGTCGCAGGGCAAAACCGTCCATGGCCGATTGCCGGAAATGGGGAATGGGCAGGGCGGCCGTCAGGGATTGGGCGCAGACTCGGCCGCAGGCCTCAAGCAGAGAGATTTCCTCACTGGCCAGGGTCGGGCTATGGCTGACAATCAGTTTTCGGGCCTGGTCAAGGTCGAGTTGGCTGTTCATGGCTTCGGTAAGTATACCCTTGTTGATGACTGACTCCTAAGACTGCAATAGGTCGGTAAGGGCCTCAAGATCTGGTAATCTGTTTATATTCTCAAAACTGACAAGACGCGGATCAGCTTGCCGCAGAAGCGGTTCCGGGATTTTTTTGGTTTGGAGCTGTTCAAAAAGGCGGTTCAACGTGCGCTGCCCCTCGTTAAGATTTCCTTCAATAACAGGCAGGCAGCTTTTCTGGTACACCGCGCAGAGTGGTTCCAGGCCTTGCTTGAGTTCCGGGACCACTATTTCCCAGCCAGCAGACTCCTGGCACAGCAGTCTGACCAGTGGTTCCTGGATAAGGGGCATGTCACACCCGACAACAAAGATCTGCGGGCTCGCCACCTTGTTGAGGGCGGCATGGATACCGGCCAGAGGGCCGGAGCCTATGAAAATGTCGCCAGTCATGGGCCAGCCAAGAAACTCATAGGTTTCCGGGCTGTTTGTCACCAGCAGGGTCTCACTGAAAAGGCGGCTGAAGAGCTCGGCGGCGTGGCTGATCAGGGGCTTACCCCGGAAAAAGGCAAGGGCCTTGTTGCTGCCAAAACGGCTGCTTTTGCCGCCCGCCAAAAGTACCCCGGCTGTGTCAGCAATCATCATTGTTAATCTTCAGGCTGATGTGGCGGAGATCTTCCTGGGGGCGCAGGGAGGCAAGGGTTGTCAACACGACATTCTCAAGATGTTTTGATTCTGCGGCGCTCAAAGCGATCTCTCTGCCAGCGCAGTGCAATGAAGAGGTCACCCGGCGCTTTTTTATAAAGGTTGTCAGCAGAAAGTCAGCAAGGGTAACAATGTCATCAAGGCCAAAGCAGGGCAGGTCCGTGTTGATCTCGGCATCGCTGACAAAGGCAACCCAGGTCTCGTTGCGGCCGGCCAGGGGTTCGCCGCCAATGGCTCGGCGAAACACTTCAACTTTGGGATAGCCTTCCCATTTATAGCCTTCCGTGCACACCAGATCCATATCGTGGAAATAACGGGCCACAAGTTCTGGGATGGGCATGTCGGCGTCCACATCACGGGTCATGCCGATCCCGGACGGCGAGGAGAGAATAACGGTATGTGCCCCGGCCTGCTTGTGGCGCCAGGTGTCCTTGCCCTTTTTGTCAAACTCGAAATCATGGACATGGTGTTTGATCACTCCGACGCGCAGCCCCCGGTGGGCAAATTCGGCCAGCAGCTTTTCCAGCAGGGTGGTTTTGCCATGGTTAGGCCGGGCGATAAAGGAAATGATAGGGGGCATGTTTATGAGGAAGGTAAAGGAGTTAAAGAAATAGAGGAGTTAAAGAAATAAAGAATGTAAAGGAGGTAGAGAAGGAATAAAGCAGCTCTGGTGCTCTCGCGGGTCTCCATTCTTTACCTCCTTTACATTCTCTATTTCTTTATATTCTTAGTAAAAAAAATCATCCTGGTGGCCAGTTCATGCTGCGACCGCCGAGAATGTGCATGTGGATGTGAAAGACGCTCTGTCCGGCCCCGGCGCCATTATTGAAGACCACCCGGAAGGCGTCACCGACGCCCTCCTGCCTGGCGAGATCAGCGCCGATACGCAGCATCTTGCCGATCAATTTTTCATCATCAGCGCCTACCGCAGCCGGGCCACGGAGATGTTTCTTGGGGATGATCAAAAAGTGGATGGGAGCCTGGGGGCTTATGTCCCGGAAGGCAAAGACATCATCATCCTCGTAAAGCTTGTCAGAAGGGATATCGCCATTGATAATCTTGCAAAACAGGCAGTTGTCCATGGGAAACCTCGGTGAAAAAAGGTGAAAAAGTAGCCGTTGAACAGGGAAAGGCCAGCGAGATTGAAATATACTTGAATTCAGAGCAAAAATGTACAGAAGCCCAGCGATAATGTCAATTTTTATAGGCAAAGGAATTTTTTGAAAAAAATTCAAGTATTTTGGCAAACTTGAAAAAAATCTAAGGTGAATGGCCACAGAGTCCGATGCTATTTGTGGTCAGAAGAGGTATAAAGATGGGAGTAAGAGACAGGCTCCGTTTTGGCAAGTGACTGTTGAGCTTTCGCTATGGCTTTGAGGATTTCCTATGCAGAAGAAATGTATCGTTGATAGGGCAACAGCCATTGGTCTGGTTGGTGCTTTTGCCATTGTGGCCATGGCCCTGGTAACTGGTGAGTCTGATTTGTGGATTTATCTCAATCCCGCTTCCTTTCTCATAGTTGTCGGTGGTTCCATCTTTGTTGTCCTTATAAAGTTCAATCTATTACAATTTGGCAATGCCTTCCGCGTTGCTTTTCAGGCCTTCTTCTTTAAACCGGAATCCACCGAAGAGCTTATTGATCTGGCTATCAGCCTGCAGCGCAAGGCCCGCAGAGATGGGATTTTCGCCCTTGGCCGCCAGCACATTGAAAATGAATTTTTCAAAAAAGGCGCCCAGTATCTCATGGACGGCTTGAGTATCCCCCTGGTGAAAAATACTCTGCTCAAAGAGCTGTATCAGACCGACGCCCGCCACGAAACGGGGCGCCAGATCTTCCAGTCTTTGAGCGAGGTGGCGCCGGCCATGGGCATGATCGGAACCCTTATTGGGTTGGTGCGTATGCTGGCCCATTTAGATGATCCCGGCAAGATCGGCCCGGCCATGGCGGTCGCTCTTCTTACCACCCTCTACGGTGCGATGCTGGGCTATATGGTAGCTAAACCCATTGCCTCCAAGTTGGCCTTGCGTAATGCCGAGGAGCGGATGAATAAAATGCTCATCATTGATGCCTTGATCGGCATTGAGCAGGGCATCCATCCCTACATCCTGGAAGAGATGCTTCTGGCCTACCTGCCCGGCTCCCGGCGCGGAAATGGCGTTGCCCGGCAGCCGGCCTCTGTGCCGGGCGAAGCGGTGGAGACAGAGGTTGCCTGAGATGGGTGAGGGAAAGCCGGCGAGCAGCAGCAAGGATGCGCAGGAATTGCACATACCTCTTGCTGATCCCATGAGTGTTGATAGCGCTGAGGCCCCAAAAAACGCCGACCTTGATGCTACCTTGGCCAGAATGGCTGCGGAAAAATCCAGTGCCCAGAAAGAGGAACAGGCGGCGCTGTTTATCTCCGGTTCTGACGAATTTCAAAAAATTTCCCGGGGCACTGACGAAAGCAGCGGTTCAGCCCCATGGGTACTTACCTTTGCCGACCTGATGAGTCTGTTGCTTTGTTTCTTTATCCTCCTTTTTGCCATGGCTGAGTTGGATGTCAAGAAGTTTACTGCGGTGGCCCAGTCTTTATCCGGAGCCCTTGGCGGTGGGAAGGTGATTTATATCCGCGAGTCAGGCTCCACTGGTATGGATTTGCAAAATCCATCCTTTATGAAGGAATCCCAACAGCGCATGGAAACCGAGTATTACGCCGCTGAGTTGCGCAAGGATCTGGATGAGGAAATCAAACAGCAGAAACTTAAGGTGGAGGATGTGGGCCAGGTAATCACCATCCATATTCTGCAGCATGGTTCCTTTGAACCGGCCAGTGCCACTTTAAATCCGGCCTTTCTCGTCACCGCCAAAAAAATTCGCGATGCCTTGGTTAACATCCCCGGCAACCTTACCGTAGCAGGTCATACGGACAACCAGCCCATCGCCACCGACCGTTTTCTTTCCAACTGGGAGCTCTCCGGGGCCCGGGCCTTCTCTGTTATCAATGAACTTCTCAAGGATGAAGTGTTGCCCGCGACGCGGTTTGTTCTCACCGGGCATGCCGACACCCATCCCCGGGCCCCTAATGATTCGGAGGAGAATAGGGAGAAGAATAGACGGGTTGAGATCATCATTGATCAGCGCAGTCAAACCGGCGAGGAGCAAGCCTCCTATGAATTCTTACGACAAAATCTCTCACCCGAGGTTATCCGGGGCAATATTGAGGTTCAGTCCAACCGCTAAGTTTTTTGAAGGTCCGGGCCTTATCGTTTTTCCGTCCCTTGGAATTATGAGTGTGAGGCCGCCGTTTTCTTGACAGAAAAAGTGCGATGTGGTTGGCTTCTCGGCCATGACCACCAAGCGCACCGTGCAGAGCCATTACGATATTTTTATTAAGGATTGCCGGATTTTACAGAGCGGTGAGGATGGCTATTTCTTGGCGACCGGCTCCATTGGCATCGGCAATGGCCGCCTGCTGAGCATCAGAGCTGAAGCCCACGGTGCCACGATCACGGCGGATCGAGTCATTGAGGGTGATGGGTTTATTGCCATGCCCGGCCTGGTTAACTGTCATACCCACGGCGCGATGACCCTTTTTCGCGGCTTGGCTGATGACCTGCCGCTCATGACCTGGCTGGAGAAGTATATCTTTCCGGCCGAGGCGCAATTTGTCTCAGAAGAAATGGTCTATTGGTGCACGAAGCTTGCCGCGGCTGAAATGCTGCTTGCCGGCACCACCACGGTTGCCGATGCCTATTTTTATATGGATGCTGCCACCCGGGCCTACCAGGAAAGCGGTATGCGGGCCGTGCTCGGCCATGGTATTGTTGATTTTCCCGCTCCGGGCGTCCCTGATCCTTCTAAAAATATCGACACCGTGGCCCGATTTATTGATGGTTTTCCCGATTCGTCGCGTCTTCAGCCCGCAGTTTTTGCCCACTCCCCATACACCTGTAGTGCCGAAACCCTTGCCCGTGCCCGGCAGCTTGCCAGGGATAAGCAGGTGCCTTTTTTCATCCATCTGGCAGAAACAAAAATGGAGCAAACCCTGATTGGCGCTGGCGACATGAGCCCGGTGGCCTATCTCGACTCCCTTGGCATTCTTGATTCGGGCGTTATTGCCGTACATTGCGTCTGGGTATCTGCGGCGGATATGGATATTCTGGCCCATCGCGGTTGTCGGGTGGTCACCTGCCCGGAATCGAACATGAAGCTGGCCTCGGGAGTGGCGCCGGTGGCGGCCATGCTGGCCAGAAAAATTGACGTTGGTCTGGGTACGGACGGCTGCGCCTCCAATAATGATCTCGACCTCTTTGGCGAGATGGATAGCTGCGCAAAGCTTGCCAAGGTTCACGCTTTGCAGCCTGAGCTGCTGCCGTCCAAGGATGTCTTAAATATGGCAACCAGCATGGGCGCTTCCTGCCTCGGTCTCACGGATATTGGCGCACTTCAGGAAGGGATGCGAGCAGATCTCATTCTGGTTCATTGCCGGAGCCCCCGTCTTACCCCATTTTTTAGTCCTGACCTTCTGGTCTATGGCGCCAGGGGTGCTGATGTCGACACGGTGATTGTTGATGGTAAATTAGTTGTTGAGCAAGGAGTAGTACTGACCATGGATGTGAAGGAAATTATGGGAAAGGTGCGCACTATGGCCGGGAAGATCAGGGAGAGTCATGGAAAATAATACGCACGTGTCGCGTTGGGCCATCCACCGGCGCCTCTATGACTGGATGCTCCATTGGGCCAACACCCCTTATGGTGTGCCGGCCCTGGTGATCCTTGCTTTTGCTGAAAGTAGTTTCTTCCCCATCCCACCCGATGTTCTCTTGATCGCCTTAGTGCTCGGTGCTCCCCAGCGCTGGCGTTATCTGGCCCTGCTCTGTACGGTGGGATCAGTGGTGGGCGGTCTGGCCGGATATGGGATTGGGGTGTTTGCTTGGGAAACAGTGGGTCGCTGGATTGTTGAGAATGTCGCCCACATGCAGCTTGTGCCGGTGGAAGGGCGTTTGGATATTGCCCTGCCTGCCTATCTTGCTGACAGCCTCGGCGATGCCTTGGGCGGCAGTTATCTCTTTCAGGTGTATGACCGCTGGAACGCCTGGATCGTCTTTGTCTTTGGTCTTACGCCGCTGCCCTATAAGCTGACCACCATTACGGCTGGAGTTGCCAGGGTCAATGTGCCCATTTTTATGGCCGCCTCGATACTATCTCGGGCGGCCCGGTTCTTTGTGGTGGCCTGGCTTCTCCACAGGTGGGGAGCCCCGGCCAAGAGCTTTATAGACCGTTACTTTAACTTACTCTGCATAGCCTTCACAGTCCTACTTGTCGGCGGTTTTGCGCTGTTGTCACTTGTTTCCGGGAAGTAAGTGCTGAGGTCTGGAGGAGACAAACGAGGGCGCGCTGGTGCTTTGAAAAACGCACAGAGAGAATCTGAGACAAGGCGAATGGGCCTTCGCTGCTAGGTGTGAGGGGAAAACTCTGGAAGCCTTCTGGGGGAGATGGGGAGTTCTTAAGTCTCGCGGTTCGGCGCAGGTTTGACGAGGCTGCTATTGATGCCAGCCTTGACTGCCGATCAGGCTGACAAAACGGACCTGCTCAATAACGTGGCGGCTTATTTCGCCATTTTCTTTTTTAAGTACCACCAGCTCCTGGGTCTCGCGGTCACCAATGGGGATCACCAGGCGGCCGGGATCGGCAAGCTGATCAATAAGGGCCTTGGGGATGTCAGGCCCGCCCGCCGTTACAATAATGGCGTCAAAGGGACTGTACTGCGGCCAGCCCAGGGTGCCGTCATCAGTGGTGCAAATGGCGTTAAGTACCTGGAGTTGATCCAAGGTCTGCCTGGCTCTGATGTGGAGTTCCTTGAGGCGCTCAATGGAAAAAACCCGTTCAGCAAGTTTGGCCAGAACCGCAGTCTGGTAGCCACAGCCGGTGCCGATTTCAAGAACAGTTTCCTCCCTTTTGAGCTCCAGAGCCTGCGTCATCAGAGCGACAATATAGGGCTGCGAGATAGTCTGACCCAGGCCAATGGGCATGGAAAAATCGCCATAGGCCTGACTGCGGAGGGCGTCCTGGACAAAAAGGTGGCGGGGAACATCAGACATGGCATCTAGAACACGCTGGTCTGTGATTCCACGCGGTATAAGCTGTTCGCGGAGCATCCGCATTCTGGCGGATTCGAAATTCATGATCTATTTGCCCGCAGGCGTTTGCGGAAGAGTGGACTGTTTGTACTCCTCTTCATTGGCCGCTCGGTATTGGCAATTGGTGACGATGTCACCGACAAAGGTGATGTAAACAAGCTCGTAAGAGGCGGAGCCAAACATCAAGTTGAGAACAGGGGTTTTCTTGAGCAGGCTCAAATGCTCTTGGACAAAGGTCCATATTTCACCGCCCTCAGTTACTTTTTTGAATTTTGGAGTACCCATATAGGTGAGCACATCCTGTTTGGTCGTGCCTTGGGCAATGAGGCAGGAGTCGGAACTGAGATGACGGACAGGCTCTTTACTGCAACCGGTGCCAAAAAGAACCATAAAAAGAGCAAAGCAGCAAAGCGATCTAAGGAAGTGTTTCATGTTAAGATATAATATCCTTAAATTGTTTAGAAAAGTATAAATGACTTTGTCGATGGGTACGACGCCTGTTTTTGACAGGGGGTAGAGTAGTCGGAAGAATTGAAATTTGCAAGCATACAAAAGGTTGAAAGGCAAAGAGTTTCAGGATGGTGTGTTCTTGGAATAATGACGAAAAGTACACATCCGCAGTGGGAAAAGTGCATAATTCCTTGACCACAGGGGTGAATGTGTAATAGGTTGTAGGTAAATATAAGGTAACTAGCTAGAAATCCATAGGAATTTACAGGTTGGTTGTCTGGAGGGGTGCACTACATATTGTGGGTACCCTCTTTTTGAAAAAAGTGGTGACTTCCGCGGTCACCCCGGCGTGGTAAGCGATCCAGCCGGGTAGAGAGAAGGAATAAGAAACATGCGTTGCCCAAAATGTAGTTATATCTCATTTGATAAAGTTACTTCCTGTGGAAAGTGTTCCGCCGATGTAACAGAGGTTGCCCACACTTTAAACGGCACAGCGTTTAAGCCCCTGGGCACTTTTTACCTCGGCACTCTCATTCCCGACTATGCCGATGCATTTGGTATCAATCAAGTGGCGGAAGATTTCAGTTTTGATAACGGTGCTGATGATCTTGATATCAGCATGGACGCCATCGGTGATTTCGGTGAAGTTCCTGATCTTCCCGGTGACATCAGCGAGGACCAGTACTCTTTTGCCGCTGATGACGTCCCAGAGTATGAAGGGGATGAATTATCCCTGGAAGGTCATGCTATCCCGGACATGGATCTGTCAAGTTTTGGGGAGGGTACAGGCTTTAATGTTGGAACAAAGCCCGTCGAAGAGCCCCACTTTGATGATGTGCCGGAGTTTGATCTTGCCGGTATTGAGTTTGAAGAGGACGCTGATGTTGACATGGCTGCGGCCACTCCAGACCTCTCTGATATTGATCTGAGCCTTGGTGAGGATGAGATGTCAATGGCTGGCGATGATGAGGAGATGGTTGATCTTGCCGATCTTGATATGGAGATGGAGGTTGAGCACACAAAAGACAGCGGTCCAGCCGAACTTCCTGACCTGGAGCTGTAAAAGGCCCCACCCCTTGCGACGAGTTTATCCCCTGCTGTCTGGCTTATGAGCCTGTGACAGCAGGGGATTTTTTTTTGAAAGCAAAGATGTTTTGCGGCTTTAATTGTATCTTGCGATATCCCGACAGAAAACCTCTGCATCAACGTCGCTGGCTCGCTAAAATTCTCTTGCCGAAAACATCACAATATATTATGGTGGCGTCTCTTCATTGCCGGGATAGCTCAGTCGGTAGAGCAACGGACTGAAAATCCGTGTGTCCACAGTTCGATTCTGTGTCCCGGCACCAAGACATTAAAGCCCCTACAGCGTTTTCGCTGTAGGGGCTTTTTTCGTTGTGCGCCCGGCAGGGCGCACCTACTTGGAGGGGCAAGTCCTCTACAGGGCCGACAGGTGGAAGTGTTAGGCGAACGGCAGATAAGCGTAGACTTCGAGGTGATCATCATGAGGTGATTAAAGCTCATTTCTATACAAAATCCCTGGCAATACACCCTGGGTTACTTCTCGACAGCTGCCGACCTTTTCCCCGTTTTGAAACGGGCAACCTTTCTGGCCGGTATCGTGCTAGCCTTTCCTTTCTGCCTGGACCCGGTTCCGGCCTCTTTCACGGACGGGGAGAGGATGGCCGCCGGGATGCATTGGCGATTGCGAAGGAGAAGGCTTTTAAATTAATAAATCAAGGGTGGCCCTCTTTTTTCGCGGGGACTCTGTGTGCTATCATGTTGTCATGGCCGCTTGCTCCCGCACGTCTCTCACATTACTGCTCACCTCCTTGTTGCTCCTTCTACCCACTGTCTGCTTGGCCCTCAAGCCCGCAGAGATTCTGGTGGTGGCCAACCGCCGGGCGACCAGCAGCGTCCATTTGGCAACGTATTATATGGAGAAAAGGGGGGTACCCCGAGAAAACCTTATCAAGCTCTGGACAAGCTATGAGGAGACCTGCAGTCGCGAAGAGTACATCAAGAAAATAGCGCAACCGATTCGTGAATTTCTCGCCCAAGGCCAGTTCAAGGACAAGATAAAATGTCTTGTCCTGATGTATGGGGTGCCGTTGCGTATTGCCGAATCATTACCGGCCGCGCAACGAAAAGAGCGCAAGGGCCAGGATACGGTGGCCTCTGTTGACTCCGAAATCGCCCTTCTCCTTGCTCAAGAGTATCCCCTGGAGGGCTGGCGTCCTAACCCTTATTTTCTGGGTTTTGCCAACAATAAGGAGCATGCTTCCGCCAGGAAAGACGTTTTATTGGTCAGCCGACTTGATGGCCCGAACGATCAGACAGTCACCCGCATTATCGACGACAGCATTGCCATTGAAAAGGAAGGCCTGCACGGAACTGCCTTTTTCGATGCCCGCTGGCCCAAGCCGCAGAACCGCGAAAAACTCTCCGGTTATGCCTTGTACGATGACTCCCTCCACTTTGCCGCCCAGCTGTTAAGCGACAGGGGCATGCCGGTGGTTCTGGATGACAAGAAAGAACTTTTTGCCGTCGACAGCAAGTTGCCCGCCAGCCTCTACTGCGGTTGGTACAGCCTGGCACACTACGTTGACGCCTTTATCTGGCAACGGGGCGCCATCGGCTACCATATTGCCAGTGGCGAATGTGTCACCCTGAAAAGAAAGGAGAACCGCGGCTGGTGCAAGATGATGTTGGAAAACGGCGCGGCCGCCACCATCGGGCCGGTGGCCGAGCCTTATGTTCAGTCCTTTCCACTGCCGCAATATTTTTTCCCCATTCTTGCAGACGGCAAGCTCTGCCTGGTTGAAGCCTACTTCCTGAGTCTGCCCTTTCTCTCCTGGAAGATGGTCCTGGTTGGCGACCCGCTCTATCGGCCCTTCGCCGTGCCTTACCACGGCCCGGCTCCCAGCAACTAAGCAGCCAATTGCCCGCCGAAGATTTTCGTGAGGAGATCTGAGGATCAACAAGACAATCACAAGTGCAATCCCCAGCCAAGGGTGAGGGCGTGTGCGACCTGTTCCTTGCAAAAACGCCATCCCCATAAGAAATCGCGGAGGTGGAATATCATGCCTATCTGTTTAGTGGGTCAGAAGGTGAGTAGGGTGGGAAAATTGAGGAAACGGTAGGCTCTTCAGAGATGAGGCCCAATATTTTCACGAAGTACCACAGCAGAAAGGCATATTTAAGGCCTTTTTTCGTTGGTTCTCTTTGTTGAATTCCTGCTTAGTTGGAATATTTGCCCGGGGCTGAAACGAATTTCCCTAAAAAAAGTCTGATCTACGCCCACCTGTTTTCTTTAAAATACAGACACATAAAAGAGATATTTTTGGTAGCTGAAAATAACTCCATCAGTAGTAATTTCAGCGACTTTTAGATCGGGGGCAAGGACATAACCTTCCCGCATTATTTTGCCGTTGATACTGGCAAAGCGAGAGGCCGGTTTATCTTTGTAAAAAAGGTGCGCATCAATGTGAATCTCCGGCAGTTGCTGCCGTATGATCTCGGGAAGTTGATAAATGTGGAGGGGGTTTCGTGCTAAGCTCGCATTTGGGACAAAAATGGTGGAATCTGCTGGTGTGGCATGTTGGGTTTGCAGGGACTGATCGAGGTCGCTGTTTTCGGAATAATCTTCAGCAGGAGTCGTTGCGTCTGCAGATTCACGTTCGGTGGTAAGATTAAACTCTTCCTGGGGAGCAATGTTGCTCGCCACTTCCGGTGCGATCTCGTGGGCAGCCCCCCCTGCATAGGCATTTTCTTCTGGTTCCGGCTCAGCTTTTCCAGGCGTTTCTCCCTGCCTAAGGGCTGTGTCACCCTCTTGCCTGTGGACCACGATGTCGTTCCCCACTGGAGCGACAAGGGCGGCAGGGAGGGGGAGGAGTTCCTGGCGGCCAGGTGAGAGTCTCGGCGTTGATTGCGGAGCGATATTGGTCTGTTTTTCCTGAGTCGGCGCTGCTTGAGTGCGATCAGCGTTATGGCTGACGGCCTGGGTCTCTGAGATGGACGGATCTTGGCGGAGCATAAAAAAGAGGATAAAAATCACATTCAGTAGCACCATTGCCGCCAGCGGCAGGGGCCACCAGGCTTTTTTTGTCTTTTCCGGAGGAAGTTCTATCTGAACAGTGTTGAGATCAGGAACATGCTCCTGCTGCCTCTGTTTATCTGACTTTTTAAGGGCATCGAGAATATAGGACATGCTAATTACCCCTATCCATCGGCATTAATTTTGGCACGTTGCTGCTATATGCCGAATTAAGATGGATGATTGTTTGAGGGCCAACGATGCCGTCCGGGACCAGGTCTCTGTCAAACTGGAACTGTTTTACCTGGCTGACCAGAGCGTTATCATACAGTACGGGAGTCTTTAAACTGGCTGGACGTTCCTGGATGATGGCCAGTTTTTTATCGAGCCAATCCACATTGGCGGCCTGATTTTCTGGCGCAATGGCAGTTGAATAGCCCGCTGGTTTCTCCCACAACAGTGAATATTCGCCATTCCAGGATTTCTTGAAATCGTCGATGGAGACACGTTTGCGCTTAGAACCAATGACCAGCTCAGCGGTCTGATCTTGGTACGAGATAAAGGCGGCATAAAAGCGTTTGTCATTCTCGTCATACAAGCTTAAGACCGCGGGTCTATTGAGAGCAAGCAGGCTGCCAAAACTGCCTTGCTGATTGAGGTAGCCTAAGTTATGTGCTTCCGCAATGACATAGGCAGAGGCAATATCCACCGGAACATCAGCGATGCCCCAACTGTCGAAAAGCGCCTGGTAGGCCCTCACCAAGCTGGCAGCAAGGGGTTCACCCTCCGGCCACTCCAGTGCAGAAACCGCCAAAGACGCTGAGTTGATAGCGGTGGTAGTGATGTTTTCATCCATGGCCTCATTGTAGTCAGTGCTCTGGTGCTGAACCAATTGAGGCAGTGGGTTTTCCATACCCTGCGGCGAAGATGTCAGTGTTTCCTGTTCCACGTGCTCCACTGGGTTCTGCATAAATAAAGCGGCTGGTATTTGGTTAAGATAGGCTGCAGCCATTACAGAACCACTCAAGAGAAGAAGAAGACCTGTGATGAGCAGGCCGGATTTTTTTATTTCATGCGGTGGCAGGTCAACACGTTCCCCGAAAACTTCTCGGGCGGCCTTTTTAATGGTTGCAATGGTCACCGTGTCCTGATCCTGCACGTACGTGCCCAGGAGGGATCTGTCACAGATAATATTTATCAGGCGTGGGGTCCCGTTACTTAATTTAAAGAGGGTTTTTATGGTTGACTCAGGAAAGATTCTGTTTCGCCCACCGGCTCTTGCTAAGCGATGCGCAACATAGGAGCCCACTTCCTTTTCGGAGAGAGGGGTAAGATGATATCTGGCGGTGATTCGTTGGGCGAGTTGGCGTAACTCCGGCTGCTGCAGCATCTTTGCAAGTTCTGGTTGGCCCAGTAAAATGATCTGCAGCAGTTTTTGGGTATTTGTTTCCAGGTTGGTGAGCAGCCGGATTTGCTCCAAAACATCGGTGCTGAGATTTTGGGCTTCATCGATAATGAGTACCGCCTTCCTGCCGTTTGCATGGGAATGCAGCAAAAAGGAGTTTATGTGATCAACATAAAATTTGATACTGTGCTGGTTTTCCTGATGGTGGATGCCAAACTCATCGCAGATTGTGGAAAGCAATTCTTCAACGGTTAATTTGGGATTGAAAATAAAGGCTATGTCCGTATTCTCGGGGACTTGCTCGAGAAGACAGCGGCAGATCGTTGTTTTTCCTGTGCCAACTTCACCGGTGAGCATCACAAAGCCGCCATCGACCCTCATGCCATAGAAAAGATGTGCCAAGGCCTCCTTGTGCCGTTCGCTCATATAGAGGATATGCGGGTCTGGTGCAATGGAGAAAGGCGCTACTGTAAAACCAAAATGTTCTTTATACATAGGGCGGAATCAATAAAAAAAGAGCTTTTATAAAAGGTAACGGTGCATCCAGGAAATATGGGTCACATTTTACTACATTAGTGAATACCACGTCAAAAAACACTCTTTATCATAAGCGACAAGTAAGCAGCGATAAACCGGTGTTCAATCCTACTCATTACTGAGTGTGATATACTCATAATTTTCTGCGTCGCCCTCGCCAAAGGGCTTTTAAATGCAGAGCTGGTTGACTCAAGGAACGCATACCCCTTATCATGGCTATGATTCATTATTGTCTAAGACGATGGGCGAGGGCTTCAGGCCCAGCAAGGCAAGGACGAACCACTTCCTGTGGGCTGGAGGCGAGGCTTGGCTCTCGAACTTTTTAAGCATTGGACGACAAAACTTTTCTCTCCGGGGACATTCTTGAGGGAGAACTACGCCTCGTTCAAGGAACTCCTTGAATACGACAGGCGCTGCCATGAGCTGATCGCCGAGCTTGAGGACATTTATTACAACGAAAAAAAGGTTGATATTAAGCGGATCGAAAGGCGTTATGCCGAGCTGTCCACCGCCGTTGCAACCATTATTAAATGTCTGACCCATATGGCGCCGGCTACCTACGACAATCTGCGCGATTATTTCCAGAAAATTGATGCCTATGTCCACTATATTCTCACACCGCCCAAACGGGAAATTTCCTTACCGTTTACAATCCAGCTCACAGCCATAGACATCGACGACCGGCAGATGACAGGGGATAAGGCCTTTAATCTGGCCATGCTCCGCAATAATCTCGACCTGCCGGTGCCGGATGGCTTTGTAATTTCCATAGGAGCATTTCAGGCCTTTCTTGAACACAATAATCTTCAGGTCATCATTGATGAAGGCTTGGCCCGACTCGACATAACCTGCCCCGAATCGCTGCAGCAATTTTCAGATAAAATCACTGGCCTTATAACTGACGCCACAATTCCGCAGGCCATGTCCAAAAGCATGACAACCTCTTATACCGCCCTGCAAAAAAAACATGGCAAGGCTGTCCAGGTCGCCATGCGCAGCAGTGCGTGCCTTGAGGACAGTGAGACCTCTTTTGCCGGACAATACGAGACCGAACTCCATGTGGGCCGCGCCTCTCTGGTTGCTGCCTATAAAAGGGTGGTGGCCAGCAAATATTCACCCCGCGCCCTCTATTACCGTATCAATCACGGCATCTCCGACCTCGACACCCCCATGGCTGTCCTGGTCATTGTCATGGTGGATGCCATGGCAAGCGGTGTCATCTATACGGCGAATCCGGCCGATGCCTCGGCCCAGATCATGTCAATCCATTCCCTCTGGGGGCTTGGTGAGCTGCTGGTGGGAGGTGAGATATCCCCGGATACTGTGGTCCTTGGCCGGGAGCCTTCTCCCCATATTATCGAGCGACGGTTGGGTGACAAATTTAAGGAGATGACGGCAGAACCTCATGGTGCCGTGCATATTAGCGATGTTGATGAGAAGCGCCGCCAGATGATGTCCCTTGGTGATAGTGAGGCCTTGGAGCTTGCGCGCATTGCCCTTGAGATTGAAAGCCTTTACGGTGAGCCGCAGGATATTGAGTGGTGCCAAGGCAAAGATAAAGCCCTCTCTATTCTGCAGGCACGACCTCTCAAATGTGAGGCCGCGCAGAGCCCTCAGGATTTGCACACAGAGCTGGAAATAAAAGTTCCTATTGTATTCCAGGGTGGGGAGTGCGCCTCATCCGGTTTGGCCAGCGGGCGCCTCTTTTTCCTGGAAAATGACCAGCAGCTGCAAGACGTCCCGGCTGGTTCGATCCTTGTGACCCAGAGCACCTTGCCGGGCTATGTGAAGGTGATGGACAGGCTTGAGGGCATTATCACTGAACGGGGCAGTGTTGCTGGTCATTTTGCCTCCGTGGCCAGGGAATTTGGATTGCCTGCCCTTGTCAATGTCGGCAGGGCGATCCAGCAGCTGCACCACGGCATGGAGGTGACGATCAGCGCTCATAAAAAAATCATTTACCAGGGGCTGAGCTCCCTGCCGCCTCGTCAGAACCCAGCGCGCAAGGATACGACCCCTTTTCAGCGAAAGCTGCATTACCTCCTGGGTTTTGTTTCGCCCTTGACCCTTATTGACACCGCGGCCCTGAACTTCTGCCCGGAGGGCTGCCGCTCCCTTCACGACATCATTCGCTTTTGCCATGAAAAAGGCATGCAGGAGATGTTTGCCACCGGCGATCGGTGGGGAACACGGGTTCATGGCGCGAAAAAGATCATTTCCGCGGTGCCGATGACGGTGTATGTCCTGGATGTGGGCAAAGGTCTGGTGGATGCGGCGCGCAACATGGAGGAGATATCACTTTCTGAAATTCACTGCCTGGCAATGCATGCGGTTTGGGCTGGCCTGTGTCATCCCGGCATCGACTGGAGTAAGCAGTCCCATTTTGACTGGAAGAGTTTTGATAAAGTGGCCTTGGCCGGGGGGATTGCTGGCAAAGGCGGCGATGCCTTTGCCAGCTATGCCATCATCTCCCATGATTATCTCAACCTCAACATGCGCTTTGGCTACCACTTTACGGTGCTGGATACTCTCTGCGGCTCGGAGGCCAATGATAATTACATCATCCTGCGTTTTGCCGGGGGCGGCGGCAACTTCAGCGGCAGGGCCCTGCGGGTGGAATTTCTGGCCAAAGCCCTTGCCCGCCTAGGTTTCAGCGTCGAGAGCAAGGGTGATCTCATTGATGCCCGCCTCAGCCATCAGGACCACGATTTGATCAAGGATAAACTCAACATGGTCGGTCGCTTGCTCGGTGTTACCCGTCTGCTGGATATGACCCTTAGTAATGAAGAAATGGTGGAGGAGTATCTCGCTGATTTTTTTGCCGAAAACTACGATTTTGCCCCTCAAAAAAATATGTCATGAACCAAGGATTCATCTATGTCCTATGAACTTACCTGGATAACACCATCACTGGCAGTGGGCTATGCCCCCATGTCCTATGCCGAGCTCGAGGCCATTGAGAAACAAGGCATCGACGCCATTGTTAATCTCTGCGGAGAATTTTGTGATCTGCATGAAATTGAAGAAAAATCAGGGTTTGAGGTCTATTTCCTACCCATCCCCGATGAAAATGCCCCGGATATGGCCGAGATGGAAAAGGCCCTTGAGTGGCTGGACGAGTCCCTGTATCTTGGCAAAAAGGTCCTTGTTCACTGTCGGCATGGTATTGGTCGGACCGGTACCTTTGTCTCCGCCTATCTCATTCGCCGAGGCCTGGGGCTGAAGGTGGCTGAAAAGACTATGAAGGGTACCCGGGCCAACCCAACCAACTACGCGCAATGGAGCCTGTTACGGAAATACGGCAAAAAGAGTGGCAAACTCACCATCAGAGAGCCCTCCCTGGAGAGTAAAAACACGGTGGATCTGGCTGATTTTTTTGCCGAGTACGAGGCCCTGGTCAAGGATGTGGAAAACACTCTGGACGGGTTGGGAGAGGCAGACAGGACAGAGGGCATATGCGGCCTGGAGAGCGATAATTGCTGTCGTCAGCACTTTTCCATGAAGCTCATTGAGGCCCTCTATCTTTTCAATAAGATGAATACGACTTTTCCTAGCAGTAAACGCCAGGCCACCATTGAAAGGGCGGCGGAGGTCTTTCAGGAAATCAGAGTTCTGGTGCGCGATGCCGCGCCAACCGCAACTGAGATTGAGATGAATGACATTTACCGGCTTGGCAACATTGTCTGCCCCTTGAGCGTCGAGGGCAAATGCAGCCTGTATGCGTATCGGCCCATTCGTTGCCGCAGCCATGGGGTGGTGGAACATGCCCTTGATTCTGCGTTACATGAGGACATTCTTTCCAATATCTCGCGCAATGTTTTTTTCGCCCTTTCCAATGTTTTCCCGGGCGAGGACGAGCTGCTGTTTAGCTGTCCGGACATCATTTCGGGCCGTTTTACCCAGGTCTATTTTCATTATCTTTCTTCCCGGTAAATCGACACGCTGATGAAAAAATCTTCTCTACCCTCTAAGCTGGGTCGCATCGTTATGCTGATGGCCCTTTTTCTGGCCGCAAGCGTCAAACCGGTGTGGGCCATCCAGGTTCACACCGGCGTAGAAGGTCTATACGTTCATCAGGGCGCGCATATGTTCCTGGCTTTTTCCATGCTTTTTTTTGCCCTTAATATCCGGCGCTCCAGTCTGGCTCGGCTAAAAGCGTGGCGTCTGCTCTTCTTCAGTGCCATCTTGTTCATCCTTTGGAATATGTGGGCGTTTGTCGGCCATTTGTCTTTTTTTACCCGGATCGAAGCATTCTTTATCATGGAGCCGGGTCATATAACTCCATCACTTCCTGTTAACTCGTGGCACGAGGTGATCTACTATATTTTAAAGATGGACCATCTCCTCTGTCTTCCCGCGCTGCTCTATTTTTACTTTGGCCTCAAGGTGCTATTCGATGAATCTGCGCACCCGCAGCGCCAAGAAGAGGGTCCGCCATCATGATGACCTGGTCCCTCGCACCGCTTTGGGCTGTTGATCTTCTCGGCTCGTTGGCGATGATCGTCGTGTCCAGCATGTGCCTTCTGGTTGCTGGGAAAATTTTTCGGCGGGATCGTGAAAATGCCCTGGGTAACTATCTTCTCTGGTTATGTTTCGCCATTTTTGCCTTTGCCGTGTCGCGCTCTCTTGGCCATATCCTTAAACATATTCTCTATTTCGCGGGCTACAGCCATTGGTGGCGGTCTTTGGCACCCATCAGTGGCTCCATAAACACCATTACTTTTGTGGTCATTGCCTCAAGCACGCTTTATTTCCGGCGCATTGAGTCCATTATGGACCGCATGGGCCGCGACCGGGACAAGATCTCATCTTTCAGCAGAGAGCTTCTTGAGCTGAATAGGGATATTGAAACCATTGTCAGTGAGCGCACCCAGACAGAAATGGCCCTTTTTATAGCCCATGAGGTGAGGAACCCGGCAATGATCATCGGTGGCATGGCCAGGAAGATGAAGAAGTCGTCTCCTGAGAGCGGCCCGGATAAGAGATATGTGGAAACAATCATCCAGGAAGCGGGAAAGCTTGAGGCGCTGGTGCAGGGGCTTGGCAAAGGCCATCCTTCTGCCCGGAAGAAATTTGCCTCAGAGGATTTAAATGAAATAGCGGCAGCGGCCCTGCGGACGATAAAGCCGGAGGCAGAAAACAGGGGAGTGGCGATTGTCACGGAATATCATCCTGCCCCGCTTATTTTTCTAGGCAGCAAGCATCTCCTCACCATCGCCATTATTCATCTGGTGCGCAACGCCCTGGATGCCTGCAGGGAAGGAGACCGTGTCGAGATTGTCACCCGTCCGGCTGAAAAAGCGGTCCAGGTCCTTATTCGTGACTCCGGTCCGGGAATTGCGCCTGAGATCGTAGAGCATATTTTTGAGCCCTTTTTTGAAACCAGCCAAGGGCCGACCGGAATCGGCCTGCCTTATGTTAAACAGATAGTGGAAGAGCAGAAAGGGCGCATTGTTCTTACCAGCACGCCAGGCGAGGGGACAACGGTGCTGATCAGTCTGTCGCCTTTGTTAGGAGAGTTGTCCCGTCCCATAAGACCTGCATAGCGCCATGGAGACTCATGTTACGCTGAAATGGAGTGATGAACAGGACTACGACGCTTTGCACTCCTGTGGGCCGAGAATCTCGGCAACGGTCTGCTCCAGCTCATGTTTGTCAATGGGCTTGACGCAATAGGCTGCCGCACCCTGGTTTTTGGAGCGCAGAGCAGTCTGGGCGGTGGGATAGCCGGTGAGCATGATTGCTTTAATCTGCGGCTGGATGCGTTTGAGTTCCACCAACACCTCAACGCCGTCCATCTTTCGTAATTTCATGTCAAGAATAGCCAGGTCAAAGTGCTGGGTCTTGGCACAGGAAAGTGCCTCATCCTCATCGGTAAAAAGATGAACGGTATGGCCTTTTTTCTTGAGGATCCTGCTGACCAGGATGGCGGCATCCTCCACATCATCCAACACCAGGATAGTACTCACTGTTCAACCTCTTTAGCTGGCCGGGCATGAGGCTCAACGGGTAATATCACATGAAAGGCCGTGTTCATGCCGGCCGTCACAACTTCTTTATCCACCGGCGGCGAAAAGACATCAATGTAACCGCCATGGTCTTTGATGATACCAAAAGAAACAGAAAGTCCCAGACCCGTGCCCTTGCCCACCCCTTTGGTGGTGAAAAAAGGATCAAAAATCCGGGAGATTACCCCCGGTGGAATGCCGCAGCCTGTATCGCCAATGATAATCTCCACCTCCTGGCAATGCGCATTAAAACGGGTCCAAACCCCGATAATACCCTCCTTGCCGATGGCATGATGGGCATTGTTAATAATATTGACCAGGACCTGCCTGAGCCTTTCCGCGTCAACAATAATCTCCGGGATGGTCTCGGCCAGAACACGCTGGACATAAATATGATCCATATTGAGACCATGTTCGACAATGCTTAGCACCTCCTGGACGCAGGCGTTAATATCAACGGGATTGTGGGCGCCGCCCATACTGTGGCGCGAAAATTTCAAGAGATCGGCGACAATCCTTTTGCAGACCTTGGTTTGTTTTTCGACGATCTTCAAGATTTCATGGGTCTCAGAATTTTCAGCAAAATCCTCCATCAACAGCTGCGAGTAGCCCAGGATAATGCCAAGGGGGGTATTTATCTCGTGGGCGACACCGGCAGCCAACTGACCCACGGAGGCCATGTTCTCTGACTGGATGAGCTGGTCAGTGACCTCTTTGAAATGGGTGAGGTCCTTGGCGATCATCTCATAGCCTTTTACCTTGCCCTGTTCATCAGCAATCACCGAGGCGGTGATCATTAGATAGAGACGGGAGCCATCCTGGCGGAGGAACTCAGCCTCAAACTCTTTGACATGGCCCTGGGAACCTAGGCTGCAATAAAAACGGGACCATTTTTCCTCTTCGGCAAAATAGACAGCAAGGGGCTTACCGATAACCTCGTCCCGGTGAGCGTACCCCAGGATGTCTCGACCGCTGTCGTTGATATCGTTGATAAAGCCGTGGGGATCACAAAATAAGATCATGTCCTTGGAGCTTTCAAAAAGGCCGCGAAATTTCTCCTCTGAAAGCTGGAGTTGCTGGGTGCGCGTTTCAACCCGCTGTTCCAGGGTCAAATTGAGATCGCGCAGTTCG
>JAHJKA010000078.1 GCA_018822545.1 Pseudomonadota bacterium
CCCTTTGACCTTGACAGTATTGAAACCCTGACAAAGCTTGCCATACCAATTTTCAAGATCCCCTCCGGTGAGATCACCAACCTCCCCTATTTGCGCAAAGTCGGAGGGCTGGGCAAGGAACTCATCCTCTCCACAGGCATGGCCGATATGTCGGAAATAGAGGCGGCCCTTGCCGCCCTCGCCAAGGCCGGCACCCCGCACAGCAAGATCACCGTCCTCCACTGCAATACCCAATACCCAACCGCCATGGAGGACGTCAATTTAAAGGCCATGGCCACCATTGCCAAGACCCTTAAGGTTAAGGTAGGCTACTCCGACCACACCCTGGGCATCGAAGTGCCCATTGCTGCCGTGGCCCTGGGCGCCACTATCATTGAGAAACATTTCACCCTGGACCGGGCCATGCCGGGGCCGGACCATCGTGCCTCCCTCGAGCCGTGTGAGCTCAAGGCCATGGTCATAGCCATCCGCAATATTGAAAAGGCCCTGGGCAGTGGAGTTAAAGCCCCCTCGCCCTCCGAGCTGCCCAACAGGGTCATTGCCAGAAAGAGTATTGTCGCCGCCACCCTCATCCACCAAGGCGAGTTATTGACAGAAACCAACCTGACAAGCAAACGGCCAGGAAGCGGCCTCTCGCCCATGGTTTGGGACCGTGTCGTGGGCAGCAAGGCCATCCGCGATTTTCAACCTGATGAGCTGATTGAGATATGACAACACAAACCCCGCGCCCGAAGCAGCAGACAAACAGGAAACGCATCTGTGTCTTCACCGGCACCCGAGCCGAATATGGTCTACTAAGACCCCTGCTTAGCGAACTGCGCGCCAGTGCCACCCTTGAGCTGCAGATTCTGGTTTCCGGCACGCACCTCTCCCCGGAGTTCGGTTTGACTTACCGGGCCATTGAAGAGGATGGTTTTGTCATTGACGAGAAGGTGGAGATGTTGCTGAGTTCTGACTCGGCCGTCGGCATCAGTAAATCCATGGCCCTGTGCCTCATGGGTTGCGCTGAGGCTCTCAATCGTCTGCAGCCGGATCTTCTGATCATTCTGGGCGATCGTTTTGAGGCCTTCAGCGTCGCTGCCGCGGCCCTGATAAGCTGTATCCCCATTGCCCATCTTTATGGGGGTGAGGCGACCTATGGCGCCATGGATGAGTCCATCCGTCACGCCATCACCAAGATGAGCCATCTCCATTTCACCTCCACCGAGGTGTACCGCCAGCGGGTCATCCAACTCGGAGAAGATCCAGCCAGGGTCTTTCATGTCGGGGCTCTGGGCATTGAAAACATCCGCAACCTTGAACTGCTCAGTAAAGCAAAGCTGGCAGAGGTCATCGGCTTTTCCCCTGCTCTGGACTTTGCCCTGGTGACCTTCCATCCCGTGACCTTAGAACAGGCCAGCGCCGAGGAACAATTCACCGAATTGCTGACCGCACTGGCGGACTTCCCGGAGCTTAAAATCATCTTCACCAAGGCCAACGCTGACACAGACGGCCGGGTTATCAACCAGCTCATTGACCGCACGGTTCGTGACCAGCCAGAGCGCTTTCTGGCCTTCACCTCCATGGGCCAGCGCAACTATCTTTCTGCAATGCGTTTCTGCCGGGCCATTGTGGGCAACTCCTCCAGCGGCATTATCGAGGCGCCCAGTTTTCACGTCCCCACCATCAATATCGGCAACCGCCAGCAGGGTCGTCTTTGCGCCACCAGCGTCATCGATTGTCCTCCCCAGGCATCCTCCATCAGCCAAGCGCTGAAAAAAGGGCTGTCCGACGACTTCCATTCCACCCTCAAACAGACCACCAACCCTTACGAAAAGGCGGACACGGCAAAAAACATTGTTTCCATTATCGAAAAAACGAATCTTGCCGATATTATTAAAAAAGAGTTCCACGATCTTCACTTCCCAAGCTCAACCTAAGGTGCTCTCATGTATAAAGAATGGCAAAAAACTCTGGTTTCGCCCGGCACCTCCATCATTGAGGCCATGCGCCTTATTGACCTGGTTGCCCTGCAGATCCTCCTGGTGATAGACGAGAACAAAACCCTGCTTGGAACGATCACAGATGGCGATATCCGCCGCGCCATTCTCAGGGGTGGATCGCTGGAAGACCCCATTGAAAAGGTGATGAACACCAGACCTACGGCCTTCACCGCCGACGAAAGCATGGAAGACATGC
>JAHJKA010000079.1 GCA_018822545.1 Pseudomonadota bacterium
CCAGTGTGGCGGATCATCCTCTCAGACCCGCTAACCATCGTAGCCTTGGTAGGCCTTTACCCCACCAACTAGCTAATGGTACGCAAACTCATCCAAATGCGATAGCTTCCAAGGAGAGGCCATCTTTCTTCACGCCACCTTGCGATGATGTGAACGTATTCGGTATTAGCTAACCTTTCGGTCAGTTATTCCAAACACCTGGGTAGATTATCTACGTGTTACTCACCCGTGCGCCACTTTAATAGGTCCTCCGAAGAAAACCGTTCTCGTTCGACTTGCATGTGTTAAGCACGCCGCCAGCGTTCGTTCTGAGCCAGGATCAAACTCTCCAGTTTAAAATATAAAACCAGATTATCTAACCTTGGTTTATTCTCAAAAATAAAATTACAAAGTATTTCAAAACCTTAAATACCCCCCTTTGTTATAAGAGATATCCAGGGTCCTTTAATTTTTCTACTACTATTCAGTTTTCAAAGATCGTTTCCACACTCGAAGTGTGACTCAGGGAACCCCTGAGGAAGCCGCATAATTAACTAGATTTTTTCAAGTCAGTCAATACTTTTTTTGCGACTTTTTTTTATTTCCCCTGCCGCTTCGTCGGCCCTTGCAGGCTCCCCCCGTTGCAGAGAGCGACAACCTAATTTAACACCCCACCATTGTCAAAGGTTTTTTTGATGGGTAAGTGCACAAACTCGGCCATAAAAATGATTACCTCGCAAGAACAGGTATATATTCTTGTGACCAATCTTCCCTTGCAGCCCAGAAAATCTGCCTGCTTCGTTATAGTCAATCCGCCCCTTATCTATTAATAGCATCTGCCATACACCCGGCCCCAAAGCCATTATCAATATTTACCACGGCCATTCCAGGCGAACAGCTATTGAGCATACCTAGGAGGGCTGCCAGCCCCCCTAGGCCGGTGCCATAGCCCACGCTGGTCGGCACGGCAATAACCGGTGTCGCCACCAATCCAGCCACGACGCTGGGCAGCGCCCCCTCCATACCAGCCACCACCACCAGAACGCGCGCTTCCTTCAATCTGTCGAGACTGGCATAAAGCCGATGGATACCGGCCACGCCAACATCATAGATGGCCTCCACCCTGTTCCCCAGGCACCAGGCCGTAAGCCGTGCTTCTTCAGCCACCGCCATATCGCTGGTGCCAGCGCTGACCACGGCCACCACACCCGTGTTCTTGAGATCCTTATCTTCTGGAGGGCGGGCCACCAACATGCGCGCCTCTGGAAAATAGGTGAGCTCATCAAGCTCAGCGACAACCGCCCTGGCCTTCTCGGCATCCACCCTGGTGGCCATGACAAGGCCAGGCCGTGCCAACAGCGAGCGCATGATGCCGCAGATCTGCTCCCCGGTCTTATTTTCACCATAAACAACCTCCGGTCGCCCAGTACGCAGGGACCGATGGTGATCAAGGCAGGCATATCCTAAAGGGTCAGAACTTAACCCCTCAAGATTTGCCAAGGCCGCTTCCACCGAGCACGCCCCGGATTTGACCTCTTGTAAAAGTTTCTGCAATGCTGCTTTGTCCATATCTTCCTTCCCACAGTTCCAGGATCACATGTCTGCTTGACGGATCATCTTTTTCGTCTAGAGTAGCATTAGTTGTTGCATAACTGACGTTATCTTATAATAGAGGCAGACTTGCATACGAGTCCAGCTTCATCTACCCCACACTTATACCTTATGCCAACTTCATTTTCCCATCGTCCGGCCCGCCACTGGCTGCAAATCGACATTGCCGTTCCGGAAAAATTCATAGAGTATGTCAGCCATGAGCTGACTCGCATCACCGGTAACGGCGTCCAGCAGCTCAGCAAGGATGACAAAGAAATCATCATCGGCTACCTGGAAAAAAACGATACTTACCCAGCAGCACGCCAGGAGCTTGATACTTTCTTGAGCGAATTTACCACCAAACTTAACAGCCCGCTGGATCTTAACTTAAGCACCCTTGTTGAAGAAAACTGGGCCGAAAACTGGAAGGAAAACTATAAGCCGAGTCGAATCACCGATAATATTACCGTCAAACCCACCTGGGAAACATATTCTCCTGCCGCGGGCGAGATCGTCATTGAAATAGATCCTGGCATGGCATTCGGCACCGGTCTCCACAGCTCAACCCGACTGGCCCTTACCTTCATTGACCAGCTTTTCACCACCCCGAAAACTTCCCCCAGGCAGGTCCTTGATGTCGGCACCGGCACCGGCATCCTGGCCATTGCCGCCGCCAAACTCGGTGCTGAGAAGGTGACAGCCACAGATAACGATATAGATGCGGTGGTAGCGGCCCGTGATAACATCCAGCAAAACGGGGTGGGCAATCTTATTGACTGTTCCGAACGAGACCTCTCAGAGCTTGCAGATTCTTACGGCCTGGTCATCGCCAATATCACCGCCGATATCCTTTCTGAGCTTTGCCCTGAACTGGTGAAAAAAATGAGCCAAGGCGGCCATCTCATCCTGGCAGGCATCCTCAAGGGTGCTCAAGCTGATAAGGTCAAAGATTGCTTTCAGGCAGCTGCTCTGAACTTTGTTGCTGAAAAAATTGAAGGGCGCTGGATTTCCCTGCTCTTCACCAAGCCCCCCGTCATCTAAGCCGTTATGCGCCGCTTCCTCATCGATCCTGTCCCTGCTGGACAAACAACAATCACCCTGGGCAAAGAAGAATCCTCTCATCTCAGCAAGGTTCTACGCCTGAAAGAAGGTACCCTTATCGAGCTTTTCGATGGCCAAGGCATGGTGTACCAGGCCACCATCTCGGAAATCAGCAGATCCGTCACAGTCAGCATCGCCTCGAGCCACAAAAGTCAGGCGCCCCAACCCCGTATCCATCTCCACTTAGGGTTGCTCAAGGGCAAAAAAATGGATTTAATTATCCAAAAGGCCACCGAGCTCGGAGTCCATGCCATCGAGCCGTTCACCTCTGATTTTACTGAGGCCAGCCCCCCGAAAGAACATAAAATAGAACGTTGGCACAAGATTTCTCTTGAAGCCTGCAAGCAATGCGGCCGCAACTGGCCCATGATTATTGAGGAGCCCTCCGTTCTCCCCGACCAGATTAAAGCGCTGCCTGCTGATGCCACCTCAGTCCTTTTTTGGGAGGATGAAAATCAACGAAATCCGGCAGACCTCATTTTCCCGACAATCTTAACAGACCTCCACCTCTTCATCGGGCCAGAAGGTGGATTTTCACCGGCGGAAGTGACTTTGTGTAAGCAGCGAATGGTCTCCGTCACCCTTGGCCCGCTTACTTTGCGGGCCGAAACCGCCGTTATCACCGCCCTTTCCCTGGCCCTTTTTCTCTCGGGCCGAATGAAGCATCAATAAGCAGGAAAGACACCATGCGCGCTGTTGTTCAACTTATCAAAGAAGGCTCTGTCACCGTGGCCGGCAAAGAGTCCGGTGCCATCCAGAAGGGCCTCCTCATCTTCCTTGGGGTCACCAGAGACGACACCCAACAAGATGCAGTTTATCTTGCCGACAAGATCGTCAACCTCCGGATTTTCCCGGATCATGATGACAAGATGAATCTGTCACTTATCGACATCCACGGCGAGGCCCTCATTGTCTCCCAATTCACCCTTTATGGTGATTGCCGCAAGGGTCGTCGCCCCTCCTATTCCAAGGCGGCTGCTCCTGAAAAAGCCGAGGAACTTTACAGTTTTTTCATCACACAGGTTGAAGGGTTCGGGGTACGGGTCGGCACCGGCATCTTCCAGGCCATGATGGAGGTCCGTCTCATCAACGACGGGCCGGTCACCCTGCTTCTTGACTCGCATAAAAGCTTTTAACGCCCAACAAAATAACAGTCCCCGCCTTTTCTCAATTATTGCAACCGAATGATCCACAAAAAAAGGCCCAGGATGTTCCTGGGCCGGGTAAACCATCAAACTGGTCACTTGTTATTTCAGCAAGTCTTTGACATCTTCTGCCATCTTCTCGTAGGTCGTATAACCGGGATATTTTTTTACGATCATGCCGCTCGCATCAACAAGAAAAGTTGACGGAATGGTGCCCAGGGCGCCAAAACTCCTGGCAACTTCGTTGCTCCCCAAGGCCATCGGATAATTTACCCCCATCTTTTCAACAAATTGTGAGACCTTGTCTGAAGCAGACTTATCCATTGAGATTCCGATCACCGTAAAGCCTTTATCGCTGTTTTCTTCTTGCAGCCGGACCAGGGAAGGAATTTCCCTTCGACAGGGCGGGCACCAGGTGGCCCAAAAATTAACCAGTACTACCTTGCCGTTAAAATCGTCACTTCTGACCATTGCCTCTGAGGCACCTAGCCCAGGCAAAGAAAAGACTGGCATATTTTTTTCTGCTGCCAAGAGCATTGGCACCCCTGAAAAACTCAGCTGTATAAATAAACAAAATGCTCCTACTCGCACCAAAACTTTCCCTTGGGATGTTGACATTTCAATTCTCCCCCTCAAAGTTTAAGGTAATTTCGTAAACTTGATTACGGATCACTTCTCCTGCTTTCTGCAAACTAAGGGCGTACGGCACGAACGTAACCAGCCTTTCCTGTTTCATACTGCCGCTCGGGATCACATTGATCAGAAATGGCCCAGGCGCCGATCATGCCATCACCATCCTTTTCGCCGGACCAGTAATTTCCTTCTCGATTTAAGACGATTTTGCCGTTTTTATGCAGATCGAAAAGATAGTTGAGATCGTAGAGTTCATAAATGGTGGGCAGGCGCCAATCATTATAGCCCCCAAGGGTCAACTGCTCGACATACTCCGTCGCCTCTTGATAACTTTTGAACCTCTCGCTTCTTTCCAATTGCCACATTTGCCCAGACCTATACTCTTGAAGGATGCCTTCGCTGGGAATAGCAAACCGAACGTTGTTCCCTGACATGCCGGCACATCCGACCAGACTGCTAAAAACAGCCACCAATAAACAGCTCATCAAACTTTTTTTCATGGTCACACCTCTTCCTTATTTGTTGTAGGACAGGATTTTCACTACCAACCACACGGCCGGGGAACTTCTCATTGTTGTCAGACAACAGCACCTAATATTCCCCCCAGCTTCGTACCCAAATGCCTCGCTTCAGCTATCTTGTCAGGCTGCGTGCTCAGATCCGGACTGATTTCATTTGTGATTTTTACGCCTTCGCCGTAAATCATCCGAAACACCACTGTACCAACCAGATGGTACATTTTGATCTCAAAAAATCTACTCCCCGAGCAAGGCCCCGATAACGGTTAAACAGTCTTCCAGATCAGTCTGATCTTTACTGACCCGAGACATCATGATGCCCCCCTCCATTGTTGCCACTATTGTTTTGGCTAACAAATGCGGCGCGAGTTTTAAATGCTGAGAACAGCCATCTCCTGACAACAATAAATAACGCTCAATTTCTGCAACCCAGCGGCTGAAAACTTCGTGGATGACCTCTGCAAAACGGGAGTTGTTATCACTCATCTCCAGGGCGGCATTGCCAAACAGACAACCGCCAACAAAATTATTTTTCTTCTGTTCCTTGAAAATGGCGCGGCATGAATGAATCACCTTGGCACAGGGAGAATCACCCTTGAAGGACTCGGCAAGGAAAGTAAAAAACTCCTCCTTGGCATCCTCCAAGACTGCCAAACCGATATCATCCTTGCTGGCAAAATGATAATACAGATTGCCTTTCTTAACTCCTGTGGCTTCAATAATGGCGCTGATACTGGTGTTATGGAAACCATTGGCCACTATAATAGCGCGGGTTGTCTTTAAAATATGATCCCTGGTTTTCTCACCCTTATTCATCTGGGCCATACAATCTCCTTATTAAACTGACCGTTTGGTACAAGAATAACCACATAAATGATTTTGGTCAATGTTTAATTATCCTTATCCAATATCACCCAAACAACATTATGAATTAATGGAGAAAAAAATAGACCGCCATCCGCTTTAAGCAAAAGCACCAGGAAGACGCCTTAAAGCCAACTCTTACCGTTGACCCTGGTAAGGGAAAAGAGTACGCCAGCACCGGAGCATGGCCTGTTTCAAATCAGAATCTTCGATCTCCTCCAGGTTCTGTTCAAATCGCTGGGCATCTTCAACAGTGGGTGCTGCTCCTGGTCGGCGGGAAGGAGGCCTTGCAACTTCTGCCGCCTCACGACTAGGGAGTTTGAGCTGAAAGCGGATATCCTCAACTGCAACCGAGTCAAACTCCTTGTTTACCTTGGTCAACAGGGTAATTTTTAAAAACTGTAATTGCTGCATCCAGATGGAGTCAGACACCTCAATCCACAGGACCTTGCCCCGAAACTTGGCAGGTGTGGCATGCTTGGCAATATCTTTGCCCACCGCCTTTTCCCAGAAGTTAAACACCTCGTGGAGCTCAAAACGATCCTGCCAGTGACGATTTTGGATCATCTCACCCAGCAGGGAACTGATATGATTTGGGGCATGTTTAGAGCGCATGGAGGTCTTATCGAAAAGTTTAGAAATAGGGGAAGTTACGGGCAAAAGATATTCTTCCCTTGCCCCTTTGCCAAGAAGTAATTATAGATGGCTTCGTATTTTTATCATAATAACAGGACGGCAGCAACGCTCACACCACGTAACTGCCGAAAAATATAGGAGTATATACCATGGGCTTTCGCTGCGGCATTGTCGGCCTGCCAAACGTCGGCAAATCCACCATCTTTAACGCCATGACCTCAGCAGGCATTGAGTCGGCAAACTATCCCTTCTGCACCATTGAGCCCAATGTCGGCATGGTGCCGGTGCCAGACGACCGCCTCACCAAGTTAGCGGCTATGGCCAAGACCAAGAAGACCGTCCATGCCATGATGGAATTTGTCGATATCGCTGGTCTAGTGGCAGGAGCCAGCCAGGGCGAGGGTCTGGGCAATAAATTTCTTGGCCACATCCGCCAGGTGGATGCCATCGCCCATGTCATTCGCTGCTTCGAGGATCCCAATATCGTCCATGTGAACGATACCATCGACCCTCTCAGCGACCGCGAGATCATCAATACCGAACTGATCCTTGCCGATCTTGATACGGTGGAACGCCGCCTCACCAAGACCATAAGCCAGGCCAAAGGCGGCGATAAGCTCTTCAAGGCCCAGGTGGTAATCTTAGAAAAACTCCAAGCTCTCTTAGATGAAGGCAAACCAGCCCGTCTTCTCGAAACCGATGACACCGGCTCCAAACTCTTAAAAGAACTCTGCCTGCTTTCCAATAAACCAGTGCTCTACGTGGCCAATGTCGCCGAAGAGGATATTGCCACCGGCAATGAATGGGTGGAGAAACTCAAAACGGCGGTGGCCGACGAGCAGGCCCCGGTGGTGGTGATCTCCGGCGCCATTGAAGAGGAACTTTCCGGCCTTGACCCTGAGGAACAAAAAGAATACCTGGCCGATCTCGGCATGGAGACCTCTGGCCTCCACCGCCTGATCAAAGCGGGCTACGATCTTCTTGGCTTAAGCACTTATTTCACGGTGGGCGAAAAAGAGACCCGGGCCTGGACCATCAAGAAAGGGGCCACCGCTCCTGAAGCGGCTGGTGTCATCCACACCGATTTCCAGAAAGGCTTCATCCGGGCCGAGGTCGTAGCCTATGACGATTTCGTCGCCTGTGGAGGTGAAGCGGGCGCCAAGGACAAAGGGCTCTGGCGCCTGGAGGGCAAGGAGTATATTGTCCAGGACGGCGACTGTGTCAATTTCAGATTTAATGTCTAAGATTTATGACAAGAAAACGTTTTTAGACAGTCCCTAAAAACGTTTTCTTAAAAGTCTTAACCCCCCTCATCACCCATCATAACCACCGGCTCCGTCTTGGTGCCCCATAGAATTTTTAATTTCAAAGTTACATCTCTCAACACAGTATCCCTTCAAAATCTGATCTATAATTTTCCTTTTCCCTATTGAGTCTCCCCTTACCGGGACCAATGATCACAACCATTGGCTGAGATTATCTTTTCATCTCCCGGGGAAAAATGATACGCTTTAGCCCAGCGGCATGATGAACAGACATACTGTGTGGCAGACGCAATTATTACTCGGTGAGTGAGGGAGATTATGGAATTTTTCCTGATGGGGGCCCATATATTGGGAGGTCTGGCCCTCTTCATGTTCAGCATCGGCCAGCTCAGCAACACCCTCAAGAAAATCGCCAGTGTCCGCCTCAAGACCCTTCTTCAGAAAGCAACTTCTAATCCGGTCAAGGGGGCGCTGATCGGCACCCTGGTCACCTTTCTCGTCCAGAGCTCAAGTGTCACGGTCTTGCTGCTGCTTGGCTTTGTCAACGCCGGCATCATGAATCTACGTCAAGCCATCTTTGTTATGCTTGGTTCGGAAATCGGCACCACCATTACCGCCCAGATCGTGGCCTTCAAGGTCAAGATGATCTTTTACCCCCTGATGACCCTTGGCTTTGCTCTCAGTGTCCTTTCCTCCAAAGAAAAAATAAAGAATGGCGGCGACATTCTTTTCTCACTGGCCATGATTTTTCTGGCCATGAAGATCATGGCCGACGGTTCCAGGCCCTTAAAAGAATTTCCTTTTTTTCTTGAGCTGGTTGCAAGTCTGGGCATTTACCCCTTATTCGGTATTGCCATTGGCGCCCTGTTTACTGCCATCACCAGTAGCAGTTCAGCCACCACCAGTATGGTCATTGCCATGAGCATGGAAGGGGTGATTGATCTGCCCTCCGGCATTGCCCTGATTATTGGGGCCAATATCGGCACCTGCGTTCTTGAACTCATTGCCGCCGTGGGCACTAATCTCGCCGCCCGCCGTACCGGGATGGCCCAGTTTATGATCAATATCCTCGGCGCCCTGCTCTTTTATCCCTTTCTCAAGCCCTTTGCCGCGCTGATCAGCCTGACTGCAACCGAGGTTCCCCGCCTGATCGCTAACGCCCATACGGTCTTTAATATCACGGTGAGCCTGGTACTCATGCCCGCAGTCGGCCTGCTCATTTTCCTGCTTAAAAAAATAGTACCAGGGACGGACGAAACACAATCTGGCGCCTACGGTATTCTTGATGAGAAATTTCTCCAGGCCCCGGCCGTGGCCCTCTATGAGGCACAAGAGGAGGTGAACAGGATGGCGGCCATTGTTGAAGAAATGCTGCTCTATGCGAGGCGAGCCTTTTTCGACAATGACAAGGAGGCGATGAAGACCCTGTCAGACAACGAGCGTCTTGTCGATGCCATCAATGGCAAATTGGGGAGCTACCTGGCAAAGATCAGCTCCCTAATGCTTACGGAAAAAGACGCAGACAAAAAAAGGTTCCTCTCCCATGCTATAACGGATATCGAACGGGTGGCCGATCTTGCCGAAAATATCGGCGAATATGCCAGCCAAAAAAATGTTGTTTTCTCTGAGCCTGCCAAACTAGAGCTGAAAAAGGCCTTTGACAATGCCGCCCTCGTCTACAGCATGGCAGCCAAGTCCTTACGCCGCATGCGCCGCTCCCTGGCTCTTGATATCAGTCAAATAGGAAAAGAGTTTGACGAGTTAGAAGGCCTGTACCGCAAAAAATATCTCGTCAGGCAGGAAAACGACACCTCCAGACCCGTGATCGACGCCCTCTATCCCGATGTTTTAAAAGATCTCGAACGCATCACCGACCATGCCAACAACATCGCCGAGCATGTGATGCAGATCACCTGAGTAACCAACCAGCCTCCTTCCACCTCTCGTTCGGCACCCCCGAAATCCCGACAAGGGCTTCCTCATCCTCGCCAAGAATCAAGATTGCGCCAGGCACCTCTTCTTCATCACGTTCTCTGCCCCGTCCACCGTTGAACAAGCATTAACCTAGTGTACTTTTTTCATTCTGGGCAGCACCCGGCCATGAATAAAAAACAAGGGAACCATTTTAACTAAACTTTCGTTTTATAAAGTTACGTTGCCTGGTCTTTCGATGATTTTTTTTGTTGTTTAATTCAACCACAGGAGGTGCAATGCCCGGGAAGTCATGACCAGCCGACTGTCGAAAAACGTTTTTTATCGCTGTTAAAAATGAATTCCACAGGAGGGATTTGTATGAAACTTCAAAAAGTATTCACCGTTGCCGCCCTGGGTCTGATCTATCTTGCTGCACCTCTTTTTGCGCAGGCAGAAGTGCTTGATTTGGGGGAAGAACACCATCTTATCTTTATGCGTGAAGAGGAAAAACTGGCCCGCGATGTCTATATGACCCTGAGCTCCGTGTATCCCGACCAAGGGGTCTTCTCCACCATCGGCGATAACTCCGAACAGACCCACACCGACACGGTCCGTGACACCCTGGAATCATACTCTATTGCTGATCCCAATCCGGACGCCAACAACCTGCCTGACAGTATCGGCGTTTTCACCGGTGCAGACTACGGTTGGTATTTTACCGAAAAATTTAATTACCTTGTAAACAAGGGATCACAAACCCTGCTGGATGGCCTGTATGTGGGCGCCTTTATCGAGGAACTCGACATGGTCGATATTATTTATTGCCCCAAGGTGATCGTCGAGACCGACAACGGTATCGGCGAGGGGGAATGCGGCCTGAACTATACCGATGAAAATCGCCTGCAGACCATGTACACCCATCTTGTTGACGGCTCCAAGGACCATCTGCGGGCCTATGTGAAAAATATCGAAACCATCATTGGGGAAGGTAATTATGTGGCCCAGATTCTCAGCCAGGAAGAGGTTGACGCCATCCTGGGCAGATAAAGGCCATTGTTCACAAAAAGCACAAAAAAAGGGCAGCTGATCATGCGATCAGCTGCCCTTTTTTTGTGTAGATAAAAAACCTTTACAGGTGAAAAGTGGTCTGGATTTGATCCCATGCCACCATCTCGGCTTATGAACCGAGACCAAAAATATTACTGCTGTTGGTTGCGGCACGGCGCCGACCGACACTCTTACCGGGACGGTTGCGGGGCGAGGTATTCTGGCCCTTAGTGCCGGAGCGTTGCTGTTCACCTGAACGCTGCGTGGTTACTTTTCTCTTACCGCCGGCCCGTTGCGAAGAGGCCGGACGCGGGGCCCGCGGTGGACGAGGCTGCTCCACTTCATCAACCAGATCAAAACCAGCCACGCTGAGGCGATCAAGGGTCATGCCCTGCAGACGCTCAATGGCCCTGACCATAACCTGGTCATCATGACAGATAAAACTCACCGCCCGACCGCTGCGTTGGGCGCGCCCGGTGCGGCCGATCCGATGGGTATAGGCCTCGGCGGTGGCAGGGAGATCAAAATTAATCACCTGTCCCACCCGGGAGACATCAATACCACGGGCGGCAATGTCGGTTGCAACCAGCACGGTAAACTCACCATCGCGAAAACCGGTCAGGGCACGCTGCCGCTGGTTCTGCGACATATTCCCCTGGAGGTCACTTGCCTTATATCCTGCCTTATCAAGTTTTTTCGCCAGGTTCTTGGCACCGTACTTGGTCCGGGTAAAGACCAGGGTAGAGCCATCCGTAGTTTCCTTAAGCAGATGGAGAAGCAAAGCGGTCTTCTGCTTTTGGGCCACCGGATACAGCGCTTGGCTGATTAACTCCAGGGGCTTTTCCAGATTAATTCGAACCTCCACCGGGTTGGTGAGGGTTTCCTCAGCCAGCTTACGGATGTCGGCGGGCATGGTCGCTGAAAAAAGCAGGGTCTGACGCTGGCGCGGTACATGCTTCAAGATACGGCGAATATCCGGGAAAAAACCCATGTCAAACATCTGATCCGCCTCATCAAGCACCAGGGTCTCCACCTTACTCAAGTCAAGGTCCTTACAATTTACATGATCGAGAAGACGTCCAGGACAGGCGATAACCACCTCGACACCCCTCTTAAACTTCTGAATCTGGCCGCCCTTGCCGACCCCACCGTAGACGGTGACGGTCCGCAGGCCTGTGCCTTTGGCAAGTTCCTGAAAACTCTGGTCGATCTGTTCAGCCAGTTCCCTGGTCGGGGCTACAACCAGGGCGCGCACCTTGCCGCGGGGACCGTCGGCCAGGCGCTGAATGATGGGCAGGGCAAAGGCGGCGGTTTTACCGGTGCCGGTCTGGGCCAGGCCCAAAACGTCTTTTCCGGCCAACACCTTGGGGATGGCCTGCTCTTGAATGGGGGTAGGCGCTTGGTAGCCGCACGCCTCGATATTGGCCGCAATCTGCGACTTAAACTGAAACTGGGTGAAACTCATTACAACTCCTTGTCGGCTCCATCATCCCGTTATGGACAATGGAACGGTAATATATGCCATGGGCGAAAGCGCCACGGCATTGGTTTATATGTCTTATTTTTATAGGGGGATCCGGCGATGGAAAAAGAACCTCCATGGTGTGCCGGACACGCCGTTGCGGCGTGTGCACCATGCGAGGTAAAGAGAAAGGTACTATAGAGAAAAAAGAGAGGAAGGAGAAGCGATCAGCGCCTGCGTCCACCCATTTTCTTTTTCGGTTGTTGTTCGTTTACCACTAATTTCCTGTGTTCAATGGTTGAACCGTTCAGCGTTTCCATGGCCTTATGACCCTCACCGCGCGTTCCCATTTCCACAAAGCCAAAGCCCCTGGTACGGCCAGTGTCTCGATCAAGGATCAAGCTTACACTCACCACAGAACCATACTGGCCAAACAATTCCTGCACGTCGTTTTCTACATAATGAAAGGGCAAATTGCCCACGTAAAGTTTCATATCAAGCTCCTTAAACAAGTGCAGAGCTGAAACTCACAAGGGAAACAAATGTAGCGGAGGAAGAGTCGCGCGACAGGTGCGTCGGTCAATAAGAATACGCCGTTCACTTGGCTGATTAAAAAAAGATGGCACACATTACACTATAATAGAAACTTTGACAACCTTCTTCAGCAAAGGTTCCAGGTAAGCACCTTTTCAGGGAAACTGCATTTGTGACCTGTCGATAAAAATCGACACCAGCAATCCACGCAGACGACAACAATTCCATCCTATCGGTACCACCACGCCTTTGCAACAACCTAGAGCGAAAGCCAGATGATATTCGCAGCAGCAAGGTGCAATAAAAAAACTCCACATGACATCCACTGAATGGCTAGTCCTGAAGAGCTCTCTACCCTCCAGGATAAACACAAAAAGGGGCAAGCTTTGCAGCTCGCCCCTTTTTCATTTTCTTTGCTATTTTAGTTGAATCATACAGCACCCTGAAAATCGACAAACTCTTCGTCATCGGCAAAGGGAATGGCCAGCTGCGCTGTAAGTGTATTGCGACGAGGGACAGAAACCTGGCGCCGACGGGGGAGGACACGTTGAGAAGAAACAAGTGGGCCGTTGGCCAAAAAAGCAGCATTGCCACCAATCAGGGCAGCCAGATCAGCAACCGTGTCCCGCATCACTTCGGCCTGCGAACTGAGCTCTTCAGAGGCACTTGCTGATTCCTCGGCTGCTGCTGCATTTTGCTGGGTAACCTGGTCCATCTCGGTCACGGCCGTACTGATCTGGTCCACGCCCAGGGACTGCTCCTTGGAAGCGGCGGCAATCTCGGCAATCAACTGGCTTACCTTAGCAGAACTCAACGAGACACCGGCGAAGGCCTCGTTGGTGGAGCCCACCAGGACACTGCTTTCCTGAACACGCTTCAGGGTCCCTTCAATTAAATTCGAGGTATTCTTTGCCGCCTCGGCCGCACGCATGGCCAGGTTGCGAACCTCAGCGGCCACCACGGCAAAGCCAGCACCAGCCTCCCCGGCCCTGGCCGCTTCCACCGCAGCGTTCAAGGCCAGCAGGTTGGTCTGAAAGGCGATCTCGTCGATGGTCTTGATGATCTTGGAGGTGTCTTCGCTGGCGCGGGTGACCTCTTTCATGGCACTGGTCAGCTCGGCCATGGAGGCATTGGCTCGACCACCCACCACGGTTGCCTCCTGCATCAAGACATTGGCCTGGGCAGCGTTCTCGGCATTCTGTCTGGTCATGGCCGTCAACTCTTCCAGGGAGGAAGAGGTTTCCTCCAGGCTGGCGGCCTGCTCGCTAGCGCCTTCGGCAAGACTCTGGCTGGCAGAGGAGACCTGGCCGGAGGCCACCGCAACCTGGGTCGCCCCTTCGTTGATATCATTAATAGCCTGGCTCAAGGGCTTGGTGATGGCCCGGGTCAACAAATAGGCCAAGACGGAACCCACCAGTAGGATCACGACGCTGAGAATACCCATCTCCACCTTGGAGCTCTGGCTGGCCGCAAGGGCAGCACCGGCAACAGCTTTGGCCTCGTTTGTATTAATATCGTTAAAATCGGCAACAGACTTTTTAAAGACTTGGGCGTCTTTCTCAAGCAGGTCGGCGGCTGAATCAATCAGGACCTGATCCTGGGCCCGGGCCGCTGCCATCATTTTTTGGGCAGCCTGGACAAACTCATCATGTTGGCCGGCAAGTTTTTCTATCATAGCCAGCCATCCGCCACTCACCAGATCCTGGTCCGCGGTAATATGGGCGGTAAGCTCTTGGAAATAGCCGTCCTCCAGCTCGTCTAACCGGTTAAAATCAGCAACAAAGCGTTCTTCGCCATGAAGGACAAACATGGTTGCCGCCAAATCCTGATCCCCGGCTGTCTCGGCAACCTTGCCCATGAGCAGGGTCAGGGGCAGATGGGTCTCATTGAGATCTTTGACGTCCACCTCAACCTCCGAGGCCTTCCAGGTCCCGACGCCGCCAATCAGCACCGCCAGGACAATCATAAGGGTGAACCCTGCTGCTATTTTCTTGCCTACAGTCATATTCTTGAACATGATTTTCTCCATTTTTTTTAATTGCGGAAGGCGGTTATGCCGCCTTGCCCATCAAAGTATAGTCGCGCGCATTCAGGGCGTTAGCGATATCGAGCAGAATCTTGACGCCGCTCTCCTCCTTGGCCAGCCCGAGGATTGCCCGGCTCTCGCCCATGGCCCCCAGTTGCGGGGCATCTTCTATATTTCCCGCCTTGACATGAATGACTTCGGAAACCTCATCCACCACAATACCTACCAAGCGGGCGCGACCCTCGGGCTCCATCTGCTCCACCACGATGATACAGGTGCGCTCGGTCTGCACAATGGCAGGCATAGCAAACTTGCGCCGCAGGTCAATAACTGGAATCACCTTTCCCCTGAGGTTGATGACGCCTAGTACGTAGGAAGGCGCTTGCGGCAGGGCCGTCACGGGCATCATGCCGATGATCTCCTTGACGCTGAGGATGCCGAGGCCATACTGCTCGTCACCCAGGCGAAAGGTGAGATATTTACCTTCCCGTCTGTTTTTGCTGATCTGTTCCGTCATATTCATTCTCCACTGGAAAGCCATATCGTAAAAATATTGTTATTCGGCGCGACAACTGATCTCAGGCGCTTGCCACGAGATTGCCGCCGCCCTGCCGACGCAGATTGATCTTCTGAATTGAAGCCATTATTTCTCGTGGTAAGACTGGTTTACGGTGCACTAAATCGAGGTTGGGGCGGAGGAGCTTGTTGATCATATCCACATTGCCGAAGCCGGTGACAACAACAACCGGCATCTGGGGGAACTCAAGGTTGAGCCAGGAGACAAAGGTAAAGCCATCCATGTTGGGCATGAGGATGTCGGTGATGGCCAGATCAAAAGGCGCGCCGCCAAGCTCGGCCGCAAGCACCAGATCCTTGGCCATCACACCATCATAGGCAACCACGACATCAAAGCCTTCCCGGCGCAGATGACGTGCGATGGACCGGACAAGGATTTCGTTGTCATCCACCACCAGAATTTTTTTAATATCGCTGTCAGACATGGTCTCTCTTAAAAAAGGGCAGGAGTCTGCTGAAGTTCGTTTTCATTACCGCCTTGCTCTGTCCATAAGAATAGCAAAGGGGATGCCAACACCGGCAAGAAGACAAACAAAGAGATAACACACTGCTATGATTATATTTTTAACCAGAAACAGAAACGTCGGGCGCAGCAGGGAGGCGACCTAAATGTCGCAAGAGGGGAACGAGATAGCGCCCGGCTCCGCCTGCCTGGCAAAAGATAGCGAAGATAACGAGCTGTTATTTATCAGAAAAAAATGAGGACGACATTTAGGTCGCAGCCAAACGACCTAAATGTCGTTAAGAAGAGATGCCCAGCGGGGCTCTTTTTTCATCTCGACAAGCTTGCGCTGCACCTGGCGCACCGAAACACCGAGAATCTCGGCGGCCCGCTTGCGGTCACCGTGGGTCTGGCTGAGGACATAGGCGGTATGGAGGTCGGCGTCCTCCTTGAGGGTCCTGAGGGCCCGGGCAAAACTTTGTCGAGCCCCGCCGCGGCCCTCCTCACCCGCAAACAGAACATGGGGGCCATCAGCCAGAAGGACGCCGTTTTCCACCCTTTGGGCAAGCTCGCGGATATTGCCCGGGTACTCCTGGGCCTGAAGAAATTCCAGGGCACCCTCCCCAAATCCACGGAGATCCTTGTTGTGGCGCAGACAGGCCGCCCTGAAAAAATGGTCGGCCAGCAGCGGGATGTCACCGTCGCGCTCGCGCAGGGGGGGCAGGTGGAGATGAATGGCTTTGATGCGGTACAGCAAATCCAGACGGAACCTCTTGAGCTGGCAGGCCTCCTCCAGGTCAACGTTGGTGGCGGAGACAATGCGCACATCCACGGCAATCTGCTTGGGATCCCCCAGGCGATTCACCCTCTTTTCCTCCAAGACCCGCAAAAACTTGGCCTGCAGGGACAGGGGCAATTCCCCTATTTCATCCAGAAAGAGGGTGCCGCCATCGGCCTGTTCAAAAAAACCGGGATAATCCCTGGTCGCCCCGGTAAAGGCGCCCTGAACATGGCCGAAGAACTGGCTCTCGAACAACGACTCCGAGACAGAAGCCACGTTCACCGCCACATAGGGCCCCTCCGGACAGGGGCCGGCCTCATGAATGGCGCGGGCCAACAGCTCCTTGCCCGTGCCCGACTCACCGGTAATCAGCACCGGGTTGCCGCTTTGGGCCATGGTCTGGGCAAAGGCCAGGATCTCCTTGACCCTGGGGCAGCGGGTCAGGATGCGCTCAAAGGCGACTGACAGCTCCACCTTCTTGCCGCTGCTTCCCCCCGCCTGTCCGGCCAGCAACCCAAGGCGCTCAAAGGCGTGCTCCAGGACAAGAACTAAGCGTTCATGGTCCACCGGCTTGACCAGATAATCATAGGCCCCGAGCCGCAGGGCCTTGACCACCGTACTCACGTCATCCACGGCGGTGAGCATGATAAATTCGGTGCGAGGGGCATAGGCTTTCACAGCCTCGAGAACCTGGAGGCCGTCCATCTCCGGCATCAGGAGATCAAGCAGCACCAGATCGAAGTTTTTTTCTTTGATCAGGGCCACGGCCACCGGGGCGTGCTCACAGGTCTGGACATCCCGGTAACCGCGGCGGCGCAGCAGACGCTGCAAAGAGCTCAGGGCGAGCTGCTCGTCATCAACAATGAGGATCCTCATAACCGTTGCCTCCCGATTTTGGCGATGGCTGCCGCCAGGGTCTTGAAATCCAGGGGCTTGACCAAAAACAAGTCGGGCTGAATATCACGTCTCTCCTGGTGCTCGCCCTGGGAGGGTCCCCCGGAAATCAGGATAACCGGCAGCAGGGGATACTTCTCTTTCACCCGAGCCAGGAGCTGCCAGCCATCCATCCCTGCCATCATGATATCGCTGAGAATAATATCAACCTCGGGATGCTCGGCCAAAAAGGCGAGCACCCCCTCGGCACTGGATGTGGTTTCCACCGGCATATTGTCCACCCCGGCAAAGTAGAGCCGTAAAAGACTCAAGACCTGGGGATCATCGTCTACGCAGAGAATGGTCGGCTTGATTTCAAGCTGGCCCTGACGCCTGTCCACCGGGAGAAAGACGGTAAATTTTGTGCCCTTACCCGGGCGCGACATCACTGCTATCCGGCCGTGATGCTCCTGAACCAGGCCATAGGAAACAGAAAGGCCGAGGCCGGTGCCACCTGAGTCCCGCTTGGTGGTAAAAAACGGATCAAAAATGCGTTCGGTATCTACCACAGCCATACCGCGGCCGTTATCCTCCACCTCAACAAGGATGGCGTTGAGGCGCTTATTAAAAAGGGTGCGGATGGCAACCCGCCCTTGCTCTTTGCAGGGCATGGCCTGGGCTGCGTTCATGATCAGGTTGGCCAGCACCTGCTCGAGTTTCTGAAAGTGGCCGAAAAACTGGGGCAAATCTTCGGCCAGCTCCAGTTCAATGGTCCCGACATACTTACGGGCCTGGGCCCCGACAATGGTCAGGGTATCCGCCACCACCTTATTCAAATCAACCAGTTTACTAGGGGCGCTCTCGTCGAGGCGGGCAAAATCCTTGAGATTGGCAACAATCTTATTGATGCGGTCTGACCCGGTCTTGATGGCATGGATGATCTCGACCATCTCCCCGGCCATCTCGACCAGGGTGATATTACCCTGCTTGACCTGGGGATTGGCCTCGGCATAGGCGGCGATGATGGGCGCAAAGGCCTGCCAGGATTCTTCCAGCAAAGGGATGTTATAGGTGATAAAGCTGTTGGGATTGTTGATTTCATGGGCAACACCGGCAACAACCTCACCAAGGGAGGCAAGCTTGTCGGCCTGGATCACCTGCTGCAGGCGAAGCTCTGCCTCCTGCTGCACCTTCTTCTCCTCGCTGATATCCTGCCAGGCCCCGACAATATGGGCCCTATTGCCGTCCGGCTCCTGCACCAGCCGCCAGCTGCTGGCAAACCAACGGTAGGTGCCATCGGCGACTTGAAAGCGATACTCACATTTCTGGGTTCCTTTCGCCTCCAGCTCCTTAAGTTCGGGACAGACTCGGTCCCGGTCCTCGGGGTGGATATGGTTGCGCCAGAAAAGGGGATCAGCAAGAAAGGCTTCGGGCCGATGGCCGGTGAGCCGCGTAATGGCAGCGCCAATATAACGAAAGGGGAAATCCCCGCTGGCCTCCCGGGTATAGGGCACGATGGGCAAGGAGTCGACGATGAGGGCCAGCTGCTCTTCCGCCTTTTGCCTCTCTTCCCGGGCTCGCAGGGCAGCGATACCGTATGCCAGATTGCCGGCCATCTCCTGCAGCAAACCCTGCTCATTTTCGTCAAAGGCCGCTGGAAGAGAGGCGTAGACGGCAATGGCCCCGATGATATTCTCTTCGACCTTGAGGGGCAGGGCCAGGATGGAGGCCAGATTTCTGGTCAAGGTCTCCTGCCGGCAGTGGTCAGAGAGCGGATCGTGTTGGGTATCCTGCAGATAGACGGTCTTACCGCTCTGAATCGCGGCAGCAACGGGACACTCCCCTTTAACGGCATGGGCAGAGCAGTTTTCGAGAATGACCGCCGTATAATCCTGGGCATCGCCAAAGCGGGCCACGGGTTCAAGCAGCGCGTTTTTGAGATAGGCTACCCAAACCAGGGGATAGCCACCCTCTTCGGCGACAATTCGACAGATATCCTGGAGAAGTTCCTCTTCGCTCTGCGAGCGGATCAGCACTTCATGACACTTGCTGAAAACCTTCAAGTCCCTGGTATGGCGGGCCAAGGCCTGTTCCGTTTTTTTGCGATTCGTTATATCAGTGGCGATCTCCAGGCGCACGATGCGATCGTCAATCCAGGTGATGGCCCGGTCATGCAGTTCATACCAGCGGCTGTTTCTGGTGTTCTGCAACTCCCAAATGTATTCCCCCAGCGGCTGGCCAGAGTCGTCCACCAGCTTGGGATTGGAGCAGAACGGACAGGGCCCCTCCTGTCCTTCCTGAATTGCTTGCCAGCAGAGGTGACCCTCGATGTCGCCAAAAAGCTCCCGGGCGTAGCGGTTGATGTAGAGGACTTCGTAGCTCTGCATATCGGCCACGTAGACAATGGCCTTGAGGCCATCAAGAACCTTTAAAAATTTCTGTTCATGTGCGCTTTGGTGTTCTGGAGTATTGGAGAGCAGGTCGCTCAGCTTGCTTGTTGTTTTTTTTTTGCACGAACAGCTATCTCCTTGCCTATAAACGATCAACGTCTTTTCCCCCCAGCATATATTTTCCCCCAAAATTTTTTGTGAAAAAATCAGTTCAAGCCGCTTGGATCTATTAATCCAACAAACCCGCCTTCAGCTGAAATATGCCTCCCTCACTCCTGTTCTTCGTTAATCAGGGCCGCACGGCCAGAACCCTGCCCGTCTTGCTCTTGAGGTACTGGTACTCCGTGCCACCGCAGAGGGAATAAACCTGCCATTCGCCGGCAAGAATCTCACCATTCATCGACCAGTAGCTGCCCTTAAGTTTAAGAGGGCAATCGCCACCAAGTTTCATATCATACAGAGAGCAGAGTATATAAAGCTCATTCTTGGTGGGGAGGCGCCAATCGCCCAGGCTGCCTTGATTAAGGGCCTGGATATAGGCAGAGGCCTCTCGGGGGCTGGCGAAGACCTCTGACTTCGCCACCTGCCACATCAGACCATTACCCTGTTGACAGATACCGTTGCCCAGGTCAACAAGCCCTGCCTTGCTCTGCTGTATAACGGTTGATGAAGGGGGCGAGGCACAGCCGTGGCAGAACAAAGAGACCCCCAAGACCACAATAAAAAAATACCTTTTGTTCACGAGGAATCCCCCTCCAAGATTCTGAGTGCCACGCACAGTGTCAGCCAATCTATTCATCACCATAGGCATGGCTGCATGAACAGCTTGATTGAAGATGCGAGCGCAGTGAGCGCCAGAGATGATCTTGTAATCAAGCCCCCATGTCGCTCGCCGGGGCGAACCCCCTACAGGATTAAATTTCAAGATCGCTGAAATGCGATGCGAATCAGCTTGAAGATATACTCCTTATCATCCGGTCGCGCCACAGGG
>JAHJKA010000080.1 GCA_018822545.1 Pseudomonadota bacterium
AGATCCAGCCATGGAAGTGCTTAACAGCGGCCGTCACGTCGAGATGAAAAACCATACAGTGTTGCTGGCCCGGGATGGGACACGAAGAAATATTGCTGATAGTGCGGCCCCCATCTATAATCCAAGCTCTGAGATGGTGGGCGTGGTCCTCGTCTTTCGGGATGTAACCGAAAATCAACGCATAGAAAAAGAACTCCACAAGATCAAGAAACTGGAATCCGTCGGCATTCTGGCCGGTGGCATTGCCCACGACTTCAACAATTTACTCGCTGCCATTCTTGGCAACATCAATTTGGCCCGCACCACAACCAAGGACGCCACTCATCGCGACAAGCTTCTTTCCGAGGCGGAAAAGGCCTCTCTGCGCGCCCAGCATCTCACCCATCAGCTGCTTACCTTTTCAAAGGGTGGCGAACCGATACGCCAATCAGCCAATCTGAGTGAAATTATTCGTGATAATGCTGACTTTGTCCTCAGGGGCAGCACCATTGGTTTCACCTTCGATCCCCCTGACGATCTCTGGACCGTAGACATTGACCCAGGCCAGATAGGGCAAGTGATTCAAAATATCATCCTTAATGCCCGCCAAGCCCTGGCTGAGCATGGTGGACTCATCGAGATAAAGACACGCAACTGCCAAGAGTGCATTGAGAGCGAAATGGCTTGCGACTCCTGTGTCCAAGTCACCATCAGTGATAACGGCCCGGGTATCCCACCAGAAACACTGGAAAAGATATTTGACCCCTACTTCTCCACCAAGGAAAAGGGCAGTGGTCTCGGACTTGCCATTTGTCACTCCATTATCAAAAAACACAAGGGTGCCATGCGCGTCCAGTCGGAATTGGGCAAGGGTACGGTATTTACCCTGAAACTGCCTACAGCCACAAAGATGCTCACCCCGCCTGTGGAGGCTCTTGCCGCCAATGGCCGGCACAATGGCCGGCACAATGGCTTAAAAATATTGATCATGGATGACGAGGAAATGCTGCGAACCCTGGCCTTTGAGATGTTTAGTGTTTTAGGCCATGAGCCCCACGCTGTTCCCGGCGGTGCCGAAGCCCTGGTTGCCTATCAGCAGGCCATGGACGAGGGCTCGCCTTTTGATCTGGTCATCATGGATTTGACCATCCCCGGCGGTATGGGAGGCAAAGAGACCATAGCAGAAATTCTCGCTCTTGATCCCGCGGCCAAGGTCATTGTCTCCAGCGGTTACTCCAATGATCCAGTGATGGCCCACTATAAAGACTATGGTTTTGTGGCCATGCTTGTTAAACCCTACCGCACCCAAGATCTGGAACAGATCCTCAACGAAATCCTCTAAAAACAGCCGCTTTTTTTGTACCCTGCTACTATTGCACCCCCTGAGTGCTTATCTCAGTGCTTTTATTGCCCTGCTTGGTATATTCAAAGCAATCACTCTTTAGAACGTTTTTAATCTTTTTTTGCGCCCCCCATTGGCCATAAACTATTACCTTTTTTATTCCAAGCATGACTCTTGAACAGGGAATTATCACCCCCAGCCGCCTCCCTCACGAACCGGAAATCCAGGGGAACTGCCTGTTTCTTGTCAATCCTTTTGAGGCCCACTATGCGGCAACTGTGGCCAAAGCGCGGCAGGGACACAGCCATCGCCTCTTCCATTGTCAGCTTCTGGCCCTTACTGAGAAGTCACCCTTTTCCTATTGGGTCGGCCCCTCTGTAGGTGCACCCATGGCCGTCCTGACCATGGAAAAGCTCATAGCCCTGGGCTGCCGGAAACTTGTGGTTATGGGCTGGTGCGGCGCCCTGGTTCCAGAGCTTAAGGTTGGCGATATCTTTCTGCCCACCCGGGGGGTAAGTGAAGAAGGGGTATCTGCGCATTATCCTTTGGATGTAACCGCTCAGGCAAGTAGCACCTTGAGCACAAACCTGCTAACTTCGTTGGAAGAGGCCGGACTCAAATGCCGGAAAGGCCCGATCTGGACCACGGACGCGCCTTACCGGGAATTACCAAGTAAAATCAAAAAATTCGCTGCCGAAGGTATCATGGCGGTGGATATGGAATTTGCCGCCCTCTGCACGGTGGCAACCTTTCGCCAGATTGAGCTGGCCGCTGTCATGCTGGTCTCTGACGAGCTCTACCATGACTCCTGGCAACCCGGCTACACCAGCAAATCCTTTAAAAAGAAAAGCCGCGCCCTTTTTGATCACCTCAGCCACCTTCTGCCCAGCCTATGATAACCAACGCCACCACCATATTCCCTGTTTC
>JAHJKA010000081.1 GCA_018822545.1 Pseudomonadota bacterium
AGATACACGTCTTCATGTTTAACATTGCGCCAGAGTCGCTCGACGAAAATATTGTCGAACACTCGCCCCCGGCCATCCATGCTGATCGCAATATCTTCGCGTTTCAACACGCCTATAAAGGCGTCACTTGTGAACTGTGAGCCTTGATCGCTGTTGAAAACTTCCGGCTTGCCGTGCCTGCGTAGGGCATCTTCCAAGCAATCGACACAAAACTCCGACTCCATACTGTTGCTGATCCGCCAGCTCAATACCCGCCGCGAGTGTTACTGACCACCCTAATAGGGCAATTCTCTGACCGCCTTAATCGGGCCACCCCATGATCGCCTTAATGGAGCCACCCTGTGACCGCCTTAATGAGGCCACTTGGTGATCACCTTAATAGAGCCACTTTAGTGCTTCGGATTTCCTTAAAATCTATTGTATCTTCTTTGGATTTATTCACGAACAAATCCAAAGGAGGAAGTAGATAGATGGGTAATAGGAGATTCGAAATGCATGAATACCGTCATATAATCAGCAGAATGCGATTGGGCGATTCAGATCGTCAAATTGCAAAAGCCAAGCTCATGGGGCGAACCAAAGCAGCTGAATTGAGAAAATCAGCTATAGCTCAAGGATGGCTCGACCTCAATATCCCCCTGCCCGATACAAATGAACTCGCCAAGGTTTTAAGTAAAGAGGAGCGGTCAGTTCAAACATCTTCAATTGAGCCCTTTGCAGAAGAGGTAAAAAACTGGGTGAAACAAGGCGTAACAAATATTGTTATTCGCCGAGCCCTGCAGGAAAAGCATGGTTTTTCCGGGAGTTATTCAGCAGTCCGCCGTTTTGTCCGTAATCTCAAGAAAAATGAACCTCCTGAAGCAACGGTTATGCTGGACTATGAGCCAGGCGATATCGCCCAGGTTGATTTCGGATCCGGCCCGACAATTATCGATGTAATGACCGGTGAAGTTTGCAAGACCTGGTTTTTTGTCATGACTTTAGCCTGGAGTCGGCACCACTATGTTGAAATTGTCACTGATCAGAAAATTTTCACCTGGCTTGGTTGTCACCGCCGGGCCTTTGAGTTTTTTGGCGGCGTACCGGCCAAGGTTGTAATTGATAATCTTAAAGCAGCGATCACCAAGGCCTGCTGGCATGACCCAGCCGTGCAGCGTTCCTACTCCGATTTTGCTGAAGGATATGGGTTTATTATCTCTCCTTGTCCACCGCGTGACCCCAAGAAAAAAGGGATAGTTGAAGCGGGTGTTAAATACGTTAAACGCAATTTCCTGCCGTTAAAAGAATTTCGTTCTCTGGCTGATGCCAATCAGCAGATAAACGAGTGGAACTCAACCACCGCCGCAATCAGAATCCACGGCACGACCCGGCAACAGCCCATAAAGCTGTTTCGAGATACTGAGAAGCATTTCTTGAAACAGTTGCCGCATCGGCCCGTGGAGCCGGCGACCTGGGCCAAAGTAAAGCTGCATGGTAACTGTCATGTCCAGTTTGAAAAATCCTTTTACTCAGCGCCATATCGGTGGGTAAGAAGAGAGCTCTGGCTGCAAGCCACAGAAAACTCGGTCAAGATATTCCGCAAACACCAGCTCATTGCCGTTCACCCTCGCTCAAGACGGCCTGGCGGAAAGTTTACTTCCGGTGATCATATTCCACCCGAAGCTCTCGCCTATAAAATGCAAGATCCGCAATGGTGTTTGCAACAGGCGGAGGCGGTAGGGCCATGCTGTCATATGATTATCGAGCGACTCTTTGCCGATGGAGTTCTCGACAATCTAAGATCTGCCCAGGGCATTGTCCGAACCCTGAAAAATAAATACAAAAACGATCGACTGGAAGCGGCCTGCAAAAGAGCGCTCCTCTACGATACACCCCGCTATAGAACCGTTAAAGCTATTCTTGAGAAACAACTCGATTCCCAGGAAGAACCCCCTGCGATCCAACAAAAATTGAGCAATGTTTACACCGGCGGTGGCACATTCAGCAGAGATGCCAATGCCTTACTATCTTACAAAAAGGAGATTTTACAATGAACCCCATGCCTGAACTTTCGCCCATGCTCAGACAGTTACGACTCTCTGGAATTATGGATTCTCTGGAGGTCAGAAACCGCCAGGCGGTGGATGACAAATTAACCTACACAGAATTCCTGGCCTTATTGCTTCAAGATGAAACTGCCAGACGGAGCAACAAAAAACTTACTCAGCGACTTCGCAAGGCTGGCTTCCAACCGAACAAAACTCTGGAAGCCTTTGATTTTACCTTTAATTTGGCAATCAACAAAAAACTGATTATGGATCTGGCAACATGTCAGTTTATGAATGAAAAAGTATGTACCCTCATTGCTGGCCCGTGCGGTACGGGCAAAAGTCACATCGCTCAGGCAATTGGTCATTATGCGGTCAGGATCGACAAGGATGTTCTTTTTACTACGCAGGCAAAAATGCTCGGTCAACTCCATGCCGCCAAAGCAACAAACACCTACGATCGTAAGCTAAAAACGTTGATTCTGGTCGACCTACTCATTATTGATGACTTTGGCCTCAAACCACTACAGTCACCTCAAGATGAGGATCTTCACGCTGTCATTGCCGAACGATATGAAAGACGGGCGACTATCGTGACAAGCAATCTTGATTTTGATGAATGGGGGGAAGCATTCCCCAATAAAATCCTGGGAGCCGCGACTCTCGACCGCCTCCGACACGGAGCGTACAGAGTTGTCTTGGATGGAAAAAGTTACCGAGAACCAAAACCACTTTCAATATTGGAAAAAACAGCATTGAAAACAAGGGTGAAAAACGCTAATAATTAATCTTTTCCGAAGCCCCAAAATGGCCTCTTTTAGTGGCCCCATTAGGGCGATCATAGGTGGCTTTATTAGGGCGGTCAGTGACAGCGAGTACCAGTCGATCACCGCCACCAGGTAAGCAAAGCCACGGGCCAACCGGATATAGGTGATATCCGTGCTCCAGACCTGGTTCGGTCTCGTTACGAGAACACCACGCAACAGGTAAGGATAGACCTTGTGCTCAGGAT
>JAHJKA010000082.1 GCA_018822545.1 Pseudomonadota bacterium
TCGGCTTTCTCTGTATTATTAATGATTTGATCAACCCAAAGAATTAATTTTTTGTGGTCGATAATTTCATTATATATTCCCTCCGAAATTAATTGGGCCTGTTTCTTCAGATTCATTTTGTGTTCATTATTATTGCATAACATATATTAGATAGACGTTACGTTTATCCAATATTCGATATTTTGGAATATTGGATATAGCAGAGTCTGCATATCTCACACGGTTTGCTCGCATCAATATGCCATAACATCTTGTAAATATGGGAATAATACGCCGAACTTCATCCGTTTAAGATTGAGACAGGTGTGGCGAGTCTAACGTATTCTTTGAGGAATTCAACATGAAACATTCCGTCTGCATAATCAATTGGCATTTTGTTACGTATACTTCTTGAGTGTGTCAGTTTTTTTTGGGGGGGACAGATGGTGAATGGCTCTCCTCAGCGTCTTATTTGTCAGCCTTAGCCTTAGAGGGTAAATAGATTCTCTTTTTTGCTGGTTTCGGTGTGGATTTAGGTTTGGGGATGGTGTCTGTAATGGTTTTGGGAAACTGAGTTTTAAGATAGAGGGCCTCGACCTTCTCTCTGGCCCAGGGGGTCTTGCGTAGGAATTTGAGGCTCGATTTGATGGTGGGAGTCTTGGTGAAGCAGTTGATCTCGATGGTATTGCCCAGGCGGTGCCAGCCGAGGTGGGCAACCAGGCGGGTGAGGATGATCTCCAGGGTGAGGCCGTGCAGGGGGTTGTTGTTCTGGGGTGTGGTCATGCGGCAGCCTCATTATTCATGGCCAGGTAAAGCTTGCGGCCCACCCAGGCGTCGGTGGCGGCGTACTGGATTTGTTGCGGGGTGAGGATGTCCCTGGCCCAGTTGGAGGTCTGCGCCCCTTTTGAGATACGAAAGCCGAGTAGCACGGCAGCCAGGCCACGCAGGCCATGGTTCTTGATGGCAGTTTTCTTGGCAAGGTCGCCCAAATCGACAAAACCTGCGGCCTTGAAGGGGGATATTTTTTTAAGCTCGTTGATGTCGTAATTGAGGGCCACCCCGGCTTTGATGATGGCCGGATTGGCCAGGAGTTCTCTTAGGGGTTTAGCCAGACCCAGTTGTTTAAACTGGAAAATAAAAACCTCAGTGGCGCTTGCAAGCTGCAGGAGCGAAGGCAGGTAGCTTTCCCCTTTGGAGTAGGCAGGGCGCGTTTCCGTATCAAAGCCGAGTACGGTTTGATCGGCAAGTTTGGTTATTGCTTGCGCCAGCTCGTCCTTGGTTCGCACCACGCTCACCGGCCCTGTCCACCCCACCATGGGGCAGGAGTTTATCTCTGTTTTGCTCATTCGCCGGTCAAATCCAGGTCGGCCTGTTGCACTGTCAGTCATCTGTCGCATAATCCGTGGTTGTTATTTCTAAGGTTTTTCAGATTACCATAATAAGACGCTTTGCTTTTTTTCGCCACCTTGACATTTGCCAGCGGCCTTCGCATAAGTTTATGGATGATTGTTGAAAATTAAAGATGGAGGAATTTATGAATATCACTATTAAAGAAAAAGCAGAAAAGATGCTTAATAACAAGCTTGAGGCTGAACAGTTCGTACGGGTCGGCGTGACTGAAGGCGGCTGTGCCGGTCTGACCTATAGTGCTGAAATCGCTAAAGGCATGAAGGGTACTGAGAGTGTGGTCCATACGATCGGCAAAATCCGCATCGTCTCTGATGCCGATAGCATGAAGTTTCTCGATGGTCTGGTTATCGATTACTCCGACGATCTCATTAACGGCGGTCTGCAGTTCACCAATGCCAACACCAAAACCACTTGCGGCTGCGGTCAGAGCTTCAGCCTGGCCGGTTTCCCTAAAATCGAAGGTGGCTCGTGCAGTCACTAAAAGGCCACTGCGTTCAGCCGTCTAAAGCTGGAATGGCCCAATAGCGCTACTTGTTGTAGGAATTTAGGTTTTGGGTCTCCCAAGCCAGACAAAAAAAATCCGGGAAATGCCTTTCGGCAGATCCCGGATTTAATCACTACCTAATTTGTTGATCTGCTGATCTTATCTGCAGGCGTTGTCTTTGGCACAGCCTGGATCAGCACAATCGGTAAGACCATCATTGTCATTGTCAATGCCGTCTGTGCAAAGGCCCTTTACCTCGTTAACGCAACCGGTAACCCCCAAACAGTCAGGGTCGGCGCAATCAGTGAGGCCGTCGCCATCATCATCAAGTGTATCCATACAGTTAAGTTCAATTGCTGGTGATACACCATTACAATCAGGATCAGCAAAATCGATCAATCCGTCATTGTCATTATCAATGCCATCATAGCAGTCGTATTCACTGGCAGCATCATACATGGGATCAATGAGTGGATTGGCATCCAAATTGTCATATCCCAATTCTCCATAGCTGAGATATTTATTAGATGGTGCGACAGAACCGTCATACTCTTCACGTGAATAATGACAAGCATAACAGTAGTCAACGGTTGTTGAGGTGTTACTGGTGATGGCATGGCTCATGGTGATGTAGGAGGTGACTTCCCCATAAAAAGAAGATGCCTGGTCCATGTTCATGGGGACCCACATGCCAAAAAAGCTGCCAGACCACATCATTGCACCGGCCATTTCTGGGTCGGTTTCCGGTGGGAAATAGCCCATATCAATGACCATTGTTCCCATACCGTTATTGATGGCCTTGGCTACACCGGGATACGTGGCAGCGGATTGCGGCCCGACTGTTGGTGTGCCAACAACTGTCCCGGCCTCTGCCAAATAAATGGGGCGGCTGAACTGCAGCATCATTGGGAAATTGTTGAGCATAGCAGCCATGTCCGGACGGGCAGTAAAATAATCCGCTGGCGTTGGATATTGGGAATCAATAAACCCGAACTGCAGGAATTTTGCCCAGTTCGCTTCATAGAAATATTTCATTGAAAAGGGCCAGGTGCCATGCAATGGATCGAAACTTGGGTCTGATTGCGGCCCCGGTAGCCATCCAGCATCAAAGAGCATGCCGCTTACAAAAGGTTTGAAAGCAAAGAGACGGGCATCTCCGCCATTACTGCGGCGGTCTTCAAAGCTGCCATAAGGCTGGGCAAGCATGGATGCCCCGCCATTGAACCAACGGATATCAGGTCTGGCATTGGTCGCTGGCAGGTATTCCGTGTAGGCGTCCCAGAAATCAGGATATTCAAGACCGTTAGTGGTTGCTGGAGTAATGTCCCAGGTGCCGGTTGAGGGGTCCATGGTAAAGGGCGCCCAGGCCCGGCGGTGGATGTTCCTGTTAGTCTCTTCCATCTGGTGGATATGGCACGTTTCGCAGGTGACGTTCTTAATATGCCGGTTAAGATATGGTGAAAAGGACGATACAGCATGGGGAGTGGTACTGCTATGGCAGTTGATGCATTCCACCTCAATATCGGGCAAATCAGTAGCCATGCCGTCGGTGACGTAGTTGCCACGCGCTATTTTATGCTGCAGGACCGTATGGCATTGTGTGCAGAGCATGCCTTTATTGGCATGCAGGTCTGTTTCCGGTGTAAAAGGTGTGGCCCGCTTATATCCGGATAAGCCATGCTCGTGGCAACGCAGACAGGCTTCTACACTGACCGCTTCACCAACAGATTGCGCTGACATAAGAGAACGGTCCTGGGTCCAGATTTTACTGCCATCCTCCAGGGTGACAACATGGCGCTCCTGGATGTCTGGATTTGAACCGTAGAGGGCGATATTTTCTTGATGTGTCCATTCGTCGCCGTAAACCTTGGCATGGCAGCGCAAACAATCTAAGTCCGGCATTGCTTCCGCTGAGGATGCGTACGATTGCGGGGGGTTATAGGCTATATGACATTTGCCGCAGCCATCATCCCTTGTGGTAATGCCATCAACTGGAGAGATAGCTGTTCCTGCCCAGTTATTAGCCATCATCGTTGTGCCGGGTAATCCGCAGGCTCTGTCCATCATGCCGTGGGCACCGCCGCCTGGAATATCCATTTTGGCGCTTTCGCTGCGAACCTGAAAATGGACGGATCCAAAGATTTCATCGGCAATTGTTGACGGATGACATCCAAGACAGGTCGCAGGTCCGGTATAGCTGGTAATTAGATTTGCATGGGGCAGTAGGGGTGGTGGGGGGGGTGGAACGGGTTTAGCAGAATAAACCTCGTTGTTGAGCAGCATAGAAGCTGCTCCAGCCAAAAATAACGCTACTACAAGTGCCAATTTACTCTTTCTTTCTTTCATTTTAATCTCCCTTAGAGAGGGTGGTTTATCTAGAAAAAAAATATCCTCGGACAATTGTTACGTTCTGATTTGTAGCGAATGTTTCCTCCATCATTTTGTTTAAGTATTTATAATTAGGTAGTATCTAAAACCCTTAATTAAGGGTTTTTTTCGTGGTTGGGTTACTGGTCACGCCACTTGCAATTGTGATACCAAAGCAACTGTTAGGTGGGGGGCCTCGAAGAAGATATCTGTAACTTGGCAGATTCTTTATGAATCGAGAAGGGGTTGCAGGGATGCGACTGTGGGATATATATATCGGCCAGTGGATGGGTTTAAGAAAACTCGTCAGTTTCTGACTTCATAACTGGTGAGTTGACGAGTAAGGTCCTAATAAATCGTTTAAAATGGTTTGATTAAATAAGGTAGAATTGTTGCCAGGTTGTTGAGGAGTTGTTGAGCGCTCAGTTTGAACGTCCCCGGAAAATTGCTGCATTGCGAACTTTTTAAGTTTCTAGGACTCGTATTCTCTAGAATAAAGAAACCGATTCCCCAATGTTTATTCATTCTCCCCCCCCCAACCAAAAGGATAAAAAGAAACCATGATTTTTCGAAGCCTTGTGATATTTCTACTTGCCCTCCTGCTTGGCGGTTGTGCCAGTACGCCGAAATGGAACAGTGAGATGCCGTATCAACCAGCCGTTGAGCCCCAGGTGGGCGATATCCTGCACATGGCGACAGGCCATTATGTAAGCAAGGAACAGATGCTGGCCAATGCTGTTTTGCAGCCCTTGGTGTATGTGGGGGAGCTCCATGATAATCCGTCGTCCCATCGTTTGCAGCTTGAGGCCTTGCAGGCCATGGCCAAAGAATATCCGGGCCAGGTTGCCTTAGGCATGGAGATGTTCACAGTCAAGCAGCAGGATGTTTTGAATCGGTGGGTTGCGGGCTCGCTCACCGAAAAGGAGTTTCTGCGTGAGAGTCTCTGGTTTACTGAGGGCTGGAATTTTGATTTTGAATATTATCGGGCCTTGCTGGAGTTTTGTCGTGATAACGGCATCCCGGTGATTGGTCTTAATGTGGACAAGGAGTTGGGGCGCCAGGTCAGCATGACGCCTCTTGCCGAAATGGCGCCGGAAGTACGGGCTCAGTTGCCTGAGATGGATATGAGTGATCCCTATCAGCGTGCCATGCTTGAGGCCATGATTTCCGATCATGCCGGCGGAGGCACGATGGTGGATAGTTTCCATCGCCGGCAGACCCTGTGGGATGAGACCATGGCCCAATCGGTTGCCGACTATCTGTTTGCTAATCCAGGCATGCACATGCTGGTGGTTGCCGGTGGCTGGCATGTCGAGTACGGCTTTGGCATCCCCCGCCGTGTTTTTCGGCGTCTGCCCCTCGCTTATACCATCATCGGCAATAGAACTATAAAGGTTGCCGAAGGCAAGGACGCGCAGTTTATGGATGTCAAGATGCCGCAATTTCCCATGCCTGAGGCGGACTATGTCGTCTATCAGGAATATGAGCTTCTGAAACGACAGGACGTGCGTCTGGGTGTTTTGTTGGATGACAAGGATGATGAGGCCGGAGTTCTGGTGGCAGGGGTTATGCCCGGTTCAGTGGCTGAGATGGGTGGCATTGCCAAGGGCGAGCGGATTCTCAGCTTTGATGGTGAGATCGTACACGATAACTTTGATGTGATCTATGCGGTGAAGAAAAAGTCGCCCGGCGATACCGGCTTGCTTGTCATCTCGGGAGATGGTGGGGAACGGAGTGTGGAGATCACCTTTATTGGTCAGGAAAAAAAGCACGGGATGTAATGTTGTCTGGAGCCTGGCCTTCACAGAAATATTTCTGTGAAGGCCAGGCTGTTTGTCTTATCTCAGGCACTCTTAAAGGGCAGGGAATTCTATCTTGATGGATTCCTTGTCCTCTTTACGTTTGGTCTTGACCTGTAATTCAAGATCGCCGCTGCGCAGTCCCAGGGCCAAGGCCATCTCGCCCTTATCTCCCTCGATATGGAGAATGGCCCGGATAATCTCCACCATCTTGTCAAACTGGGGCGCTGATGGTGGCGGCAGGGTAATCTCTTCTGTGTCGGTTTTCATCTTGGCACTGACCTTGTCTTCCTTCTTCTGCAGGGAAAGTTTGGAGGCCTTCTCCGTGATACTGTACATGATGGCCAGGGCGAGATATTTGATGGAGTTCTCGTCCACATCACCGGCGCTCTGGCCAGCCATAACGTGCAGCTTCTTCTTGAAATCGGTATCCAGATAGCAATCACACATTTCCTGAAGTTTCAGGTGATAATTTGGGTCAGATATTTCCATGGCGTTCTCCTTGCCCAAGGGCAATACGGGGTTAGGTCTACAAGGTCCATTGTAAAAATGTTGTCTCGGTCAGGTGAGGAGGATACCGTGGTATCGTTCTCGTTTTGAGGCAATAGCGGCTCGTTGTTTCATCATTTGTTTAGGATAGGGTATGAGCCCTCTCTGTGGCTAGGATGGCGAGAGTGGCCTGTTCTTATCCTTACTTTTTTGCGAACATTGGAATGAGCATTCATAGTTTAAAGGGTAATAGGGCGTTTTGAAAGGATTTTTTTGTGTAGTTAAGGGGGTGGATTCCCTGTTTGGCACGGGTTGTGCTGGTAAAGCAGGTTATGGGAGAGCTACTGCCGGGCCGTTGCATCATGCGGCAGAGGTTTCACAAGATGTCAGAGGACACACCTGCCAGGAGGAAAAGGACATGAATGCCCGAAGCGTTGTGCAAATTTTGATGCTGAGTCCCATCTATTCCAGGCTTACCTTGCTTGAACGCTATAGGTTGGTCAGGGAATTCTCCCAGAATTACCAACTACCCGAAAGAGCGATGAAAACCCAGGAAAAACAAGCGGCTAATTAGCCTCCTTAGCGGTGGTGATCGTGATACACAAGATTGCCAGAGCAGTCTTGGCGCCTCTTTGGTCGGATGCGCCGGAAATTCTAACAGATACCCTCCGAGTAGACTTGGTCTGGCGCAGAGCACAAACCAGGTTCATACGAATATCTTCATTCTGGTGGCAGGGGCTTCGCGGCACTAGCAAGGGTAATTTTCCTTTTTTCAGGAAAATTACCCTTGGGCGTACTTTTTGAGGAAAAAAAATTGAGGGTTTTTCCGGGGAAATGGAATTTTTTAGAAAATTGCGGGTGAAAGCAGGCGTACAGAGTGACAAATGATGGTGGCCCTTGGCATGATCTTTATCACCACCTCAGCCATTTTTTTGTGTCATAACCAGTCTTTTGGGTAATTACGGGCCCCGGCGGCGCCATCCTTCTGCGCGGCATAGAGATTGTTCAGGGGAAAAGCAAGGGCCATCTGCGTGGAATGATCAACTAATCTTTCTTTATCAAGCCGGGCTGTTTTTTGATCGTGGTCATTCCTGTCATTTTCCTCCCTATATGTCCGAGGCAAGGGTGGTGCTGGCCAGGTGGTCTCAGGAATCCTTGCCGGGTCGTGATCTTAGATCTTTGATTTGCTTTCGAAATATGATCAACTGTGGGCAATAATGGTTTAGGCGTTTTCTCCCTGCGGGCCAGAGAGTAAGGGAGGACGACCTGATTTCCCGTACAGCTTACAGACAGGTTTTCCCCATGTCCTTTTTTGAGATTATCGCCATCCTTACCTCCCTGGCCGCTGTTTTTGGTTTTCTGAATGCGCGCACGGTCAGGCTGCCCACCACCATTGGCATCATGATCATTGCCCTGCTTTTTTCCCTGCTCTTTATTGCGGTGGGCAGTAGTCTCCCTGACGTCAAGGACTGGGGGGTGCAGCTTCTGGCTGGCATCGATTTCAACCAGGCCCTGATGCATGGCATGCTGGGCTTTCTGCTCTTTGCCGGGGCCCTGCATGTCAATTTTGATGACCTGGTGGGGCAATACCGGGTGATCGGTAGCCTGGCCACCGTTGGCGTTGTTGTCTCGACATTTCTGATTGGCACCGTGCTCTGGTATATCCTGGCTTTGACTCCGGCGGCCATGTCCTATGGCTATTGTCTGCTCTTTGGCGCCTTGATCTCCCCCACCGATCCCATTGCCGTGTTGAGTATTCTGAAATCCGCCAAGGCCCCCAAGAGTCTTGAGGTCAAGATAACGGGCGAGTCGCTCTTTAACGATGGCGTTGGCGTGGTGATTTTTCTGGTTATCCTGGAGATTGTCAGTGCCGGCCAACAGTTTAGCGCCTCCCATGTCGGATTTCTGCTCATCCAGGAGGCCGGCGGCGGCGCCCTGTTTGGTTTGGGGATTGGTTATCTGGCCTACAGAATGCTGAAGGAGATTGATGACTATCAGGTGGAGGTGATGATTACCCTGGCCCTGGTCACTGGCGGTTATGTCCTGGCGGAATGGCTGCATCTGTCAGCGCCCATTGCCATGGTGGTGGCTGGCCTGCTCATCGGTAACAGGGGCCGGAAATTTGCCATGTCTGAAAAAACCAGAAAGGACCTCGACACCTTCTGGGAACTCCTTGACTCAGTCTTGAACGCCATCCTCTTTACCCTGCTTGGTCTGGAGATCATGATTCTCGACTTCAGCCTCTTAAATATTGCTTTAGGGCTGGCGGCAATCGTAATCACCCTGGCTGGGCGGCTGGTCAGTGTCGCCATCCCTATCACTATCCTGAAACGCTGGCGTACCTTTTCACCCAAGGTTATCAGAATATTGACCTGGGGCGGGCTGCGGGGCGGTATTTCCGTGGCCCTGGCCCTTTCGCTGCCAACGAGCCCGGAGAGGGACCTGATCCTGATCATGACCTATACGGTGGTGGTGTTTTCCATTGTCGTCCAAGGGCTGTCCATCGGCAGCTTGGTGGCAAGCGTTGTCAGCTCTAAAAAAGGGACGGCCAATCAGGGAAGTTGAGCAAGGAGGAAGTGATGACCATTGAACTTGTTGACGGCGATATCACCGCTCTCCCGGTTGATGCCATTGTCAATGCCGCCAATAACTCGCTGCTGGGTGGTGGCGGGGTTGACGGCGCCATCCATCGGGCGGCAGGGCCGCAGCTTTTGGAGGAGTGCCGGGGGCTTAAGGGCTGTGAGACCGGTGATGCCAAGATAACCAAGGCCTACAGGCTGCCCAGTAAGTTCATCATTCACACGGTGGGCCCTATCTGGCGCGGTGGCCAGGGCGGCGAGGAGCGGTTGTTGGCCTCCTGCTATCAGCGCTGTTTTGCCTTGGCGGCCAACCACCAGATTGCAACTGTTGCCTTGCCGGCCATCAGCACTGGTGTCTATGGTTTCCCGAAAGAGAAGGCTGCCCACATTGCCGTGGCCGAGACCAGGAAGGCCTTTGCTGCTTACCCGTCTTTGCAGAGGGTGATCTTTACCTGCTTTAACGCCGAGAGCCGCCGGGCCTATGAGCTGGCCCTTGGCGAGGCAGAATGTTGAGGTTGCGAGGTGTTCCTCTTGCCGTAACTGAGGATGTATCCCATGGTCACCTTGCTTTATTATGCTGCGCTTTGTGGCGGGCCTTCATGGCATACATCTCATCATCCGCCTTGTTGAGGAGCTGGTCCATGGAAACGCCATCAAGGGGATAGATGCTCATGCCGATACTGAACCTGATGGTGATCTCGTATTTATAGCATTGAATCTCGGTGCTTATCTTGTTGAGTATCTTGTCTTTGATGGTGGCAAGGTCGGCTTTGGAACTGATTTTGAAAATGCCGACAAACTCATCGCCGCCGAAACGCGCGATAATATCATCTTGGCGCAAGGTCATTTTCAGCTCAACCGCAACCCTTTTGAGAACGTGATCGCCGGCATCATGACCGTAGGTGTCGTTAATCTCCTTGAAGCCGTCGAGGTCAATAAAGGCCACGACGAACATGTCATGCCCACGGGAGGCGTCTTTGAGGCGTTGCTGGAGATGCTCCAAAAAAAGGGAACGGTTGGCCAGACCGGTGAGGTGGTCATGGCCGGCAACATGTTTGAGTTCGTCCTGGAGGGCTTTCAGTTCTGAGATGTCACGGTTGCTGCCACGGATACCCATGTTGTCACCGGCCTTGTTAGTGACGGTGCGGCAGACATGGTGAATCCATTTTGGTTCACCATCTTTGGTTCGTATCTCAAATTCAAGGGGCTCGACACTGTTTTCTTGGCCCATGATATGGCTGTGGTCCTGCCATTTTCGCCAGTCGGCCGGGACAATGATTTTTTTGAGGAGATTTTTGTCCTGATAAAAGTCGCTGGGGCTGTAGCCGGTGATGAGTTCACAGGAAGGTGAAACGTATTTATAGTTGCCGTCCACATCTTGCCAATACTCCCAGTCATTAGCGAATTCAGAAATAATAAAGAGGGTCTCCTCCTGTTTCAGGAAGGATTCCTCCAGGGCCTTGAGTTTGTCGATCAGGACCTGGAGGGAGGAGATGGTGGATTGGATTTCTTTTTTATGGAAGTCGAGATCCTTCATAGTTCACCTTCCTTGGCCATGTTGCCGGGCCCATTGGACGATCTGCTCAGCTCCCATGGCTCCGGGCTGGCGGGCAATCTCTTTGCCTCGGCGAAAGAGCATCAGGGTGGGGATGGACTGGATGCCAAATTGGCTGCCCAGGGCCTGTTCTTCTTCGGTGTTTACCTTGATCAGGCGCATATTGGGCTCAAGGAGGCTTGCGGCTTGATGAAAGGCAGGACCCATCATTTTGCACGGTCCGCACCAGGGGGCCCAGAAGTCGACCAGGACAGGGATGTCGTTACCATTTATGTGGCGGTTGAAAAGGGGCTTCGTCAGATTGACCGGCGTGCCGTTAAAGAGGGGCTGGCTGCATTTGCCGCATTTAGGCCCATCGGTCAGGCGGCTGGCTGGGATGCGATTTCTTGTGGAGCAGGCAGGGCAGACGAGGTGAAGCGAGGTGTTCAAGGCTGGCACCCTCCATTACGAAAGAGTTTTTTTTGTATGGAATCTTATAAGAGTAAGGGAGTGTGGTGGCCTTGTCAAGATTAAGGAAATGGTTAAATCCTGGTCTTTGATTAGGTTTGGTCCCAGTAAAAAAACCCGAAAGCTTGGCGCTGTCGGGTTTTTTGGGAAAGTATGTTCGGGTTCGGCTTACCAGTTTTCAGCCAGGAGCTCGAAGTGATCCTTGGCATGGTCACAGGCCGGGCAAACGTCCGGAGCGCCGTTGGCGGTGTGGACATAGCCGCAGTTGCGGCAACGCCAGGTCATTTTTGCGTCACGCCGGAAAACCTGGCGCGTGTCGACGTTGGCCTTGAGCTCCACATAGCGCTTCTCATGCTGTTTCTCGGCCACGGCAATGGCCAGGAAGATGGCGGCGATATCATCAAAACCTTCGGCGCGGGCGGTCTTGGCAAAGTCAGGATACATCACCAGGTGCTCGTGGTTTTCACCGGCCGCTGCTTCGGCCAGGTTCTCGCTGGTGGTGCCGATGACCCCGGCCGGAAAGGTCCCGGAGATCTCGACATTGCCGCCTTCCAGCAATTTAAAGAGGCGTTTGGCATGTTCTTTTTCCTGATCAGCGGTCTCGGTGAAGATCTCGGAGATCTGCACATAGCCTTCCTTCTTGGCCTTGGAGGCAAAATAGGTGTAGCGGTTGCGGGCCTGGGATTCGCCGACAAAGGCGGTGAGGATGTTCTTTTCGGTCTGAGATCCTTTCAGTTTGGGCATTGCTTCTTCCTTTCTGTTTAAAGTTGATATGAAGGCGGTTGTAAAATAAATATTTTGGGCAACAACTATTGTTGCCTAACTCTACGGTATTTGATTCAAACGGGCCGGATTACGAGCGCGTTTTTTTTGCGTCTGTCTGTATTCATTTGATGACCAAAATGAGCAGTCTTATACTTCGTTTCTTTTGTTGCACGCATTGCTGATCAGACCAGATGACCCGCGTCTAGCGGATCATCTGGTTGTTTGCCGCCTTCTTGAGAAGCCCTCGAAGACGTCTCTGCTCCGATCAGGCGAGGTCGAAACGGTCAAGGTTCATTACTTTGTTCCACACCGCGACAAAGTCGTGCAGGAACTTTTCCTGGGAGTCATCACATCCGTAGACTTCTGCCAAGGCCCGGAGCTGGGAGTTCGAACCAAAAATGAGGTCGATGCGGGTGCCGGTCCACTTGAGTTTGCCGCTCTTGCGGTCACGCCCCTCAAATAGGTCATCGTCTTTTGCGGTTGCCTTCCACGTTGTGCCCATGTCGAGCAGATTCACAAAGAAGTCATTGGTGAGTGTCTCTGGTCGCTTGGTGAAGACGCCATGCTGGGTCTGTCCGAAGTTGGCATTCAAGACGCGCATACCGCCAATAAGAACGGTCATTTCAGGAGCGGTCAGGGTCAGCAGTTGGGCCCGATCAATCAGCAGCTCTTCTGCCGCCACAGCATATTTGGTTTTCTGGTAGTTGCGGAACCCGTCTGCCGCTGGTTCGAGTACGGCAAATGATGCCACGTCGGTTTGCTCCTGCGAGGCATCGGTACGTCCCGGAGAGAAGGGAACGGTCACAGCGTGACCCCCGTTTTTTGCAGCCTGCTCAACGCCTGCGCATCCGCCCAGGACAATCAAGTCGGCAAGGGACACCTTCTTGCCGCCGGACTGGGCCTTGTTGAACTCCTGTTGGATTCCCTCAAGGGTCTTTAGCACTTTCGCCAGTTGCTCTGGCTGGTTGACCTTCCAATCCTTTTGCGGCGCCAGCCGAATACGCGCTCCGTTTGCTCCGCCGCGCATGTCGGAGCCACGGAATGTGGATGCCGACGCCCAGGCGGTTGCGACCAGTTGGGAGACAGACAGCTTTGATGCAAGGATCTTCGCCTTGAGCGCGGTGATGTCTTTCGCATCGATCAGCTTATGATCGACTGCGGGCATCGGGTCTTGCCAGATCAGTTCCTCAGCCGGGACCTCTGGGCCAAGATAGCGCGAGCGGGGCCCCATGTCGCGATGGGTCAACTTAAACCAGGCCCGGGCAAAGGCATCGGCGAATTCCTCGGGGTTCTGCTGGTAGCGTCGGGCAATCGGTTCGTAGATTGGATCGAAGCGCAGTGAGAGGTCCGCTGTGGTCATCATCGGCCGGTGCTTTTTGGACGGGTCGGCCGCGTCAACCACCATGTCCTCGTCGTCCACGTCCTTGGCCAGCCACTGATTGGCGCCGGCCGGGCTCTTAACCAGTTCCCATTCATATTTGAACAATACCTTCAGATAGCCCATGTCCCATTTAGTCGGGTTCGGCTTCCAGGCGCCCTCGATGCCGCTGCTGATCGTATCACCGCCTTTGCCGCTGCCGAAAGTACTCTTCCAGCCGAGACCCTGCTCTTCAATGCCGGCCGCTTCTGGCTCAGGCCCCACATGGGACGCAGGGCCGGCGCCGTGACATTTGCCGAAGGTGTGGCCGCCGGCAACCAGGGCAACGGTCTCTTCGTCGTTCATGGCCATGCGGGCAAAGGTGTCACGGACATCACGGCCGGAGGCGACCGGATCCGGTTTGCCGTCCGGGCCTTCGGGGTTCACGTAGATCAGACCCATCTGTACGGCCGCCAGGGGGTTTTCCAGATTCCGGTCGCCGGTGTAACGGCTCTTGGGCTTGTCGCTCGTAGCCAGCCATTCCTCTTCGGCACCCCAGTAAATGTCTTCTTCCGGCTCCCAGATGTCCTCACGGCCACCGCCAAAGCCGAAGGTCTTAAATCCCATGGACTCTAACGCGCAGTTGCCGGTGAGGATCATCAGGTCGGCCCAGGAGATCTTGCGGCCGTATTTCTGCTTGATCGGCCAGAGTAGCCGGCGTGCCTTGTCGAGGTTGACGTTGTCCGGCCAGCTGTTGAGAGGCGCCAGGCGCTGATTGCCGGAGCCCGCACCGCCACGGCCGTCGCCCAGGCGGTAGGTGCCTGCGCTGTGCCACGCCATCCTGATGAAGAGGCCGCCGTAATGTCCCCAATCGGCCGGCCACCAGTCCTGCGAGTCGGTCATCAGCGCATAGAGGTCCTTCTTCAGGGCCTGCAGATCGAGTTTCTTGAATTCGTCAGCGTAGTTGAATTTCTCGCCCATGGGATTGGACTTGGTGGAGTGCTGGTGCAAAATGTTAAGGTGCAACTGCTTTGGCCACCAGTCCTTGTTGGACGTGCCGCTGCCAGCTACTTGTTTGCTTGTTTTGCCTGTTACCGGGCACTTGCTGTTCTCGCTCATCAAAATTCCTCCTTATCGTTGGGTAGGTTGTGATCCGCTCATTCTATAATAATGAGGATAAAAATTGGAAGTTTTATTTGCTGCACTTCTTTCCTTAATAGTAACCATTCTTAATGGCAGGGTAAAAAAAGGGTTTAGCCAACAGTCTAATTTCCCTTAACGCAGTCGTTACAAATCCCCTCAAGAATGGCATTTCTCTTGGTGATTCTTCCCCAGCCGCTCAACTCTGCAGGGACCTGGACCTCATCAAAAGTATTCCAGCTGAAATCGGTAATCGCCCCGCATTTACGGCAGACGGCATGATGATGCCGTATCATTTCGGCCTCGAAGCGGGCCTGGCTTTCCAGGGTCTGCACCCGGGTAATAAGACCATGTTTCTCAAGGGTAGCCAGGGTCCTGTATACCGTGTCAAGGGAGATGGTCGGCAGTCTTTTTATAATGCGATTGTAAAGCATCTCGGCAGAAGGATGATCATGAGCCTGTGCAAGTTCACGAAAAATCTCCAGGCGCTGGTGAGTCACCTTTAGATCAGCCTTCCGGCAGGCATTTTCGAATTCTGTGAGAAGAACTAACAGATCATGTTTGTTTGGATGTTTCACAGCGCCTCATAAGTAGTAATAATTATTATTTACAGATAATATGGAATTTGGTGGTGGTTGTCAATTATATTTTCTCCAGGTGCATTTTCTTATAAGGTTAAGCGCAAGGCTGTGTTGCACGGGGGAGATAAAACGAGGTGCAGTCGGTGTTTTACCTGGTTTTTTTAAGGCCATGATTTATGATGGCTCCCATGCACAAGAGAGAGCGACAAGCAATGTCAGTCATCCATTACGGATGGTATGTGGTGGCGAGTGGAACCTTATGCGTCTTTGCCTGTCTTGGCTTGGGCCGTTTTGCTTTGGGTATGCTGCTGCCGTCCATGGGCGAGGCCCTTCATCTCTCCTACGCCCAGATGGGTTTTATTGGTACGGCGAATTTTGTCGGCTATCTTGTGGCGGTGTTGGTCTGCGGTCGTCTTTCCACCAGGTTTGGCGCCCGCAAGGTCATCGGTGTCTCCCTGTTGATGGTGGGGCTGTCCATGCTGCTCATTGGCCAAGCTAGCAACCTCTACCTCATCGCTCTTCTTTATATACTCACGGGTATGGGCAGTGCCCTGGCCAATGTCTCCATCATGGGCTTGATGTCGGTTTGGTTTACCAGTAGCAAGAGGGGCAGGGCTGCCGGTTTTGTCGTCATCGGCAGCGGTTTTGCCATTATATTGTCCGGCAAGCTGGTTCCCTACCTCAACTCCGTAAACAATGATGGCTGGCGTGTGAGTTGGTATGTCCTGGGTGGTATTGTTCTGGTGGTGGCGGTCATTTGCTCTCTGGTTTTGCGTGATAGGCCCCAAGATCTCGGTTTGCAGTCGGTGGGGAGTACTGCCGCTGACGTTGCCGGTTACGCGGCAAGCCTTGCTCAGCCGGTGGCGGTGCGCGCTGGCGTTCTGTATCATTGCGCAGCCATCTATTGTCTCTTTGGCTTTACCTATGTGATTTATGCCACCTTTATCGTCACCACCCTGGTTGGGGAGTGGGGGATGAGCGAGGCCGTGGCCGGTAATTTCTGGGCCTGGGTTGGGTTTTTGAGTCTATTTTCCGGGCCGGTATTCGGCACCATTTCCGATCGATTTGGTCGTAAAAAGGCGCTGGTTGCAGTTTTTTCCATCCAGGCCTTGGCCTATCTCTTTATTGCCCTGAAGATGGGTACTATTTTTCTCTACCTCTCCATCGGCTGTTACGGCATTGTCGTCTGGAGTGTGCCATCCATCATGGCGGCCATGGTGGGCGATTATGTCGGGGCGCAGCGGGCGGTCCATGTCTTTGCCTTTGTCACCTTTGTCTTTGGCCTTGGTCAGGTGCTGGGCCCTTTTATCGCCGGGATTCTGGCCGAGATGTCCGGCAGCTTTACCACCAGCTATCTTCTGGCCGCGAGCCTGGCCCTAACTGCTGTGGTTCTCACCCTGTTTCTGCCCGTCAGCCCTTCGCCAGGCTCAGGGGCTGCTTCCTGATCCGGTATTGCGATCCCGGCGCCTGGCGAAGGGTGATTTCTTATCCTTCAGGGCAATATAAACAGTTACGATAGAAAAATATCTTGCCTGTGGCCATCACCCTTCTTTTTTTGCTATTCTTGTAAATCACCTGCCCGTTGCTCTAGGAGAATATCATGACTGAAAAGATAGGTTTTATTGGCCTTGGTTTGATGGGATCGCGGATGGCAGCCAGTCTCATTACCGCCGGTTTCGAGGTTGCGCTCTATAACAGGACACCTGCCAAGGCGGAAAGGCTGGCCGGTGAGAGCGCTTTCGTGGCCTCGACGCCCCTGGGTTTAGGACAACAGGCGCGTCTCGTCTTTATGATGCTCACCGGGCCTGAGGCCATTGAAGCGGTGTTGTGGGGCGAGCAGGGTCTTGTCGGTGCAGGATCAGGCTGCGAGATTATCGTCAATATGAGCACCGTGCCGCCCGCCTATAATCGGGAGCTGGCCGGTCGGCTCCTGGCCCAGGGCGTGACCTTTCTTGAGGCCCCGGTTTCTGGTTCAACCGATGCTGCCGCTGCCGGGTCTCTGGTTATTTTGACCGGAGGAGACGCAACACGGCTTGAGGAGGTATCTCCCTATCTCGTGGCCATGGGCAAGAAATTGGTACACTGTGGGGCGATGGGGCAGGCAACCAGTATGAAAATGGTGATCAATCTGCTCCTTGGCATCATGTTGAGCGGTCTTGGCGAGGCAGTCACCCTGGGTGAAAAATGCGGGTTCTCCGCTTCCGAGGTGCTTGATACCGTTCTCGCCGGTCCCCTTGGCTGCGGGTTTTTTCAGGCCAAGGCCGACATGTTGAAACAGGGCGACTATCCGGCCGGATTTCCGGTGAAGCATATGCTCAAAGATCTTAACTTTATAGGTACGACAGCTGAGGATGTCCAGGCAGAAGTTCCCCTGGGTAATCGGGTGCGGGAACTTTATGAACAGGCCCTGGTTTTAGGTCTGGGCGATGACGATTTTGCCGCTGTTAAAAAAGTTTTTGAAGGTTGATTTTCTTTCATCAGCCACAATGCCATAAGGGAGAATAGCCATGTATGATTTTGAGTTTCATAATCCCACCAGGATTATCTTTGGTCGTAATCAGGAGGAGAGTATCGGTGCTGTGCTCAAAGTTGCCGGTATTGCCAAGGTGCTATTGGTTTACGGCAGCCAGTCGGTGCAAAAATCTGGTCTGCTTGATCGGGTTAAGGCTAACCTGGGCCTGAGCGCTGTTTCTTTTGTCGAGTTCGGCGGCGTGGTTTCCAATCCGGTCCTTTCCCATGCCAGAAAAGGGGTGGCCCTTGCCAAGGCGGAGAAGGTGGATGCGATCCTGGCGGTGGGTGGCGGTTCGGTGCTGGATGAGGGCAAGGCCATTGCTGTGGGTGCCCTGGCAGCGGGTGATGTCTGGCAGTTTTTTATCGGCACGGCAGTCACTGCTGCCCTGCCCATCTATACCATCCTCACCTTGGCTGCCACCGGCAGCGAGATGAACGGCAACAGCGTGGTCACTAATGAAGAGACCAAGCAAAAGTATAATATATCGTCGCCTTTTACCTATCCCAGGGTCTCCATTCTTAACCCGGAGTTAACCTGCTCAGTGCCGCCGGATTACTCAAGCTACGGCGCCGTGGATGCCATTGCCCATGTCATTGAGGCCTATTTTACCAAGAAGCCGGGGAGCAGGCTGCAGGATAGGCTGGTGGAGAGCATTATTAAGACAGTGATTGCCAGCCATAATGTGATCCACAAGGACCCTGATAATTATGAGGCGCGGGCCGAATTCATGTGGGCGGCCACCCTGGCCCTCAACGGCCTGACCCCCACCGGTGTCGGCGACTACGCCTTTCCCAATCACATGATCGAGCATTCGTTAAGCGCGCTGTATAATATTGCCCACGGGGCCGGATTGGCCATTGTTATGCCAGCCTGGATGCGCTGGTACAGCCGGCAGCATCCTGCCCAGTTCGAGCGTTTTGCCGATAAGATTTTCGGGGTGCAGGGTGCCGAGGCTGGGATCAATGCCCTGGAAAAATGGTTTCAGGAAATCGGAGTCCCTGTTCGTTTGCAGGATGCCGGCATTGCCGGGGGGGATATTGCGCTGATCGCTGCTAATGCCGCAGACCTTGCCACGTTGTGGGGAATCGGCGCCGTCTACACGAAAGGGGTGATTGCTGAAATCCTGGCCTTGGCGGTGGAGTAGGGGATATTATTTGGCGGCCATTTCTTCGGCGAAATCAGGATAGAGTTTGCGCATACAGTCAGGACAGGTGGTGTGGCTGAGTTCCGTGTCGGGATGCTTCTGGAGATACTCTTCAATCTGGTTTTTCTGGCCGTGGTCGTCACGCACTTTGTTGCAGGAAGAACAGATGGGCAGGAAACTACTTAAGGTCTTGATCTTGTCCAAGGCTTCCTGAAGTTCGAGAGTCAGCGTCTCTCTTTCCTTTTCAGCCTCTGTCCTTTCCGTGATATCAAGCATAGTCCCGATAAGCCCGGTCACCTTGCCTTCCGGGTTGTGAAAGGTGGCTTTGTGAAAGATGACATGGCGCGTACCCTTGCTGAAATGCTGGACATCGAACTCGTAAATTTGCACCAGCGGCTTTCCCGATTGCTCGGCATCCACTTCCTGGAAGATGTCGGCAATCTCCTTGGGCACAAGATCATGGATGTTTTTGCGGATCAAGTCCTCATTTGAAAAGCTAAAAAAGTCTGTAAAGCTGCTGTTGCATCCGGTGTAGAGATAGTTGATATCCTGGTAGAAAATAGGCACAGGGCTCGAGTTGATCAGCTGCTGAGGGAAATCCAGCGCCGCATCAAGTTTCCGCGCGGTCTCTTTTTGCAGGGCAAGAATGCGGCCGCTGATATATCCAAAAATAATAAAACAGATGAGGGTGAGGATTCTGCTGGAGAGTTCATGGCGTGGGACATCGAAAATTAAGACATCAAGGAAGGATCCTTTGGAAAAGATGAAGTGCTCAAAAAGGGCATCGGTGAGCCAGAGAAAAAGGCCGAGGCCGAGGGCGAGAGCAAGAGTTTTTATGAGAGGTTTCATTGATGAAAGAGGCCTGGTCGGGGTTAACCGTACTTATACCACAAGGGCACTCTTTTCAGTACCCCCTTGAGGGGTATAAGTTTCGTTTGAGCAGACAGACTGCTCAACTTGAGCTTTATACCACAAGGGCATAAGTTTCGTTTGAGCAGACAGACTGCTCAACTCAGCTTTAAAAGGTGATGACCTCGTAGCCCTCGTCAATGTATCGGCCCATGCTGGGATGGCCGTTCATGTCGCTCACCAGGGGAAGATTTTCAAACTTGATATCCTCCAGGGCGCCCAGTTTGGTGGCGCAGGCCTGGCAGACGGCGTCAATGAGGCCAAGTTCTTTGGTCTTGGCATACAGGGCGTGGAGGTAATGGCTGTCTAATGCCATATCGGCAACCAGTTGGATAGCCTCCCCTTCAATAACGATTTTGCCCTCCCGGCCCCGTTCGTGGAGGTCAATGGCATTGAGGAGGACGTGGACAAAACACATGGGGTCACCCTGAAAGGCAAAGAGCACGGTTTTACTGCGGGAAGGAGTCATGGTGTTTCCTTTTTGAAAAAGTTTTATGAATACAAAACGCCATACTTGTCGCCCAAGGGAAAGAATGGCGTTTTGTATTGTCGCACATTGAAACGGTTTATTCAAAGGCTTGCTTTGTTTTCCATTCCTGCCAGACCTTGCCCACCAGATTGATACCGGGTTGCAGAGTGGCTTTACCTGGCATCCAGCCGGAAGGGGTGGCTTGACCGCCCTTGCTGTCGCGGACGAGCTGGAAGGCCTGGACCTGGCGCAGGGTCTCGTTGACATTGCGGCCCACCGGCGGGGTAAGCACCTCATAGCCTTGGAGAACGCCATCTGGGTCAATGATGAAGCGGCCCCTGGTTTCAACACCGGCATCCGGATCATACACCCCATAGGCAGCACCAACCTTGCCGCCTGCATCCGAGAGCATGGGGTAGGGCACGCCGCCCTCCACCATCTTGCTCAACTCATCATCATTCCACATCTTGTGAACGAACATACTGTCGATACTCATGGACAGAACATCAACACCGAGCTTCTGGAATTCAGGATATTTTTCAGCGACCGCTGAAATCTCGGTGGCTCAGACAAAGGTGAAATCGCCCGGGTAGAAACAAAGCAGCACCCATTTGCCCAGGTGATCTGAGAGTTTAACATTGGTAAATTCGTTTTTATGATATGCCGGTGCCGTAAAATCAGGCACTTTTTTGCCGACCATTAACATTTTTCTTATCTCCTTTGGTTGTTGGGAAGCTGCTTGTTCTTGTGTAGTTTCGGTCTCTTCGCCGACCAGGCCGCCGGTGGGTCTGGCACAGCCGACGTTTCCTTCTTCTGCCATAGATTCCTCCTCTGAGTTCAAGTTTACTCCTTGCAGGGTATAAACTGGTTTGGTAAGAATGATTATTAATGCTTTTTACAGATTATGTTCTTGCCATACTCTCTGTTGTGACTGAGCAACCTGCTGGCTGACTAAGCGACCGTCAAAAATATTGATACCCCGGTACAGGGCGCGGTCTTCACGGGCGGCAGCCTCAAGACCCTTGTGGGCCATGGCCAGACAATAGGGCAGGGTGGCATTGGTGAGGGCCCTGGTCGATGTCCAGGGCACCGCCCCGGGCATATTGGCAACACAATAGTGGAGAATGCCGTCCACCTCAAATACCGGGGCAGAATGATAGGTTGGGCGGGATGTTTCGAGGCAGCCACCTTGGTCGATGGCCACATCAACGATCACCGAGCCCTTTTTCATCAGGCTGAGCATGGCACGGCTCACTATCTTTGGCGCCCGCCCGCCCGGGATGTAGATGGCGGTCACAAGAAGATCGGCCTGCCGCAGCTCTTCTTCTATATTATGTTGGTTTAACGCCAAGGTGGTGAGGCGGCCCTGATGCAGAGCGTCGAGCTCCGCCAGTCTTCTTAAGTTGCGGCCGAGGATGGTGGTATGCGCCCCAAGGCCGATGGCCATCTGGGCGGCGTTGGTGGCCACCGTGCCAGTGCCAAGAATAGTGACATGGCCAGGCGGCACCCCGGGAACCCCGGCAAGCAGAACACCGCGCCCGCCTGCTTCTTTCTCCAGAAAGCGGGCGCCTTCCTGAATAGCCATGCGGCCAGCCACCTGACTCATGGGGGAGAGCAAGGGTAGAAAACCATTGTCGAGCTGCACCGTTTCATAGGCCACCGCCCTGACTTTGCTTTTTATAAGACTGTCGGTGAGCTCCGGGGCCGGAGCAAGGTGAAGATAGGTGAAGAGGATCTGGCCAGCCCGCAGCAGCGGCAATTCAGGGCCCAGGGGCTCCTTGACCTTCATAACCAGCTCCGCCTGGCCGTATACATCCCGGCTTGAGGAGACCAAGGTGGCGCCGGTCTGTTTATACTCTGCATCGGCAATGCCGCTGCCCTCGCCGGCGTGCTGTTCGACCACCACGGTGTGGCCAGCTTCGGTTAAGGCCTTGACCCCGGCCGGTACAATGGCCACCCGAAATTCCTTTTCTTTGATCTCTTTAGGGACACCGATGATCATCACGCTCTCCTGTCAGAAACTGACTCTAGGGAAATCTTATATGGCACAGCACAACAACTCAAATTTTTTATCCGCTTGGCTCGAATTAAGGAGCAGGGGGGCACAACAGCTAGGTCTGCTGGTCATGCCGATTCTGACTCCACCTTGACTTTGCGTGGGATTTTGCGGCAAGCTGAAGGGAATCAAGTGGATAAGGGCGTTATAGATCACTGACAATTGATCGGGGTAGCTATGAAGTTTGTTCTTGCAGTTTTTATGGTGATCTTTGTGACGATGGGGTCAGCCTCAGGCCAGGAAATTTTTGTGGTGAACACCGGCTTTACGCCACCCGTCTCCACATTTTTTCAGCTGGTTGTTGAGGAGGCCTTTGGTCGGCTGCAGATCCCGGTATTTTTTCAGGTGATGTCGGCGGAAAGATCCCTGCAGCTTGTCAATCGCGGTATAGATGATGCCGAGTGCTGCCGCATTCCCGACGCCATACGTGCCGATTACCCCGGCCTTCTTTCCGTGCCGGTCAGTTTTTACACCGCCACCTTCTCGGCCTTTACGAAAGATCCTGCCCTCCAGATCAGGAACTGGCAGGACCTCAAGCCATACAGCGTCGGGGTGGTGACGGGCTGGAAGATCCTGGTGGACGGAGTGGCCAAGGTCGAGCCTGCCGGCTATACCATGGTAGACAGCCCGGAGGCTTTGTTCAAGATGCTGGATCTGGGCCGCATCGATATTGCCACCCTGGGCTATCGCTCCGGCCTGCAGGTCATTGACAACCAGGGGGTGGAGGGTATCCATGTTCTTGAGCCCCCTCTGGCGCAAAGGGCGCTTCATATGCAGTTGCACCCGCGCCATGCTGACTTACTGCCCAGGATTACCAAGGTCCTCCTGGACATGGAGGCTGATGGCACCATCGCCCGCTTACGGATGACAGCCCTGGGCAATTAGATACCCAGGCCGCCCATACTTATTCCCATACTCCTATGAACTTTCTGCAAAATAAAATAGCCAAACGCCTCTTACTCTACCTCGGACTCTTTGGTGTTCTCATTACGCTGCTCTCGGTGGTGGGCCATGTCGTTTGGGAGTATCGCAAGGATGTGGCTGCCATTGATGATCGGCTTGAGATTGTTCGCGTGAGCAACGTCGGGAGTATTGGCAATGCCCTCTGGACCCTGAACGATAAGGCGATCCAGACTCAGCTTGAGGGTATTGTTAGCCAGCCGGATATTGCCTATGCAGTCATTAAAAATGATGAGAATGAGACCCTTCACGCGGTGGGAGCCCTGCCAGAGGGGCGGCTCATCCGTCAGGAGTATCCCCTTGTCTATGTCTACCGCGATCGTGACCATCAGCTCGGCACCTTGGAAGTTGTAGCCTCTCTGGTTGGCATCGAGCAGCGGATGATCGATCAGGCCATCAATATTCTTGTCATCGAGGCCGTGAAGGTATTCATGCTTGCAAGTTTTATTTTTCTGGTGGTCCAGTTTGTCATCACCCGACATCTGGCTACTCTTGCCGAGTATGCCCGGTCCTTTCGCCTGGCTGATTTTCCGGAAAACCTCGAGATCAGGCGCGTAAGCAGGGTGTTGCGTGGCCCTGATGAGCTGGATGAGCTGGTTGCCGCCATCAACGATATGCGCCGCAAACTCAAAAAGACCTATGACGATCTCGTGGGCAGTCATGAGGTGCTGTTGCGAGCCCAGCACGTTGCCCATATTGGCAATTGGAACTGGAATCTGGTGACGGGTGTCACCACCTGGTCGGACGAGCTCTACAGTATTACCGGTATCTCTCAGGAGGAGTATGACGGCACCTATGAGATGTATCTGAGTTGCATCCATCCCGAAGACCAGCAACAGTTTAAGGCCTTGACTGCGAGAATCGTGGCCGACAAGGCCCCCTATCACGAGGAATACCGGATTGTCTGTAAGGATGATGGCCAGACGCGCTATGTCCAGGAGGATGGTATCGTCAGCATTGATGCTGCGGGCAAGATCACCAATATCATGGGAACCATCCAGGATATCACTGAGCGGAAGCGAGCCGAGGTTGAACTGGCGAACTCCAAGGCCCTGCTTGAGTGCCTTATCCATTCCATTCCCGACCTTATCTTCTACAAGGATAGAGACAGTGTTTACCTGGGTGGCAACCGCGCTTTCTGCGCGTTTACCGGTCATCCCGAAGAGGATATTGTCGGCAAAACGGATTTTGATTTTTTCCCCCAAGACGTTGCACAATTTTTCCGGGAAAAAGACCAGGAAATGCTGAGGAGTGGAGAGCCCAAAACCAACGAGGAGTGGGTGGATTATCCGGATGGCCGCCGTGTGCTCCTTGAGACCCTGAAGACGCCGTTTTATGGTCCGGGCGGAGAGGTTTTGGGGCTGATCGGTATCAGTCGAGACCTAACCACTAGAAAGCTCATGGAGGTCCGTCTTGAAAAAAGTGAGGAGAAATTCCGACAGCTGGCGGAAAATATTCAGGAGGTTTTCTGGATTATATCACGCAAAAGCAAAAGTCTGCAGTACGTGAGCCAGGCCTATGAAACCATTTGGGGCAGGACGTGCCAAAGCCTCTTTGCCGATCCCATGGCGGTGCTGGAGAGCATTGTCCCAGAAGATCGGGAGAGGGTGACACAGGCCATTGGCGATAATCCCCAGGAGAAAATGTACCTGCCCGAGTTCCGGATTAGCCGGCCGGATGGCAGTTTGCGCTGGATTTCAGCCCGGATCTTTCCGGTGCACGATGCACGTGGCGATGTGTATCGCTATGCCGGGATTGCCGAGGATATCAGCGAAAGGAAACGCAACGAGGAGGCCCTGCGCCAGTCCCAGAAGATGGAGGCCATGGGCACCCTGGCCGGCGGCATTGCCCATGATTTTAATAATATTCTCACCGCAATTCTCGGGTTTAGTGAATTGGCATTATTATACATGCCGGAAGAGGGGTCTGTACGAGACAGTATCGAGCAGGTCCGTTTGGCCGGCAACCGGGCCAAGGAGTTGGTCAAGCAGATCCTTTCTTTCAGCCGCCAGAGCGAGGCCAGCCGTTCTCCGCAAGAGTTGACGGTACTTGTTAAAGAGACCTTGAAATTGTTGCGGGCCAGCCTGCCGGTCAATATCGCCATCAGCCAGGATATTGCGCCAGATGTCGGTCTTATCCTGGCCGACATCACCCAGATTCATCAGGTGTTGATGAACCTCTGCACCAATGCCGCCCATGGCATGGCGGAGCATGGCGGTACCCTGACCATCGGCATCCATGAGGTTGCCTTTGCCGGGGATGATGAGGCCAGGCCCCGCGAGTTGGCGCCCGGGACCTATGTCCGGCTGACGGTGCGTGATACCGGCACGGGTATCCCCCGCCGGGTGTTGGAGCATATCTTTGAGCCCTATTTTACCACCAAGGCGATGGGGCAGGGTACCGGCCTGGGACTCTCTGTGGTCCATGGTATCGTGGCCGACCATGGTGGTGTGGTCCTCGTCTCCAGTACCGTTGGTGTGGGAACCTGCTTTGATGTTTTTTTCCCGAAGGTCACAGTTCGGCCATTGGCGCCTGAAAAGATTGACCAGAAGCCCTATATCGGCACGGAATCCATTCTCCTGGTGGATGATGAGGAGGCCATTGTCAAGATGGGCCAGAGGATGCTGGAAGGCGTGGGCTATCAGGTTACCATTGCCGCCAGTGGCGAGGAGGGCTTAGCAATATTTCAGGCGCAGCCCGATGCATTCCAGGTGGTGATCACGGACCAGACCATGCCGGGCATGTCTGGCGCGGAGATGGCCCAGCAGCTCTTGGAGATAAAACCGGATCAGGCCATTATCCTCTGCACCGGCTACAGCACATCCATCACTGCTGAAAAAGCAAAGGCGGTCGGCATCCGGGATTTTGCCATGAAGCCCTTGTCTGGCCAAGAGCTGGCCCGGCTGATCCGTGGAGTTCTTGATGCTGACTGACGGGTAATCGTCTTGCTCGATAAAGGGCTCAGCTGGTGAGGATGCGGTACATGTCGGGCATGCGCCTGGGCAGCTTCTTGACGTCATCAATAAAGAGATAGTTTACCTCGCCAAAGAGGTGGGAGATGTAGTCCTGGGCCTTATGGTCGATGGTGATACAGAACGGGTGGATGCCGGCGTTCTTGGCCTCGATCAGGGCGTGGCGCGTATCTTCAATGGCGTATTCGCCTTTGTAATCGTCATAATCCTCGGGCTTGCCGTCGGTGAGGATGATCAGCAAGCGAATCCGGGCCTCTACCTTTGCCAGAATTTTGCTGAAATGGCGGATGGGCGGCCCCATCCGGGTATAATCCTTGGGGCCGAGTGCCGCAATCCGCCCCTGCACGGTTTCATTATAAGGCTCCTCCATCTCCTTGACCCTGAAGACCTCGCTGCGGGTGCGGCGCATGCCGGAAAACCCGTAGATGGCGTAGCGATCCCCCAGACTCTCCATGGCCTCGGCCATCACCAGCAAGGATTCCTTGATGGCCTTACCCACCCAGCCTTCGGTGGAGGACGACATGTCCACCAGAAAAAGGGCGGCGATATCGCGCTGATCGCGCAGCTGGCGGACAAAGAGACGCTCGGAAGGGGGCAGGCCAGCCTGACGATCGGCCAGGGCCTCGGTGAGGGCGTCAAGGTCAATGTCGTCGCCGTCGCGCTGCCGACCCACAAAACGGTGGTGGCTGCGCATCTGCTCAAATTGTCTCTTGAGCTGTTTGATGACGCCCCGATGTTCGCTCAAAGCGCTGCTGATAAAGGTGCCGCCGCTGGGGTGGATATTTTTTTCAAGAAGATGGCACCAGTCATGGCGAAAGCCCTGACGCCTGAAATCCCATTCATCGTACAAAAGAGCACCCTTAAGGGCCGTACCCTCCTGTTCAGGGGTGTTCATGTTCGGCTCATAGCTGCGGCCTGCCGCCATTTGGGCGGCACTGTCAATGTAGAGCTGGGGTAAATTGCCCAGATCGTCCATGATCTCGCGGCCCAGTTCCTGGAGCTTGTGGTCCAGATCTATTTTTTGATCATCCAGACGGATATGGCGGACGACCCGGTCATGGATTGGTTCTATTTTGTCCTGATCATCCGGCGGCTCAGGCAGGCGGATGGTGAGGTTGGCGCCGCTGTCTGGCTGCTGAGGACGCTCCGCTGTGGGAGATTCCTGCGGGCTCTTCGCATCTTTTTTGCTAAGCGCGGGCAGGATGCGGATGGACAGGGCCTCGATGAACTGCTGCTCGACCTCCTTACGGCGGGAGAGCCGCCGGGCATGGGCTTTATCCACCAGAAAACTGCCCAGGAAATAAGGGGGCTGGGCAAGGGGCCGATCTGAGCTGTCTTTGCTTGTCGCATAGATGCGGTTGGTATCGACAAAAATCAGGTCCCTATCCTGCCACCAGGCTGAGGGGCGGCACTCGTGCCAGCCGGGGCCGGAGGGCAACTCCAGAGGCAGATTGTGGCACAGGTGCTTAAGAATAAAGGCATACTCAGCGCTCAAAAGCTCATTTTGGTGCAGGTTTACGGACAGCTCAGCAGCAATGGTACGGAAATAGATCTGACTGTCGCGCATGAGACCGGGCAGCCTTTTTTGCAGAAAGGCGAGGGCGCGAAAGCTCTGCAGAAAGTGATAAATGGCCTTGGCCGTTTCAGGCTTTGCAAAGGAGTCAAAAAATCTGGTCAGGAAAATGGCAGAGCATGGCTCGGAAGGCATTGGGCGGCCAAGTTTGGCAAAGAGGGCTTCTTCATCATCAACCTCGTGGCAATAAAGGTTGCCCCGGATAAAGGCCCATTGCAGTGAGGCCAGTAATTTATAGACCAGAAAATTGGCATCAACGTTGCCAAAGAGGGTGCTGTTTCGAGGGAGAAAGATGGAGGTTGTGTCTGTGCCTGGCAAAGGAGCTGTTTCAAGGTCAAAGGGCCGACCGGCCACCCCGCGCAGATAGAGGCTGAGGCGGTTTTTGATTGTTGAGAGCAGCAGGCCGGTTTGGCCTTTTAAGGTGCAGATAAAATGGTTATCGAGATCATGCATGAAGCGTCTGGCTTCTTGAAGGCCCTGGGACTCATAGCGATCAAGAATACCTCGAACCCACGTGGCGAATTGCTCTTTATCCAGACAACTTAAGGCCGGACGAACCGCCTCAAGAAAGGCCAGACAGAGGGAATGGCTCACCGGCCAGATGACGGAAATCTGGTGCAACAGAAAATCCTGCTGGGAGTCCGAGAGCTCAGTCAAACAGTCGAGCAGTTCTTCGCTCTCCCAGCTGTTAAGCTCTATTGCCGGGATGACCCCATAGAGCTTTTGGGCGGTGCTATGATCAGATGAAGAATCCATGCCGTTATTATCCTTTACGCCTGAGGGTAAAAGTTCTTGGATGCCGAAGAGAGATCGTTTTTTCACCACAGAGGCACAAAGGCACAGAGGAAAAACCTTTGTACCCCTCAAGGAGGTATTAAAAAGAATGTCTTTGTGCCTCTGTGGTGAAAGTAGAAAGTTTGTTATATGGGTCAGTAGAGGGAGCTGATCATCTCGTCAATGGCAGCCACCAGCTCATGGTCATCGCTTAAGGGCTCGCTGATCGTCACCTTGCAGGCCTGGCGCGGGGCAATGCCGCTCCTGATCAAGGTGCCGGCATGGATGAGCAGCCTGGTGCTGGCCCCTTCCTGGAGCCCGGCATCCTCCAGACTGCGTGTCATCTCGGCCAAGCGCACCAGTTTCTCGGCTTCTTCTTTGCTGACCCCGGCCTCATGTTGGACAATTTCCGCCTCAATGTCCGGGCTTGGATAGGTGAGTTCAAGGGCAATAAAGCGCTGGCGGGTGGAGGGTTTGAGGTCCTTGACCACTGATTGGTAGCCTGGATTATAGGACAGGGCCAGCATGAACTCAGGTGGGGCACTCAAGATTTCCCCCCTCTTCTCAATGGGCAGCTCGCGGCGGTCATCAGCCAGGGGATGGATGACCACGGTGGTGTCCTTTCTGGCCTCGACGATCTCGTCAAGATAGCAGATGCCGCCATGGCGTACGGCCAAGGTCAGGGGGCCGTCCATCCACACCGTTTCGCCGCCGCGGATGAGATAGCGGCCGACAAGATCGCTGGTGGAGAGATCATCATGGCAGGACACCGTGATCAGGGGCCGGCCTAGCTTCCAGGCCAAATACTGCATGAACCGGCTCTTGCCGCTGCCGGTGGGGCCTTTGAGCAGCAAAGGGATTTGATGTTCGTAAGCAGCCAGAGCAATGGTGAGTTCCTGGCCGTGCACCCGGTAATAAGGCTCCGTGACGATGTAATGTTCTTCGATTCTTTGCGTGCCCATGGTATTTCTGTCCTGGCTCATGGTTGTTGTGGAAATAACTAAAATATTATTTAGTAATTATTCTTATAAGCTAAATAGGAATGGGCAGGAGTCAACCCTGTCATTATGATAAAGGGCGGGGATGGATCGACATTTTTGTCGAATCAAATACTGCCTTTGTCGAATTCCGGTGCGACCCAGGTGAGGGAATGTGCCGGTCATACTGGGGGTGAGAGAATGTGGCCCCGTGGCATGTATGTTGAATAAAGAGCAGGGGTTGCGCTGTTTGACCTCAACCCCTGTCCCCATAATAGTTTTAGTTTATTGAGAGTCATAGGTCTTGGCTGACTATGTATACATTTTAAGGAAGATAAACGGATGGCCGGTATAAAGAAGAAGATGGAACAGGCATTTGTAGTTTTTACGGAAAAGATCATTGCCTGGCGTTGGGGTTTCATAGCCCTGATGGTTGTCTTGGCTGTGGCCGCAGTAAGCAGGTTGCCGCAGCTGACCATTGATATGTCAGATGAGGGCTTTCTGCATCCCAATGACCCAATCCTTAAGGCCTATACGGAATTTCGCGAGCAATTCGGCCGTGATGACCTCATCGTGCTTACCATCAACAGCCCGCAGGTCTTCAGCCAGGATTTTTTGCTCAAGCTCAAAAAACTGCACACCACTCTGGAGGACACGGTTCCCCACCTCAATGACATCACCTCCATGGTCAATGCCCGCAATACCCGAGGGGTGGTGGATGGTATTATTGTTGAAGATCTTCTTGAAAATTGGCCCGCTGACGATGCCGCTTTAGCTGAGCTTAAAGAACGGGTGCTGACCAACCCTCTCTATGAAAACCGTCTTATCTCCGAGGATGGCACCTATACCACTCTTATTTTGCAGACCGATGTCTATGGTGCTGCGGTGGCTGATGATGAGGCCCTGGCCGGATTTGGTGATGATGATGTGGGCCTAGTTACTGGCAAAGAGAAGGCCTCGGAAAAACCAGGCTACTTAAGCGATATCCAGCGTGGCAATATTGTCATGGCAGTTAATAAGGTGGTGGCAGAGTTTCAGGGGGCGGATTTTCAGATATATATTGCCGGCAGCCCGGTGGTCACCCACACCGTTAAAAAGACCATGCGCCAAGACATGATGCTTTTTCTGCGTCTGGCCATCCTGGTCATTGCCCTTGCGCTCTTTCTCATGTTCCGGCGGCTGTCAGCGGTTATCTACCCCCTTGTGGTGGTGGTGCTCAGCCTGGTTTCCATCCTGGCATTGATGGCGGTGTTCGGGGTGGCCGTCAAGTTGCCCACCATGATTCTGCCTTCCTTTATCCTGGCGGTGGGAGTGGGGGATAGCGTTCATATTCTCTCCATATTTTTTCATAATCTCCGCACCTGTGACAAGAATGAGGCCCTGGCCAAGGCCATGGGCCATTCCGGTCTGGCCATTGTCATGACCAGTCTGACCACGGCAGCCGGGCTGGCCTCTTTTTCCTGGGCTGAGATTGCCCCGGTGGCAGATCTTGGCATCTTTGCCGCCCTGGGGGTGATGCTGGCTCTGCTCTATACCATTATTTTCTTGCCGGCCTTGCTGGCTGCTACCCCTCTGCGGCGTCGGGAAGAGGGGGCGGAGGACAAGGGCAGGATGATGGCGGTGATGGATTTTTTTACCGCCCTGGCCACCGTAAAATATAAACAGGTGCTGGCGGTTTCCGCTGTGCTTGTCGTCCTTGCGGCCATAGGTCTCAGCAGGCTCACCTTTTCCCATAATATCCTGTCCTGGTTGCCGGAGGATATGCCGGTGCGCACCGCCACCGCGGTGACCGACGCCAATCTCAAAGGTTCGGTAACCCTGGAGCTTGTCCTTGATACCGGCAAGGAAAACGGTCTTTACGACCCTGTGGTCTTGCACAAGATGGCGCAGCTGGCCGCCGAACTAGAAGAGAACCAAGACAATGCCATTCCCGTGGGTAAGGTGATGTCGGTGGTGGATATCATCAAGGAAATTCATCAGGCCTTAAACGAAAACAGGCCTGATTTTTATGTGGTCCCGGACGATGCCAAATTGATCCCCCAGGAGTTTCTGCTCTTTGAAAACTCAGGCTCAGATGACCTGGAGGATGTGGTGGACTCCCGTTTTCAGCTGGCGCGCATCACCATCAAGATGCCCTGGCAGGATGCCATGAAGTATGTGCCCATTATCAGTCAGGTGGAAACACGGGCCAAGGAGATCTTCGGTGATCAGGTGCAGATTACCACCACCGGCATCATGGCCCTCTTTGGTCGCATCATCTATGCGGCCATCCACTCTGCGGCTCTGTCCTACCTCATCGCCTTTGGGGTGATCACCGTGATGATGATCTTTCTCATCGGCAGTGTCCGGCTTGGTATCCTGTGCATGATCCCCAATCTGGCGCCCATTGCCGCCACCTTGGGCCTCATGGGCTGGATTGGTCTGCCCATGGATATGTTCACCATGCTCATTGGTTCTATCGCCATCGGTATTGCCGTGGATGATACCGTCCATTTTGTTTATAATTATCGGCGATATTTCAGCGAGTATGGCAATAATGAAGCGGCGATTCATCATAGCCTGCATACGGTGGGGCGGGCCATGCTCACCACCACGGTGGTCTTGTCTCTCGGCTTTTTCATCTTCATGTTTGCCTCCATGAGTAATCTCTTTTATTTTGGCCTGCTCACCGGCATTGCCCTGCTTCTGGCCCTGGCTGCCGATTTTATGCTGGCCCCGGCCCTTCTTACCCTGGCTGCAGGCTCTGCCGTGGGCCGGGCTGAAATTTTGAATAGATAAATTTTTTTCACCACAGAGAGCACAGAGATATATTTTTAAAAGCCTTTACCTCTGTGCTCTCTGTACCCCTCAAGGGGGTATTGAAAAGAATGTCTCTGTGGTGAAAGTTCAGTTTTTATAAGGCATAATTACTGGTGTTGAGGACCCCCTATGCGTCTTTCTTTTTTTACTGTGAATTACCGGCCGGCCTCTCTGCTTCTGTCAGTCCTTTTTTTATTCTTTGTCGGTGTTTTGCCGGTTCAGGCCGAGGATCTGACGGCGCGGGAGATCATGGAAAAGGTTGATGCCCGGGATGATGGTGACAATATCACCATCGAATCGGAGATGATTCTCATCGACAAAAACGGCCATGAGCGGACACGTCTGCTCAAATCCTTTATCAAGGATAAGGGGGCTGATACCTGGCGGACCCAGTTTTTTATTGAGCCTGCGGATGTGCGCGACACAGCCTTTCTCACCTATGATTATTACAGCGGCGACAAGGATGATGACCAGTGGCTCTATCTGCCGGAGCTCCACAAGACCAAGCGTATCGCCTCCTCCGACAAGTCATCGGCCTTCATGGGCTCTGATTTTTCCTATGCCGATATGAACCGCCGGGTTCTTGATGAGTGGAGCTATGAGCTGCTCAAGGAGGACAGTGTCGACGGGAATAAGGTTTGGCTGATCGAGGCGACGCCGGTCAATAAGGTGGTTGAGGAGTGCTATGGCTATAGCAAATCCGTTGTCTTTATCAGACAGGATATCTTTTTCCCGGTGCGCGCGGTGCATTGGCTGAAAGAGGGCAATAAGATCAAATATATGGAGGTCAAGAAGCTTGAGCAGATCGACGGTATCTGGGTGGCCACTGAGACCCATATGAAGACGACAAAGAGCAAAGAAACCACCCATAAGACCATCCTGCGCTGGCATAATATCAAAATGAATCAGGCCATTGATGACGACATGTTTACTGTTCGGCGGATTGAAAAGGGCCTGTAAGCAAGGAAAGCAATGGTATTTTCAGGACCTAAATTTTTGTTCTTTTCAGGATGGCTCCTGCTCGGCCTCTGGCCCGTCATGGCGACAGCTGATGAGCTGGATGCCATTTTTGATGGCTTTGGCGATGGGGTGACTGTTGAGAGCAGCGGCGATCTGGATGATGTGTTGGGAGGTTTTGGCGATGACCCCGGAGTCGCTGGCAACACCTCTGATCTAATTGCCTCAGATCACACGCCTGATTGGCTCAAGCTTTCAGGTGGTGTGAGCCTGGCTTCCTCCTATAATTTCAGTCATCACCGCCCTGATCCCGGCACCACGGATCAGCGCGGTTTCTCCAAGCTGCGCACCTCTGGGGATCTTGATGCGGACGCCAAGCTGGGAGGAGAATGGCTGGCCCGCCTTGGTGGCAAGGTCTTTTATGATGCTCTCTACAGCCTGCGGGATCGGGCGGAGTACACGGATCAGGTTCTGGATGAGTATGAGGATGAATGGCAGATCACCGAGGCCTATATCCAGGGATCTCTGGGCGGCAAGCTGGATGTCAAGCTGGGGCGCCAGATCGTGGTGTGGGGCAAGTCCGATAATATCCGGGTGACAGATATCCTTAACCCTCTGGATAACAGGGAGCCGGGGTTGGTTGATATCAGAGATCTGCGACTGCCGGTGGCCATGAGCAAGGTAGATTATTACCTGGGCGACTGGAACGTAAGTGGCATCATCAGTCACGAGCTGCGCTTTCACAAGGTGCCGGTGTTCGGCAATGATTTCTATCCGGCCCCAACGCCCGCGCCCTCCGAAGAGAAGTACTCGGTGGGTTGGGACAATCAGGAGTTTGCCCTGGCCGTAAACGGTATCTTTCAGGGCTGGGACCTCTCCTTTTATGGGGGCTATCTCTATGATGATCAATCCCACCTGGAGATGGCAGGTAGCGCTCCTGTCTTAACCCATAGCAGGATAGGCATGCTGGGTTCCGCCCTTAATATCGCCAAGGGCAATTGGCTGATCAAGGGTGAGGCTGCCTATCTTGATGGCCTGGAGTACAGCATCGATGTGGGCAAAAAAAACCGGCTTGATGTCCTCCTGGGCGCGGAGTATCAGGGCTTCTCGGAAACCGTTATCTCCCTGGAACTTGTTGATCGCCATATCATGGCCTTTGATGAACGCCTTGAACAGGCCCCGCTTTATGAGCGCCAGGATGAGTTTCAGTATGTTCTGCGCATCAACCGCGATCTGTATCACGATACCCTGCAGCTCACCGCGCTTTTTTCCGCCTATGGTGTCACCGGCAACGGTGGCGCCTTCCAGCGTTTCACGGCCATTTATGACTGGACAGATGCTGTCACCATGACCGCCGGCCTGATCACCTATCAGGATGGTGACAAAGCCTTGTTTCAGGATATCAGCGATAATGATCGTCTTTTTTGTGAACTACGCTACAGTTTTTGATGAGGGTGATACCCCTTCGCTTCATTTGCCATTTCGGTCCTGGGAAAAATCTGCTGTATCTCTCCTTGCCTTTCACTATATACTGTATGTAGCAGATGTACCTGCCTGACATTGCATGATCTTTTTTGGGAGAAGAAGGTAAATGGCTGCATATAAATATCGTATACTGCTCACTTCAGTGCTCGCTGTGTTTCTCTCCGGCTGTGGGGTCAGCCTGCTGCCCACCACCGTGGACACGGTCCGGTCGCCCTGGGAGTCTTTTGAAGAGGCACAATCAGTCTTTGATAAGGTGATTGTCTATGAAACTGATCTGGAAGGCCTGAAGAAGCTTGGTTTTGATCCCTTTTCCACGGCCAACATGAAGATTCTCACCTATCTTGATATCATGGATCGTTTCATGCCCAACCCGGCCATCAAGAAAGAGGATCTGGACATTGGGATTCGTGAGTGCATAGAGGCCCAGAGTGACTGTCATGCCTATGAGATGACGGTGCAGGTCTTCAACTCGGAAAGAAAGGGCAACGTCTTTCTCGATCTCTTCGGTTTCAAGCGCAAGACCTATCGCAGTGGCTGGCAGTTTCAGTCGCTCTTTGTCATCAATAAAGGTTTTGTGGCCTATAAATTATGGGGAGGTCAACCCCATATCAATGAAACCTCTCTCCAGAAAAAACCCCTGGGTCCCCTGCAGGAAGGCGGCGATGCTGTGGTTGGCGTTGCCCGGGCTGTTTTTTAGATGGACTGGATGAGTCGATCTTTGCCGGTGTGGTGTGGGGTGTTATGGGCGGTCTGCCTGTTTTTTATTGGGGGAGGCCACTGTCAGGCGGAGGATGAGTTGCCTTTTGAGGTTGGTGAGAAAATCACCTATCAACTTAAATGGGGCATTATCCCCGCCGGCACTGTTGTCCTGGAGGTCCTGCCCCTCACCACCATTGATGGTCAGCCGGCCCGGCATTTTCGGATGACTGCTCGCAGTAACGGTGTCATCGACACCTTTTACAAGGTTCGTGATAGTATTGACGGGTATACGGATCTTGGCCTGAACCATTCTCTTAAGTACCTGAAAAAACAGCGGGAAGGTTCCTCAAATCAGGATGTTGCGGTTCGTTTCGATACGGATAAGCAGACGGCCCAATACCATAATCTAAAAAAAGAGGAGCCTCGGCCTTCTCTGGTCATTCCCGCAGGGACGTTTGACCCTTTTTCAGTCATTTATTATTGTCGACTGTTTGATTTCTCCGTGGCCAAGATGGTTGAGAGGCCGGTTACCGATGGCAAAAAGAGTGTGCTGGGCCGGCTGGAGAACAGGGGGCGGCAGACCCTTATCATTGACGACACATCATACGATACCTTTCTGATCGAGCCTGATATTAAGGATGTCGGTGGTGTCTTTAAGAAAAGCGACGACGCCAATATTCTCATCTGGATGAGCGCTGATCAGCGTTGCATCCCGGTCAAACTCAAGAGCAAGGTCATTGTCGGTAGTTTCACTGCCGAGATGATTTCGTATCAGCCAAGGTAAGTTTTCTGCGCCGTTGGTCCTCGGCGCCTGTTCTGGCGCGGTCAGTATTGGGCAAATCACCAGCATAAAAATGGTGTAATCCCCAACTCCACCACTGAAAATATCGCATTTTAAGCCCTAAGTGACACGGACGTGCTGGAGTTGTTTTCGGCGCCGCCACAACGGAAGCATATTTTGCCTTGACGTGCAGGGTTTCCTGGAGAGACGCGGCAATCTCTCTAGGCTCCCTTGTCCTCCACCGTGCCAGCGCGCACTGCTGGCCTGTTTCTTGCGTAATTTCGAAGATGGAGTGGTGTGCTTACGTAAGAGAGGTGCCTTGGGAAGGGTGTCTGGGTAACAGGAGTTTCGGCGCGGGCAGACGTTTTTTAAGGCCGAGAAACGTCTGCTTTTTAAGTTCTGGAGGAGAGGATATGAAAATGGAAAGTAGTCTCAAGGAACGACGCTCTGATGTCAGGGCTCCACTCAGCCTCCGTTTTCACCTGCGCGATAATCCGTCGCTCAGGGTCTGGCAAGGGGTGAGTCGTGACGTGAATGCCCTTGGCATCCAGATCGAAATGGAGCCGCTGATCCCCATCAAGCCCAAGATGATTGTTGAACTCTGGCCGGAGGATAGTGTTGTGAGTGACCACGTGGTGGGTGCTGAAGTCCGTTGGGTCAAGTCGGTGGGCGAAAAGAAGCAGCTGTGTGGCCTGGCCTTTGCCGATCAAAACGATTGGTGCGTGCCGGTCTCCACTATCTGTCGGTCCCTCCTCCCGGCCTCATCCTCCGGGAGCTTTGCCCCGTTTCAGTTTATCCTGGACAGTATCGTGGATGGCGTCTTCAGCGTTGACTCCCGCTGGCGGCTCACCTCCTTTAATCGAGCCGCCGAGAA
>JAHJKA010000011.1 GCA_018822545.1 Pseudomonadota bacterium
ATGGCCATTATCGTTGGCGGCTTTAGCCTTGTCATGCTGCAGGGGGCCTGGGTGGGACACTACATCCAGAACCAGAATCTTCTGGTTACCGAGCATTTCTTCCCGGCCGCTTTGCACGGCCAGGACATCATCTCCGCCTATATGGCCCAGCTTGAGGAGTTTGAAGAGGCTATTCTCACCGCTGAGCCAGAACGGCTCAAAACCGCGGCCGGGCATACGAAAAATATTATTAATGGCCTTGAGAACATTATTGCCATGACCGAGCTGCCGCCCGCCCTGATCACCCTGGCAAAAGAAAATCTCGACCACTATCGAAACTTTGAGAGCCAGGCCTTTCCTCTCTACGCTCACATGCTCACTGATCCTGCCGACGACAGCCTCCTTGCTGCCGCTGCCGAGATGCATCGCCTTTCACAAGATCTGTCCGCCGCCTTTACCCTGCTCACGAAAACCATAAGCACGGTTGTCAGTGACGAATTACAGTCCATTACCGCCCTTACTCAACGTCAGAACAAGAATAATCTCTTGATTTTCCTGGTGGTCATCGTCATCTCATCCCTGCTTGTTGCCTACATTCTCTCCCATTCTATTATCCGGCCGCTGAAAAAGACCGTGGCCCTGGCCAACATGATGGCAGACGGCGATCTTTCTCAAAAACTCGACATCAAACAAAATGATGAAATCGGCGAACTGGCCCAGGCCATGAATGCCATGGCCAGAACCCTGGAAGACCACTACCAGGAGCTTGAAGACACGGTCCATGAAAAAACCATTACCCTCCAGAAGGCAAATAGCCAGCTGGTTCTGGAAATTGGCCAACGCAAGGATACCCAGCATGAACTGTTAAGCGCCATGGCAGAAGTTGAAAAGGCCAATCGTACCAAAAGCACCTTTCTGAGCATGATGAGCCACGAACTGCGTACCCCCATGAACGGCATCATCGGCATGAGCAGCCTGGCCCTTGATACTGCCCTCACCACTACCCAAAACAAGTACCTGAGCACCATCAAAAACAGCGCCGAATCCCTGCTGACTATCCTGAACGACATCCTCGATTTCTCGACCATCGAGGCCCAAAAACTTGAACTTGAGTCCGTTGATTTTGAACCGCGCAAGATCATGGATGACATCAGCGAACGCTTGTCGCTGCGAGCCCACGACATGGGGTTGGATTTCTTCACCCTCACTGACCCCACGATTCCAGACTGGCTCCATGGCGATGGCGCTCGCCTCCGGCAGGTGCTCTTAAATCTTACCGGCAACGCCATTAAATTCACCAAGTCCGGCGAAGTAGCCATGCGCATGGAGGTCATTGACCGTTCCGCCCATGCTGTCACCATCCGTTTTGCTGTCAGCGATACCGGCATCGGCATCCCCAAAGACCGCCTGGTCAATCTCTTTGAACCCTTTGCCCAGGCAGATGTGTCCACCACCCGAAAATTCGGCGGCACCGGCCTGGGCCTTTCCATCAGCAACCGTCTTGTTGAACTCATGGGTGGTAAAATACAGGTGGAAAGTGCAGAAGGTGAGGGCTCGACCTTCTGGTTCACCGCCACTTTTACCATCTCCGACCACGCCCGCCAGGCCGGCCACGCCACTGGGGATCGGTCCTTAATCTATCGCGAGGGCAAGATCCCCCCCCAGGGCCCGCCATTTAAAGCCCCCGACAAACGAATCCTGGCTGTCGATGATGACAACACCAACCTCGTTGTGGCCCAGGCTATCCTTGAAACCTTTGGCTGTGTTGTCGACCTTGCTCGTACCGGCCAAGAGGCCCTTGATCGCCTGCTGGAGGCCGATTATGATCTAATCTTAATGGATATCCAGATGCCGGTCCTGGACGGACTGGAAGCCACCGCAGCAATCAAAGGCTGGGCAAAGTCCCCTGATGCCAAAAAACAGGCCAAGAGCCGCACCCCCATCATTGCCCTCACGGCTGACATTTCTGCGGGGGCCAGGACAAAATATCTTGCGGCCGGCATGGTGGATTATTTAGGAAAACCACTCCGCCCAGACATCCTGGCATCCTCACTAAAAAAATGGCTGCACACCACTCAAGGCGAGGAGAAAAGCCAGGCTCAGACCATCCACTTTTCCCAAAGCCGCCTCTTACAGCGCCTTGGTGGCGATCAGCAAAAACTTAAAGAGCTTACCCTGGCCACCCGCATCGCCATCCCCCAATATCTTGCCGAGCTCAAAACAGCCTGCGCCAACAACAACTGCCAGCAGGCCGCTGCAACCTGTCTGGAAATTAAAAAAATGGGCGCCAAGCTCGGGCTTGCCCCTCTCCAGCACTATGCCCTGCATCTCACCATGGCTATGGAAAACAACGCCATGGACCAGTCAAGGGATCATTACCAGCACCTGCGCACCCTGCTCACCGAGCTTCTTAAAACCCTGGATGATTCATAAAATGCACCGTTTGCGAGAACCTTTATTATGAAAGCAGCTCACCATATCCAAAAACTACTCTTGGTGGCGAGCGCCACCCTGCTGCTTTTCTCATGCCCGCCCAATGTTGCCCGGGCGGACATCCTGATCATCGCAAATCCCCAGGCCAAAATTACCTCCTTGACCCACGCTGAACTGCAAGCTATCTATCTCAGCCAAACCGCAACATGGCCCAACGGCCTGGATGTCAAGTTAACCATGCTCACCGAGGAAGGCCCCCATCAGGAATTCTGCCAAAAATTTCTTAACAAATCTGTCCCTCAGCATACCCGCCATTTGCGACGTCAACTGTACACCGGTAAGGCCTTGCCCCCGGTACATTTAAAAACATCATCCGCGGTGATCAACTACATCCGTACCACCCCGGGAGCCCTTGGTTTTATAGCAGAGCAGACCCCACCACAGGGGGTGATCGTGGTCACC
>JAHJKA010000083.1 GCA_018822545.1 Pseudomonadota bacterium
TAAGAAATTGTTTATTATTTGCAGCCGCAGCCACAACTTCCGGCCTCACCTTCTTTTTTCAGAGCTTCCTGCCAGAACGGTGACATGATCCGCAGATCAGCAATGATCTTGGGCAGGTGCTCAATCACATAATCAACATCGTCTTCTGTGTTGTAGACACTGAGACTGAAGCGGATCGAACCGTGCGCCGCCGTAAACGGGACCCCCATGGCCCTTAAAACATGGGAAGGCTCCAGAGATCCCGAGGTGCAGGCCGAACCGGAAGAAGCACAGATGCCGAAGCGGTCAAGGTGAAGCAGGATGGCTTCCCCCTCCACATATTCAAAGCTTATATTGCTGGTATTGGGCAGTCGATCTGTTTTATGACCGTTGAGGATAGAGCGGGGAATTGCTTTCATCAGAGCCTCTTCAAGGCGATCACGAAGGGCCCGAACCCTGGTGTTTTCATCATCCAGCTGTGCTGCAACAAGCTCGCAGGCCTTGCCCAGGCCGATAATCGAGGCAACATTCTCGGTACCGCCCCTGCGACCTTGCTCCTGATGGCCACCAACCAGAAAAGGCACGTAGGGAGTTCCCTTGCGAACGTAAAGAACGCCCACCCCCTTGGGTGCGTGGAGTTTGTGTCCGGAAATCGAGAGGAAATCAACCGGCACCTTGGCCATATTGATCGGAATCTTGCCAACTGCCTGGACCGCATCGGTATGAAAAAGAATTCCCCTTGCCTTGGCGATGGCCACCATCTTCTCAATGGGGAAAATCACACCGGTTTCGTTGTTGGCCCACATGATACTGATGATGGCTGTCTCGTCGGTCAGGCTCTCCTCGTATCTCTGCATGTCGATGGTGCCGTCACTTTCAACCTGGAGCTGGGTTACTTTATGCTTATGGCCGGTCAATTTATCGAGACCTTCACAAAGATGCTTGACCGCCGGATGTTCTACCCTGGTGGTGACGATATGACGTTTCCCTGGCTGGGACTGCAGGGCCGCGAGAATGGCAGTGGAATCACTCTCGGTCCCGCAGCTGGTGAAGATCAGCTCCTCCGGAGATGCGCCGATCAATAAGGCGATTTTTTTTCGTGCCTGCTCAACTTTTTTCCCCAGCTGGCCACCAAAAGTATGCATGCTGGAAGGGTTGCCGTAGAAATCCGAATAATACGGCAGCATCTCTTCTAGCACTTCAGGAGCGACTCTGGTGGTAGCATTATTGTCCATATAAACGATTCTGGTGTTTGCTTCGGAGATCATGCTTTGCCCTCCTCGACCACCAGGGTGTCGAGAACCTGTTCACGCAGTTTCTTTTCCACGTATTCTTTTAAAGTTGTCTGTGATTTAAGACAACTTGAACACGAGCCTCGCAGAGAGACGGTAACAAAATCACCGTCAACATCGATTAGTTCAATATCTCCGCCGTCCTTGCGCAGGGTTGGTCTGATTTCCCGTTCCAGAACATCCTCAATCAACTTGATTTTCTGGATATTGGTCATCCGTTTGGGTCTTTGATCGGGGATTATGGGCTGGCTGAAATCCTGCCGAACCTCTTTGATCAGTTGTTCCAGGCGATCATGACATTTACCGCAGCCGCCACCGGCCTTGGTGAAGTTGGTTATCTCTTCGACGGTTTGCAGATTGCTTTCGTGAATCGCCCTCTTCACTTCAAGGTCGGTGACACCGAAACATTCGCAGACCACCTCGCCCTCGGCCATCGGCAGAATGACCCCCCGATAATCGGCGATGGCAGCCTCAAGGGCCTCACGGCCCATGACCGAGCAATGCATCTTTTCCTTTGGCAGCCCACCCAAAGCCTTGGCTATATCTTCGTTGGATACTTTTGCGGCTTGGGCCAGACTCATGCCTTTGACGATTTCGGTCAGTACCGAAGATGAGGCGATGGCACTGGCACAGCCGAATGTCTGGAATTTGGCATCAGTGATGATTTCGTTCTCATCGACCTTAAGGGTCAATTTCAGGGCATCGCCGCAGGCAAGAGAACCGACTTCGCCAACTGCGTTAGAGTTTTCGACTTCACCGACGTTTTTTGGGGTCAGAAAGTGTTGCTTTACTTCGTCTGTATATTCCCACATATGCTGTAATACTCCTGAAAAAGCATGGAAAAGAAATGGCTGGCAATGGAATGTACGACAGTCGGACACTGCTGACTGGCTACAAAAATAAATGGTTATCTTAATTTTTTGCCCCCCAAAAAGCAATACTAATAATAGCTTATCAGGCGAGGGGGATTTGAATGTTCAATGATGAAGGCAAGGGGCTTTTGAATATCCAATATCCAACACGGAATATCCAATGATGAAGGTGAAGAGACAATAAGATGAGATCGGGTAAAGAATTTTTATTGTTGGATATTGGATATTCAGACCTCATGCAAGGCAGCAAAGATCGTTTTCGCCAACTCAGGTCCGATTCCCTCGGCGGATGCCAGTTCGGCAACCGTTGCCTCTCTGATTCTTTTAAGACTACCGAAGGTTTTCAGGAGCGTAA
>JAHJKA010000084.1 GCA_018822545.1 Pseudomonadota bacterium
ATAGGCGGAGATGATGTCCTGGCCGTGCAAAGCGGCCGGGAAGAAATGCTCGGTAACCAGAAGATTCTGGTTCTGGATGTAGTGTCCCACCCAGGCCCCCTGCAGCATGACAAGGCTAAAGCCGCCAACGATAATGGCCATAGAAAACCATATCTTCCAGGCGATACTTTTTGTTCGCTGTAGAGGTTTAGCTTGAGATGGCGGTGGTGAATAGCTCATTGGGCAACAGTTACGAAAAAGGTTTTTCCCTGAGAATTACCAGTTTTAAGTTGCTACACAGTCTTTTGTAGTAGGAGCCTGCCCCCGCAGGCGATAAGAGGGAATCTCGAGCTGGCAATCGCTTCTGGTCGCCTGCGGGGGCAGGCTCCTACAATACCGTACTTTAAACGAGTTTCAAACTCCATGAAATCAGATTGTTTAATGTATCACCGGCGGTTGCTGAGGGGAAGGATTTGTTGTCAGCAAGGGGGCGGCAGTGTAATGTGGGGCCATGAATTCTATCGTTAATGAAGGTCTGGCGACCACCCTGAAAGATGTTTTTGGCTTTTCTTCCTTTCGTGCCAACCAGGAGGATATTGTCCGTGCCATTATGGCGGGTGATGATGTCTTTGCTGTCATGCCCACCGGGGGCGGTAAATCCCTGTGTTATCAGTTGCCTTCCCTGCTTGTTGAGGGGACATGTCTTGTTATCAGCCCCTTGATCTCGCTGATGAAAGATCAGGTGGATCATGCCACAAGGGTGGGTATCAATGCTGGCTATCTCAACAGTTCCCTTGCGGCCCCTGAACGCCGGGAGGTGGAGCGTCGTTTTCGCGAGGGCTGGTATGATCTTCTCTATCTTGCCCCGGAACGCCTTGCCACCGATTCCTTTTTGGCCCTGCTGAAGACGGCCCCTATCTCCTTTGTGGCGGTGGATGAGGCCCACTGTCTGTCGGAATGGGGCCATGACTTTCGGCCCGACTATCTGTCGCTCTCTGTTTTAAAAGATATTCTGCCCAAGGTGACAATAGCGGCCTTTACAGCCACGGCAACAAGGCAGGTGGCGGATGATGTCATCAGTCGTCTTAAACTGCAGAACCCTTTTCAGGTACGGGCCTCCTTTGACCGGCCGAATCTCATCTATAAGGTGCTGCCCAAGGATAATGTGCTCGGTCAGATTGGCCGTGAGGTCACGCGGCATCAGGGGCAGGCCGGCATTGTTTACCGTCTCAGCCGTCAGGATGTGGAAAAAACAGCCCTCTCTCTTCGCGACATGGGGGTAAAGGCCCTGCCCTATCATGCGGGCTTGAGCAGCGAGGAGCGCCACGCCAACCAGGAGGCATTTAACCGGGATGAAATCCAGGTCATTGTTGCCACCGTGGCCTTTGGTATGGGCATTGACAAGTCCAATGTCCGGTATGTCATCCATGGCGATCTGCCCAAAAATATTGACGGCTATTATCAGGAGACGGGCAGGGGGGGGCGTGACGGTGAAGAGGCCCACTGTCTGCTTTTATACAGTCGCAGCGACATGGTGCGCCTTGGCAATTTTATTAACCAGCTTGAAGACCGCCGTGAGCAGACTGCCGGCTGGCAGAAGCTCGGCCAGATGGCTGATTTTGCCGAAAAGCATAGTTGCAGGCGCAGGCAATTGCTCGGTTATTTTGAGGAGAAGTATATCCCGGAAAATTGCGGGGCCTGCGATGTCTGCCTGCAGGGTGTCAAGGAGGTGGATGCCAGCACCGAGGCCCAGATGGTGCTGTCGGCCATCTACCGCACCGGCGGGCGCTTTGGCGCCGGCCATATCATTGATATCGTCGTGGGTGCCAAGACCAAGCGGATAAAGGATTTGGGGCATACCAACCTCAAAACCCACGGCGTTGGCAAGCATCATCCGAAACCCTATTGGCGACGTCTGGTCGATGCCCTAGTGGTCAGTGGCAGCTTAAAGGCGGTGGGGGATAAGTTTCCTGTTCTGGAGATGACCGCCCAGGGCGAGGAGATTCTCTATGGCCGTAAGTCCTTTGCCTTTTCCCAGCTCATTGAATTGCCCGGGGAAAAAGCTAGGGTTGCACCCAAAGAGGACAAAGAGCATGACCAGGATCTTTTTGCCGTTCTGCAGGGGATTCGCCGGACCTTGGCCGACCAGGAGAAGGTGCCGCCCTATGTGGTCTTTTCCGACCGCAGCCTGCGCGAGATGTGCCAGTATTTCCCTGATACCCCGGCTGAGATGACCACCATCCACGGTGTGGGCATGGCCAAGCTCGAACGCTACGGTACGCTCTTTCTTGGCGAGATTGCAAAGTGGTTGGCCGACCATCCGGAAATCTGCAAAGAGGCGCGCCCCACGCCGTCATCATCGCCTCCTACTAAAACCACAAAAGTAAAAAGCCCCGGGAAAACCATGCTGGAGAGTGGCGCCCTGGCTCAAGCTGGCTTTTCCCTGGGCCAGATCGCTCAGCAGCGTGGCCTCAAGGAGATCACCGTGGCTGGCCATCTGGAGACCTTTCTTGAACACGGCAATGACCTTGATCTTGGCCTCTTTGTCAGCCCGGACAAACAGGAGCTGCTGCGCCAGGCCTACGTAACCCACGGATTCAACTATCTTAATCCGGTGGTGGAGGGGCTGAAGGGCCAGGTGAGCTATGACGAGGCCCGCATCATGCGCGGCTTTTTGCGCGGCCAAGATACCGATTAATGTTTGCCACAGAATCCACGGAACGACACGGAAGACCTATTTCAACACAAAGACACAAAGACACAAAAAAAATAAAATGGTTTTCTCTGTGCCTTTGCGTTGATGAAAGAGGGTTATAACGATCTTGACGACATCCGAGGGGGAAGAGTCCGTATATTCGCGGGGATTCCGTGGCACAAAAGGGTTTATCAATGTCAGTGGGCACAATTGGATGTCGCCTTTTCTATAGCACGATAAATGATCGGATAGGCATCGAATAGATATTTATGTTGCGTAAGGGTATCATTCACAGTGTCAACAACCTGTTCAATAATTGTCGAGGGTTGTTTTATACCGATTCGTTTTCCGAAACGGATCAACTCCGCTTTTTGGGGAAAGGATTTTTTCTGACCATTCATTTTTAATGCTGGCGTATCCTTCTCTATATAGGGCAAGGTCGAAACGATGTCATACGCCGGAGAAAGGCGAATTGTTTCAGGCCTTGTAATATCGTCATAAATAACAGAAAAATTTTTCTTGTGGGCGTCTCCGTTACCAACAGCGACAGAGAGCACAAGTAAACGGAAAAAGGATTCAAGATCTCTACGGGGAGAGGCACAATACATTTTAATAACATCGGCAAGAGACTCATAGGATCCTGTATATTTATCATCCGCCCTCTCACCCAGAAGAACAGAGAAATCTTCCATCCCCAGACGTTCCCCGTCATCATCGAGATCAAATCGATGCATGATAAAAAGAGAATGGTCGTCAGAAAGGTGAAACTCAGGCACGTTTAAGCCACATCCTTTAGCCGCAACCATACAGAAGTATTCATTCACTGCCAGACCGGGATATTCAGCAAGGCCGCTTTTTATTATTAATCCCGGCGTATGAAATGTTGCCCGAGTGTCACCGACCAGAACCTTGGGCTGAACGCCACTGATAGAGGTTTGCAGCAGATATTTATCTACTAATTCTTCAAAGAGAGATTCTGGGCCCTGCCAGTGTAAAATTTCCGCCAAATCTTCTCTGCCGGCCTCATTATCCTGAAAGCGGTTGGAGTGGTATTTAAGTCTTCCTATGCCGTAATCACGCTGAAGGGCGAGAAAGAGCATCTCGTCAATGCGAATATGTTTTCGTAATCGTTCGATGATACGCTCCCGAATAAAACCCTCTGGTAGATTTTGTTCAAATATGGGATGAATTGCGCCACGACTATAACTTGGCAGGCGTACCGGCATGGTGAGAGAAATCTGGTGATCGCGCCGGGCAGCATGATCATAGGCGTAGGAGAAACGATGGGTCTTTTCAAGGGTGCCGCACTCTCCTGCCGGGACGCTTACCCGTATTTTTTCTATTCTCTCACTCATGATGATCTCGTAAAAAGTATTAGATGGCTAAGCACAAAAGTTTGATATGCAAGGAGTAGTTCATTGTGGTATGCCGAGCGAGTAAAAATGTGCTACGACGCAGTAGATCGGACTTTTTGCGACGCCATCACTCATTGGATAATTCATCTAAAGTAGGAAAACGTACTGGCTCTATGGTCAGGCGCAACCCCATGGCCCGCAAAACCTCAACAGCACGCCACAACGAACCTTTATAGACTCCACGTTCAAGTTCACTAATAACCTGCCGACGCGTTGATGCAAGTTTGGCAATATCGGATTGCAACAAGCCGCGTTGTTTTCGTGCTTGGCGTATTTGTTTACCGAGGGTTTTCATGTTCATTATTGTAAACATTAATAGGGAAAATGCAATGTTTGTTTATGATTATGAACATCAAAGCCGTTGCCTGGGAAAAGTCTGTGTTGACTCGGTTTAATTTTCCAGGGTATTTCCTTGTTGGCGTAGGTCGAATTGCAACTCGAACTGCTGGCCGGCTAAATCTGGTGGTGGAGGGATTGGGGGGCAGGTAAGCTATGACGAGGCCCGCATCGTGCGCGGGTTTCTCAAGGGACAGGGAAAGTAAGCTTTACGGTTGTTCATTTTCTAAACACAAGGCACAGAGACACAAAGAATCGCGAAAATAAACTTTGTGTCTCTGTGCCTTGTGTTTAGACATTGCTGCCATTTGCTGCAGCGGTGTGAGCCGATTTCAGAGTGGCAGCATTAGATAAAAAAGTTCATCACGGATTACCGTGGAAAGGTCTGTTCACTGTATTTATTTTCTTGTTTCGAATGCTGTTTTGTTCATTTTTGCTTGCCCAAAAACGAACCAAAAAGGGCACCCCGAACAGCCCTGGCCTTCGGCACCGCTCGCCTTCCGCCATGAAAAGGGAATTGTAAAAACTCGCACCTCTTCGAGGATGCTCAGACAGTTTACAATTCTTTTCCTTTTCATGGCTCCCTGCTCGCTCAGGGCTGAATGGGGGAAAGGCAAAATCAAAATAAAGACATCCTCAGTTCCCAATGTAGTCCGTGATGATCAAAAAACAAAAAAAAGGGGGAAAGATTCAGCTGAATCTTTCCCCCTTTTTAACGTCTAAGAGAGTTTGTTATGTAACAAACAGCTTAGAAGTAGGCCTCCAGAGTCAGGTAAACCTGATCCATGGACTCAGCAG
>JAHJKA010000085.1 GCA_018822545.1 Pseudomonadota bacterium
ATGAGTTGTTTGCTGCAAGACAGAAAGAAGCTTGGCATAATTGCTGACGTCCTTGGGCACGGGTTTTGTCGTCAGGCCCCGGTAATCAAGAACAATGTCCCTCTCCGGGAGATAATGGCGATCTTTGCCGAGGATTCCTTTTCCAGCCGCCTGTATGTCGTCAATGCTCAAGAGGTGTTCATGGGTATCGTTGGCCTGGCCGATATCCTGCGTTACAGTTTTTTTTACAACCACGATCCTTATGCCCATGCCGTGAGTGAGGCTCAGCTTTTTCAAGCTGAAAGCGCGGAAGGATTCATGCGTAAAAGGATTTTTGCCAAGGCGACTGATGACATTGTCGACACCATGGAAAAAATGGTGGCGGCGGGGCTGCAGGAGATTGTTGTCACTGAGGACAACGAACGGATACGAGTCCTGGTCACCTTAGGGGATTTGCTCCGCTTTTACCAGGCTAAGGGTGGTGGTTTTGGGTCGCCATGAATAGAGCGGTGAAACTGGGCGAAGGCTGGGTCTGATCTGCCGGCACCAAGATTCCCGGCATCCTTGGATGGTAAAGCCACTTTACCCTTTGCAGCGGAGTGGCTTTTTTTTGATTTTTATTCTATATGATAAAGGCAAGGGCCTGAGGATCAGGAAAGAACTTGTGCTTTCCCGGAATCGCCAGGCGTTGCCTGGCAGGAGCCCGTGCTGTTTCTTGAATATGTTAACTGGACCGTATTGATGAGGTCGTTTTTTCTGCCGCGGCAGGAAGCTCTTTTTTCTTTGCAAATGAGATATATATGCGAGTTTTAAAAAATCTTTTTGAAAAAAACAAGCAATGGGCCACCCGAATTAAGAGTGCTGACCCTGATTTCTTTTTAAAGCTGTCAAAACAACAGAGTCCTGAGTACCTGTGGATCGGTTGTTCCGATAGTCGTGTGCCAGCCAATGAGATCGTTGACCTGCTCCCTGGTGAGATTTTTGTGCATCGCAATATTGCCAATTTAATGGTGCACACGGACTTTAACTGTCTGTCCGTGCTGCAATACGCCACGGATGTCCTAAAGGTGAAGCATATTATCGTTTGTGGACATTATGGTTGTGGTGGCGTGAAGGCGGCCATGGACAAACAGGAACATGGCATCATCGACAACTGGTTGCGCAATATCAAGGATATCTATCGCTATCATCAGCAACAGATAGATGCCTTGGAAACGGACAAAGAAAAACAGGATCTGCTGTGTGAACTCAATGTTATTGAACAGGTTGCCAATGTTTGTCACACAACCATTGTCCAGAATGCTTGGAAATCAGGGCGCGAACTGACGGTTCACGGCTGGATATACAGCATTGAAGATGGGATATTGCAGGATTTGAATGTCTGCGTGGCCAACGCCAATGAAATATCTCGGATACATAGAATTAAGTAGCCAAACCATCACTTGAGAACCACCCAGATGGAAATGGTTCTTGTCGTGATGGTTGTCGAGCGCTTATTTCTTTTTTGACGTTTTTTTGGCTGATTTTGTGCCGATTGGGCAGGGTTCTCCTGCCTCTGCAAAGGCGCTGCAAGCCATGTCCTCTTCAATTGAGCGAGAAGAGGATGCTTTTGAGGCTGCAGGTTTCTTTTTAGCCTTAGGAGAAGCGGTTGTTTGATCTTCGCTGCCGATTGGGCAGGGTTCTCCTGCCTCTGCAAAGGCGCTGCAAGCCATGTCCTCTTCAATTGAACGAGAAGAGGATGGTTTTGAACCAGCAGGTTTCTTTTTAGCCTCGGCAGAAGGGGTTGGTTGATCATCGGCACCAATGGGGCAGGGTTCACTTTCCTCGGCAAAGGCGGTACATGCCATGGTGTCTTCGACTTCTTTCGTAAGCGTTTTTTTCCCTTTCATAGCGACCTCCATCGTTTGTTTGAATCGGTAGTCTTATAATAGTTGGACTATTTTGGGATTCATACAATTTTTTTTTATGCAGGCTGCGATAAGTTCTTACAGAGTGAACATCATTTCCACCGGACAGTGGTCCGAACCCATGATATCGCTTAAGATGGTCGCTGATTTGACTCTCTTCTTGCTCTTTGCATCCACCACAAAATAATCGATACGCCAGCCGATGTTCCTCGCCCTGGCATTAAAGCGGTAGCTCCACCACGTGTAGTTGCCAGGTTCCTGGTTGAAGATGCGGAAGGTGTCAACGTAGCCGGCCGCCAAAAATCCATCCATCCAGGCCCGCTCTTCCGGGGTGAAGCCGGGATTTTTTTCATTTGATTTTGGGTTGGTGAGATCAATCTCCTTATGGGCGACATTGAAATCGCCGCAGAGAACCACGGTTTTGCGGGCAGCCAGCGCATCGACAAAGGTGTGCAGGGCCTTGTTGAAGGCGAGTTTGTAGTCCAGCCGTTCCAGGCTATGCTGGGCATTGGGGAAATAGCCGTTGACCAGATAAAAAGTGTCAAACTCCAGGGTGAGCAGGCGGCCTTCGCTGTCAAACTCCTCTTGACCCAGACCGGTGGTCACAGCCAGGGGTTTCAGGCGGGAATAGACGGCCAGGCCGGAATACCCTTTTTTGTCGGCCTGGGCAAAATAGGCGTCATAGCCGTCAATCTGTTTCAAGGTGTCAGACAGTTGCTCCGGATGGGCCTTGGTCTCTTGGAGGGCAAAAATGTCCGGCCCCAGGCCCTGGACAATGTCGACAAAACCTTTTTTCTCCACGGCCCGGAGACCATTGACGTTCCAGGAGATGAGGCGCAGTGTTTTGGCAGAGTCTTTTTTTGCCGCCGAAGACAGCCGGCGCGGGGTTACCCCGAGCTTTGGGCAGTCAGCAGCCAAGATACAGATATCGCATCTCGGGCCCACGGGTTTGCAGGTGCCCTGGCCAAAGGCCACCAGTATGGAGTTGACCGTGAGCCAGTATTTTTCCGGCAGTTGCCGGCGTAGGGCCATTTCGGTCTGCTCCGGCGTCTTGGTCTGGACATAGCCCCAGATGTTCATGATCCGGTGGACATGGGTGTCCACACAGATCGCCGGTTTTTGAAAGGCAACGGCCCGCACGAGATTGGCGGTTTTGCGTCCCACGCCCGGCAGGGTCAGGAGGTCATCAAGCTCAGCAGGGACCTTGTCACCAAAGGCGCTAAGAGCAGCAGGCAGGGCGGCAAGATAGGTGGCTTTGTTTTTAAAAAAACCCACAGGGTAGATAAGTTTGCGGATTTCTTCTTCGTCGAGTGTGGCCAGGGCGGCGGCATCAGGGGCCTTGGCAAAGAGGCGGGAGCTGGCCTTGGCCGTGGTCTCGTCCTTGGTGCGGGCTGAAAGGATGGTGGCTACCAGCACTTTGAAGGGATCACGGGTCTGGACGGCAATGAGGTCCACCACCGGCACCTGATAGGAGGTAACCTCGTCCTTGAGGATGGCTAAGAAGCGATCAATATTAATTTCAGTCATGAAAGATTTTATCCTGACAAGGCAAGACATCTGCCGGTCGTATCGGTAGCCGCTGGATCTGTCAGGGGAGAGCATAAAACTCAGACTCCCCCTTGCTTTAGCGTCGTATAGATCCCTGAGGGGATGAAACATAATTTTTTTTCGGAACTAACCATAACCGGGCCCATCCTTAAAGTTTTTTTATACCGGGCCTCCTAGCGGTTTGGCCTCTCTGCCGGCTTATGCCGGGAAGAGTTCTGTTCTGGCCTTAGGGAGCGCGCAAGAGTCGTGGTGCTTTCTTGAGGGCGTTATTTTGTTGGCTTTATTACGACTGGTGCAAAACCGCCAACTTCCTAACAGATGGCGACTTTCCCTTGACAGGCTTTAACGTAAATGGTGAAGTGCCAAAAGCCTGTAAGCAAGTAAAAATGTAGACTATTTTTGCACGGAACAGACCACATTCAGTTTTATCATTTCAGGAAAACTGAGTTTGCTTGCCTCATAATTTCAGCATGCGTTGGAGAGATACTGCTCACGTTTTTTGATTTAAGGAGGGAGAAATGAGTATTCGTGTTCAATTTTTGTTTTGGGTTCTCGTGGTCTGCCTGGTTGCCATCGGCGGTGTCGGCTATACCAGTTTGCAGTTCAGTAAACAGGCAGTCTTTAAAGAGGCGGTAGACAAGGCTGCTCTCCTGGGCAGTTACACGGAGGCCTCTCTCCATTACTCGCGCACCCAGGCTGTGCCCATGGTGAAGCATCTGGTGGGTGAGGAGCGCTTCTATCCTGAGATCATGTCTGGGTTTGTCATGGCCAGGAATGTGGCTGATCGCTTTACGCATACCCAGCCGGGCTATGCTATCAAAAACGCGGCAATTGATCCTCTCTGGCCAGAAAGTAAGGCGGACCAGCAGGAGCTGCAGGTCATTGCCGACCTCAAACGTGATAAGTCCCTTAAGAACACAACCGGCTTCATGGTGAAAAATGGCAAAGAGTTTTTTTATGAGGCTCGCCCCATGGTTATCACCGAAAAATGTCTGGGTTGCCATGGTGATCCCAAGGATGCCAGCAGGGATCAGATCATGATCTATGGCGCCGAGAACGGGTATAACTGGAAGGTTGGCGATGTCACCAGCGCCATGTTCGTCTATGTCCCTGTTTCCGAGGCCCTGGCGATCGCCAAGGCCTCGGCGGTGAAGCTGGTTGTCATGGGCACCGCCTATAGTCTCTGTGCACTCTTACTTATGGCTGTTTTTCTGGGGGTTAAAATTGTTACTCCGCTCAAAACGCTTTGCAAGAGGACTGAGGAGATCAGCCTTGGTAAAAATTTGGATACACCCATCACGGTAAAATCAAATCGGGAGATCGGTGAACTCGCTCGCTCCATTGATCGCCTGCGGCTGAATATCGCCAGATTAATCAAGAAGAAGAGCTAGAAGCGGCAAGTAGCACTGAGTGAGCCATCATGCCTTTAGTAATGGCGCTTGAAGTCTGAAGAGGCGATCAAGGCGGGCAAGAAGTCTAGGTGTCTTCAGGGAGAGAATGGTCGTTCTCACCCTGAAGTTCAGGCCTTTTCCCTAGCAGCTTCAGCCCTGCCAATCCTGGAAGTGACCAGGAATATGCCGCCGCAGATGATAAGGATTCCTCCCACCCAGGCCAAGGAGTGCGGAATTTCCTGCCAGAAAAAATAGCCGTAGACCACCGAGAGAATAACCGAGGAGTAGCTGGCCGCAGCTACGGCCGGGGCCCGATCATAGCGGTACGCCATGGTGAGGATGAATTGCCCGAGGCTGGCAAAGAGTGCCACTCCCGCCACAAGAAGCCATTGTCTGGCAGTAATCGGTACAAATCCACCAGTCAGGCTGCTCCAGATGCCGGCTCCCAGGGCGGTGAGCACAAAAAAATTAAAAACAATGGTGAGTGGTTCTTCGCTGCGGTTGAGGCGGCGGATCATCAAGTGGGCAAAGGCTGCCAGTAAGGCCCCGGTTAAGGCGGCCCAGGTTGCTTTCGGCCAGGCAAAAGCCGGTTGTAATATAAAGAGAACCCCGGCCAGACCTGTGGCGATGGCGAACCAGGCTGCTTTAGGTGTTTTTTCACCAAGAACAAAGGGAGCAAGCAAGGCCAGGAAAAGAGGTTGGGTGCGCCCCAAAAATATGCAGTCGGCCAGGGGCATGTGGGTAAGGGCATAATAAAAACAGGTCATGGCGGAGCCGCCAAACAGAGCCCGCAAGAACAGAGAGCCTTTTGCCCCGACCATAAGGGGGTGCTTCTTGGCGCGGATGATGCCATAAAAGAGGGGGAGAGGGAGCAGGCAGCGCAGAAAGATAAGCTGGGCAATGGGCAGATCACCGCCAAGGGCCTTGACCATAGCCGCCATGGTGGTAAAGGCGGCTGACGAGAGCAGCATGCAGAAAACGCCCATGGCTAGAAACCTGTTCCTCGTCTGGATTGTTGTCGATGTGCTGCCATTTGATTCAAATGTGGGGTGAGTATTTACGGTTTACAGTCTCCTGTTGACCGTTTAAGAAAGAAGAATTGGGCAGGAAAAAGTAGCCATGAGCCGGTTGCTGCAAAGCAGGGGCTGGCGCCGCACGCCGCAAAGATTATAAGTAGCCACAGGGGCACCACTATGCCAAAGAGCGACCAAATTAGCGATGAAGAAATGATTAGGGTCATTGCCGATTTTCTTGACCAGGGGTTGGTGGGAAACATTGTTTCGATGTTCAAGGCTGATAACGGTTATTACCCTCTGGTGGGAGAGATTCTCAAAGATGAGCGGTTTGCTGTTCGCCTGGGCGTCTCCGTTCTTTTTGAGGAACTCAAAGAGCAACACCCGCACCAGGTAGCCCTGGCCCTGCCTGGCCTCATTCCTCTACTTGCTAAAACCACCCCCGCCTATGTGCGCGGTGAAGCCGTCAGTATCCTCGGAATCATAGGTGGTGATGAGGCTCTGGCGCTCCTCAAACCTCTCATGCATGATGAGGATCCTCAAGTCGCTGAGATTGCAAGAGATTATCTCAATATCTAACGTTTTATCAATAATATAAGGCTCTGTGAAACAAAATGGATTGCGTGAAGGGGCAAAACTTGTTATTTTGATCGCCTTTTTCTCCACACCCATATCCCTTTGATCAGCGTCTTCGAAGTTTTTGTACAGCATAGAAGGCAATGAGGAATTCCTATGCCTTCTCCAAAAGAAACTCCTGTCCCCAGTTTTTCCGAACTCAATCTTCCCGCCCCTCTCCTTAAGGCCTTAAATAAGGAAGGGTACGAAACCCCTTCACCCATCCAGGCAGCCATGATTCCCCATGTCTTGGCGGGTCGTGATGTCATCGGCCAGGCCCAGACCGGCACCGGTAAGACTGCGGCCTTTGCGCTCCCCTTGCTGGCCAATCTGGATCTCAAGCAGCCCCGACCCCAGGTTCTGGTATTGACCCCGACCAGGGAGCTTGCCATTCAGGTGGCTGAGGCCTTTCAGCGCTATGCCGCCCATATGAAAGATTTCCATGTGCTGCCCATCTATGGCGGTCAGGATCCGAGCATCCAGCTGCGCCAGCTCAAGCGCAGAGTTCATGTGGTGGTGGGTACCCCTGGCCGCGTCATGGATCATATGCGTCGCGGCTCCCTTAATCTTGTCGATCTGCGCTGTCTGGTTCTTGATGAGGCCGATGAGATGCTGCGCATGGGTTTTGTCGATGATGTGGAGTGGGTGCTTGCCCAGACTCCTCCCAAGCGTCAGGTGACTCTTTTTTCCGCCACCATGCCGGCCAGTATCCGCAAGATCGCCCAGAAATATCTCCACGACCCTATGGAGATTACGATCAAGGAAAAGACCACCACTGCCAAAACAGTGCATCAGCGCTATCTTCTGGTCAACCAAGCCCAGAAACTCGACAGCCTCACCCGGATTATGGAGTCCGAAACCTTTGACGCCATGCTGATCTTTGTCCGCACCAAGACCGCCACGGTTGAGCTTGCCGAGAAACTGTCTGCCCGGGGGTTTGCCGCCAGCGCTTTAAATGGTGACATCCAGCAGAGCCAGAGGACGCGCCTGGTTGAGAATTTGAGAAAGGGGACCTTGGACATCATTGCCGCCACAGATGTGGCAGCAAGGGGTCTTGACGTCCCCAGAATAAGCCATGTGGTCAATTACGACATTCCCCATGACACCGAATCCTATGTGCATCGCATCGGCCGTACAGGTCGGGCCGGGAAAGCGGGGGAAGCCATTCTGTTGATTACCCATCGGGAAAAGAGGATGCTTGCCACCATCGAGAAGGCCACAGGCCAGAAGGTGGAGATGATGAATATGCCATCGGTGGCAAAAGTCAACGAGAACCGCATAGCAGGCTTCAAGGAGCGCATTACGCAGACCCTGAGCAGCGAGGATCTTTCCCTTTATGCCGATCTGGTTGAGGGTTTTCAGAAAGAACATGGGGTTGCTGCCCTTGATATCGCAGCTGCCCTGGCCAGAATGGTGCAGGGAGAGACACCCCTGCTGTTAAATGAGTCACCGGCCTTTGAGAAAAAAGAAAGTCGTCCCTTCAAAGAGCAGCCCTCCTATGGCAAAGAAAGCCGCCCTCCTTTCAAAGAGAGGGCTGAGCGGAAAGAAAAAGCCCCGGTGGCCCGGAAGCCCGCGTCTGACACCGCTATGGAAACCTATCGCATTGAGGTGGGGAGCAGCCATGGCGTCAAACCAGGAAATATCGTTGGTGCCATCGCCGGTGAGGCAGACATCGACAGTAAGTTCATCGGTTCTATCGCTATTTTTGACGACTACAGCACCGTTGATCTCCCAGCCGGCATGCCCCAGGATCTTTTTGACCTTTTGCAGGCCGTCTGGGTCTCAGGCAAGCAGCTCAGGATTTCCAGGCTTGGTGGCGGTAAACAGCCCTACAGCCCAGCACGCAAGAAAACGGCCAGCAAGCCGCGTACCACCGCCAGTAAGCCCCGTACCACTCGTCCCAGCGACAAGAAGCGGGACACCGTTTCACGGGGGGTAAAACGGCGGAAGTAATCTTCACGGGCGAAGCTGCTGTTGAGGTGTAGATCGCGGCAAACAAATCTCGAATTTTCGGCAACCGGACGGTAACGATGACCTTTCACTGCAAGAATTACGATATCAACGCCGATGCTTGCAAGAAGCTCAAAGGAGACTGTCTGCCTGGCCGCAAAGGCTGTGTGCTTGAGGGGCGCTTTGCCTTAAGTGAAGAGCTGGAGCAGAAGATTCATGACTTGGAAGAGAAGATGAAGAGGGCCAAGGAGTAGCGGCCCTCAGGCCCGGACACGCCGTGCAAAAAAAGCTGGCAGGCCGGGCTAGCAGAACAGGAGTTGCTCATTCGTCGGCAATGCACTCAGCGTCTTTGACCACGGGCAACAGCATAAAATTAAAAAAAAGGGAACGGGCTTGCAGCCTGTTCCCTTTTTTTGTGCTGTCAAGAGCGGCAATCCTCTTAATCCGCCTTCTTCTCATCCCAGTCGGGACGCAGATAGAGTTCGGTAAGTTGTTTGCGGGCCACGGAGGCCGGCGCATCGGTGAGGGGGCAGGAAGCCTTCTGGGTCTTGGGAAAGGCGATGACGTCGCGGATGGTATCGCGACCAAGGAGAATCATCATCAAACGGTCAAAACCAAAGGCCATACCGCCATGGGGCGGGGCGCCGAGTTCCAGGGCCTTGAGCAGGAAGGCGAACTTATCATTGGCCTCCTCTTCATCAATACCCAAGGCGGCAAAGACCTTGTCCTGCAGCTCCTTTTGGTGGATACGCAGGGAACCGCCGCCGATCTCCGTACCATTTAAGACCATATCATAGGCCCGGCTCTTGACCTTGGCCGGATCGCTGTCAAGGAGGTGGATATCCTCTTCCTTGGGCATGGTAAAGGGGTGATGGACCGAGGTGTGGCGCTTGAGCTCCTGATCGTATTCCACCAAGGGGAAATCAGTGACCCACAGGAAGCTGAATTCTTCTTTGTTAAGAAGATTAAGGCGGCGCGCCAGTTCCAGGCGAAGCTCGGCCAGGACCTGATGTACGGTGGTCATGGTATCTGCCTGGAAGAGAAGGAGATCGCCTTCCTTGGCCTCAAGGGCCGCCGTCATGGCAGCACGCTCCTCGTCTTTGAAGAATTTGGCGATGGGAGATTGCCATTCGCCATCCTCTTTGATCTTTACCCAGGCCATACCCTTGGCCCCGTAGTTGCCGGCAAAGGCGGTGAGATCATCGAGATCCTTGCGGGAAAAAGTGGCACAGCCCTTGGCATTGATGGCTTTTACCACACCGCCTTTTTCAACAACCTCTCTAAACACCTTGAAGCTTGCATCCTTGACAATGGCGGTGAGGTCGTTGAGCTCAAAGCCAAAGCGGATATCGGGACGGTCGGTGCCATAGCGGGAAACGGCATCGTCATAGGTCATGCGTGGAAAGGGGATGCTGATCTCCATTTCCTTGGTGGCGCGAAACAGAGAGACCATCAACTCCTCGCCGATCCGGTACATCTCTTCCTCGTTGATAAAGGAGAGTTCCATATCAATCTGGGTGAATTCGGGTTGGCGGTCGGCACGCAGATCTTCATCGCGGAAGCATTTGGTAATCTGGTAATAGCGATCCATGCCAGCCACCATGAGCAGCTGTTTAAAGAGCTGGGGTGACTGGGGCAGGGCGTAAAATTTGCCAGCATTGACACGGCTCGGCACCAGGTAATCCCGCGCTCCTTCAGGGGTGGAGCGGGTGAGCATGGGGGTTTCGATCTCCAGGAAGTTCTCCTCATTCAAAAAAGAGCGAATGGCCTGGGCCGCCTTATGGCGGGCGATGAAATTGGCGGCCATACCGGGCCTGCGCAGATCAAGATAGCGATACTGGAGGCGAAGATTTTCAGAGACCTCGGTGTCCTCATCCAGGGGGAAGGGCGGAGTTTTGGATTTATTTAAGATACGGAGCTCATCCACCATGATCTCGATGGTGCCGGTGGCCAGTTTGTCATTGATCATGCCGTCAGGACGGGTGCTTACCTTGCCACGGACAGCCAGAACCCACTCACTGCGCAGACCATGGGCCTTGGCGTGAACCTCGGGGTTATGCTCGGGATTAAAGACAACCTGGGTGATGCCCCAGCGATCGCGGAGATCGATAAAGATAACGCCGCCATGGTCGCGGCGGCGCAGTACCCAACCCATGAGGGTGATTTCCTCACCTTTGTTGGTACTGTTTAAGTCGTTGCATTTATGTGTTCTAACGAGATCGCCCATGGATTCCATTGGCTGGCTCCTCTGTGTTGTAAAAGGATGAAATATGCTGGGGGAAAGATAAAGCAATAATCCTTAACCATCCCACCGTATTCGTCATCACGCTTATTATTGTTTATCTGCGGGTAGGAGCTCACCCCTGTGAGCGATAAAGAGTGCCCGAAGCACAAGATTTTCGCCCGGAGGGCCGGGCTCCTACATATCTTTAAAATAAAAGGGGTGGGAACGACAGGGTCAATCCCGGGGTTTTAGTCAAATAAGTTATCGGCCAACTCCAGGCTCCAATGTTTTATGTCTCCGCCGAGAGCCACTTCCTGCTGCTCATGGTTTTCCATATTGCGCAGAACCGCCTGTTTGTTTTTCAGCTCCTCATCGCCGAGGATAAGAACAAAGCGCGCGCCGGCCTTACCGGCCTGTTTCATCTGGTTTTTCAAGCTGCGATCCTGGTAGTCCATGGCCACGGACAGGCCGAGGGCCCGCAGGGCATGGCACATCTTAAAGCCTTCGTCCTGGCCTAAGGGGCCGAGGGCGGCAATAAAGAGATCAATCTCCGGTTCGGGCAGGGTGTTGTCTTGCTGGTTGAGCAGCAATGCCAGGCGTTCCATGCCCACGGCAAAACCAATACCCGGCACAGCCGGGCCACCGAGTTGTTCAACCAGCCCGTCGTAACGGCCGCCGGCCCCCACCGCACTCTGAGCGCCCAAGTCGTTGGTCAGCAGCTCAAAGGTGGTACGGGTGTAATAATCAAGACCGCGAACCATGAAGGAGTTGACGGTATAGGCGACTTTAAGGAGATCAAGGCCCTTTTTTACCGCGCTGAAATGGTCGGCGCAGTCGGTGCAGAGATGGTCGAGGATGGACGGTGCGTCTTTGTAATGGGCCTGGCAGTTGGCACTCTTGCAGTCAAGAACCCGCAGGGGGTTTGTGTCACGCCGCCGCAGGCAGTCTTCACAGAGATCATCAACGCCGCCGATAAAATCAAGCAGGGCCTTGTTAAAGGCAGGACGGCATTTGGGACAGCCCAGGGAGTTGATTTCAAGGCTGGCGGAAAGGCCCAGCTCTTCTAAAATCAAGGCAGCCATGGCCATGAGTTCAGCGTCCACCTTGGGCAGGTCTGTGCCCACGACCTCCACCGAGATCTGGTGAAACTGGCGGAGACGGCCCATCTGCGGCCGTTCATGCCGGAACATGGGGCCGATGGTATAGAGTTTCTGAATGGGTTTGGCGGCATGGAGGCCGTTTTCAATATAGGCGCGCAATACCGAGGCGGTGCCTTCTGGGCGCATGGTCAAAGAAGAGCCGTTGCGGTCCGGGAAGGTGTACATTTCTTTTTCAACGATGTCTGTGGTCTCGCCAATGGAACGCTGGAAAAGCTTTGTTTTTTCAAGGATGGGAACCTTGATTTCACTACAGCCGAAACGGTGGAGGATATCGCGGGCGGTGGCCTCGATAAACTGCCAGGTCTCCACCTCGCCCGGAATGATATCTTTGAAGCCTTTTAATGCCTTAACTGTCACCAGCTCTCTCCGTCTTGGTCTTGATAAAGGGTATATTGAATAATTAGATTTATAGTTCAATATCAAGGCATGCGAAAAAAATTTACCGCAGGCATATACTTGATATTCCGAGGATAAATTTTAGAGCATAACGCAGAGATTGGACGAAAAAGCAATTATTCAATGTAGCCTAAGGTCTGCCGCAGTCGGCAGACCTGTATTATGCATGGAAAAACCAGTGAATGTAGCCCAGGAAGTAAGGAAAGTCAAGGGAATGTGCGCTTTTCCACAGGCTCAGAGACCGTAGCCTAAGCGTGTCGAAATATGCGCGTTTAGGACTGGATGGGAGGAGAGGGTCTTTGCGAACGAGCGATCTAAGCGAAGGTAGCGTGGTCAACCTTCAAGCAGCGATCCATTATAACTGTCAGGCCTGCCGCCCGGGCCACAGCAGCGGCCGGCTCATTGACGATGCCTTCTTGCATCCAGACAACCTTGGCGCCGATCTCGACAGCCTGGTCTACCACGGGACCCACCTCTTCCGGGCGCCGGAAGATATCCACCACATCAACCTTTAGGGGAATCTCCAGCAGGCTGGCATAGCATTTTTGGCCGAGAATCTCACTCTGGCCGGGGTTTACTGGAATGATGGTGTACCCTGCATCCATCAGATAGCGGGCCACATCATATGAGGGGCGGTTTTGTTTTGGCGACAGACCGACAACAGCAATGGTTTTCGACTGGCTCAGGATTTTTTTGATTTCGGAGAAATTTGTCAGCATGTTCTGTCCTTGCAGTTGAAATAAAAGGTGGTCATGGGGTATGGTTCGCCACTGCAGTCAAGACAATAGCAGTGAACAGGGATCAAGGCACCCAAAAAAACGGGTTGGCCATTTCATCTTTGTCCACATTAAAAAGGAGGGAATGCCATGTGCCAGATGAGTGTTGTTCTGGAAAAAGACGGAAGCCAGGAGGTGATTATGGAAAGTGTCATCCTGCTGGAGGCCAAGGATGGCGGCATTGAGGTTTCCACCCTGTTTGATCCGCCCAAGCTGGTTGCCGGCGCCACCGTGAAAAAGATGGATTTCAGCAGCGGTAAGGTGATACTGGTACCATCAGGCTGATTTTTTTTGCCACGGAAGCCACCGAAAACACGGAAAGGTTGAAGCTGCTTAGGAAATTTCCGTGGATTGCCGTGGCCAAAGAAGAGTTTTCAATCTTTTCTGTACCTGCGCTTTCATGGCAGGCACGATATATTTACTTTTTTACAGGAATCGACCATGTGTGAAGAAAAAACAAATCTGGAAAAATTGCGAATCCTCCTGCCCCACTGGGTAGAACATAGCCACAATCATCAGGATGAATTCAAGAAATGGGGCGAGATAGCCCGGGCTGAAGGACAGGCCGAGGCCGCTGCCCAGATCGACAAGGCTCTGGCCCTGATGGCTGAAACGGATAAGGCCCTGGAAAAGGCCTTGGCGCACCTAGGCGGCAAGGTGGAAGGGCATCACCATCATCACCACCACCATTAACAAGGAAGACGGTTCTCCAGAGGTAAGGTGCGGGTGTTTATGGCCTCTTGGGATGGAACACCGAATATTGCAGTTTTCCTGGCAGCATCGGGACCAGCCAGTACGCTTCGGGGCTTTCTTTTATTGTCTCGCGCAATTTGGCACTGAGCCAGTGTGAATCTTCCAGCAGATTGTAGAAGGCCGAATCCGCGCCGATAAAGCCGTCAAGGATGTGGACCAGGGTGTGGAGAACCTTGCTTGGGTAGCCCTGGGGCAAATCTTGAAGGTCTTGCAGGCGGCTGATCCCGGTTTCTTCCAGCTCAACAATGAGATTTTTGGCAAAGGTGCGGTTACTGGCGGCACCCTGATCAACCTGAGTCCAGAAGGTAGGATTGGCGCCACTTATGATCTCTGCATCAAGGATGGTCGTGGCCTCGTAGCGGATAAGCTCAGTATGTTCCAGGAAATGGAGAATCTTGTGGCGCGCCTGCTGCTGATCTTCGGCCTGGGTGAGAAAAAGATGTTTGATAATGTCTGTTGTCATGGGAAGGTCGGGACTAGGCGCGGAATTTCCATGAAGCTGTTGACCCTGAATTCGGCGCTCAGCTCGGGATTTTTAAAGGCGATGAGTTGCATGCCGACACCGGCTGAGTGTTCACGGTCAACAATGGAGTCGCCGATATAGATGGCCTCCTGGGCGGTAAGGCCGTAATGTTTAAGGATGACCTCCAAGGCCTCGGGGTGGGGCTTGGGATTGGTGACGTCAAAGGTGGTCATCACCTTGCCGAAATATTTTCTGAGCCCGAAAATTTCGAGAATAGCATTCATGGTGGTGGTGCGGCTGGTGGAAATGGCGGCGTCAATACCATGCGCTTTCAAATACTCGAGAAATTCAATAAGGTCCGGCTCCATGATCATGTACTTGAGGTAAGGCTGATAATCAAGATCAGCGCGATACTCCTCAGCCTTGTCAATATCCTCCGGATGGTTACGCAGGATATAACGCACCGAGCGCATGACATTGTGGATGTGGACAAAATCAAGCTCTTCGGCGGTCATGGCCGGATGGCCCAGTTTTTCCAGGATATGATTGTAATAATGCTTGTTGGCATTTTTGGAGTCAAACATGACACCGTCACAGTCAAAAATGACCAG
>JAHJKA010000086.1 GCA_018822545.1 Pseudomonadota bacterium
CCTGCCTCAAAAGCACTTGAAGAAACAATCAGGCTCGCCAGGGTAAGGGCCTACCCGGAGGTTATCGTGTGCGACAATCCTTTTGAACATGCATTCCGTGAATACTCCGCCGACGCCGATTGTATCTTTATGGGGTTTGAACTTCCTGAAGAAGATGACGAAAAAAAATGGCACGGCTTATACCAGCATTTACTTTATAAAATGCCCACAACAATTCTGGTCAATTCACAGATCCGCGAAATCATCGACGCCTGAAGACATTTATCTCAACCCTGAAATCATGCGCAACAGGCTCACCCTTTTCTATTCATCATTCCGGTGGTTACGATTGTAAAGATATTACAAGAGTTGACTGGAGCGGCAAAGAGACGGTTAAACATTACTACGGAAATGGTGCCAGCATTCACGCTGCCTGCATCGGCGGGGAGGGAAGCAGCCCATAATCTCGACAAGTTACTTGAGAAGGGAGAGTATTGAAGCTCCCCGCGGCAGAATGCGAACAAAGAGAGACTTCGAGCTGCGGGGAATGTGTTTCGCTTTGCATGTTCAAGATCATGAAGATGGCTTCCGGCAGGCTGGAAATATTTTAACAGGAACAACCGAAAATCAGATCCGCATCGGCCCGGTAAAGATGGTTTGTGGCCACTTCCATCTTCTGAACTGTTGAGTCTACCCCATCCTGAGTTTGACTCAACTGGGACATGAGCACGCTGTTTAATGATTTTTCTACGTTGGACAATTGATTGATGAAAAGCAGAAAATTGTTGCGATTATTGCCATAGGCAGATCGCACGATTTCCTCAAAGCTGTCTCCTTCAGAACTTAAAAGATCGGTATAATGGTCAGCCAGAACAGCCAGGAATTCCGCATATCGCTCCATGGACTTACCGGTCAGCTTTGCCTGTTCAGCCAGAGGATAGGTATCAACCCTTCTCTTTTCTGTCAGGGCATTGACTGCTTCCAGGAGGGCCTTTTTGCGGCACAGCAGATAATTTTCAGCAAAGGTACGCAATCCATCTTTATATTTCATGAGATCCTGAATGAAAAATATGAGAAGGAATGGGATGAGAATCATCAGGCAGTTCAGCTCCGGTTTACTTAAGACATGCCGACTCAGGCGGAAGGCAAATTGTTTTTCGTGCGCAAGGATAATTTCTTGTTTCTTTTCGAGACTGACCATGACTATATCGCTCCATTGTAAATAATTCTCCTGGTTTTACAAGCCGTTGACAACCCCTTACTCATTATCAAGGACCGTGCGCAGGTATTCCTCTGATTCTTTTACCTGCTCGACATCTGTATAATAGTAGCGGCTTGGATCTATGCCGCTTTCATCGAGAAAAAATGACATCCGTTGTAAAACGCTGCATGAGCTGGTCAGCATCGGTAAGAGGATGTAAACAAAGGTCAGGGCCGTACCGAGAGCAACAGTGAAATGGCCTAATCGCTGTAACAAGCTCTTTTTCATCAGAAAACCATATCCTTCTGAAAAGCCGGGGGAGAATCCCCCGGCTTATTCATGTAAAGGTTGCTGTCAGATACGGGCGGTAATTTCAGGGAACACCAGGTAGAACATGATGTAAGCCATGGTCAAGGTCAGGACCAGATTGAAGCTCTGGCCACAGACATAGAGGATGAGCGGTTTTCCCCCTTTGAAATACTTGGATAGTTCCCGGAAATTAGTGCTCAGGCCGATGGCCGCAAAAGAGAGGGCGAAGAACCAGCCGCGCATGAGGCGGCTGCCGCCCCGGACCACACCCTGATCCACCATGGCAGTGCTCAGATCTGATCCAAGGCCGCTGTCCAGAAGGGAAAAGAGAACGGATGCGGCCATAAAGCCCAGAACAAATTTTGGGAAACGGAGCCAGATTTCACCAGCGCCGACTGTCCGGTTGCAGTCCTCTTGTTCTACCTTCATGCACCAGTACATGGCAACGCAGAAAGCGGTGACCCCGATCATGACATTCTGGATCATCTTAATGGTTGCCGCTACGTACATAGCCTTATCGCCGAGAAAGGCGCCGGCCGCAGCCACTGCACCGGTGGCATCGATAGTGCCACCCATCCAGGCGCCGCCCAGAATCTCAGGCATGCCAACAGCCTTGATGAAGGCGGGCATGGCAATCATCATGATAGCTGTGAAAACCAGGGACAGGCCGATGGACAGGGTCAACTCCTCCTTCTTGGCCCGGCATGCAGCTGCCGTGGCGATGGCGGCGGAGGTGCCGCAGACCGACATGTCAGCGGAAATGACAATGTTGAGTGTCTTGGACGGCATCTTCAACACCGTCTGGCCAAAGATAAAGGTGGAGATAAGAACAATGGGCGTGACCACCCAGGCTACGAAAATTCCCGGAATACCGATGGCCATGATCTTGCTGAAGAGCACCTCCGCCCCAAGCAGAACCAGACCGGTCTTGATGAAGAATTCCACCTGACAGGAGGGGAGAACCCAGCGCGGTGTGCCAAGGGTATTGGCAATAACCATACCCAGGAGGACGGCCCAGGCCTCGGCACCGAAACCATACTGCTTGGAGATGGACTGGCCGCCGAGCATATAGGCAAGAACGGCAACGCCGAAGACAATGACAAATCCCCTGGCAAAGGACGCCATGCTCAACCCCATGAGAGGTTGGCACAGACCGAAGATTACAATCAGGAAGATACACAGGCCGATGAGCGATGGGATGATGTTATAGGCCTTATGGGCGGTCTTCTTTTTCGCGTCGCTAACTTTTTTATGCTCAGTCCGCCAAGCGTCAATCCTGGCCTTGGCCTCGTCGTTCAACTCCTTGTTCTGAAAAGAAGCGCTATCCGCGGCTTTTTCCGCAATCTTGGCAGCGGTCAGCGCAGCATCGGCCTTAACCTTGGCGGCTTCATACTTTGGCATCGCCTTCTCATTGGCGGCCTGTGCCTGTGCCTCGCTGTAGACAAAGGCATCAAGAGGATTGTTCTTCCAGGAACCGGGCTTTTTGGTCCAGTGTGAGACAAACTTGCCAAACGGCGAACTGGAGGCCTTTAATTTCTTCTTGTCATCATTCGCCTTGTGCCAGTCGATGGTTTTGAATGGGGCTCGTGCTTTTTGCTCCTGTTGGATCA
>JAHJKA010000087.1 GCA_018822545.1 Pseudomonadota bacterium
AATAATTATCATCGATGACCACCCGCTCTTTCGGGACAGCACGAAACAGATGATTACCGGACTTGCCGGATATGAAGTGGCAGGCACTGCCGGTGATGCCCGGGAAGGGGAAAAACTTGCCATGGAGCAAAAACCGGATGTTGCGATTGTCGACCTTTCACTCCCGGATAAAAGCGGGATCCAGCTGACTCGGACCTTAACAACACTGCTCCCGGAGATGAAAATTGTCATTATCAGCATGCACACGAAAATTGATTACATTATCAACGCATTACGGGCCGGGGCACTTGGGTACGTCGCCAAGGACTTTGTGACAAGGTCCCTCCCAATTTACCTGGAGACTGTTCTTCAGGGAAACCACTATCTCGATCCGTCATTATCACAGGAAATCGCTTCTCGGCTTCTTGACATTGCCGAAGAGGACAAACTCACCGATTCAGGTTACGGAGGATTAAGCCCAAGGGAACAGGAAGTCCTGCGTCTGCTGGCCCAGGGAGTCACATCCAGGGATATCGCCGAAAAATTGTTCATCAGCCCAAAAACCGTGGCCAACCACCGAGCCAACATCTTGGGCAAACTTGATCTGCATTCAACCGCCGAACTGGTCCGCTACGCTGTGCAGTTGGGGATATGCCGTGCTGACATGTAAGGCAACAGAACATGTCCCGCTCCTCTGGCCCCGTTCCGTTATTCTCTTAACAGCTGATTCTTTGCCGTTTCTCCCAACACCACCGGGAAAATTCCCAAACAAATTGAGTCGACCCCCTCATTGCCTCGGGATCTGAATGGCGGTATAAACAACCATGATTCTTGAAATCGTAATATTGGCTCCCGGTGACGATGAAACACCGGCAAGCGATTTTTACCGGCAGGACTACTTGCGTTCAAGACTCATTTTTGCGGGGAAAGAGAGCCATGGCATGGAAACCCATGGCAAAGTGGAGATGCTCCTGTTGTCGGTCCGAAGGTTCCCCCTTTCGCTGACAACAGGAGAGCTGTTCCCATAATTCCTTACGCGGCCACGCAAGTCATCATTCCCGGATGGCGGCACATCCACATTTTATCAAAAAGAAATCACATCCGTTACCTTCTCCTCAACCTCAGGCTCCTTTTCATAATGGGCAGTAACGGGAATTTTTTTCCTAGCCTCAATAACGCCACCCCGCCGAATAATTTAGTCCACCACACCCCCTCAACACGTTTCACACTCTCCCAACATCACAGCCATCAACAGCCAATCACCGTCTCTGCCCCTCATAAAGCAGCAGTACCTTTCGTTATTCAATCCCAAGCAGTTTGGGGATTTTCCCGATCAGAATGAGGCGACGGTCTTATTGCTTCGGGAAGTCCGTGAGGTGTATAGTGAGCACGATTTTCATAATCGTAACATTAGCGGCCTTGCGTTTCCCTAACAAGGGGTGAGAGGCCTAGATTTCCCATGAACCTTTGGGAAGCCTAAAATAATCTAAACTTGCTTGCCGATTACCTTAAGGAAAACGATGCTTCAGCAAAACAGAATGGTATTGATCGCCGCCGTGTTGGTCATGTTGCCGCTGTCCGGGTGGGCAGTGGAAGGCGACCTTAACAGCCGGGTGCAAAGGCCGGTCTCCGAGTCCATCGACATCCGGCAGAGCACCCAGCAGCGGGAGGAAGGATGGCGCGACGACCGCCGCAAACTCACCGCCCAGTACGAAGACCTAGAACGTCAGCGCCAGGGGCTTGATGAGCGCCGTCTGGCCCTGGTCGAGAGGATTAGCGCGGCCGAGTCCCGCATCGCCGCCAAACGCAAAGAACTGGCCGATATAGAGGAGATCCGCACCCGCATCGAGCCCCTAATCTCCGGCCTGATCGACGGTCTGCGGAATCACGTGGCTGGAGATCCCCCCTTTCTCGCTGAAGAACGTCGGCACCGCCTGGAGGCCCTTACCGCCTTGAACATAGACCCGCAGGTAACGGTGAGCGAGAAATTCCGCAAGGTCATGGAGGCACTCTTGGTGGAGGCTGAATACGGCAACACCATCGAGGTCTACCAGCAGACCATTGCCGTCAATGGGCGGGAGATGTTGGTCAATATCTTCCGGCTTGGCCGCCTTGGCCTCTTTTTCCAGACCCTGGATCTGGCCGTCAGCGGCTTTTACGACGTGGCAGCCAACGACTGGCAAACCCTGCCGACATCCTACAAGCGGACCAACCAGGCCGCCATCGACATCGGTGCCAAGCGGCGCTCGGTGGAGCTGTTAACCATGCCGCTTGGCAGGCTACGGGTGCAATGAAAATGTTTATTTACCGATATCTGCCGATTCTTCTGATCCTGCTTGCCATCTCTCCAGCCCATGCGGAAGACATGCGGGAATTACAGATCCAGGCCGCTGAGGCCCTGTTGCAAAAGGCCGCCGCCGAAAAGGAGAGCGCCTTAGAACAGGCCGCCAGCAGCATGGCGGCCATCACCCGGGACCGCGATGCCCTGGAGCAGGCCATCCGCAAGAGCGAGAGCGCGATCAAGAATCTTACGAAAGAAATTCATACCCTGCAGGCCAAGGAAATGGCCCTTGAAAAGCAGGAAAAGGAACTTGCCGACAAATTGGCCACCAGCGATTCCGTGGTCCGTGAATTGGTCGGCGTCATCCGGGTCAACGCCAAGGACATCGACGCTCTCATCGCCCGCAACCCACAAACCGCCCTGGCCTCGGATGGTAACGAAGAACAGACCGGCTTCCTTGCCGATATTGCCGGCCAGTCGCTGTTCCCGGGCATGGAGGATATCGACAGGATGATCGAGATGGTGCGCGCCCAGATCCGCACCTCCGGCACCGTACAACTGACCCGTGGCCCCATCATTGATCGAGCCGGTAACACGGTCACGGCCGATCTCTTGATCATCGGCAATTTCACCGCCGCCTACCGGAGCGGCGATGAGGTCGGCTTTCTGAATTACTCGCCCGCCGGTCGCAAGCTCTTCGCCCTTTCCAAGCTGCCTCCGAGCCGTCTGCAAAAACAACTTAAAAGCTATATGGCCGGAAAATCCGAGGCCGTGCCCATGGATATTACCCGGGGCGGCGCCTTAAGCCGCTTGACCCATGAGCTCAGCCTCTGGGAGCAGATCCCCAAGGGCGGCATGCTCATCTGGCCGATTCTGGCCATCCTGGTGGTCGGGGTGCTGATCGTTATCGAACGGGTGATCTTCCTGGTTCGCAGGCGGATGGATGGTGACGAGTTGACCCGCAGCATCGAGTCCTTTGCCCTGGCCCAGGATTGGGCCTCGTGTAAAAAGGCCTGCGCCCGGATGATCGGCAAACCCGTGGCCCGGGTGATGGCCGCCGGCATTGAATGCTGTCACATGCAGCGCGAGTCCATGGAAAATGCCTTGCAGGAGGCGATCCTCCGCGAGGTTCCAGTGATGGAGCGCTTTCTTTCCACCCTGGGAATGCTGGCGGCCATTGCCCCGCTTCTGGGGCTGTTGGGCACAGTGACCGGTATGATCGATACCTTTCAGGTGATTACCCTGCACGGCACCGGCGATCCGCGCATGATGTCCGGCGGCATATCCGAGGCCTTGGTCACCACCATGCTGGGGTTGTCGGTGGCCATTCCCATCATGCTGGCCCACACCCTGCTTAATCGCGAGGTGGACAAACGCATCGGCCAGATGGAAGAAAAGGCTGTGGCCTTGGTTAACATTGTTTTTAAGAGTCGCGATGTCAATCCCTGATTTTTTTCTCAACAATTCCCTGGCCATGGAAGAATACCTGGCCACCGGTGGGGTGGTCATGGCGCCCCTGGTGCTGGTCAGCCTGGCCATGTGGATGCTGATCATGGACCGGGCCCTCTTTTTCCGGCGCCTGCATCGCAAGAATATGAGTTTCGGCATTGCCCTGGAGCATGTCCGGGCCGACCGCCTCCCTGACCCCAAGGAGTTCGGCGGCGTCATCTCCCTGTTGGTGGCGCGATTTATACAGGCCCGCAGCGGCAATCCGGACCTGGACCGCCTGATCCTTGATGAGACGGTCATGAGCATCAACCGCTCCCTCACCGATTATCTGACGGTGATCGGGGTCTTGGCCGCCATTACCCCGTTGTTGGGGCTCCTGGGCACGGTGACCGGTATGATCGCCACCTTCGATGTCCTGGCGGTCTTCGGCACCGGCAATGCCCGGGCCATGGCCGACGGCATCTCCGAGGCCCTGGTCACCACCCAGACCGGTCTGCTGGTGGCGATCCCCGGCCTCTATATGAAGGGATTTCTGGATCGCCGGGCCGGCAACCTCACCAAGAGGATTGCCGCAGCCGGCTTCTATCTGCGGAGGCAGCTATGATGGCGTCGTCAAAACTCCGAACTACTGCGTCTTGGCGAGTCGCGAAATGCTCAGCGTACTACTTGTACGCCTCCGCTTTCGCGACTCACCAATCCCTGTATTTAGAACCTTTGGCATAGCCATGGGCTGGACAGTTACAGCATTTTTAACTTTAGGCAATTTATTATGATCAACATCACCGCCGCCCGGCGTAACAGTCGCTCCGTTGCCGAGTTGAACATCACCCCGATGATCGACATGGTCTTCATCCTGCTGATCTTCTTCCTGGTGACCACGAGTTTTGTCAAGGAGACCGGCATCGATGTCAGCCGACCCACGGCCTCCACCGCCGTTGCCCAGCCCAAGGCCACCATCCTGATCGGCATCGACGCAGCCAACCGCATCTTTATCGATCATCGGGAAGTGGATGTCCGGGCCGTGCGGGCCAATGTCGAACGGGCCCTGGCCGAAAATCCCGAGGGCTCCGTGGTGGTTGTCGCCGATCAGGGCAGCAATACCGGCACCGCCATCCAGGTCATGGACGGCTGCCGCATGGCCGGGGCGCCAAACGTGTCGCTTGCCGCCAAACTGCCCCAGGCACGATAAAGAGGCGAGGAAAGATTATGGTTCACCCGGCCGATCCGGCCCATTATTTCGAGATCCTGGTCCGCCGCAATTCCATGACCTGGGTCTATGCCACGCTTGGCGCCATCGGCCTGAACCTGCTGCTCTTCGCCTTGCTGCCCCATCTACAGCATCCGAACCGGGAGAAACCGGCCTTCGACGAGATCGCAGCCCAGGTCAACGTCATCCGCCTGAAACCTCAGGAGACTCCGGTCAAACGCCGCATCGACAAAGCGCCCGAGCCCGAGAAGCCCAAGGAACAAAAACTGCAACCCCGGGCCAATCAACCACGAGCGCTGAAAAGCGCCATGACCCTGGCCTTTGATCTCAACCCACGCCTGCCGTCTGGGCCCAACAGCCTGGCCCTGCCGCCGCTGGATATGGTCGCCTTTGCGCCCGTCGGTTTTGACGATGCCTTTAGCGTCGGCGACCTGGATGGACCGTTGACCACCTTGGTGCGCATCCCGCCGATCTATCCGATGCACGCCAAGCATCGCGGCATTGAAGGGTGGGTGAAGGTTCGTTTCGTGATCAATGAAGACGGCAGCGTCGGCGGCGTCACCGTCTTGGAAAGTAGCCCCGCAGAGATCTTTGATCAGAGTGTCATCCGCTGTGTGTCGGGCTGGCGCTTCCAGGCCGGCACCGTCGGCGGCATACCGGTCAAGGCCTGGGCCGAGACCACGGTCCGTTTTGAATTGGAATAGGAGGTAGATTCATGAGAACAACAACCGTTCAGAGCCTGTTTTTCGTCTTTGTATGCATCGCCTGCCTGGGGATTTCCCCCGGCAATAGTCGGGCCGCCACCGCGGCCAAAGACCTGCCCCTGCCGGTCCGTCTGGTGCTGACCAAGGCCGGTAATCTGATCAACCAGCAAGAGTACGACCAGGCCATCGAGGTTCTGCTGGCCTTCCAGGCCCGGGGCGGCGTTACCACCGAGCGGGACGAGGCCGACCCCAAGGGCTACCGTCATGCCGAAATCGATTTTGCCCTGGGGACCTGTTATCTCTTTAAAAATGACTATCGGCCGGCGGCCGTGGCCCTGGAAGCGGCGGTAGACAAGGATCCCACCCATCTCTCCGCCTGGCTTAACCTGGCCCGGGCCGCCTACGAACTGGCAGACTATGCTCGGGCCGCCGTCTGTTTTGGGCGGGCCTATGAGGCGGGGCATGACCCGGAACATCTCTACTACAGCGCGGTCGCCGCCTTTATGGCCCAAGAAAGCGAACCGAGTCTGACCGCCTTTAGGCGCCTGCTCACCGACCATCCCGACTCCATCAAACTCGAATGGCGAGAAAATTTTGTCCAGGCCCTGCTGGCCGCGGATTTAGCCCAGGAGGCCCTGCCCCAGATCCGCCGACTGGCGACAGAGTTCCAGGGTGAGAAACAGCTGCAATGGCAGGAGATCCTCCTCCAGGAATATCTGCAACTCGACATGCTTCAGGAGGCCCTGACCTATGCCAGCTGGCTGACCAAGGAGGCCCCCACCCGGGCCAAGTGGTGGAAGGCGCTGGCCCATGTCAATCTTATGGACGGCAGCGTCAAACCGGCCCTGACCGCCCTGACCATCTATGCCTACCTCACCCCCATCACCGATCAGGAGGCGCGCCTGCTGGCCGATCTCAACCTGCAGGTGGGTATACCGCTGAAGGCCGTTCCCCTCTATGAAGAGGCCCTGCGGCAAAAAGACGATCCCCGCCTCCTCTACAATATGATGCTGGCCCTGCAGCAGCTCGGTCAGGCCGAGCAGGCCCTGACCGCCCTGAGCGATTTCGCGCCGGAATGCGACGATCCGGATCTGCTCATGCTGCAGGCCGATCTGCTCTATGGCCTGGAACAGTACCGGCCAGCGGCCCAAGCCTATGCGCGGCGGGCCGAAGTTCAGGCTCAGCAGCAGGGCCAGGCTAATGAGCGGAGCGCCGGGGTCCAGAGCGGGCAGCAGGGCCGGGCCTGGCTGATGGCCGGCTACGCGGCCCTGCAGGCCAACGATGTAGCGGCCAGCCGCAAGGCCTTTAACCAAGCAGCAAATTTTGAGCAGCAGCGCAAGGCCGCCATGCAGGCCATGGAACGGCTGCCAAAGACCTGAACAAAGAACAAAATAAGCACCGGGATTAACCAAGATAACCATGGAGGAAGAACATGCTTTTTACAGATTTATCAACGCCGTCTCAGCCGTCCGCGCTCAACTGCCCGGAGAAGCACCGGGAGGTGAGGTGCGGCCAGGATCATACAGTAAAGGAAGGGGCCAGGCTTTGCTAGCCGCCCTCGAGATAGTCAGGAATAGGAATTCATTAATGAATGATATTTCAGTCTGTAAGCAATAAAATTCAATGTTTTAATGGAGGGAAAAATGAAATTATTTACCGGTAATAAAAGGTGGCTCCTTGCTTCATTCGCCACAGCTGTACTTGTTATACCCCAAGTCGTGCAGGCCGAGGAGGAAGCGGTTGTTCTCGATGATATCACCGTCAAGGGTGAGGCGATTTCGGCGGCCAGTCAGCCGACCACGACCAATGTGATCGGCAGTGAGCAGATCCGGGAACTGCAACTACTGCAGCCCGAAAAAATACTCGAAGAAGTGCCGGGAATCGAGATCCATCGCTACGGCATGGGTGGGGTGGCCAACGAGTTCGCCATTCGCGGCTTCAACAATGGCGGCCATGGTGGTGATGCGGCGGTGGCCATCGACGGCATCCTCTTGAATGAGGGGGAGTCCCATGCCGACGGTTACGCCGACATGAACGTCATCATCCCCCTGGAGCTTGATCGGGTCGAGGTCTTTAAAGGGCCATCCTCGCCGCTGTTCGGCAACTTTGCCAGGGGCGGCGCCATCTCCTTTCACACCCGGAAGACCGGCGAATACCAGACCTTGCAGATGATCGGCGGCTCCTACGACTCCTACGATTTCCAGTCCGTTCTCGGCCACGCCATAACCGACACCCTGCAACTCAACACCGCCCTGCAATACGCCTCCACCTCCGGCTACCAGGACAATTCCGCCTGGCTGCGTGGCAACTTCAGCGGCCGTCTGGCATGGCAGGCCAGCCCAGATCTCGACCTGGCCGTTTCCGCCAGGGTGCATCGCTCGGAGTGGGACGCACCGGGCTACATCCCGGAAGCCCAGTTCAATGACGAGGATGCCTCCCGCCATCAAGCCATCAACGCCGAAGATGACGGCGGCGACAAATCCTTCACTACCCAGCGCCTTGAGTTGGGCTACAACGTCAATGACTTCAGTCGTCTGCTGGTCTGGACCTACACCACCCAGCAGGATTTTACCCGATTTGCCAAGATGGGTTACGATCCGGGCGGTCAGCTTGAACGGTTTTATGACCGCCGGGTATACGGGGTCGGTACCAGTTACAATTTTGAGATAGAACATTCCGGCCATAAGCTGAGCGGCGTAACGGGGCTTGAATACCTGCACGAAGACACCGACTGGGAGCGTTACGCCACCAGCAACAGGGTGCGTTCATCCCAGACCCAGGATCGTAATTTCATCATCAACACCGCCTCCCTCTTCGGCGAGGTGGATTATGCCTTACACCCATTATTCCAACCCTGGATCGGGTTCCGTTATGATACATTCTCCGGCGATTATGAGAACCGCGACCCCGGTGCAACCCCTTTCACCAGTGACATGAACGACTACGATCATCTCAGCCCCAAGATCGGTTTTCACAGCGGCCTGACTAACGACCTGGATTTCAGGGTGAGTTATACCCAAGGCTTCGCCCTGCCCAATGACGTGATCAAATACAATTCAGCCGCCGGAGACACCGCCTCGACCATCCATCAGTACGAGACCGGCGTCAAATACGAGCCATCCAGACTCTTTACCACCGACCTGACTCTCTTCCGCATCGATACCACCGACGAGATTCAGGAGTACCCGTCCGGTTCCGGGGACTACGTCAACCTCGGCGAGACCCGGCGAGACGGCCTGGAGTTTTCGGCCGTGGTTCGGCCCGGTCCGGCAGGACTTGAACTCTTCGGCGATCTGACCGTGCTCAGTACCCAGATCACCAGCAACCCCGATCCGAGTATGAACGGCAAGGAAATCACCGGCGTGCCGGATTACACCTATAATATCGGGGCACGCTACAAGGCGGCATCAGGGGTAAACAGTCGCGTCAAGTGGCGGCATGTGGACAAATACTTTATCGACGGCGGCAACACTGCTTCATATGAAGGCTACGACGTCACAGATCTCTCAATAGGCTACGAGGGACAGGCCAAGGCGGAATCCAAGTGGCGCCTCAATCTCGATATCGATAACCTCCTTGACGAACACTACACCCAAGCCGCCTGGAATGGGTACGGAACCAACAACTATGCCGTCAGCCCGCCGCGCACCGTTTGGTTGCGCTTCGGCCTGGATATATAGGTGGAATGTGAAACGACTCCATTTAAGGATCGTCCTGACCACTGTCCTCGCCCTGTGGCTGCTGCTGCTTGTCGCTTGTGAGAAAAATCAGGAGAAACGCGCCGATGGACCAAAGACCCTGGTTCTGGCTCTGGGCGAGGAAAACACCGAGGGCTACGATCCCACCCTGGGCTGGGGCAGTTACGGCAATCCGCTCTTTCACAGCACTCTGTTGAAGCGCGATGCCGAGCTCAATATCGTGCCGGACCTGGCAGTCACTTGGGAACTGGACAATTCGCGCTTGGTCTGGCGAATCAAAATTCGACCCGGGGTGCATTTTTCCGATGGTTCGCCGCTGACCGCCAAGGACGTTGCCTACACCTTCAACACCACGGCCAAGGCCGGCGGTATCCGTGACCTTTCCAACCTGGAAAGGGCCGAGGTGGTGGATGGGATCACGGTCCTTCTGCGACTGCGCCGTCCGGACATCACCTTTATTCAGCACCTCATCACCCTGGGGATCGTCCCGGAGAAGCTACATAAGGCCGGCTATGGTCGCCATCCCATCGGCTCCGGCCCCTACGTCATGGTGCGCTGGGACGAGGGCCAGCAGATGATCGCCGAGGCCAATCCCCGTTATTACGGGAAGGTGCCGGAGATCAAGCATCTGATCTTTCGCTTTGCCTCCGAGGACGCCGCTCTGGCCGCAGCCCGGGCCGGGGAAGTTGATGTGCTCGGAGTGCCGTCCAATCTTGCCACCCAGGAGATTGACGGCATGAAGCTGCATGTGGTCAAGAGTGTCGACAACCGGGGGCTGATGTTTCCCATGGTCCCGAATACCGGCGCCAAGACCCCACGGGGCCTTGCAATAGGCAACAACGTCACCGCCGACATCGCCATCCGCAAGGCGGTAAACTATGCCATCGACCGCCAGGCCTTGGTGAATGGCGTCCTGGACGGTTTCGGCCGCCCCGCCTACGGGGTGGTCGATGACCTGCCCTGGGACAATAAAGAAATCCGTTTCCGGGACAATGACCGGCAACGGGCCGAGGTCATCCTCACCGAGGCCGGCTGGATCGACACCGATAACGACGGGGTTCGGGAAAAGCAAGGGTTGCGGGCCGAGTTCACCATTCTCTACAACGCCAAGGACAGCCTGCGACTGGGGCTGGCCCTGGCCGTCGCCGATATGCTCAAACCCATCGGCATCAAGGCGGTGCCCAGGGGGGAAAACTGGGACCGGATCAAGAACGAATTGACCCATGCCTTTGTCATTGTCTACGGCTTCGGCGATCACAGCCCCTTGGAACTCTATAAACTCTACCATAGCAACGGCCCGGAACCGCTGTACTGGAACGCCGGATTTTACGCCAATCCCACAGTGGACGGCTATCTGGATCAGGCCATGGCCGCAGCATCCATTGAGGAGGCAATCCCTCTGTGGCAGAAGGCGCAATGGGACGGCAAGACCGGTTTTACCACCCCCGGCGATGCCGCCTGGGCCTGGATGGTGAATCTTGATCACACCTATTTTGTCAATAAATGTCTCGATGTGGGCAAGTCCCAGATGGAGCCCCATGGCCATGGCTGGCCCATCACCACCAACATCAACGACTGGAAGTGGATCTGTGAATAAAGGCACGGTAGTGAGATATCTGTTCGGCAAGTTCGCCCGCCTCTTGGTGCTGATCGCGGCGGTGGCGACCCTGTCGTTCGTGCTGGTCAGCTATTCCCCCATCGACCCGGTGGATGCCTATGTCGGCGCAGCTGTCCTGAAGATTTCTCCGGAGCAGCGGGCCGTCATCGCCCAGCGCTGGGGACTTGATCGGCCGCCGGTCGAACGTTATCTGAAGTGGGCCGGGCATCTGGCCCGCGGTGACTTCGGCATTTCGACCATCTTCAACCAGCCAGTCCTGGCGGTGATCGGTAGCCGTTTTGTCACCTCATTCTGGCTCATGGCCCTGGCCTGGAGTATCTCCGGTCTACTCGGTTTCGGGCTCGGCTTGACGGCGGGGGCCATGGAAGACAGCCTGGTGGACAGGGGCATCAGATTCTATGCCTACACCATGGCCTCCACCCCGACCTTTTGGATGGGCATGGTCATGCTGATGTTCTTTTCGATCTATCTGGGCTGGACGCCGGTCGGCGGCGCCTGGCCCCTCGGGTTGAGCGGTGCCCAGGCCACCCTTGGTCAACGCCTGCACCATCTGCTGCTACCGGCTGCGACCCTGTCGCTCATCGGGGTGGCACAGATCGCCCTTCATACCCGGGAGAAGACCATTGAGGCCGTGCGCAGTGATTACGCCCTCTTCGCCCGGGCTCAAGGGGAATCTACCCTCGGCATCGTCTTCCAGCGTGCCGTGCGTAACGTCGCCCTGCCGGCCGTGACCCTGCAATTTGCTTCCCTTGGCGAACTGTTCGGCGGCGCGGTATTGGCGGAACAGGTCTTTGCCTATCCCGGCCTGGGACGTGCAACGGTTGAGGCCGGAATCAGGGGGGACGTGCCGTTGCTGCTCGGTATCGTTCTTTTCAGCACCTTCTTTGTCTTTACCGGCAACACCCTGGCCGATATCATCTACCGTTTGGTGGACCCCAGGATCAGCGGCATCAGGAGGGCGGAATCATGAAACTATCGATCACCGCTCCGGATCGCCGCAGCCGTACCCTATGGACCATTGCAGGATGTCTCATCTTATTCTCGGCCATCTTTATCGGCGCCTGGCTGTACGGCGAACAGGCCCTTATGACCAGTCTCGACGCCCGCAAATTGCCGCCAAGCTGGCTGCACCCCTTTGGGACCGATTGGCTGGGACGTGACATGTTCGCCAGAACCCTGGCTGGCATCCGTATCAGTCTGGGGGTGGGCTTGAGCGCCGCCATCTTTTCATCGTTCATCGCCCTGATTCTGGGGCTGGCGGCTGCTCTGCTGGGGCGGAGCGTCGACACCGTGGTAACTTGGCTGGTGGATGTCGGCATGGCCACCCCGCATCTGGTGTTGCTCATCCTGATCTCCTTTGCCTGCGGCGGTGGGGCCAGAGGCGTCATCATCGCCGTGGCCGTCTCCCACTGGCCGTCCTTGACCAGGGTCATCCGGGCCGAGGTTTTGGCCTTGCTGTCCTCCGAGTACGTCACCCTGTCCCGACAACTGGGCAAGGGCCCATACTGGATTGCCAGGCGTCATCTCTTACCCCATGTGGTGCCGCAATTCCTGGTGGGCTTGCTGCTCCTTTTTCCCCACGCCATCCTGCATTCCGCCGGCCTGACCTTTCTGGGTTTCGGCATGTCGCCCCATACCCCAGCCATCGGCGCCCTGCTGGCCGACTCCATGCGCTATCTGTCCATGGGCCTCTGGTGGCTGGCAGTGGCGCCGGGTCTGGTCTTGATTATTTCGGTCAAGGCCTTCGATATCCTCGGCAACAATGTCAGGGCGATCATGGATCCGAAAACCCAACGAGAATAAAAGGTATTGTCATGCTTGAAATAAATGATCTTTCCATCAGTTTTTCCAGCTACTCCTTCGGACTCAGGAAAACCGAGACCTGCGCCATCCGCAGTCTTGATCTGACCATTACGCCGGGGCAGATTATGGCGGTGGTGGGCCAGTCGGGCGGCGGTAAAAGCCTCCTGGCCCATGCCCTCCTGGGGATCCTGCCCCGCAATGCCAGGGTGACTGGAGGCATGCTCTTCAAAGGGGAACCGCTGACGATCAAACGGCAGGCCGCCCTGCGGGGCCGACAAATCGCCCTGATCCCCCAGTCCATGACCTATCTAAACCCGCTGGTGCGGGTTGGCAACCAGGTGGCACAGGCGGCCCGTTTGGGCGGCGTGCCCGGCCGGGAGTCAAAGGGCGCCGTCAGTCGGGCCTTTACACGGTATCGGCTCAATCAAAAGGTCATTTCCTGTTTTCCGTTTCAGCTTTCCGGCGGCATGGCCCGGCGGGTGCTGACCGCCACCGCCACGGTGGGCGGTGCAGAGTTGATCCTGGCCGACGAACCCACCAGTGGCCTTGATCCGGCTTCCTCAGGGGAGACCCTGGCCCATCTGCGGGAACTGGCCGACAGCGGCAAGGCAGTGCTGTTGATTACCCACGATATCGAAGCCGCCCTCAAGGTCGCCGACTCCCTCACCGTATTCTGCGGCGGCGTCACCCTGGAGGTTGCAGCGGCAGGAGATTTCAGCAGCCACGGGGTACTGCGTCACCCCTACACCAGGGCCTTGTGGGGCGCCTTGCCGGGCAACGACTTTGTCGGAGCGGTGCCGGCGGCGATGACCATCGCCAAAAACGGCGGTTGTCCCTTTTCCTGCGATTGTCCTAAGAGCGATACGGTCTGCAACGACATGATGCCGGAATTAAAAAGGCTCTACAACGGCTTGGTGAGGTGTCATTATGCTTGAGGCGCAACAGCTTGCCTTTAGATACCGCGACGAGCTGCCCTGGATCGTTAACGGGATCGATCTGGATATTCGTCCGGGTGAGATTGTCGGGTTACCAGGGCCCAGCGGCCGGGGCAAATCGACCCTGGCCAAGGTGCTGGGCGGCTATCTTCTCCCCGAGCGGGGAAGCGTGCGGGTGGATGGCGCCCCTTTGACCCGCTCTGGGTTCTGTCCAGTGCAGCTTCTTTTTCAGCATCCGGAACTGGCCGTCAATCCCCGTTGGCGGATTGGTGAGATTCTGGGCGAGGCCGAAGCGCCGCCTGCCGCACTGCTTGATGAACTCGGCATTGAATCTGCCTGGTTCGAACGCTACCCCCACGAGCTTTCCGGCGGCGAACTTCAGCGCGTCTGCCTGGCCCGCGCCATCTGCAGCAAAACCCGCTACCTGCTCTGCGACGAGATGACCTCCATGCTCGACGCCCTGACCCAGGCCCAGATCTGGCGGGCGATTTTAAACATCGTCAAACGCCGCAACCTGGGACTGCTGGTCATCAGCCACGACACTGCGCTCATCGACAGGCTCTGTGACCGGGTCGTGCCGTGCTTCGCCGATCACCCGGATGCGCAAATAGACAATTTACCGGGCGACCAAAAAGACCAGGACAGGAACTCGGGGGAACATCACCGGGAAGAGGCAGATATTCCTCCGGATTCCACGGACAGACCTCAAACAGGAATTCAACTATGAAGCGCAACCTCATCCTTGCCTTCATTCTCCTGGCGGGTACGGCGGTTCCGGTTTCGATCGGCGCCGCCGTGCTCCGCCACTTTCGGCATCTCATACGAAAATTTACGTTCAACGGGCGGCTCTCCACTACCGTCTGGGCCGCATCCATGGTCTGCCTGGCCGGGATTCTTCAAACGCTGCTGATCGCTACAGCCTCTCCGATCCAGGCGCACGAATTATGGGTCGAACAGACCACTGACGGAATCTCTGTGGTAAACGGATACGACGGCAACGGCTGCTCCCCATGCGATCCAAAAAAATCAATGGAGGGCTTTGCCTCCGGCACCCATAGCTCCTTGAGATAATCATAGGTGCGTTTCGCGCCCCCTTGCCACGCGGGCGGGCAGACGACAATCACTGTTATGTAGTCCTTGGCCCGGCTGAGCATCGGAATAAGGGTCTTCTGTTCTGCATCCGACTTGACCCGTTAGCCATTGGTTTCTCGATACCTAAAAGACAACGGTTTATAGTCCTTCGACGATTGTGAGGACTTGAGCAAATGATTCTATACTTGAGGTATTCGATATGCACGCCGCAATCGTGGAGATCAAAGGCATTCCAATAGTCCTGCTGCTAACCACACCTCGTTAGGGTGTTCATTTTGTCTCAACAGCAGGCCCCGCCGCAACCCGAGTCCTCCGCCGACTTGTCCGAGGCGGAAGCGCAGTCAAAAGGCCCGTAATGGACCGAACGATCGCCGGTAACGGTAAAATGGGGCGCGTAGCGAGTTTCGCCGACCATGGATGCGGTATTGCCGCAGACCAGCATGGGTTTGCCGGTGATGAACCGGTGATGATCGTCGAGGTCGAAGCAGTGGGGATGATCGGGAATGGTGCCTGAATAGGTGGCGATCTGACCGTAGTCCTCGCAGATATCCTCCAGGGCGGAGATTTTAAAGGCACGGATGGTTTCGGAGTAAAAGTCCACCATGCCGATTTTTCTCTCGATCCCGGGATTGCCAAGATCGATCCGGCGGCTCGCTGTTTTCCTGAAATCCAGACACCCCAGTTCCCGCAACAATCGCCGAAAATCCTCCCGGTACATGGCCCCGGCCAGACATTCCCCATGCAGCACCGGGTCGATATGGAATTCTGTCGAGACCCTGCGACCCGCGAAAACATCGGAAATGAAAAGTTCTCCTCCCGGCTTAAGAACCCGGAAAATTTCGGAAAACACCTGCTGCTTGTTCGGTGACAGGTTGATAACGCAATTGGAAATCACCACATCAACGGAGTTGTCTGGAATATCCAGGCCCTTGAGATCTTCAATATATCCCCGTCTAAAGTCGACATTCGCCTTGGCAAAACCAAAACGCACCATCTGACTATCCAGGTTTCGCCGAGCGATTACAAGCTGCTCCTCGGTCATATCCACGCCAATGACGTAACCGTCCGGACCTGCCAACCGCGAAGCTATAAAAGCATCCCGCCCGGAACCGCAGCCAAGGTCAAGCACCGTACAGCCATCGAGCACCGGCGGCAACGGTGCTCCGCAACCGTAAAATCTACTCATAACCTCTTCATTAATTTCCTGAAGAACCGCCTTGATGGACGGAGGATACTTTTCTTCGGGACAACAACAAGCCCCGGTCTGCAGATCCGTCTGGCCCTGCAGAATTTTTCCGTAGTATTCTTGCAGTTTTTCCCGACTGAACGCCTTGCTGGTCATATACTAATCCTCCATTGCGCAGCAAAACCGCAGGACTCACCGACCATGGCTCTCTGCTGGACATTTAAGATCTAATGAAAAAGTGGTGACAATGATGCACGCCCCCGACGACCTGCATCCATATCCAGGACATCAACTGGATACCGTCTGCTCTGGTGAACGTAATTTTCAGTTATAGACGAGTTGAACCGCCATCCCGGCAACCGTGCTGATCGCTACCAATAAACCAATAACTCGCAGCGTATCCAGGGGATTTTGATTTTCCTTAAAGAGGACCAGAGCACCAAGACCGGCGCTGCAACTTAGACCGGCAAGCGCCGAGCCGTAACCCAAACCGCCTTTAAGAAATGCTTCCGCAATGGCGACCGATGCCGCACAGTTTGGAATCAGGCCCACCAACGCGGCCAGCACGGGTTGGAATATCGAGTGCCGGAGCAAGACGTCACCGAGGTTTGCCTCCCCGACTAATGAAATCAAATAATTAAGCCCCAAGGCCACGGCAAAAATAAAGATGAAGACTTTGAGGGTATGGATCAGAGGATGGGAGAACAATTGCCAACGGCTGGTTTCCCCCGCCAGATGATGTTTGCAGCAACCGCATTCACCGGCCTCCCCAAGCGCCATGATTATTTTTGCTTTGGGGGGCTTACGCCGACCGCCAAAGAGCAAATCAACGGCGTAGCCCCCGCTAATGCCGAGGACCAGCTTGGAGAGCAGAAGCATCATAACCAACCCTCCTTTGCCAGACTGGGCCAAAAAGACTGGAATAGCTTCATCAGAGGTCGCCAGAAAAACGGCCAACAGAGTGCCTGTGCTGATCAGGCCTCGGACATAAAGCGCACTGGCAACCACCGAGAAGCCGCATTGGGGAACACAACCAAAAATCGCCCCAACAAGGACGCCCGCCCGCGGGGCCTTGGCCAGCATCTCCTCGAGCAATTTGCTGAATCTGCATTCAAAAAACTCAACCAGGCAGTAAATGACCAGAAGAAAAGGAAGCAATGCGGCGCTATCCGCCAGGGCATCAACCAGAAGATCATACATTGTTTTTCGACCTCATAAATCCAAAATTTTCCATGATCCAGGGCCAAATCCTTTGGCCAATCAACATCTGAGCAGCAATAATGAAGACCAGTTACCCGACCATTTCACCTTGCATCTTCAAATGTATTTTTCCGATCTCCACATAACAATAAGTCGCAAGTTAATTTATGGTGTTACATTACCTTGCTTAGTGTTACTTTTCATCTGTCTTATATTCACCCGGCAAATAATTTAATTTTTGGTTATGCCCCGGGCGATATCCTCACCTGTTTTGGAGTGCGCTTTGTTCATGAAACTTAAGGTCCGCAATAAATTAATTATTGGCTTCATGCCGCTGTTAATTGTTATTTTTCTGTTCAGCCTTGCGGGAATCAAAACCTTTATTGCAATCCATCAAAACATCTCGGACCTGCAACAAAAAATTCCCCCGACCGCCATGTCCATGCTGGAGTTAAAATCCGTCCTTCTTTCCCTGGAGACCGAGATCAAG
>JAHJKA010000088.1 GCA_018822545.1 Pseudomonadota bacterium
GCCATGGCCTCAATGGAAAGGACAAGGCCGGTTGCCTCCTGATGGGGAGCAAGACTCGGAGCAGGGGCCATGGCCGCAGGTCGTTGTTCAAACACCGCGCATGAGGGCTGGCAGGCGATACAGGAAAACAGCAGGAGTGTGAAGAGGCGTCTTAACATAACCTTTCGTCCTTGGTAGAGATAGTTAAAGCCGGATGAGCTCCTCAAAAAAAACAGAGGAGTGCGGCAAAAAAAATTAAATTTCTATCTAGTCATCGGTCTGATGGGCCAACAGCATTAACTAAAAGCTACCGATATTAATAAAAAAATTGCTAGAAATTGATTCTAGACTACATATAGTGCCCTAAAGGGGCTTGCCCACAAGATGTGGATTGCTATCTGTTTCCTGAAAAAAGTGTAGCACGTTTACCTTGCGGAGAGTAAATGCTTTTCGCATGCTTGGTGGTTTATGGTCATAACTAGCTAAAAAGACGCTTTAATTGTAGTGTGGTAGGGAATTATCGGAACAGGAGAGTAGCTGTATTATGGGTGAGGATGTGTCCCGGCAGGAGTTGCTTGCTGAAGAATTATTTATGCTCACCGCTGGTGGAGAGATGCCAGAGGTTGCTTTTCATAGCGCCGTCTATTATCTGACAAAGGATAAGGATGGCCCTGCCCTTGAGCTGGGTGAAGAAGATATCGCCCTTCTTAAAGGGGCCGTGGTTCAGCGTTATACAGCCATTGTCCTTCGCGACTTATGTCCGGAAAACAAGCATACATCTATTTTTCGAGGCTTAAAGCGCAGCGCCGCCAACTGGCAGCGATTGGTGGCGTATGCCGCCCGGGAAAATATAGATCTCGCCGCGATCCAGATTCATGTTGCCCAGGCCCTTCTCAATTTCTTGCAGCATGAGTATGATGCTGTTATCTGCCGGGGCGAGGTTGGCTGTGTGAATTGCAGCCAGGAAAGGCTTGTTGACTATGCTAACACCCTGGGCGTTGTCCTTGACCGTGAAATCGAGCAGTGGCGTAAGCTCTTCTGAACGCTGAAATCTTCGTTCACCAATTTTTTTAATTAGAAAATATTTATGGGCATAGCCGAAAAAAAGCCTGATGTCCTCTCTGTACTACAGGGTGAGTGGGCGCAGAAATACCGGCAGGACATTGAGGTTTTGCTGGATGGCAGATTGCCGGACGGCTGGCAATGGATTGCCAGTTCAATAGATGCAGTGGTGGCGGCAACCACATCCGAGCCCCTTGTTTATTATAAGGAGTTTTTGGCCCGCACTCCCTTTGAAAAATTAAAAAGCCTGGTGCGTGGCAGTCGATGCAGACGAGCCAGGCGCCAGGCTGTTATCCTCAAGGCCGCAGGTCTTGAAAGTCCGGCCATTTTATGTTGGGGTCAGGGGCGAAAAAATGAATTTCTGCTGACCGCGGGCTTTAATGGTATCGGTTTTTTTCAATTTTTGAAGACCCACTTTTCCGGTTTGTTAAGCCGTGAGCAGATCCACAGTAAAAGGCGGCTGTTGCAGGAGGCCGGTAGTTTCATTGGCAGGCTGCACAGCCAAGGTATCAGCCATGGCGATCTTCGCCAGGACAACCTTCTTGTCCACGAAGATGAAGGGGGATTTGCTCTCAGTCTTATAGATAATGAAAGCAATAGGCTGTGGCGCCAGGTGCCAGTGGCTCATATTATTACCAATCTGGCCCAGTTTTCCATCTGCAGCGGTCATGTCTTGACCCGCAGTGACTTGCTGCGCTTATTTGAGGTCTATAGCCAGGTCTATCCACGTTTTCATGGTAAAGCCCGGCGCCAGCTTTTTGGCGAGGTGATGCGGCGGAGCCGCATCCGCATCCTTCATTATACCGTTAAGGATGCGCTCAGTCGGGTAGCCCAGCTTGATACGGCGCAGGGCACCGGCTCTTATGTCCGGCACAGCGTGCTTGGCCTGCAACTTGAGGCGGGGCGCGATGTTGACCAGTGGTTTAGGCAGGGCGTTTTCTGCAAGGATGACATACACATCCAGGTCAAAAGACTTTCTGCCCCTGATGGTGTGATCGCGAAGAAATTTCTGGGGCGCGGCCTGTTTTCGTATCTGAAGGTCTGGCTCAAGCTCGAACGCGCTCCTCGTCTCTGGCAAATGTCCCATCTTTTTATGGCCATGGGGATTCCCATTGCCCGGCCTTTAGGGTACATCCTGGCCGGGCGTGGCCTGTGGCGGCGGCAGAGTTATTTCTTCAGTGAAGACGCGTCAGGCAAACGGGATCTGCTTTCCCTTACCAAAGTGAGGCCGGAGTTCCTGGCCTCCTGTATCGAGCAGCGGCTTTTTTTTCGTATCGCCTTTTATCTGGCACGACTCCATAACAACGGCTATTGTCATGGCGATACCAAATGGGCCAATATCATGGTGGATGAAGAGTGCGGCTCGTTGCTTTTTATTGATCTTGACGGGGCCGGCCCGGTGAAATCTCTCTTGGGGCGCTGCATAAAAAAAGATGTCAGCCGTTTTGTGGTGGATATGCTGGAGCATGATGTGCCCCTGTCTGAAGTACGACAATTTGTAAAAGAGTACAGCAATATGCGAGTTATGGACAGCAAACGTGTGCAGGAAAAAATCACCCCCCATATCACAAAAGCCCTGCTCCGACACGGCAGGCAGGATAAAGCCACCCTTGACCTCTGGGCGGTGTAAAAATGCTCTTTTCGGTGATCATTCCCACCCATAACGGCCTTCGGTTTCTCGAACGGGCGGTAACCTCCGTTCTTAAACAGAGCTATGATGATTTTGAGGTGATCATAGTTGATGATGGCTCCACCGATGCCACTCCAGAGCTTATTGAGAATTTGGTGGGACAGGCTTCGGGCACGATCCATTCCCTGCATCAAAAAAACAGCGGGCCGGGCGCGGCCCGCAACCGGGGCGTGGGGGTTTCAAGCGGTAGGTATCTGCTTTTTCTTGATGATGACGATGAGCTTTTACCAGACGCCCTTGCCCTTTTTGCCAAGGAGATAGAAAGAGACAATCAGGTAGATTTTTTATGGGCTGGCCACTACTCCCATGATGAGCAGGGTAAGATAAAAAAACATGGCCGCCAGCCCTTTTCGGTAAACAATCTTGATAATTTCCTGGGCTATATCCGCGGCCGTTTCGGTCTTTCCCAGGGCGAGGGGGTGCTGAAACGGGAGATATTTGCTCGTCTGCACTACCCCGAGTCGATCCGTAATAATGAGGATGTGGTTTTCTTTGCCCAGATTCTTGCCCTCTACCGGTGTCGGGCCCTTGCTGAATATGTGGTGACCATCCATAAACGTAAGGAGAGCTGCCGCCATAATATTGAGTCGATCAAGGCAACCAGTGATCGTGTCAGCGCTCTTCTTTTTGATCCGGAGATCCTGCCAGCCATATATATGCCTTTCAAGGATGAGTTTCTCTCCAGTCGTTATCTGAGCCTCTTTCGGGCCCTCTATTACTCGGGCCGCTTTAGGGAGGCAAGAGATGCATACGCCCACGCCATCCGCATCCACCGCGGCCATCTTACGCAGTGGAGTTATCTGCGCAAATATGTACGAGCCTGGCTTGCCTTTTGAGGTGGTGGAGTGGCAACTGCAGCGTTTGGGAAACTTGACCGAAGCCAGGAGCCATGCTATGGCTTGAGCAGACCTCGCTTGGCAAAGATGATTTCCTTTTGTTTACAGCTTTATATGTGAGAAATATGGACAAGAAAATAACGATCCTTCATCTCTGGAGCAGCTTTAAGGGTGATTACGAGCTGTTCAACCAGGTCGTCATGGGTCTTAAGGATGGTTATCATCATATAATCTGCTTTATGACGGGCGAGCCCCCCCTTCGCGAGGTCCTGTGTGATGCTGGCTATGACGTGCGCTGGCTGCGTTATAAGGATAAGAGTCTGCGCAGGTTTCAAAGTGGTGTCGTGACGCAGCTTTCCGCACTTGTTGCCGAAAATCAGGTGGACATCATCCATGCCCACCGCCATAAGGCCACCTTTTATGCGGCTTTGACCGCGCGCAAGCATACCCAGCTTAAGGTGGTTTCTTCGGTGCATGGTCTCGAGCGCTCGCGGGGGGTATTCCGCAAGATAAGCAACAGGTTGCTGTGGCCCCGACTGACGAAAATCATCGCCGTTTCCGGGGCGGTGAAAAAGGACATTCTCAAAGAAAATTCCTGGTTTCCAGCCGAACGGGTTGAGGTGGTTTATAACGGTATCAATATCGAGCGTTTCAAGGACTGCGGCCTGGACCAGAAGGCGGCCCGGAGTTTCTTTGATTTGCCTGAACAGGCCTGGATCTGGGGCGCGGTGGGCCGATTGGCCCCGGTCAAAGGTCATGAAACCCTGCTGAAGGCCTGGGCCGGAGCTGGCCTGGGGAAATTGGGCTGCCATCTTGCCCTGGCCGGCGATGGGGATCTCCATGCCAGCCTTACCGCCTTGGCCGACGAACTTGGGATCGTCAAAGAGATAACCTTCCTAGGGCATATCTCTGAGGTGCCAAAATTTCTCAAGGCCCTGGACGGGTTTGTCATGCCATCGCTGCATGAAGGCTTCCCCCTGGCGGTTCTTGAGGCCTTGGCTGCCCAACTGCCGGTGGTGGCTAGCGCCGTGGGCGGTATCCCGGAAATCTTGACTGAGCTGGCCACAGAAGGGCATGCCTTCCTGGTATCCGCCCGAGATGATAAAGAGTTTGGGCGAGCCATGGCAAAAGTGGTATCTTGGTCTGATGAAGCATATCGACAGGCTCGTGGTCATGTCAGTAAGCATATCCAGCGCTTTGCCGCCCAGGGTATGCTTGACCACATGGCCAAGCTCTATCAAGACGTAGTGGTTCTTTAACAAATCATCTGTGCGAAGGTGTAAACAGCAGTGGCGTTGAAAAATATTTTTCGAAAAGTAGCCCGTTATCTCTATCGAATCTACTGGGCTAACCGCTTCGGCGAACTAGGCCAAGGTGTCATTATTGCCAGAAATTCGATTTGGTATAATCCTAAAGGCATTGCCCTTGGCTCCCACGTTCTCGTTAAAAAGAACTGCCAGCTCAGCGCCCTGCATACGCGTAAGGCTGGGGGCTGTATCCGTTTAAGGATAGGGGATGACAGTAGCCTGCAACAGGGTTGTAAAATTACGGCGGCAGAGTCGATTGTCATCGGGAATAAGGTGATGATTGCTGATAATGTCTTTATTACGGACCATAATCATATTTTTAATCATCCGGATATGCCGGCGGCTCTTGTCCGGGAGTTGCAAACGGAACAGGTGGTCATCGAGGATGGTTGCTGGCTGGGTTATGGCTGTGTTGTCTTGAAAGGGGTGCGCATCGGTGAACGTTCGGTCATTGGCGCCAATGCCGTGGTCACTCATGATATTCCCCCCTATTCCGTGGCTGTTGGCAATCCGGCCCGGGTCATCAGAAAGATCGAATTGGCAAAAGAAGGGAGCTGATTTTTATCAACGGCGCTGACGTCTTTTTTTTTTGCCGTTCGTTCCAGACCTCTACATATCCGAACTTTCTTGCCCTTGAGCCTGATTTTCCTCTAGGCTTTTTTTCGCCATTTCAGCAGATGATAGAGCAGGCGGATGTCCTTGTGGGCATAAGGCCAGGCGCCTTGGAATAATACGCGCTCGGCCGCGGTGCCGCCCCTGGTGGCAGTGAGGTGGCGCCCCAGCCTGAGATAGGCGCGTTGTAGCTCGCGGCGCAGGATAGGAGTGTATTCCGCGAAATCAGGGTTGGCCAGCAGTTTTTGGTACCAGTAGATCTTGTCGCTTTTGATGGTGGGAGTGCTGGTTGAGGTGTTGGTGCCATGTTCGCGACGGCAGAAGAGGGGCTCTGGGAGCTGACCGATCTTGCCGGCCCGGCAGAGCAGAACCGGCATCTCCAGATCTTCATAGCAGCGAAAGTGCGGGTCAAAACCGCCAAGGTCTCTCATGGTCTTGGTGCGAAAGAGTCCGGTGGCAAAGACCGGCAGCGTCCCTTGCAGAAGCAAGGGAATCGGGTCTTCCGCGGTGAAGAGAAGTCGCCTCTTGGCATCAAGAATATGATGGTCGGTGAGGGTATTGCCCTGTACGGAAAAGCCATCGGTGAAGACGGCAACATGGTCAGCATGTTCTTCTAAAAAAAGTACCCGTTTTTCAACACTGTCCTTGGGCAAAAAATCATCCGAGGCCAGTTCACAGAAGTAAACGCCTGTCGCCAGCTCAAGGGCCATATTAAGAGAATTCATGAGGCCCTGATTAGGGTGGCCATGAATAAAGCGAAAGCCGCCTCGTTGGCCGAGGATGTCATTGATGACGCTGACACTCTTATCCGTGGAGCCATCATCAATGACAATAAGGTCGATGGCTGGCCAAGATTGGTCCAGCACGCTTTCAATGGCCTGGCCTACATAATCCTGATGGTTGTAGGCAGGGATAACAACGGTAACGATGGGTGGTGAGCTCATTTTTTATGGTATGGGGAAAAGGTGCAGTACGGCCTTGCTTCTGGTTTTATTTGCCGCGAAGTTGTTCCGCGACCCCGTAAACTTGAAACTTGCCCTTGCGGCCCCGATGCCTGGCAATGGACAGCACTTGGGCAAGAAAGAAGCGGTCGCCCTTGGGGAATTTGCGGAACTCGCAATAGTCGTGGTAACAGCGCATCCGTTCACGCCAACTGGTCTGGGGCCAAGGGGTGGTGAGATGAAGGACGGCAAGATCATTAGCCTGTTTGTGGCGGTTTAGTTGTTTCGACCATGGCCAGCAGCCTTGTCGTTTAGTGCGCTCCAGGTCAATGGGATGGGCAGTCCAATGCTCCCCCTCTTTTTTGGCAAAGATGTGCCAGGTAAACAGGTCGATATGGGCCAGGCCATGATCATGCATGGTGGCCATCATCCGCGCTACGGCCCGGGCCAGAGGCCGCCGCTGTTTTGGGGTGGCGCAGGCCGGGTCGTTGAGCCATTCCTGTAGGGACTTGTAATTGCTCAGTTCTTTGATGAGCAGAAAGCTGATGTCACCTTCCGTGGTTCCCTGTTGCCAACCCCAGGCCACTGGTTCTAAGTCCTTTAAACCGGCTCGAGCATACTCCATCATGTTGGCAAGCTCGATTTGGAGGTAAGGTACCTTGCGAAATAGGGTGGCAAGGTTTTTTTTATAATAATTTTTGTGAAGTTTGAGGTAGAAAACCTCCTTTGCCGCGCCCAGCTCCAGGCGATAAACCACGCTGCGGCGGTTACGGTCCATTTCTTTGCCGGTCAGCGTGCAGAAGTCTGTAAAATCGCCAAGACCAGCCTTAAGTAAAAAGTCTTGCCATTTTTTAAAGATCCAGAGGCCATTGCCCTGGTCAAGAAGTTCAAATCGGGTACCGTGGCAATCTATCATGTACGTACTTCAGCGCTTCTGTTGTAAGAAAGATAGAGCTCCTGGTAGACAGCCGACGTCGTCATCAATTCCTCATGGCTGCCCTGGGAAATGATTTGGCCATGTTCCATGACCACAATGCGGTCGGCATTGCGGATGGTGGAGAGGCGATGGGCCACGACAATGGTGGTTCTATCTTGCATCAACGTATCCAGGGCCTTCTGGACCAGCTGTTCTGAAACAGCGTCCAGGGCCGAGGTGGCCTCGTCAAGGATGAGGATGGGAGGATTTTTGAGAATGGCCCGGGCAATGGCCAGGCGTTGGCGCTGGCCGCCTGAAAGATTAAGGCCCCGTTCACCAAGCAGGGTGTCGTATCCGGCGGGGAGTTCTGCGATAAAGTCATGGGCAAAGGCCTGACGGGCAGCCTCTTTAATATCGGTGTCAGTGGCGTCTGGGCTGCCGAAGCTGATATTGGCGCGGATGGTATCATTAAAAAGCATAACATCCTGGCTCACCATACCGATTTTTTGACGGAGATCGGTGAGGCGGATCTCTCGGATGTCTCGATCATCCATGAGAATCCTGCCGCTTGTCGGGTCATAAAAACGGGGGAGCAAATCAATCATGGTGGTCTTGCCAGCGCCGCTTGCCCCGACAATGGCCACCACATCCCCTCTGTTAATGGTAAGGTTGATATCGTTTAAAATGAGTTCGCCGTCAGGTCTGTAGCGATGGCAGACATCCTGAAAGCATATTTTTTTCTGAAAACTTGGGAGGGGATGATCGCCACTCTTTTCCTCTTTCATATTCTCCAGCCAGGAGAGGCGCTCAACAGCGGCACGAATTTCCTGAAAGACGGTGTAGGAGTTGCCTAGATTTTTTATGGGGGAAAAGATCATGGCCACCGCACCCAAGGCGGAAAAAAGATCGCCGGTGGTGATTAGCCCTTTGGTCACGAGATTGCCGCCATACCAGATGACGAGACCCACCCCAAGCCCGGTGGAAATGTCGACAACCATTTTGGCAATTTCTCTTAAGCGGACGATTTTCACCTCGCGTCGGTAATTACTTTGGCTCTCCGTCACAAATTGTTTGGCCATGGGTTCTTCGCTGGTAAAGACCTTAATGACCTTGGAGCCGGTGGCAGCCTCACTGATACGATGGGTTAAGACGGCAATAGTTTGCTGGGCCTGGTTGCGCTTCTCTTTAATGCTTCTGCCCAGGCGATGGGCACAGCTGACAATGCCAGGCACGGCCACAAGGGCGATCAAAGTGACATCCCAGCGCCGGTAGAGCGCGACGCCTAAAAGGATAATGATGGTCGGCATTTCCTTGAAAATTGTCAGGAGGGTGTCGGAAATCAAGGCATTGAGGACTGCAGCATCGTTGAGAATCCTGGAAATCATCTTGCCAGAGGACTCGGTACCCAGGGCTGAGGTGGGCAGATGGAGGAGATGGGTGTAGAGGCGGATTCGGGTATCCCGGACCAGTTTAATGCCGGCTGAGCGCATGAGGTAGGAGCAGATCATCTGACAGCTACCCCTGAGGAAATAGGTTGCGAGAATGGCCATGGGCAGCCAGGTAAGCATGCCGTAATTTTGCTCAACAAAGATGGAGTCGATGACAGGTTTAACCAGCCAGGCAATGGCCCCACTGGCCCCTGAGGCTGCCAAGCTGAACAAAATGGCCGTTAGCACGCGTTTGATATAGGGACGCATCATGTCCCAAATCTTTTTATCAGTAAACTGGGAGAGTATTGTTAGGGCCATAAGGAGTTGAAGTCCTGCGCAGAATATTCAAAAAAGAAGGTTAGATTTTATCTAGGAACTCAGAAAAATAGGAGGTGCTTTTTAAATTTAGGAAGTTTTTCCTATCTTTTTCAAGGTCTTGGTAGTTCATCGCGGTTATTTCTTTTTCAGTGAAATTAAGGGAAGGGGCAGAGGGGCCTTTGGTAATGATGCCTAATCCGAAATCACAATCTAAAACGAAGACGTTGATGTCATTTTTTACGCTTCGTAAGTAGCAAATCGATTTCCATACATCCCCACACCATTCACCTGTCCATCCTGGCAGATTCAACGAACCGGCGTGTTCTAGAGAATGAGCAGGGAATGCCGCGGCATTATGCGGTGGGTTGCAATCATGGATGATGATAACACCATTGTCGGCGAGAATGTTCAGTGAATTCAGAACGTCATTTAATGATTGTGCATATGTATGGAGGCCGTCGATAAAAATAACGTCAAAAGGTTTTGAGAATTTAGTATTAGCAAAATAATTATCGCTTGTTGTCTCATGGTATTTGGCTCCAATATTGTAGAAATTTTTAAATATCCACTTGAAGCGTTTTCTTTTTTCAAATTGAAAATGAGGATCAACAGCAATTTTTTCCCAAGCTTTAATTTTGAAAAAATTTTTCCCATTATAAACACCGATCTCAAGGTAGGAGCAGGCCTTTTTCTTATCGATGATTCGTTGGATTACTTCGGTTCGGTTCATGAGTGGCCTTAATATAATGATGGCATGATGTGAAAAATTGCACGGTATAGGATTTTAAACAAAACGGTGTATTATCGCTTCCCTTTTAAGATTTCCTCAACAACAGCAATATCTTCAGGCCGGTCGACGCCGTAGCCTTTATGGGTGGTTTGCACCACCTGGATGGCAAAGCCGTTCTCCAGGAGGCGGAGTTGTTCGAGTTTTTCCCGTTGTTCCAATTCCCCTTTTTTAAGGCCAACAAACTCTTCCAGGGTTTTCATGCGAAAGCCATAGAGGCCAATGTGGCCGAAATAGGGGCCATCTTTGCCATCGCGCGGATAGGGGATGGCAGATCTTGAGAAATAGAGGGCCTTATTGTCTGCAGCCAACACCACCTTGACTTGATCCGGGTCTTGGGCCTGTTCCGCCGTGATTATGTGGGCCAGAGTGGTGACCTGGACAGCAGGGTCAGTAAAAGGCTTGAGGAGTTCACTGAGCATCTCTGGTTCCAGGGCTGGTTCGTCCCCCTGGATATTGAGGATAACGCCATCGGCCGGAACCTTGAGGATTTGCGCCGCCTCCAGGACCCGTTCGGTGCCGCAGGAGTGGTCTGCACTGGTCATGAGCACCGGAATGGCAAGTTTCTGGGCGGCGGTAAAGATTCGCTCATCGTCGGTGGCCAGCACCACCTCTTCCAGTTCAGCACATTGCTTGGCTCTGGTGTAGACATGCCAGATCATGGGCTTGCCGAGAATTAAAGCCAGGGGCTTACCTTTGAAGCGCGAGGAGGCGTAACGGGTCGGGATAATGCCGTAACATTTGGGCAGAGCAGTCATTCTTTGATCTTTCCGAGTGGGAGAATGTTAAAGAGTGTTGGTGTGTAATGCCGGTAACATACCATTTTTTTTAAAATACCCCATTGCTTTTAGCGGTTCGTAGTCAATATGGCAAGCGTTGAGAACCCGTGTGAGTTAAGGCTGCTCCAGCATTGTCTGGATTTTCTGACAGGCCAGGCTGGTGCCGCCCTGGCGGCAGCGTACAAACTTTGCCAGGGCTTCTTTAGTCTGTTGACGATCAGGTTCACTCTCCACCTGTTGTAGGAGGTAGTGGGCAACGTCCTGCCGATCCCTGGCCTCAAAGACCAAACCTGTGTCGATAATTTCCCTGCCGATCCAGGCAAAATTTGTCCAATGGGGTCCGATCACCGGTCGGATTCCGCAGCTTAAGGGCTCCAGAAAGTTCTGGCCACCAACCGGGGCCAGGCTCCCGCCGATAAAGGCGCTCCCTGCCAGGTCGTAGGCACTTTCCAGTTCCCCCATGGTGTCCCACAGGATGATGGTGCCGGGCTCTACCCTGGCCGTGCAGTGTGAACGGAGCCGCCATAACAATTTTAGGTCATCCAGCGCCTTCTGCCAATGGCTCAGGCGGTGCATGTGACGCGGGAAAAGACCAATGACTAAGTGGCTGTTTTTTTGGGTGAGATCAAGAAGAAGGTGCGCAATTTCTTCCTCTTCTTCCTGGCGCACGGAACCAAGGACGACAAATTTGTTCGCCGGGTTGATGATTTCAAGGAGCGGATTGTCATCGTTGCTGCGAACTTTTTCTGGGGTCTGGATCCTGTCAAATTTAATATTGGACATGGTGCTGACAATATCATCTCCGAAAAGGGCGGCAAAGCGGGCACTATCCGCCTCGGACATGGCCATGATCGCAGAAGGACGGAGGTCGCGCCATATCGAGGGCCAGCGCAGGTAGCGGTGCAGGCTTCGCTGGGTCATGCGGCCGTTCACTACCAGCAATTTTACGCCTTGGTTTTTGCACCCAGCCATCAGGCCGGGCCAAAGCTCGCTTTCCAGAAGGATCATAACTCGGGGGGCGATGGTGGTCAAAGCCCGGGTCATGAGAGAGGGTTTGTCAAAGGGGCAGTAAGCCACCATAATTTTTGCCCCGGAGCCGCCGTTTATCCTGGCTATTTTCTCAAGGATGTCGAAGCCCTGACTGGTGTTGGTGGTGAGAAGGATGGTGGTTTGTTCTGAGAACTGAAATCCCTTCACAAGTTCCCCGGCCAGATAGGCCTCTCCCACGGAGGCGGCCTGGATCCAGAGATCAGCCCGGGGGGGAAGCGTCCGTAAGGTCCGTTGCTCAAAACCAATCTTTAGTCTGGCGTTAAAGCGTAGCCAGGGCAGGACAAGATGCCAGAGCCATTGGTAGAGACGCAGAACCAGGCGGGTTGAGAGCTTATTCGGAATATGGGTAGGTGAAGGGCTAATTTTTTTCTCCAGAATGAAGTGGTTGCCTTTATATATTATAGAGCGTCAGGCAGGGCAAGCCAGAAAGAGACCTGGGGTGATGTCTTGAGGTTTAAGGGGAGATAATTTCAGTTTTTGACGGGATGGACTGGCTATAAGGGAACTATTACAGTAAATAAAGTGGTGATGAAAAATGGGCATCCTGCCTGTTTTAGGCTAAGACTCTCAACGTGGTATTTTATGACTAGATTTGAAAAGAAAATCAGGAAAATTATTTACCGGAATTACGGGGGCCGCAGCTGTCTGAAGGTCTATAAACGACTTGATCTTGTTCTTTTGCTTAACTATGCAAATTATATCGATAGGCGTTTAATTATTAAAGAACCGTATGAAGAACAGCAGCTTAGCCATTTTGATGCTGCCTTAAAACAATATAATTTTGATATGTTCGTTGATGTCGGGGCCAATATAGGTCTCTATTCGCTCCTGGCCGCCAAGACCGGAAAAGTGGCACATATTTTGGCGTTTGAGCCTGATAAACGCAATAATTATCAGTTCCGGGCTAATATTCTCTTGAATAATTTTGTGAATCTCATTGATGTTCACGATGTCGGTTTGAGTAATGAGACTGGCAGTGTTGAGTTCCTCCAGCAGCAGGGGAGTAGTACTGGTAAGTCGCGGATTGGCATGACCGCGCCTTCTTCCACCAAGGATAAGGATTACCAAAAGACCATTATCCCCATCGCGCGTTTTGATGATGATTTCCATTATGCGGGCCGGAAAATCTATATCAAGATGGATGTTGAAGGACATGAACTCAATGCCCTGCAGGGCATGCAGGAGTTCCTTGCCGGCAATAGTTGCTTGCTGCAGGTGGAGGTCTTTGCCGAAAATCTGGCGGTCATTGAGGCGTTCATGGCGCAGAAGGGTTATGCAAAATTCCAGGAGATGGGTGACGATCGGTTTTTCAAGAATTTTTAGATTTTCCCTCGGTCAGACAGCACACAATATGCAGACAAAAAATATACTTATCACCGGTGGCGCGGGTTTTATCGGCGCTAATTTCATCAGGGCCATGCTCAGCCTGCGGCCGGACTATCATCTGGTCAATCTCGATGCCCTGACCTATGCCGGTAATCTGGCCAATCTGGCTGATCTGCCGCAAGACCAGCAACAGCGGCATCATTTTGTCCATGGCGATATCAGAGATGGCGAGCTCCTGGCCCGGCTTTTTAAGAAGTATGCCTTTGCCGGTGTCATCCATTTTGCCGCCGAGTCCCATGTGGACCGTTCCATCACCGAACCCCAGGCCTTTGTCGATACCAACGTCGGTGGCACCTGTACCTTGCTGCAGGTGGCTTTAGCTGCCTGGAACGAGCAGAGGCGGCCAATGGATTTTCGTTTTCACCATGTCTCCACTGATGAGGTCTACGGCAGCCTTGGTGCGGAAGGCGCCTTTACGGAAACGACGCCCTACGATCCCTCCAGCCCCTATTCGGCCTCCAAGGCGGCCTCGGACCATTTTGTCCGGGCTTATGGGCGCACCTATGGCCTGCCGGTGTTGATCACCAACTGTTCCAATAATTATGGGCCCTATCAGTTTCCGGAAAAGCTCATCCCCCTGGTCATTGATAATATTTTGGCCCGCAAGGCGCTGCCTGTTTATGGCGATGGCAGTAATGTCCGCGATTGGCTCTATGTCCTTGATCATTGCCAGGCATTGCTTCAGGTCTTTGAGAAAGGACGTCCGGGTGAGACCTATAATATCGGTGGCGGCGCTGAGCGTACCACCCTTCAGATCGTCAAAGAATTATGCCGGATTATTGATGCCAGACAAGGCAAGCCTGCCGGAACGTCCGAGGCCCTGATCACCTTTGTCACTGACCGGCCGGGCCATGATTTTCGCTACGCCATTGATGCCAGCAAGATCAAAAGAGAACTGGGCTGGCAACCGGAGCATAGCTTCAGCGTGGCCCTGGAGGCCACAGTGGACTGGTATCTTTGTCAGCAAGAGTGGGTTGAAGGGGTCAAGTCGGGGGAGTATAGGCAGTGGTTGGAGCTTAATTACGAGACAAGGGCATGCTGATGAAAGGTATTATCCTGGCGGGGGGCTCTGGTACCCGCCTCTATCCCATCACCAAGGTGGTCAGCAAGCAGTTGCTGCCTGTCTATGATAAGCCGATGATTTATTACCCTCTGTCCGTGCTTATGCTGGCCAGGATAAGGGAGATTCTTATTATATCCACCCCCCATGATCTTCCCCAGTTTCAGGAGCTTCTTGGCGACGGCAGCCAGTGGGGCCTTAAATTTTCTTATGTTGTCCAACCCCGCCCGGAAGGACTGGCCCAGGCGTTTATCCTCGGCCGCGACTTCATCGGCAAGGACAATGTCTGTATGATTTTGGGCGACAATCTCTTCTACGGGCACGGTCTCCCTGAAAAACTGCTGAGGGCCGCCGAGCGCGGCCGGGGCGCCACCATTTTCGGCTACCAGGTTACTGATCCGGAACGCTATGGGGTAATCAGCTTCAATGCGCAGGGCCAGGTCACCGATATTGAGGAGAAGCCGACCAGGCCCAAATCCAACTATGCCGTCACAGGCCTCTATTTTTATGACAGCAGGGTGGCGGATATTGCCGCCCAGATCAAACCATCGGCCCGCGGCGAACTGGAAATCACTGATGTTAACCGGGCGTATATGGAGCTTGGCGAACTGCAGGTGGAAAAGCTGGGCCGCGGTATTGCCTGGCTTGACACCGGCACCCACGAGTCTTTGATGGAGTCATCGCAATTTATTGAAATTATCGAAAAACGGCAGGGACTCAAGGTGGCCTGTGTCGAGGAGATCGCCTATAGCATGGGCTATATTGACCGTGGGCAGTTGGAAAAGCTGGCCCAGCCGCTGCTGAAAAACGGTTACGGGCGCTATCTCATGGGCCTGCTGAACAGAGGAACCTTCCGATGAAGGTGATTGCAACAGAGCTTCGTGGCCTTCTTATCCTGGAACCCCGGGTTTTTGCGGACAACCGCGGTTTTTTTATGCAGACCTATCAGCAGGAGCAGTATGCCCAGGCCGGAATAGACTGCTTCTTTGTCCAGGATAATCTGTCCGTCTCCAGCCGCCACACCCTGCGCGGTCTTCACTATCAGCAGGAGCCCCACGGCCAGGCCAAGTTGGTGCAGGTACTGGAGGGCGCGGTCTATGATGTCGCCGTTGATATCCGGGTGGGCTCACCCACCTTCGGCAAATGGCTGGGGGTGGAGCTTTCCGCAGAAAACAGGCGGCAGCTCTTTATCCCAGTTGGTTTTGCCCATGGTTTTGTGGTGACCAGCCAGCGGGCCATCTTTGTCTATAAATGCAGCACCTATTACGCCCCGACCGCTGAGGATGGCATCATTTTTTCTGACCCTGACTTGGCCATTTCCTGGCCGGGCCATGACTTTGAATTGTCGGACAAGGATAAACGCTATCCCTGCTTGAAGGATATCCCGACGGAGCGACTCCCTCAGTATGAAGAGTAGGAAAATATGGCAGGATATCTTTTTACCACAGAGGCACAGAGACACAAAGACAGCATGTTACGGGTTTCTCTGTGTCTTTGTGCCTCTGTGTTGAGGCGGACGGTGTAATTGCCTATGAGGATTCTTGTAACCGGCATAAACGGCCAGGTAGGCTGGGAACTGCGACGTCAGGGGGGCAATCTGGGGGTGGATATCCTTGGCGTTGACCATGCCGCCTTGGACATCAGTGACCGCCAGGGGGTTCTGGCAGCCGTGGTTTCCCATCGCCCGAATTTGGTTATCAATGCCGCCGCCTACACGGCGGTGGACCGCGCTGAAGAGCAAGAGGCCAAGGCCTACGCCGTCAATTGCGATGGCCCGGCCTGGCTGGCCGCGGCCTGCAGTCAGGTCAAGATACCCCTCATGCATATTTCCACCGATTATGTCTTTGACGGCACTGCCCAGCAGCCCTATAGCGAAGAGGATGCCGTGTCGCCACTTGGGGTTTATGGCCGCAGTAAGGAAGCGGGGGAGCGTGAGGTGCGCAGCCGTCTGGACGAGCATCTCATCATCAGGACTTCCTGGGTGTACGGTGTCCACGGCCAAAATTTTGTTAAGACCATGCTGCGGCTGGGCAAGAACCATCACGAGTTGAAGGTGGTGGCGGACCAGTGGGGCTGCCCTACGGCGGCGGCCGATTTGGCTGCTGCACTGTTAAAGTTGGCCCGGCAAATTAAAGCAGGTACCAAGCGTTGGGGCACATACCATTGCTGCGGGGCCACGGCCACCACCTGGCATGGTTTTGCTGAAGCCATCTTTGCCCGGTGTCGCGGCCGTATTGCCCTGCAGGTCGAAAAAGTAAATGCCATCAGCACGGCTGAGTACCCCACCCCGGCCAAACGGCCCTCCTATTCGGTGCTTGCTTGCCAGAAGCTGGCCCAAGATTTTCAGATTCGGCTGCCAGAGCTCTCTATAAGCCTCACCACAGTTATTAACGAACTTGCCTTGCTGGAGCAGAGTGGCCCATGAATTTTGTTTTTTCCCTCTTTAATTATTTCCCCTTTGGTGGCCTGGAGCGTGATTTTATGGCGATCAGCCGTGCATGTCTGGCCCGGGGTCATGCCATTAAAGTCTATGCTATGAGCTGGCACGGGGAGATACCGGCGGGGCTGGATGTTCATCTTGTCAAGGGTGGGGGGCGAACAAATCATAGCCGGGCTGCTGCTTTTTATCAGAAGCTGGGGGCTGAACTTGCCGGTAGCAACCATGATTTGCTGGTTGGTTTTAATAAGATGCCCAATCTCGATGTCTATTACGCAGCCGACGTCTGTTACAGGGCGCGTGTTGCCCGGCAGCGCAGTTTCCTCACCAGATTCACCCCCCGCTATCGCCTCCTGGCTGCCTTTGAGGAGGCGGTCTTTGCCCCCGGAGCAGATACCGATATTATTTACCTGGCTGGCCAGGAGAAACGAAATTATCAAAAAGCCTATAATACCCCTGATTGCCGTTTCTACTATGGTCCACCTGGGGTGGATGTTGCGGCCATCCGCAGTCAGTTGCACTCGGATACACGCCAGCAATTCCGTAATGAACTGGGCCTTAAGGCTGACGATGTTTTGCTTCTCATGATAGGTTCCAATTTCCACACCAAGGGCGTGGAACGCTCCATCCGTGCCCTGGCTGCCCTGCCTGATCACGTGCGTAGGCGCAGCTTTCTCCATGTCATTGGCCGGGGTAAGGAAGGATTATATCAGAAGCTTGCTGGCAAACTTGGGGTTGCAGCGCAGGTTCACTTCGAAGGCGGCCGCGATGATGTGCCCCGCTTTCTGGCTGCGGCTGATTTCCTGCTCCAGCCATCCCTTACCGAAAATACAGGTAATGCCATTGTTGAGGCTTTAGTGGCCGGGGTGCCGGTGCTGGCCACCGAAACCTGCGGCTATAGCGAGCATGTTCTTCAAGCCAACAGCGGCCTGGTGGTGGGCTGCACCCCTTTCCGGCAGGAAGAGATGAATACGGCTCTGGTTGAGATGATCACATCCCCCCAGCGTCAGCAGTGGCAGGAGAATGCGCTGCGCTATAGCCAGCAACACGACCTTGGCAACCGTCCTCAGGTCGTGGCTGACATCCTCGAGCAGCTTGCCACCAAAAGGAGGAGAGGCTGATGGTGCCGTCGGCTGACGACTACCGGGCAAGGATTGAGGTGCACGAGCTTGTCACATCTCCGCAGCTGGTTCTTCGGGTCAATAAACCAATGCTGCCCTTGCTCGAGACGTCTGGCCTGAGTGATTTCCAGGCAATCTGGCAATGCAGCATGGGCGAGGTCATCAAAGAACGGCCCGGGTTGGAAATCCGGAGGATAGCGCTGCCCGATCCTGGCAATGTTGCGAATCAGGTGGTTATTTTTGTAAAAAAACATGAGCAGCACACTGTTTCGCCGAAACAATGCGAAGGCCTGAAAGAATTCAGCAATTATTGCGATTTTCGCAGACGAAATCTGGCCACTGCCGTGCCCATTGCTACAGGCATGGCACAAGATGGCGATGTGGTTCGTTCTTTTCTGATCACCAGGGATTTTGCTCCCTTCGTTGATCTTGAGGAGCTGGTCTTAAATCAACCAGAGAGTCTGCAAGGGGCGCCCAACGCAGATCGCAAAAGAAACATTCTCCGGGCCGTGGCCCGCTATGCCCGGGCCATGCATGGAGCGGGCTGCAACCAAAAAGACTTCAATGCCACCCATGTCCTGTTGCATGGTCTTGATCAACAAAACCCCGAGGTCGCCCTTTTTGATCTGCAGCGGGTGGACACCAACCCCCTCATGGCTTTTCGCTGGCCCATCAAGGCCCTGGCCGAGTTTTTCTTTACCCTGCCCGCCCGCCTCTTTGACGAGGAAGACCGCCGTTTTTTCTTTGCGGCCTATAAAAACTCTGAGAAACTTTCCCTTTCTGCTCGCCTTCAGTATGCCTTGATTGTCAGGAAGATGATCCGCATTGCCAGGCATACCAAAAAGAGGAATCTGGCTCCCAAGATGCGGGAGTGAGAAGAGAAGC
>JAHJKA010000089.1 GCA_018822545.1 Pseudomonadota bacterium
AACGGCTTCTCCTTTTTGTTGTTAGATAGTACCGGGACATAGAAAACCACATTGTACATCGGCACCACTCAGGAGAAGCCGTTTACAACTTTCGCCTAATAGTATGTCAAGCACGACGCGCGAGCACGCCAGTTTTAACGGCTTCGGCCAACTTAATACAACACGAACTTACTCAACCCAAGCTAGGCGCGCGTCTTAGCTTTGCGTTAGGGCTCGAACAAGAACAACCTCTTGCGCGACTCACCTTGAGTACGGTATAATGTACAAAACTAATTCAAAGGTGGAAACTATGCAAAGATTACGAGTCGATCAAGATATTCGATCAATGTCAGAATTCAGAACAGGAATTGCTTCATTCCTCAAACAGGTTCATGATACAAAAAGGCCATTAATTATCACTCAGCATGGCAAAAGTGCTGCTGTTCTCATGGATGCTGGCGAATACGATGCCATGCAGGAAAAAATTGAATTACTAAGCGACATACACACCTCAATAAGCCAAATCGAAAATGGTGAAGGGGTCGCCCATAGTGATGCCATGAAAAGGATCCTCAAGAGAGTATCCAAATGAAAATTATTTGGTCTCCGTTAGCTATTGACCGGGCATCAGAAATCGCTGAATACATCGCTTTAGACAATACAACTGCTGCAACAAAATGGGTTGAAAGAGTTTTTGAAAAAGTCAAAAACCTATCATCATTTCCAGAAACTGGCAGGAAAGTACCCGAAGTAAACAGAAATGAAATTCGAGAATTAATTTTTGGAAATTACCGCATAATATACCGAATTGAGAAATCAAACATCTCTATCCTTACTATCCGTCACAGCAAACAGATATTGCCGGTAGATGAAATTTTGGCACAATAGTATGTCAAGCACGACGCGCGAGCACGCCAGTTTTAACGGCTTCGGCCAACTCATTACAACCCAAACTACTCAACCTCGGCTAGGCGCGCGTCTTAGCTTTGCGTTGTACAGATTGAAAAAGAATGAATATCGAAGAGTTTCAAATGCTCCTTTGCTGCCAGTAGATGGTCTGCTTAAAAACAGCAAAAACCAATATTATTTGCGTTCCAATCAGGTCATCCTTCAACCCCCAAAAAGCCCTCAGCCAATCGTGGGTCTTTTGAGAAAGGCCTTTAAAATTTTCCAGGCCTTCTAACCGTTGAGCACCTCTGCCAAGTATCAAGAGGTTCTGGTTGTTGCGTTTCTGCTGAGAAAAAGGCCTTAAAAACAATCCCGCCCCACCCTGCACAGATCGTGGCTACGCATAAGCCAGCAGCTGGCAAAACAAAAATGCTTAAAACCCGAATTGTTACGTGTCTTAGCCTTGCGTTAACATTGCCGCATTCAATCTCAGGAATTTTCAACTCAGCCCGGGTTGAGGCTACAACTGTATGCCTTATCGCCAAATACAGTCAGGTCAGGTCTAAACAACTCTTTATTAATTTATCGGCTTGTGTCTCGCCTGATTTATCGATATTCTAGTTATTGATTCTTGAAAAATTTGTGTGCTGTTCTGCTGAAGAAAAAGTCGAACCTGTTGCGAGACAGGGGCGGAAAGCTACGGGAGTTTCATACTCAGCCGAGCTACCTTGAGATTAAGGTAGCTCGGCTTTTTTTTGTGCGCGCGCCGCTGTTCTGCCCGACATGGCTTTTCCTTAGGGAGGTTCTGATGAAGGTTCTGCTGCTCTATCCCAAATACACCGACACGTTCTGGAGCTTTAAGTATGTCCTTAAGTTTATTTCGAAAAAGGCGGCCTTCCCACCCTTAGGCCTGTTGACCGTGGCTGCCATGCTGCCTGGCGATTGGGAAAAAAGACTGGTCGATCTGAATATTAAACCGCTCACCGATGCTGACATCGCCTGGGCCGACATGGTCATGGTCAGCGCCATGCTGGTCCAGCAACAAAGCGCCCAGGAGGAGATCAGCCGCTGTAAACGCCACGGCAAAAAGATCGTGGCCGGTGGCCCAGCTTTTACCGCTCAACACGACAAATTTTACGACGTTGATCATTTTGTTTTAAACGAGGCGGAAGTCACCCTACCCCTCTTTTTACTCGACCTGGCCGACGGCTGCCCCAAGCCGTTGTATACCGATACCACCCGGCCGGATCTGGCTCAAACTCCGGTGCCGCTCTGGTCGCTGATCAAGGGCAAAAACTACGCCACCATGGCCATTCAGTTTTCCAGAGGCTGTCCATACAACTGCGAATTCTGCGACATTATTATCATGAATGGCCGCACCCCGCGGACCAAAAGCCCTGTGCAGATGCGCCGGGAATTCGAGGCGCTCTATGCCTCAGGCTGGCGCCAGGCCGTTTTTATCGTCGATGATAATTTCATCGGCAACAAGGCCAAGGTCAAGAAAATGCTCGCCACCCTTATTGCCTGGCAGCAGGAGCACCACTATCCCTTCACCCTGCTTACCGAGGCCAGTATTGATCTGGCTGCCGATAAGGAACTCATGGAGCGCATGAGCACGGCCAATTTCTACAAGGTGTTTCTCGGCCTGGAAACCCCCAGCCATGATGGACTGGAGGAGTGCGGCAAACACCAGAACACCGGCATCAACCTCGTGGACGCAGTGCGCACCATCCATGGTCACGGCATGCAGGTCATGGGTGGTTTTATTGTTGGTTTTGATTCCGACACCGAAAAGATTTTCGACGCCCAGATCGCCTTTATCCAGAAGATCGGGGTGGTAACCGCCATGGTAGGGGTGCTAACCGCCTTACCGCAAACCAGGCTTTGGCACCGGCTCAAGGCCGAAGGTCGGCTCATCGCCATTGCCTCGGGCGAAAACACCGACAGCGGCCTGAATTTTCTCCCGAAAATGGACCGCCGACAGTTGCTGATCGGTTATGAAAAAATCCTGGCCACCATCTATTCGCCGAAATGCTATTACCAGCGAATCCATACCTTTCTGCAGAGCTATTCCCCCACGGTACGCAAGAAATTGCAGGCCATCGACCTGGTCGCCTTTGCAAAAAGTATCTGGCAGATCGGCATCTTCTCCCGCTCCCGCTTTCTTTACTGGCGGCTGGTGATCACCACCCTGCTCCGCAAGCGCCAAGCCTTGCCCTTTGCTGTTGAGCTGGCGATCTTTGGCCTTCATTACGAGAAGATGGCCCGACGTGTTGCACTTCAAGAGGATGAAACCATGGCCGAGCCAGGCCTTTGCGAGCATTCCTGAACCAAAAGCGTCGCTTTTATGCTTAGGAGGGCTGTTCTTCCTGCGGGCGTTGCCAGATGATCTGACCATCTTTGGAGACGGTGCGCACCCGGTGCAGGGGGATGGAACAGATATTGCCATCACCATTGATGAGCTGAAAGGAAAAATGATCGCCGTGGTCCAGGATCAGCTCCTGAAAAGGGACGCTGACGATGCGATCTTCCAGGCGGTCGTAGTACCCCACCTGAAAATCACCCCTGCCGAACTCCTTATCCCAGCGAATGCGGTTGAGCAATTGCGCAATGGCTATCATCAGCGACTCTCCCTTCCTGTTGTCGAGGAACCTCCCCATTAGCCGACGGCAGCTGCCTCCAGAAACCGATCAAACTCCTCCTGATCGTAAAAGGCCTTTTCAAAAAAGAGCCCTGAGGGCGGGGCAGTACACCTGAAGGGAATCTCGGAAGGCCCATTCAGCATGGCCTCAACCTCAGCCAGGGTCAGCTTCCCCTTGCCCACTTCCACCAATACCCCGGCCATGCGCCGCACCATCTTCCATAAAAAATGGGAGCCCACCACCCGCAGGCGCAGCATCTCTTCATCCTTGTCTTCGTAGACAAACACCCCGTTCACCAGCACCTTGGTGGATTTTTTCAGCTCCTGCTTCTCGGCAAAAGAGGCAAAGTCGTGCATGCCGACAAAGAGTTTTGCCGCCTGAGCCATGGCAGCGCTGTCCAGCGTATCTTTGGGCCACCAGACATATTTTTTATGAAAGGCCGTCTTGCGCAGGGCAATCTGATACAGATAGCTGCGCCCGATACAGTTATGGCGGGCATGGAACCGCGGCCCACAGGGGGCAACGGCCAGCATGACGATGGATGAAGGCAACAGCTCATTGAACCGATCTTTAATTTCGGCAACCGACATGGCGTTTGAAATGGTATCGAGATGGGCGGTGTAATTTAAGGCGTGGACCCCGGCATCAGTGCGGCCGTGGCCCTGGATGTCAAGGGTCGGGTCGGCGAAAATTTCAGCGCCGATGGTCAGCAACGTGCCCTGGATGGTCCGGGCGTCATCCTGCTTTTGCCAGCCGCTATAGCCGGTACCAGCGTACTCCAGATTCAAGCGATAGCGCTGGCGGCTCGGAGCGGCGGGGGATTTCTGCATGGTCTTGTCTCCAAAGACAACGTTGGGTAGAAGATTGTATGGTGCTGCGGATACCGGCTTACAGGAAGCAACTCCATGAACTTACTTGCAATGTTTGGTCAAAAATTGATCCAGGCTGTTAGCAAAGGCCTGTCTGTCTTTGGGGTTGAGGGTGGCCGGTCCGCCGGTTTCAACGCCTGCGCCCCGTAACTCATCCATGAAATTGCGCATGCTCAGGCGCTCCTGGATATTTTCGGTGGTGTACAACTCGCCCCGCGGGTTCAAGGCATGCCCACCCTTGTCGATCACTCCGGAGGCCAAGGGAATATCAGCGGTGATGACCAGATCGCCTGCCGCCATCTCTTTGACGATCCTATTGTCGGCCACATCAAAACCTGCCCCCACCCGAATGGTGCTGATATAGCGAGAGGATGGCGGCCGCAAAAAGGCGTTTGCCACCAACACCAGGGGGATCTGCAGACGCTCGGCCGCACGATACAGGATGTCCTTGATGGCGTTGGGGCAGGCATCGGCATCAACCCAGATCTTCATCACCTTAATACTCAGCCCTTGCCCGTCTTGACACCATTAGTATCGATGACAATCAGCTTTTTCCTGTACAGGGCGCCGATGGCTTTTTTGAAGGTCTTTTTACTGACGCCAAACAGGGCGTAGATATCTTCCGCCGCCGTCTTATCGGTGACAGCCATCCGGCCGCCACTGGCCTTGATGATCTTCAGAATATTCTGGGCAATATCATCAACCCCTTGATAGCCGGGTTTTTGAAGGATCAGATCAATCTTCTGGTCATCGCGTACCTTCTTGATGTAGCCCTTGATCTCCTGACCGCTGAACAGCGTCTTAAACACCTCGCTCTTGTAGAGCATGCCCTCATGGGCGTGGTTGACAATGGCCCGATAGCCAAGATCAGTCTGCTCAAGGATGATCAGATCCACCTCCTGGCCTTCTTTATAGTTGGGAGGGGTCTGATCAAGAAATTTATCGAGCTTGGACGAGGCAGCGATGCGGTTAGTTTCCTCATCCAGAAAAACATAGACCATATAGGCCTTGCCCTCCTCCATCTTGGCCTGCTGTTCACTCTTGGGCGCAAAGAGGTCTTTTTCCAGGCCCCAGCGCAAAAAAGAGCCGGTTGGTCCGTTGGCCGCCACCCGCAATTTGGCAAACTGACCCACCGTGACGCACGGCTTTTTGGTGCTAGCGCGCAGGTGGCCATCACGGTTCTGATAGACAAAGATCTCCATCTCGTCGCCGGGCTGGCAATTTTCCGGCACATCCTTGAGGGGCAACAGCACATCCCCGGACTCACCGCCATCGAGATGGGCCCCGGAGTCACGCACTTTTTTAATGGTAAGTTTATTTATCTTGCCGATCTCTACCATGTTCTTTCCTGTTAATCGTTATGTATTAAGAGTAGATCGTCCCACCGGCCACGCCTATGGTCAAAACTCCGGCTCATAGCCCACCGTAAAGGGGCTTGATGTCTTATTGCGAATACTTAAAAAATGCGCGTTATTTTTAGCAAAGGGACACAGAGGCATGGCACACGGCGCAAAACCAAACTTCTGATAAAACCGCGGGTCACCTAAAACAAAAAGAGTGCTCGTCTTGATAACATCCTGCCGCAAGGCAAAGCGCAGCAACTCAGAGCCCACTCCCTGCTTTTGAAACTCGGGTTTCACCGCCAACGGCGCTAAATGCAAACCACACACATCCGTACCGTTATAGGCCTTTGAAAAAGCAATATAGGCAATGACCGAATTGACATGGATACACACCCACTCGTGCAACTCTCTACCATTCTTATGTAAATTATCAACTAGCTGCACCTCATAGGTGCTGTCAGGGAAGGCCTGGCGCAAGAGGCCCGAGGCCTTGGGGTACGTGTCTGGGGCAAGTTTTCGTATCTTCATTGCTTGTAATAATAAGTAGCTGATTGATAATTTATGTGCAGGCAGGTACGTTCTCATTTTAGGCGAATTAGCCTCAAAAGAGTATAGCTGTTACCGAGCAACACGTTATTTCAGGACCTGCACCCCGAATTTACGCCCCTAGGAGCACCCTCCATGGCTGAGATCATCCCGGAAGATATCAAGAGAGACCTGGCAAAGGCAGCTCTCTTACACCAACGCGCCTCTTCCGATTACCAGAAATGTGTGGAGTTTAACAAGCTGATGGCTGACCTCTTGGCCAGACTGGAAGACGCTGGCTGTGATAGAATGGCCGACAGGGTCATGGGCATCCTTCTCGACTGCAACCCAAAAGAAGGCTCCAGCTGCGAGAAAGCCACCCTGGTTGGCGAAAAGATGAAAAAAATCTAGGGGAAAAATGCGCTACAGAATCCTGCCCCTTTTCCTTGGCTGACCATATCTAAACATCTGTCGCCCCCTCATCCCCCTGCATGAAAGGCGACCAGGGCCTCCTTGTCGCGACTGGCTATCTGCTGGGCCACCTTGGCAGGCACCACCTCGTAGCTCTTGCCCAATTTGACAATGGCAGCCTGACCACGACTGAGCTGGTCAGCGATCTCAGTTGAAACATAAATTCGCTTTATCTTGTTCTCTTCGACAAAATTATACGCCTCGCCCCGATCATCTTTCTCCAGGCGGTTTTGCTCAATAAGCTGCTTTACCTGGGCCAGACGCTCCCGTTGCAGCTTCTCCTCGGCGTGCTGGCGGTTTAGTTCCTTGTCACGCTTTTTCTGGGCGGCCAGTTCCTGCTTGATCTGGCTCGTTTCCACAGGGGGTGTATTGTTGTTCTGTTTTTTACTGACACGTTTTTCATGCTGGGCCTTGTTAACCTGTTTTTTATTGACCAGCCCGGCTTTAAGAAGCTGGTCCTGAAATGGATTTCCCATAATCTTTCTCCGACATGATCCTTTCTGCTATTTCTTCTACCACAAGGGCACTCTTTTCAGTACCCCCCTAGAGGGGTATAAGTTTCGTTTGAGCAGACTAGCTGCTCGACTTAAGCTTTATCTTTCAACAAAGCTGCAAGGGCAGCAAAGGGCTGCTGGGTGGTATCGTCCTGGGCCCGCTCCCCGCCGCTGCCGCCATGCTCGGCAGCCAACCCCCGGGAGTGGACATTGTCGTGGCAGTAGATACACAACAACTCCCAGTTGCTGCCGTCAGGCGGGTTGTTGTCGTGGTTGAGGTCCCGATGATGCACGGTGAGTTCTTTAAGTTTTTTGCCGGCAAAATCACGGCCACACAGACCACAGACCCAGGGAAATAATTTGAGGGCACGCTCCCGATAGGATTTATCACGCAAGGCCTTGTCGCGGAGGGCCTCGGTCATCATGCCTTTGCCATTGTCGTCCTTATCTTGCATATTCTCCCTCAAGAAAACTCCTTAAACTCACCGATACCAGGATTTTAACCCGGTAGCCGCTTCCTGTTCAAGCCTTTCTAGAAGCTCTGGTGCGTTGAATAATTTTTCGCATAACTCGCATTTTCTATACTGGACAATGTCCCGGGCCGAAAAACCGGCAAACGAGGCAATGGCACTTATCCCCAAATTCCGAATGTGGTTATACAAGCTGTTGCTTTCACTTTTTTTCAAAAGCTCGGCAACGCTTCTGTCCTTAACATTGCCCAGGTGAAAAAAATGCGTGCCGGTAAAATGACTGCCGGCATCGCAACAGGCATACATATCAAGGGTTGGCGCCAGATAGGGGTTCATAGGACAGCAGTTGGCCTGATAATCAGTATGGAGGGGCATCCGCTCAAAGGCGTGGGCCCGACCGGCAAAAATGACGGGTTCTGGAAAAAATTTCAACCCCTCCTCCCGAAGATAGCCTTCGAAGGTATCATCGAGTTCTGAAAAATCAGTCACAAAGGAGACGAAGTAATCCAGGCCATTTTTTTGACAACTTCGAGCCGCGTTCACGATATTCTGGCGATCGATATTTTTCTGGTGCCAGCGGCTGTAGCTCAGGCGCAGTTGCGACAACCCCTTGCCCTTGAGTTTGGTGATGCAGCCATCGGCACGCTCCGGAGTTTTGGCCCAGAAACTATTGGTAACCACCCGCGTGTACATGCCAGAGTCGTGACACAGGCCGACCAGTTCAGCAATATCATCCAGAAAGATAAGCGGTTCACCGGCGGTAAAACTTATCCCCCGGACCTGGGCAGCAGCAAGGTCAGCGATGAGCTCTTTGGCCTGAACAAGCTCCATCTTGACGTTTTGAGGGATGGCGTCAGCCGCAACACAGTGTTCACATTTGATATTGCACTGTGTGGAGTAGCCAAAGGCGATTGTTCTCATAATCGAAGCTTACATTTGGCAGAGCTGGTCAACAAGCCGTTTCAGGCGGACACGGGCCACATCAACATCGGCAAGACAGGCAAAGGCCTTGACGTCTTCAGGATGGGATATATCAAAACCGCTGCGCAAGGCATGCCGCCCGAGCAGCGCATCCACAAAGGCGCGCTCCAGCCGAGCCCCAGACTCATCCGACTGCTCGGTATCAGGCAGATCATACCAGGCCGCAAATCGGGGCTCACGCATGGCCTTGCGCACATCCTGCTGAAGGCCTTGGGTGGCGGCAAAGCCGTGCCGAAAGAGATCGCTCACATACCAGGTTTCCAGCAAGTCGGCCGCTTTGGCCACGGCTGCTTCGCTGTCCAGCGGGCAATCGGCATCTTGCTTTGCTATCAATACTTCCAGCCCCAGACAAATGGTGTCCCGCACCCGCTCGGCAATATCGGTGATCTGTTTGGTATCCTTCGTTTTTTCGCCATAGGCGATGATGGCGCTGTTAATGGCCCAGACAATTTCCTGCTCCAAGCGGGCCAGACACTCCTTGTCGGTAATGAGCGACAGGGCCTGCTGCAACAGGGAGGATTCGATTAAGGGGCCGGCATACACGGACGGTACCCGGGTGACGGGACCATCTACCGGTTTCTGGGGCCGAGCTGACGGCTGCCGCGCCGCAGGCTTAGAAAAAAGCACATCAGCCTCGTCCGGGGTGACAAAGCCGATATCCTGCATCCGGCCATTGCGGAAACGCAAGGCCTCTTCTTCGATCTGACTGGGCAACTCCACCCGGACCTCGCTTAAGAGTTGGTGGGTGGCGGCGAGATCGTATTGGTACAGGGCATCAAGCACCGTAAAGGGATGGATTTTCAGGGCCAGTTCGGTCTTGAGCTCCAGGAGATAAAAGCCATCCGGAGTCATGGCACGGGCCGGTTCATTGTCCTCCTCATTCTCCTGGGGCGGCACCTGATCCATATCAGGATCATACACCGTGACGGTCTGGGCCAGAAAGAGCAGCTGGACCACATAGTCCAGGGCGAAAAAACCCTTGGCCAGGCTTTCGGGGCCAGCCAGGGCAAAGGCTGTCAGCCATTCATCCAGACTGTCGGCGGCAAAGTCGTAGCGGCTCCAGCAATCCAGATCGACACAGGCCTCCAATTGTTCTTCACTGAGCTCAAGGAGGATGGGCAGAGACTGACCCAGGCCGATCTCCCTGACAATATAATACGCCTCCAGAGGTTCCAGGGCAGCGACCTCGTCGGCCAGATCGGTGGACATCAGCAGCCGCTCGCCACGGCGGGCCAGGGCCCGGGCCAAATCAGCACGAAACGGGGTTAATTCAATAATCTTGTTGTCGGTCATATTCTCATATCAATGGGAGGTAAGCGAAGCCGCCGCCATGAGGACGGGATAATTCGCCTGAAAACTAAAGGAAAGCAGGTCAGGGAAAGACATCTTGCCGATGTTTTTTCGCTGGCCTTCTGCCCAAAAAGGCTGCATTGGGAAAATCAGCTGCCTTCCCCACGCATCAGTGCTGGGCCTGCAAAAAATTACGCCACCAGTATCACCCTAAGATAATGCAATAATCAACGCCTGTCGCGGACTATGTTGGGAATGCAGTGGCAAGGAGGCGGCATTTGCTTGAATGATAACGAAGAAGATCACTGTTGCAGATCAAGCGAGAACCTTGACGAGCTAGCTTAACCGGGCGGCATGAACGGCAACCTCAACGAGATCACTGTTGCCCTGCTCATCAATGACCACCACCTGAAATTCCCCGGCGCCGGCAAAATGATATTCCAGGGGGGTGCCATTACTGCTGGAACCGATCATGCGGCCATCGACAAACCAGTATCGTTTGCCAAGGCCGCCGATGGCATCCAGACTCACCCTGGCCTCATGAGCGCCACTGCCAAAATAGAGCTGGGCGCCCTGGGCCAGGCCGGTGATCTTGATGGCCCCTACGGCCACGCCAATGCCGCCCCGGCAAGCCGGGTCAACAGCGGGGATTTGTCGCCGAGAAAATTCCTTGCCAATCCACGGCTCCAAGCCTTTGGGCCACAAGGCCATCGTAACCATGGCTGTCTTCTGAATATCGCAATCGGCCGGCACCAGCATACGATTTTTTTGGCTGATTTCAAAGCGAATGGGATTGATCAGCCAATCCCGCTCATCCTGATCGGACAGGGTGGGCGGGACATTGCCATCCAATATCCAGGCCTGATGCCTTTGATGACACAGACTGTCATCTTGAAGAGCCGTCCTTTTCACGCCCAAAGGCCAGCAGATGACCTCTTCAGTCACCGAAGCCGGCATGCCTTGAAAAAAATCGCCTGGTTTGGCCAGGGCGTCGCTGATCGCAAAGAGCAGCGGCGCCGCGGTCACCGCCCCGTAATGGCCAGGGATTGGGGTGCCATCCGGCCTGCCCACCCAGACGCCGATGGTATAGCGGGGGGTGATGCCCATGGCCCAGGTATCGCGGAAGCCGAAGCTGGTCCCGGTCTTCCAGGCCAGATCAGGCCTGGTGATCGCCGCGGTCCGGTAATTGTCCGGGCGCTTATTTTCCGCAAGGATGCGGCGGATGATCCAGGCCGCCCCAGGGGACATCACCCGTTGCTCTAGGTTTTCCTGATCCACCTCCCCCTCCAGAAAACGGAGCCGACCAGCCAGCCCCTGCCTGGCAAAGGAGGTATAGGCCGCCACCAGCTGTTCAAGGGAGGTACCGGCCCCGCCAAGGACCACGGCAAGATTGGGGGTATCGCCCTGGGGGAGCTGGAGACGAACGCCGGCGGCGGCAAGCTTGGCAGTGAAGGTGCGCGGCCCCAGGCTTTCCAGAACCTGGATGGCCGGCACGTTCAACGAGCGCTGCAAGGCCGCGGCCACCGAAACCGGCCCGACAAACCCGGAAGAGAAATTTTCAGGCCGGTAGCTCCCGAACAGACGCGGCGCATCGGCAAGCAGCGAGTGGGAATGGATGAGGCCCTGGTCCAGGGCAAAGCCGTAGAGAAAGGGCTTCAGGGTGGAGCCGGGAGAGCGGGTGGCCTGGATCATATCGACATGACCAAAACGTTCCCCATCGAGAAAATCCGCCGAGCCAAGATAGGCGCGCACCGCCAGGCTGCTATTTTCAACCACCAGCACCCCCGCCGAGGTGGCCTCCGGCAGTCCCTGCATATAGCCGGCCAGATAATCGGCCAGATTGCTCTGCAGCTCCGGATCAATGGTGGTCACCAGGGGTCGGTCATAGCCGACCTGGTCCTTCAGGCGCCGGGCCAGCAGCGGCGCCAGCATAGGCTGCCGGAAAGAACGGGCGGCAACCACCTCTTTTTTTGCCTCGCCAACCTCCGCAGCCGACCACACTCCCAGGCTGGCCAACCGCTGCAAGACCTTATCCCGGGCCACCGTGGCCTGCTGCGAGAAACGGTCCGGCCGGAAACGGCTCGGGGCTTGGGGCAAGACGGCAAGCAAGGCCGCCTCGGCCCGGCTCAGTTCCTTGGGAGGTTTTCCTAAATAGGCAAAGCTTGCCGCCGCTATCCCCTCCAGAGGGCCACCAAAAGGGGCACGGTTGAGATAGATCTCTAATATTTCGGTCTTGGAATAATGGTACTCAAGCTGCAGGGCCCGGAAGATCTGGCTGAGTTTACCGCCATAGGATCTCTGATGGGGGACCAGCAGCCTAGCAACCTGCATGGTGAGGGTGGAACCGCCGGAGACGATCTTGCCCCGCTGGTGGTTAAGCCACCAGGCCCGGACCAGGGCGAGCGGATTAACCCCGGGATGATAGGCAAACCAACGGTCTTCATAGCCAAGCAGGGCTTGCAGATACCGGGGCGAGACATCCCCTTTCTGCACCGGATAGCGCCATACCCCGTGGCTATCAGCAAAAGCCCTGAGCGGGGTGCCGTCCCGGGCCACCACCAGGCGAGCAAAATCTCCGGCCTCGGCCGGATTCGGCAACGGCCAGAGAACATCGGCCAGCAAAAAGGCGCCACTCAGACCACAAAAAACAGCCACCATCATCAGCAGCCTTTGCCGCCCTTTCTGCCCGCCCAACTGCATATCCATCCAGACCACCTGAACCTTATTTCGCCGTGACCACCAAACGCTCCGGGGTCTTGCCCACGGCGCGAATATCCGGGCGATACATATCTTCGGCCAGGGGCGGCGGCACCGTATAGGTTCCAGGGGTCACAGCCCGGGCCAGGTAAAAAAGATGGGTTTTGTCGTGGCCTGGCTGGTCCAGGGCCGCGACATAGCGGTCATCCCGGAACTCCTCATGCTTGAGTTGCCTGCGCACCAGCAGCGAGGCCACCGAGGTGCCGTCCAGCATCAACTCGTCAAGCTTGACACCATGCAGCAGATTCTGATTTTCCAGCTCCAGGCCAGCCGGAATCAAATCAACAACCAGGAGATCCGGCACCCGTTCTTCGGCAACCACCACCAACTGCACCAGGAGCAGATCGCCGGTGCGCACCTGGTCAAGGTCCATCTCCTTGCCCTGCATATCGTAGATGAAGCGTTCAATCCGCAATTTTTCCGCCACCGGTTCCGGTCTGGTGAGGGGATAACCGCTGACCAGAATCCGGCCATAGAGAGGCTGATTCGAGGTCGAGGCAAAGTGCAGCCCCTGACCGGCCACCTCGCCGCTCAACACCTGGCGATAGCTCTGTTTACCGCTAAGCTGGCGTGACTCGCTGCCCATCTGCAACCGGCCCTGCCATTCCTGACCTTTTGCTTCCAGGAGCGGCAGGCCAACCTGAAGCAGAGCCAGTCTCTCCTGGGTGGAAAGATAGCCACGGCTGTGAATCAGATCCGCCAGACCAAAAAGCAGCATCCCTGCCTGATCGGCCAGGAGTTCATGTTTTTGCAGGAGAGAGATGGTCAAGGCCAGATCGCGAATGGGCGAGCCGTAATCACCAAGATATTTCTTGGCATCCCGGGTCAGGGTCAACCCCTTGGTGACGGCTGCAATGCCCCGCTTGCTATCACCCATGCGTTGCAAGGCCAGGCCAAGATGGATAAGCGGCAGGCCGCTCTTGGCATCCCCCAGGTGGTTATCATACAGGGTGCGCAACGAACCAAGGGGCGCCCTATTGACCAACGACAGCACATAGCCGGCATAGGCCCGGTAGGCAAGGCGATAATGATCTTCATCGTCACTGTATCGCACCCCGAAATTGGCGCCGCCCTCCACATATTTTTCCAGCCGCCGGAAGGCGTTATCAAACATCTGCGGGGGTACTGTCACCCCTTTTTCCCTGGCCTGAAGCAGGAAATGAGCGGCAAACACGGTGAGGTAATGCTCCTCAGGACCGGTGTTTGACCAAAGCCCGAAGCCGCCGGGAGTCTGCTGCTTAGCCGCCAAGAGCTGCACCCCTCTGTCCAGGGCCTCTATCCGTTTGTGCTTGGGCCAGTCCTTGGATTTCATGCCCAACATCTGCATGGCATTGTCATCGATAAACAAGAAGGGATAGCTTGAGCTGATGGTCTGCTCCAGACAACCATAGGGGTAATGGAGCAGGTAACTGAGATGTTCGTGAAGACCCAGCGGTGGCGTGTTTGACAGGGCAAACTCCACCTCCACCGTGGACGGAATTAAACCTTTCAGTAAGTTCGGCTCAAGGGTGAAGGTCTCACCGTTTTTCAGCATGGCCTGCTGGCGTCGTTCGCTGGCAGGATAGGCCGGTCGCAGACCAAGCTTCCACGACCTATTAATCTCGATTTCTTCTTCGCCAGCAGCAGCCTGATTGCCAAGATGCACCTTGATCTCGGACTGCAGACCAAAATCAGGAGCCGCCAGCGGATAGATCCGGCTCACTTTTTCGGTGGCCAGCAGGGTAGCCTGATCCTTGCCGTTTTCCAGGGTAAGGGGGCTAGTGGCGGTCAGCTGCCAGGAGAGCTGTTGGGCAACTGCCGTCATATTGCGGACATCCAGGGTGGCCTGGGAGCGATCACCCGGCGCCAGGAAACGGGGCAGGGAGATCTCGGCCACCAGAGGCGCAGCCACCGTGGTCTCCGTCTCGCCATTGCCAAAGCGGTTGCCGGCAAAGGCCAGGGCCATCAGGCGCAAGCGCCCGTTAAAATTAGGGATATCCAGTTTCACCTGGGCGTGACCTTCGGCGCTCAAGGCAACCGGGCCGCTGAACAGGGAGACAATCTGCACCTCGGTCATCGGATTCTTGCCGCCGCGACTGACATCGGCATCACCGCCAAAGCGTAAGGAGGCGATAGAGCCATCCATGGCCTCAATGACCTTGCCGAAATTATCCCGGCTGTCCACGCCAAAGCGCCGCTGTTCATAGAACCAGGTAAAGGGGTCCGGGGTGGCAAAATCAGTGACATTGAGCACCCCGACATCCACCGCGGCCAGGGTCACCATGATCGGGCCGGGCCCGGGGGCGCCCTGGACCTTCAGATCCACCGCCAGTTCTTTCTCGGGCCGGATTTTTTCAGGGGCGGTCACGGTCAACTCAAGGCGGCGTCCACTACGGTCAAGAGGAAGAGGGGTAAGCCCCATGGCCCTATTCACCGTAACTTTGTTCGTGCTGTCCACCGGCCGCAGGACCAAGGCAGAAATATAAATATCATGGCGGTTCCAGTTGCTGCCCACCGGAATCTTCATGGTGGCCGTGCCGTTTGTACCCACCTCAAGGGGAGCAAACCAGAGGGGCTCGTCACTTTCCACCAGCACAAAGCCCTTGCCGGCATGAGGAGACTTGATGGTCAGGGTGGCCAGGTCGCCGGGTTGATATTTTTTCTTATCCAGCACCAGGCTGACTGCATCTGGGCGGGGGGCATTATCGCCACCGGTGCTGTACCACCACCAGGAATAGCCGACATGAAAAGCCGTACTGGTGATAGCCCCGGTCTTGGGGTCACGAATTTCAAGGCGATAATGGCCGTTTTCAACCGGAAAGGAGACTTTTTCCTTGGCACCTTTCTTGATCTGCAGCGGTACAGCAAAGGCGGTATAGGCCTTTTGATTATAGCGTGGCTGCCAGCCGCCATACTCGTCAAACAACCAGTAATAATCACGGTCGTCCCGGATGAGCTTGACCTCTAAATCCCGGGCAGCGACGAGCTCGCCGTCTTTACGGGCAGCCACCACTTCAAAGCTTGCCAGGGTATTGTTCTCCAGGCCATCCTTTTCAAACAGGGGCCGCACGCCAATAAGCACGTCGTGGGGCCAAACGGTGTACGACACCGATCTGGTCACCGGCCGGCCGCCGGATTCATAGAGGGAGCCATCGACCCGAACCACAAGGGGAGAATGGCTTTGCTGCCAGCGACTCGGAATATCAAGAAGGACCTTGCCCTCTGCATCCAGATTCACATCATCAAGCTCAAAGCGAGACCAGTCGGCAAACTCGCTGTGATCCCCGAACTCAAAACCCTTCAACATCTCCAGGGGGAAGCGGTCCTGCTGATAGGCCACCGCCACAGACAGCCTATTGCCCGAAGCCGGAGCGCCATAGAGATAATCCCCGGCCACCGGCACCTTAAGGGATTCAGCAGCCTGGGTAAAACGCGTTTTCTTTGTGCCGTCATCAAAGACCAGGGTCATCCGTTCCGGCAAAAAATCTTCCACCTTGAAGTCATAAAAACGGCGCTCCTTCTTGCCGGCCACTGCCACTGCCACCTGCCATTTGCCGGTGGGTGCCGAGGCGGGTATCTGATAGCGATGGTGAAAATAGCCGGGGGTTCCTTCGGTCTGCCAGAGAAACTCCGTGGCCAGCTGCCCGTCGGGTCGCTTGATCTCCACCGGCACCGGAAAATCAGGCAGCATCTCGCCATCGCCGGAGCGCAGCAGCATATTGAGTTCCATGGTTTCTCCGGGCCGGTAAATATCCCTGGGCCCATAGAGAAAGGCCTCGATTTGATGGAAGGGCCGTTTTCCCAAAGAAAAATCAGAGAGATCCAGGGCCGGGCTGCCAAGCTCTAAAATGGAAATATGCTGGCCCTTCTTGGCGACAATGACCTGGGCATTGGGGAAAGGGGCCTGGAAGGTGGCGACCCCTTGCGGCGAGGTCACGGTTTCCTGAAGAATCTTGCCCTTGCTGTCATAGAGAGTCATGGCAACCTTGGCCAGCGGCTCGGCCTGGGCCAGGGAGGCGGCGTAGACATCCATCTGCCGCTGATAAAGGCGAACATGGAGACCGATATCGCTGATCATAAAATAGGCAGTTTTAAAGGCGGAGGGATATTTCCCCGCCTCCTTCAGCACCGCCATATAGATTCCCGGTTTTTTCAGCTCCTTGACATCCTGCACCGGGATATTAACCGTCCGCCTTTTATTTTTTGGGGGAGCCAGCGAAAACCGGCCGGTGTAGACCAGTTGACCCTGCTTGGCCAGTTCATTTAACTCCCAGGTGTTTTTCGATTGCGAGTTGCCCCACGACAGGAGAAAACGGCTGATATCATCCACCCGGTGGAACTCGATGGTCACCTCATCGACGTTCACCGTCACCACCGGCAAGCCCTTGGCATTGCCGGGGGGCAAAATGACGCCACTGCCGCCAAAGCTCACCGTGGCTGTAACATTACGGCTGTGCATGGTGGCGCTCTCGGTCTTCCCGAGCTGGGCCCTGGTGATGGCGGTGAGGCCGCGATACACCGTTACCGTATAGTCACGGTCCGGCTCGATGAAGGGGAAATACAGGGTCTTGCCAGATTCGGCCAGCACCCAGGCGCCATCCACCTTACCCTGCCCCTTCATGGAGACGTTGAGGTAGCTGTCATGCTTCTTGCGGCTGTCCAGAGGCACGGACAGGGTAACGGCCAGGGCATTGCCACCATCGTAACTGCGTTCGCTGATATCGAGAACGGTCAGGGGCGTATCACCATAAAGCGTAACGAGGTCATCACTTGCCGCCACACCGAGGGCCGGAATGAAGACAAGTAACAGCCAGAACGGGAATCGTGCCAATAACTTCAACATAAGAGGCCTCACAGCAGTTTGAGAAAAGACTTAAAAAGATCGGTCATATACAACTCGGCGCGGGCAACGGCAGGGTTCTTTCGAAGACATACCAGATCGGCGGCTTACGTGGAGCGATTGGCATGTCCCCCGATTATTACATTAAACAACGCTCGCTGGAATGAGAAAATCACCCGCATCAAAAATGTACGCCTGGAGGGCATGGCAGACACCTTATTGCCGCCATGGGTCAGATGGCAGCACAAGACTCTGACAACTTGCGTCGCTTAATAATAAAGTTTAGGGTGTGGTGTCCGGTTGACAGGGCTGATTGCGTCAGTCATCATGGGCTATCCTTATTCCCCACTGAACCTAAAGACCTCGAGAATATCGTCTGATGAAGGTTATTATTGCCGAAAAGCCGTCTGTTGCCCGCGACATTGCCGCTGTCCTCGACATTACCGGCAAAAAAAAGGGGTATATCGAAGGGCGGGGGTGCGCCATCACCTGGGCCTTTGGCCATCTGGTGACCTTGCAGGAGCCTGGGGAATATGATCCGGCCCTCAAACGCTGGTCCCTGGACACCCTGCCCTTTGTGCCGGACAAATTCAAGCTCACCCTGATCAAAAACCGCGGGGTGGACGAACAATTCCACATTATCGAGGCGTTATGCCAGCAGGCCGAAGAAATCATCTGCGCCACGGATGCCGGTCGCGAAGGCGAGCTCATTTTTCGCTACATCCTGGCCCAGGCCAACTGCGAGGATAAGCCGATCCGCCGCCTCTGGCTCAACTCGCTGACCCCCGAGGCCATTCAAGAGGCCTTCAAGGACCTCAAGGACGGCCACGATTACGACGCCCTCTATGCCGCAGCCCGTTGCCGTAGTGAGTCTGACTGGATTGTCGGCCTCAACTCCACCCGCTACTACACCGTAAAACACGGGCGGATAGGCGGCGGCAATGATCGGGTGCTGTGGAGTATCGGCCGGGTCCAGACTCCGGTGCTGGCCATGATCGTTGAACGGGACGATACCATCCTCCAGTTTCGGCCCCAGCTCTTCTGGGAGCTCACCAGCCGCTATCGCGAGGTGGTGTTCAAATACACCGGTCAACGCTTTGAAAAACCGGAGAAGGCCCAGGTTCTGCTCGACAAAATAAGCGGTCAACCCTTCAATATCACTGGCATTAACGGCAAAGAGAAAAAAGAGCAGCCACCCCAGCTCTTTGATCTCACCACCCTGCAGCGCGAGGTCAACAAGATGCACGGCCTGTCTGCCGCCGACACCCTGGCCGCCACCCAGAATCTCTACGAGAAAAAACTGGTCACCTATCCCCGTACCGATTCCCGCTATCTCAGCCAGGACATGAAGCCGCGCATCCCCAAAATCCTGGCCCAGCTCAAGGCCATCCGGCCTGACGATATCGCGCCGCTCAACCTGGACAAACTCCCCTTCAGTAAGCGGATCATCGACGACAGCAAGGTCACCGATCATCACGCCATCATTCCCACCGGCGTCAAGCCGCAACACATTGGCGCCCACGAACAGCTGGTGTATGAGGCCATTACCACCCAGTTTATCGCCGCCTTCTATCCGGTCTGCGTCAAAAATATCACCACGGTGGACGGCGTCAGTAATGAGGTCACGTTTCAGGCCAAGGGTACCCAGGTTATGGAGCCCGGGTGGACGGCCCTCTTTCTTAAAAAAATTCAGAGCCAGGAGGCGGCCGACGACCAGGCCCTGCCCGCTTTTGAACAAGGCGAAACCGGCCCCCACGCACCCTCCCTGCACGAAGGTAAAACCAAACCGCCCAATCACTTTACGGAGAACTCGCTGCTGGGGGCCATGGAGGCGGCCGGTAAATTTGTCGAGGACGATGCCCTGCGCGAGGCCCTCAAAGAGCGCGGCATCGGCACCCCGGCCACCCGGGCGGCCATCATCGAAACCCTGCTGAATCGCAACTATATCAGGCGGGAGAAAAAACAGCTGCGCTGCACCGATATGGGCCGCATTCTCATTGCCCTGATTCAGGATCCGCTCCTCAAATCACCGGAGATGACTGGCGAATGGGAAGAAAAACTTAAACAGATTGAACGTAAGCAACTTGACCCCGATGTTTTCATGACCGGCATTGGCGACTACATCCGCGGCCTGATCCAGACAAGCTCGGCGAGCTCAGCCGACCGGGTTGACACCGACCACTGGGCCAGCTGTCCACTCTGTGGCAAAGAGGTGGTCAAAGGCAACAGGGCCTACGGTTGCTCAGGGTGGAACGAGGGCTGCCCCTTTGTTCTGGAGCCTGAGTGCAAAGGGATTACACTGAACCCCAGACAGGTACAAACCCTGCTTCAGCAGCGCATCCTGCCGCAGCCCATCCGCATCGATGATGAACTGCGCATGCTCATCCTCTCCACCCAAGGCATGCCCATCGACCTGCGCCTGCCTTCCGCCGACCGTCAGAAAAAAGAGAAAAAAACAGATAGCCCTGCACCAAAAAGCTGATTTTGAAGACGTTACAACTTCACCTTCAATACAAACATTTTCATAAAAGGATCCCTATGAACAGGTACCTCTTCTTCATTTTGCCGATCTGGGTCTGCGCCTGCCTGAACCTGCCAACCCTGGCCCGGGGCGCGGCAGCTGATGAGCAACCGACCCAATCGCCCGAAAGCACGGCCGTCGAACCAAAATCAAATGGGCTGCTCAAAAAACTGAAGGGCAACGAGCCCTCCTATTTCGTCTATGCCCGGGACAACAATAACTCCTTCGACCACATCGAATTCTACCTCTCCGTGGAATATCCAATGCTGGAAGGACCTGTACACCGGCTCTTCGGCCTCAACACCGATCTTTACTTCAACTACAACGGCAAATATGACTTCTATCTCGAAAAACGATACTCATCGCCGGTTATCTCCCGGCAGCAGAACCCCGGGGCAATGTTCGAGTACCGCCTGGATCAGCCGTCTTACGGACTAAGCACCATCAAAACCGGCTATTTCCATGAATCAAACGGCCAGACCATTGATACCGCGGAGGACTACGCCACCACCGAAAACGCCCAAGACTTTGTCAGCCGAGGCTGGGATTACATCCCCCTGGAATTAAAGTTCGAGTTCCCTGAAAAGCTGCCAAGTTTCTCTTTTTACCTTAAAGGGCGTTACTTCCTGCCCAAACAGTTGCTTATGAACGACAAGGAGGATACGATCTTTTGGGATCCCTCGGACGACTCGAAGATTGAAGATTATGCAGGACTCTCTCTGTTGATCCGCAGCCAGACCTTGGTCGACAACCGCTATATCGAGGGTTTCAAGCTCGCCGCCATTTATCGTACCGGCTACACCGATTTCAATCTTTCCCAGCGCTATGAAGCGACCTTCAGGACTTTAGGCCTGCCGCTTTACATCTTCTACTTCAGCGGCTACGGCAACGAAATTTCAAACTATCAGGAGCGCGGCTATACCTTGGGCGTGGGTGTTGAATTCTGGTAAAACCAACAGAGCGCCATTTCCAAGTAAAAACCGATTCCTACAGTTTTATCAGATAATTTCGCTGCCTTAATTTCCAACAAGAGCCAACGACAGCCTTGCCCCTTTCCTTCGTTGCCAATTTCCCTTTAACCTAATTACCCCTCCTGAACCATTTCCTCCCACCTTTGCTGACTGGCCCTGTTGTTCGAAATATCTTATTTTGTTGTTTCGGGAACCTTTTATGCTTAAATATTCTTTCATATGAAGTGTAGCACAAAACCCGTTCACATTTTCTGACCGGGCTCAAATGCGATTTTTCCTGTCAGCACAGGAAGTGCTCGAAAAACCTTGCCGGTCGCCCCGGCTGATGAGGAGACAATATGAAGGCTGCCACCATTTTTCCTCTGGCCCTTGGACTGTTCATCATTTTTTCCCTTGCTCCCGGCCTTGCCTTATCGCCGCACCTGGCTCTGGCCCAGGACACTGATTATCTGGAGGCATCAGACAATTACAGCCGCGAGGAGCTCACCCAGATGCTGGCCCCCATTGCCCTCTATCCCGATGCCCTTTTATCCCAGATTCTAATGGCATCGACCTATCCCCTTGAGGTGATTGAGGCCGAACGCTGGATCACGAAGAATCCGGCCCTGAAGGGTAACGCCCTTGATGCCGCGCTTTTGGAGAAGGATTGGAGCCCCAGCGTCAAGGCGATCTGTCATTTCCCGACAATCTTGGCCCTGATGAGCGAACGGGTCAACGAGACCACCAACCTCGGCAACGCCTTTCTCGCCCAGGAGGCCGAAGTCCTGGATATGGTCCAGGAACTACGGGCCAAGGCGTATGCCCAGGGCAACCTCACCACCACTGCCCAACAGAAGGTCCTTGTCGAAAAGGAGACAATCATCATTGAACCGGCAGACCCCAGGGTTATCTACGTGCCCTATTATGATCCCTTATTCGTCTTTGGCCCATGGTGGTATCCGGCCTTCCCCCCCCTTTATTGGGGCCCCCCAGGGATAAGAATCAGCCGCACCATCTCATACTGGCCCAGTATCTCTTTTGGTTTTGTCTTCGGGACCTGGAGCTATTTCGATTGGCACCAGCACTCTATTTACATCGACGTTCACCAGCGGCCTCGATTTGTCAGAACCGAGCATTGGCTGACCAAGCCCGGCCGCTGGCAACACGACCCCAGGCACCGGCGAGGTGTCGCCTTCCGCGATAAGGCCACCGCCAGGAAATATGGCCAGTCCTCCCCCCGCTCCCGGGTTTTTCAGCGCGACACCCGAGGTTTTCCTGAACTGCCACGCCATGATCTCCGCGAAGACGCGCGCCCTAGCCTTGCCCCGGACAAACGCAAAAACAATCGCCCAGCCATCGACCGCAATCATCAAGAACGGCAACGGGTGGAGCGCGAAAGGATGGCGCAAGAACGGGCTGACCGCGACAAACAGGAACGGTTACGGATCGAGCGCGACCTCAAAGAGCGGGCCCGCATCGACAGTGACCGGCAGCAACGAGAAAGGGTTGAACAAGACAGCCAGATGCGTCAGCGTGCCGAACGCGACCGGAAGGAACGCGCACACTTCGAAAGTCAACAGCAGCAACGACAACGGCTTGAGCTTAGCAAACCCGCTCAAGGAAGGAGTGCCCCTGGTCAAAGACCAGACAATATCTTCACCGGTGTCGACAACGGTAGGAAGGAACAGGATTCAAGCGAGCGAGGTCGAGTCAGCCGGTACGGCCGGGACAGTGACTCACGCGGCAGAGAGCGACGCTCAAACAATGACGACAGGGGCGACCTTGAGGGCTGGGGCCGCAACAAGAAATGAATCAAGAACCTAAGCCTTGGATTTTATTCATACCGAGAGGGATGCAGATGATCGGACAAAAATCATATACAAACAGGATAATGCTGTTGTTCCCCAGCACCATGGCAATGCTCAGTGCCCTGGTCGTGCTGGCCCTCTCCTCCGCTCTGGCCGGGGCGGGCGACGGCCAGAAAAGTTTCTCCTCCCCGCAGCAGGCCGTGGCCGCCCTGGTCGCTGCGGTGCAAGACAAGGATGATGCCAAGCTCTTGGCCCTCTTCGGCCCCGGCTCCGAGGATCTCATCTCTTCCGGCGACAAGGTCGCAGACCTCAACAGCCGAGCACGTTTTCTCAAGGCCTATGGGGACAAGAACAGTCTCGAACAAAAAGACGAAGGCCACGCCCTGCTTTTCGTGGGCAGCAAGGAGTATCCTTTCCCGTTTCCCATTGCCCGCCACGGCACAGCCTGGCTCTTCGACACCCAGGCAGGCACAGAGGAAATCCTCAACCGCCGGATCGGCAGAAACGAGCTGCATACCATCGAAGTGATGCACGCCTATACCGAGGCCCAGCGTGAATATGCCTGTCTGAAACGCAACGGCGGCGGCCAGGAATTCGCCCAGAAGTTTGCCAGCAGCGCGGGCAAAAAAGATGGCCTCTATTGGCAAGCCGAGGAGGGCGAAAAGGAAAGTCCTTTCGGGCCGCTGATCGCCAGGGCGACCGTTGAAGGCTATGCCAGCGGCCTAGATGAGGCCACAGCCGAACCCTTCCATGGCTATTATTTCAAGATCCTCACAGCCCAAGGCGAGCATGCCAAGGGCGGCGCCTTTGACTATGTGACCCATGGTAAAATGGTCCTTGGCTTTGCCCTGCTTGCCTATCCCGCCAAATATGGGGTCTCGGGCATCATGACCTTCATGGTCAACCAGGAAGGCGTGATCTATGAAAAAGATCTGGGCGCGGATACGACCACCGTAGCGCCGGCACTGGCAACCTTTGACCCCGACAACACCTGGCACAGGGACGAAGAACCAGCAGAGCAGTAAGGGCTGTCACTGCTTTCAGTGCGTAAAAATGGAGAAATTTCACAAAGGCCCCGAATAAACAAAGTCAACCGGTGTGGTCAATACCCCATTTTGCCGGTATCAGGCAAAGCCTGGGCCGGATTGCGGCTCTCCCCGGCACTGGTGACGATGACTGCCGATACTCCCGACAAGGGGCACTTGGTTTCGCAGATGCCGCAGCCCACGCATAATTCATCCACCAGATAGGGCTGCTTGACCGTCACCTGCTCTCCCCGGCTGTTTTCCACCACTGCCTCCCGGAACTTGATGGCCTTATCAGGGGTGGGGCAATGCTCCTCACACACCATGCAGGGAATACCCTTGGCATAGGGCAGGCAACGATTTTTATCAAACATGGCATTGCCGATCTTTTCCTTCTGCTTGTCAGGGGCAGATAATTTCCTGATCGCGCCCGTGGGACAGACCTGGCCACAGAGGGTGCAGTTGTATTCACAATAGCCGGTCCGGGCTTTAAGAATCGGGGAGAACATCCCCTCCAGGCCGCCTTGCAGAAAGGCAGGCTGCAAACCGTTGCCGATGCACACCTTCATGCACTCGCCGCAGCGTACACAGCGCCCGACAAAGTCCTCTTCCGGCAGGGCCCCAGGTGGACGAATCAGCAGAGGGTCGGCGTGCAGGGCCAGGGTTCTGCTTTTCAAGAAAAACGGCAGCACCGCGCCCAGGGCCAGAGCCCCGGTAAACGTCCGCCTGGAAAGATTGAAAGAGGGCTTCTGCGCAGACAATCCTTTAAACTGAAAGGATATCTTACTTCCCGGGCAATGATGGACACAATCCAGACAGAGGTTGCAGTCAAGGGGTGATATGGTGCGCGCAGCATCAATGGCCCCCATCCGGCAGACATCCTGACAGGTGCGGCAGGTTCCGCATTTGGCCCCGGCCTTGCCGCGCAACAGGGCATAACGGGCCGTCACCGCAAACAAGGCACCCAGGGGGCAGATATTACGACAGAAGAAGCGGCGTTCCAGCCTTTCCAGCAAGAAGACCACAAGGAGAATGGCCAAAGACAAGAGGGCCAGCTCATAATATTTTTGAGTAAAGGGCAGGATAGTGGCCTTTAAAAAGGTGTAGAGAGGTTCAGTGAGACCATTCAGCCAGGCCGGCGCTTGTTGATAGGTATAGGTAAAAAAGGTGGTGGACAGGGCATTGAGGGCCGGATCCACGGCCAAAGACAAGCCACGAACCAGGATGGAGAAGGGGTCGACAAAGCCAGCGAGCGGCAGGCCTAACCAGGCCCCGACCAGGAGAAATCCTAAGATATAAAACTTCACGGCCCGGTATTTCTTCTCCCCGCCCTGCCCTTTGGCAGGAATAATGGTCTGACAGCCATCAAGCAGGGTGCCCATGGGGCAGACCCAGCCGCAGAAAAATCGGCCGAAGAGAAGTGTGAGCAGCAGGGTAAAAACAGCCGGCAGCATCAACATAATAAAGAAGCCAGCCGCCACCGAGGCACAGAGCGCCAACAGCGGATCGATCCTAAAAAGGATGTTCACCGCATACTTGATCTCATCGCTCCCCGCATAATCGGTGTGGATGAAGAGAAAGAAAAAGAGAGCCAGAAAGGCAAGCTGGCTTAGGCGCCGCCAATAGTATAAGGGCATTGATTTTGGGTTCTTCATTGTAGTTGGCGATCTATTTAAGCACTTTTGTCATGAGAAGTTTTAAGCCCAGATCGAAGTCTGCGCTTATCTCCCGCCTGCGCGGGAGTGACGACCGGGATGCAGGAGTGACGAACGTAAGTTCAAGGTAATCTCCCTGCCGATCAAGCCTTAATGATCTTCATCTTCGCCAGATCCATCTCCCCCAGGCCAAGGGCATGGGCGGCAACGGTGGAGTCGATCTCCTTGGGCTGCAAACCAAACAGGGTGGTGGTGTAGGCATCGGCGGCCACCGGGTCAGCCGAGGCAACCAGGGTGTCCAGCACCCTGACATCTTTGAGATTCCCGCCTTGGGGGCCATTGGCGAGGAGGATGCGGGTGGCATCAATGACGGTGAGTTTCGGTTGCACCACCGTGGCAAGATCAGCCAGTTTCTGACCCAGGTTATGGTGCAGCGCACCGCGGCGCCCCCCCAGAACCCCCATACTGTTCTTAAGGCCCATGGTCAGACGGCTGAGACCGTGGTGCTTGGCCACCGGCACGTTGATATAACTGTCCGCCTCCAGGGCATCGCGATAGATATCCAGCCGGTTAACCGCTTTGCCCCGGACAATATCCACCGGCACATATTTGCGCTCATCCGGGTGGAAAACCTTCAGGCGCTTGTCCTTGATCCCGGCCAGGGCCTCCTCAATACCGCTGTTGACATAGCAGCGCCGCTCTTCGTTACAGGTCCGGTCAAAGACCAGGACCTGAGCAGCCCCGGCATCAAGGGCATGTTGCACCAAGGCCAGAACCACCTGGGGATGGGTATTGGCCGCCTGATCAGGTTTGCGGTCCCAGCCGATATTGGGTTTGATCACCACCTTGTCACTGGGCCGGACGAACTTGCCCATACCCCCCAAGGGTGCCAGGACCCGGTCAACCAGCGCCAGATAATCCTTGCCTGTAGCATGGACAAGTAAGGAGTCCTGGCTCTCAGCAGCCAGCGCCTCGCAAATCCGAAAATGGGGAATACTTAAACTCAAACCCGCCGACCACAGGGCCACCTGCCTGAGAAATTCGCGCCTTTCCATATCAACACCTCGCCCATTGTTGTTCGTCTCGGCAACACTCCATTCGCATAATTATGGTTCAGGGCAATGACGTTGTCAAAGTAAACCAACGTCTTCATGACGAGGGCGAAAAATGTCTTGAAGATCAGCAAGAAAGGCAAATGCTGGCCGGGATTGGGGGATGACAAGATATACCATAGGCCCAGGGCAAAAGAGATCTGCCGATTGTCTGCTTTGTTGTACGAAATGACGGCAGACCAGGTGGCAGAGGTCTGGCGCCAGCCCCAAGGATAAAGAACAAACTTCCGAGCTCAGGTTGCGCTCCCCCTCTTCCGGACATGAAGAATCAAACAACCCTCACCGGCGCAACAAGGGTTGTTTGATTCTCTGCTTGCCACAAGATAGCCTGTTGCAGGTTTTGGTGTAATTTAATAGCGGTCAACAAGTTCCACCCGTTCACCGGTATCAAGGTTTATTTCCAAGACCATGCCGATCCCTGGCGCATAATACTTGTATTCCACCACCTCGGGATCAAGGGGGGTCCACTCGCTGGTCTGCACGGTATTGGGGTAGGTACCAAAGGGGACAGGAACCGAATTGCAATCACTGACAGATAAAGCCATTATTTTATGGAAGAGTTCCCCCGAAACAGGGAAGATATTTTCCGAGAATGCGAAAAAAACGTACGAAAGAATTTGCAGGAAACCGCCGAGGTAAAACGTCAACCACCGAAAAGCAGGGTGAGCATCCAGGTGCATGCCGGCCGACAGCGAAACACTTGACAGCGGCACGTGCCTGCCCCTACCATACGGGCAAGAATGAGTCTTTGCTGATCCTGTATCCCTTCTGTCCTCAGCCACCTGCTTAAGGAGATAAACGCCATGGCAACTGTGCAACAGATTCCTCTTTCCCCCTGGCGGGCCATCATCGAGACCGGGCTGCATGCTAATTCGGTGCACAAGACCTCCATGACTGAATTATACAATCTCGCGCGCAGGCAGCCCGAGGTCGTGGCCACGTCCCACCCCATGTATAACCCCGGCAGGTTTGGCCTGCCCGAAGATGCGGTGGTGCTGGTGTCCAACGACGGTTCGGTGGTGGGCCGCACGGCCCGCGCCCGTCTGCTGGTGCGCACCTTTGCCAAAAACCAGAGCGACACCATTCAGGCCCTGCTGCGGGAGGCGGTTTATCAGTTCAATAAACGGCCCGCCCTCCATCTGGAAGGGGTGATCGGCCTCCATGCTGATTTCATGATCAAGGCCCATCTGTTAAGCCCGGTGACCGATGCCAAGAACATGCTTGACTGGGGTATCAATTTCTGCCCCTTCATCACGCCCTGGAGTGACATGTATGACCAGTCCCGGGTCATCAGAGAGCCTGACATCATCGCCTTTGCCGACCCTGACTGGCGCCATCCCGATTATCCCCATGGCTGTGTGATCATTGATGAGATGAGCAACTGTATCGCCATTCTCGGCCTGCGCTATTTCGGAGAACGGAAAAAGGGAACCCTGACCCTGGCCTGGACCATCGGGGTGCGCCATAATATGGTGGCCTGTCACGGTGGCATCAAGAAGATCGGCGATTTGCCGCCGGTGGCGGTCTTTGGCCTTTCCGGTTCCGGCAAATCCTCCATCACCAACAGCCTTGACCATGAAGGCTTGCTGCGTGCCGAGGAAAAGGTCACCGTGATTCACGATGATGCCTTTCTCATCGACCTGGAGCGGGATTTTTCCGTGGCCCTGGAGCCCTCCCTGTTTGACAAGACCGATGCGGTCATCTTTGATGACCCACAACTGGAATATTTCTACTCGGCCCAGAATGTCGGGGTGATGGCCATGCCGGATGGCTCGAAACGGATAGTAGCCCAGGATGTGCGCAACAGCAACGGTCGCTGTCTGAAGAGCCGGGACATGTTCCGCCATGCCGGCCATTGCCAACGGCCAGGCACCTTGATCTGGTTGCAGAAGGACACCAGCCTGCCGCCCATCTCCAAGGTCATGAGCAGTTCCCTGGCCGTGGCCATGGGCGCTTCCCTCTCCACCATGCGGGCCAAGGGCGTGGAAAACGTCGATGCCAGGGAGTTGCAAAAATTAGTCATCGAGCCCTTTGCCAACCCCTTTCGGGTCCATTCCCTGCTGGAGGATTGCGAACAGTTTCGCCAACTTTTCAAGATGGGCTGCGAATGTTACATCATGAACACCCATGCCTTCGGGATGGGCGACGATCTGGAAAATATCCCCAAGGAGCTATCGCTGGCCATTGTCACCGCCCTGGTGCGCGGCCAGATTCAGTGGCGGGAGTGGCGCACCTTTAAGGGACTCCTGGTGCCGAAAAACGGCCCCGACTGTTTTGGTGCGGATTTTGATCGCAGATTTAAGCCGTCCCGGAACCCAACCTATCTGCGTTTTCAGCGTGATCGCATGCAGGACCGTATCACCTTCCTTTCCCGCAAACGGGACGAGGAACAGGACATGGCCAATACCTTTATCGCCCCCCTGGTTTCGGCCCGCTTGACCATTGACCGGATTCTTGAGCCGGACCTGTACCGCTGATTGCTGCCGTGTTCACAGCAGATCTTGCCCCCCCTTTTCCTTCATGCCTGGGCCAGGCTGGTCATCATGGCGCTCGCCAAAGCCAAGGGAGAGCCAGACCAGGCGGCCCATCCAACGCACTGGCTGCAGAGGCCTGACCAAGACATCCAGATAGGGCAGATCGGGAAGGACACCTTCTTCAGGGAGATTCTTCAGCAAAAAGGAAACTAAAATCGCCAGAAGAATTGAAATTGCAAAACAGAGGCGAAAACCAAGGATGCCGAAATGATCAATGAGCTGGCCGGCCAAGATCGGCGGCAGGCCGTTGGCCAGGGAGACGCCGATGATCCACAGAGACGTGTAGCCGATGCGGCCCTCCTCCTTCACCTGACCGAGCATGATCCGGGCCGCCACCGTGGACAGGCTGATGCTGAAGACCATACTGCCCACCAGGGCCAGGACGGCAAGGGCGAAGCCAAACCGGCTGCCAGGCACGAGGAAAAACCAACACAGAGTTGATAGCGCATGCAGGAGCAGCATGCGGGCCATGACCCGGTTGCCGCCTTTTTTCTCGGCCCGATTGGACCAGGAACGGACGGTGAAGGCTACGGCCAGGGCGCCGATGGCGGTGATGAACATGATCGTGCCGTTGGTAAAGAGCATGATATCACGCAGATACATGATGGCGGCACTGCCCACCCACATCAGGGAAGAGAAGGCCACCGCGATGACGATGATGAAATGGCGGTACGGTTTATCGGCCCAGGCTGTATAAAAGGCCTCATAGCGTCGTTCCTCCCCTGCCAATTTTGGGCTCTTGCGACCACCAGGCATGAAAAAAAGCATGCCAACACTGACCAGACCGATCACCACCCCGCCCCCATAGACATAGAAAAACGAAGCGATGCCGCTGACATGCGCCAAGACCTGGGAAATCGCCACGGCCAGGACAATATTGGCAATCTGGACCAGGATGGTCTCGGAGTTGAAATAATCGGCGATATTGTCCCGGGGCACAATCTCATGGAGCCAGGGATACCAGGCCCCGACCCCAAAGGCCCGCACCAGGGAAAAACCGAGCACAGCAAAGAGCAGCATCAGCCAGCCGGCGCGCTGACCATAATGGCCGCTGACCAGCGGGATAAAAAAGACACTGGAGATGAGCACGGTGCGCAGCAGCCAGCTGGTGATCAATAATTTTCTTGGCCCCAAATATTCCACGGCCGGGATACTCATCACCACCAGGAGCATGGACACCGGAATAAAGGAGATGAGCAGACCGACCAGATCAGCCGGCATGCCTAAGGAGCGGGCAAAGAGGACCAACACCTGGCCGACGATACATTGCCAGGAGGCCAGGTTGACGATGGAAAAAAACAAAAAAGCGCGGGGCGCAGGCGTCAACCGTGTGAAAGATTTATAAAAGGAAAAACTCATGGTTGCCCTCAACAAGTACAGCGTAAATCAGCAGAGAAACACAAAAAACTCCTCCAGCAGGCCCTTCTGTCATAGCATTTCTTCATCTTGCAAGAAATGCTGGAAGCACTATCGGTCAACCTGCATTCTCAAATAATACATCACCCCCAGCAGCAAGTGCACCATTATCTGTTTATAGGATTAAACCAAAAAACAGAATAATTAAGAGAGTGCTGGAGATCAAGCGCTTCGAGCCGCGTGGTTCAGAGATCGCAAGGGTCTGCTTGCCGGAGATGACACCTTGTGTTGGTCATTTATTATATACCGTCTCATTCCCCAACTCCCTCCCTGCGCAAAGAGATTCGGATCTATACAAACTTCTTCTGATTCGTGTTCAATCTCACTCAACAGCTTCTACCCAGCTGTTCAACAGGTTCTACCTGCCATCAAAAAGCCCCTTCTCTTTCCTGTTAGTCACCGTGACTATTGACAACAGTAATCTTCTCTATTTCTACTTTAACGTTTCAAAAACAAAGGTTTTTATTTTCCAGACAGAACATCCACAAACAATTTCTCCCCTAAAACAAGAGGTTACCGCTCGACATGGCACACTTGTCGCAAGCGACATTATGTACCATGACGACAGGCGCCCGTCATGATCTGCGCTAAGAAAATCTGCTGCACAAAAGTAAGAAAGCAGAACCTTCGCAGGAGCAGTCAAAATATACTTTGGGTTTCCAGTTGCAATACTTCTTTCGCCGCTTTGGGAGAGCTCCGGGAGAGTAAACAGAAACCCCAAGTATATTAAATTCAAAAAAGGGGAGTACGGCCCCTTGGGAGAGAACCATGAAGAAGATACTCTTAACCACCGCATTATGTATTACGGGAGGCATATGCTTGCAGGCAGGAGCAGCATTTTCAGCGACAGTGCCGTTCTCCTCATCGCATGTGTTTTCAATGGATGACATACAAGGAGACTTTATAGGCTCCCAGTATGCCACTGACAGCTCAATCGTCTGCACCGATGCGACGTGTAATGGCGAGCAGCCTTATCCAGAACAATTCACCGGCACAATGCTCTACCCCATCGACAGTGAATTTGCCTTCTGGGTCACTGATTTTGTCGGCGCCGAGCGAAAGACACGCGACTTAATCTATGACGATGGTTGGGTCGGCAATATTCTCGAAGCCGGAGTCCAGGTAGGAGTCATGATATCAAGCCCGGAAACGCCCTATTACAAAACCGGCAATCCCCTGGGAACCTGGTGTACCGGCCTGGGAGGCAACATGGTGAAATGCTCGGCGGAAAAATACACCGTCATGGAGCATGTCCTCAGCTGCACTGAAAAAGTGCCTTATTTTTACACAGAACCCTACTGGGATGAGATCTGCAAACCTTTGGATGATACATTGTATCTTGCAACCGACGTGGATCATGTAGACCCGATCATCCCGGCTGACATTATTAACCCCGCCACCGGCCTGCCTTACACCCAGCCATATGACGTTCTAACGCCCAGCGAATCAGACCTCATCAACATTGCCGTGGGCCCGGATTATTCCGTCACCCAGAAAGACGACGGCAAACTCCTTTTCCGCTGGGGCACCGTTCATAAACGCCCCTCTGATGTAAGGTTGTACACGGCCATGGAGCTTCCCGCCGCCTGGAAGGCTGAGGGTGCTCCTAATTACAGGGTCACCAAGGCTGAACTCGTGATTCACCATAAGGTCACCAACAATCCCAATGATCAGATCCGGCCGGAAGACTTTGAAAATGAAGCCGCCACCGGGCGTCTGCCAGGATACACTAACACCGGGGGTGTTTTGACCACCGATCGTGACTGCTATGAAGGCGACGGCGATTTTATCCCAGCAGGAACCTTGCTGAAAGACCCGTCCCTGGGAGATCCTGCCGGCTGGTCCGGCGACCTTATCGCCGGCCAGACAAATGCCTGGTTCACCACCATGGATCGGGATCCTTTTGAAATAGATCCTGTTACGGGTGTCGGCCCGCGCTGGCGTCTGAAAGCGCCCAAATTCGGCCAGAACCTCCCTGGGCTGGATATTCCCATTGTCGACTGTATGGAGCCCCCTCTGACCTCTGAGTTCATCAAGTATCCGGTGGGAACCGATACCACCACAACCATCAACCTGCTGGACTGGGCCGGAGAATCACCCTTGGCCTGGAGCGAGGGATGGAAAGCCTATAATGACCTCAACCCGGATGACCCCACAGATACCGTGCCTGACGGCCTTTCTTATGTTGAAGGAATGCCCCTGACCGATGATTTTGATCTGGCGGTCTATATCAAAGGTGACTACAAACCGACAACCGTTTACAGCGCCCAGCTGATTCTCGAATATGACGATCCCGCAGCACCAGCTGTTGAGATCTGCACGGATGGCCTTGATAATGATTTTGATGGTTTTATCGACTGCGCCGACACCGCCGACTGCTCTACTGATCCTTCCTGCATTCCTCAAGTTGATACAATCAGTATCATCCTGGCCCAATGGAATGCCAGAAAAGACGAGCTGTTCTTGAAGAGTGTGGTCAGCAGCGATGCGACTGCAGTATTGACTGCCATTTATGGCGGCACTGCATTTCCCATTACTGCTGGTGACATAAAAATCAACCCGGCAGGTGGTTATTATGACACGGTAACAATCGTTTCGGACCAGGGAGGCAGCGTAACTATCGATGTTCTTTATAAATGATTAACTGATTGCCTGTCCGAGCAGGAAAATGTCTTTGCCTGCCCGATTCGCTCATCATAACCCCAACACAAAAGGCCTCTTGGGTTTTCCCAAGAGGCCTTTTGTTGGTTTGAACCTAATGCGCAGGAGTAAATCCACCGTCTTTTAGTCGATTGCCTTTGACTTATTTTTTTGCCGTCAAGAGCGTGACAACATCTTCATTCTCCTTTTCTCTGGCCCATTCCAAAGCAGTTTTACCTTCCTGATCCTCAAGAGAGATATCGGCCCCATGGGCCAGCAGAACAGAGACGATCTGGTCATGGCCACTCCAGGCGGCGGCCATCAAGGCTGTAAAACCCCGGTCATCCCCCAGATCAAGGGCTGCCCCGCCATCAATAAGCACGGTTACTGTGTCCAGATTACCTGCCCCGGCAGCCAGCATCAAGGCCGTAACACCTCGGTTGTCCTTGGCGTTTATGTTCGCCTTGGCACTAAGCAGCACGTGCACTGCCTTGGCGTAATTTTTTGAAGCGGCATACATCAGAGCGGTTCTCCCCGATGAGTTCTTCAGGTCAACATCCGCCTTTTGGGCAATGAGCAGCTCCACCATATCGGCATGGCCTTCCCCTGCGGCACTCATCAGGGCCGTGACCTTTCCCTTGTTGACAGCATTGACATCGGCCCCATGCTTCAGCAAAACCTTTGCCGTGGCCACATCTCCACGTTTTGCAGCACCGATAAGCACGGTCAACCCGCCGTTATAATAGAGTGTGTCATGGGCGGCACCGGCCTCAAGCAGCACCTCCACGGTTTCACTGTGCCCCCCGCCTACAGCAAATAACAATGGGGTAATCTTATCCTTGTTCCTGGCATTCACCCTGGCGCCTTTGGCCAGGAGCTGTTTCACCCCTTCGGTTTCACCCCGTCTTGCCAGCCACATAAGCACCGTGTTGTTTGCCTTATCCTGCGCTTCGGCGTCAGCTCCGGCATCCAACAGCATCTTGACAATCCTGCCCCGCCCTCTGCCCGTTACAAACATGAGTGCTGTGGAATCATTTTCATCTTTGGCGTTTATATCGGCATTCTTGGCCAGAAGGGCTTGAACGATATCTGCATGACCGTATTGGGCAGCCACCATGAGGGGGGTTTGGCCATTAAGATTTCTGGCATGAATATTTGCCCCCCCATCAAGCAGGATTTTGACAATTTCCGTATTTCCCATCTGCATGGCCGGGAAAATAAGCGCCGTCTTCGGGTGATTGGTGATGTTAATATTCGCCCCTGCTTTTATGAGGGTCTGCAGAATCTCGCCATGGCCGCCACTGACCGCAAGTTGCGCCGCCGTTCGGCCATGGCGATCCGTGTCGTTCACATCAGCATCTTTGCTGAGCAGACTCTTAACAGTTTCCAAATCACCCTGGGTAACAGCCTGCTCAAGAGGGCCTGCAATAACCGGCAAGGTCAGCCAAAACAATCCAAAACAAAAACAGCATAACAATCCAAATGTGAACCGCATGATTTCACCTCGCGCTCTGTTTTCCGGAATAAATACCAACATTTTTTCCACTCTTATTTTTTGGGGCCAGTTCACACCATCAAGATCTAAAAAGAGTTAGGCAGCAAACTGGAATATTGGATTTCTCTCCCAAAAGGAACTATTGCAAATTCCACACCAGGGGGGGGCACCTCTTGTGTTAATAATAATTATTATTTCCTTGACAAGCACCATACGCAGACACAATGTTATAAATTATCGTATACAACTTTGCACGGGGTTGGATGTCGACCCGTAACCGATTGATTCCTGCTTTGTTTTATGTGGCAAGTGGGAACAAGAACATCACCGAGGCCAAAAAACACCGCAGAAAGTGCAAATACGTCGCAGACCTTCCTGGCCGCCTCTGCGCAAGCCCCTTCCTCACATCAAACAGGACTTTCGGCGGGAATTTATGCCGTACAGAACCACTTTTTTTAGGGGCCTTGGTGTTGCTATGCTTCAGTTAAATCCGGGCGCACAACCGGTTTTTTTTGGCGAGCTGAATAATCACAATTTGTCACCTCGCCGATGCATGCCCCAGCTTAGACGCATAATGCGCCACAGTGAAGGCTTGCAAAATTATTTTAACTGAACACGGGGTGAAACAGATGAACAAGAAACATGGAATGCCAATACTTGCTTTATCAATGGCCGTTTGGGGGGCAACTTTTTTTATTGGCCAGCCGGAGGCGGCGAAAGCTGAAGGCGCGGCAATTGAAAAAGCGCCCGCCGTTGAGGTCAAATTCGGGCCGACTTTCAATGCCGTTGCCTATATTGCCGGACATGGCGGCCATCTGGCCATTATTGATCTGCGCACCCTGAAGGCACCTGTGGATGTTGATACCGACCGTATCGTTCTCACCGAAGCCGGCTCTGAGATGGAAGGTGTCATTGCCGGCATGAGTTTTGAGGAAGTAAAGAAATCAGGTGGTAGCCACGGCCAGGCTCTGGTCAAACAGGACGGCAAGAAATATCTGGTTGCCGGCACCCTGGCCGGCGACGTCTACAAGATTGATATGGCCACCGGTATGAAAGAAGGCCCTTTTCAAGTCGGCCAGAAATTCTGCGGCGCCATTACCGGCCCTGACGGCAATATCTATTTCGAGGATATGGCCGACGGCAATGTCTATATCTGGGACCCCAAAAAACTGAAAACCGTGGACAAGATGCCGGTGGGTAAGGCTGTCTGCGGCATCCAGTGGACCCACAATGCCAAGAAAGCCTATATCAGCGACATGCCCACCGGCATTGTCTACGTCTATGACTGGACCAAGAAAGAGAAAATTAAGGAAATTTCCAGCCCGGAGATGACCTTCATCCACCAGGCCCGCATGACTCCGGACGGCAAACAGCTCTGGGTCAGCGCCCCTAACGAGTTTGATCCCGGCCTCAAACCGGGCACCCACCGCAGCCAGATTGTCATCATCGACACCAACAAGGATGAAATTGTCAAGCGCATCACCATGCCCAACACTATCAGGCCCCACGACTTCGCCTTCACCGCTGACGGCAAGTATGCCTTTCTGTCCTCCCGTACCTATGGCGATGACAGCATCCTGAGCATCATGGACATCAAGACCGACACCATCGTCAACCAGGTGTCCGCCTGCGCCGCCTGTCATAAGGCCAATGATATCGAGGTGGAAATCGACAATCAATCGCCGCTGCTCTGCGGCATCGAAATCGACTGGGATCCACCTCCTGTCAAGAAGTGATCAGTTGCGTCAAGACAGGCCGGGGGTTTTCTTTGCCCCCGGCCTGTCTGTCTTTGCGTATTTTTTTGCCAATGGGACATCGAACCTGCTTTTTTTTTCTTCGCCGCCTGTACAGATTTTTTTTGAAGCCGTATTACTGAGGCTGTTGTAGGGAGACAGCCCGGGCAACCAGCGGTCAGATTCTCAAAAGAGGGAACCATTCCCCGTAATGAAAAAAATTAATCTGTTCAAACTGGCCGTCAACAATCTGCGCCGAAAACTGGTGCGAACCCTGCTGCTGTTGCTGGTGGCCGCTGTTGTTTCCGGCACCCTGCTGGGGGCCACCGTTTTTATTTTCGGCATGCAGAACGCCTTGAAGATCGGCACCTACCGCCTGGGCGCCGATATCCTTGTGGTCCCTGCCAAAAATGAAGAGCAGGCCCGGACGGCCTTACTGGCGGGTAAACCCACCAGCTTCTACATGGACCGCACGGTGCTGGATGCCATTAAGAAGATTGAGGGCGTGGAGCGGGTCTCTCCCCAGCTTTTCATCGAGCCCTCCTCGTTCACCTGTTGCTACAGTGTCGATGTCTTCCTGGTGGCCATCGACCCGGCCACCGATTTTACCGTCATGCCCTGGCTGGAGAAAAACGTCCGGCAGTCTTTGACCGGCAATCAGGTGGTCGCCGGCCGTTCCATGCCGGTGATGACCGGCGCCACCATCCCGTTTTTCGGCACCTCTTTCAAGGTGGTGGGGACCATGGAACCCACCGGCATGAAGTTTTTTGATCAATCAATCTTCATGACCATGGATGCCGCCTACCGGATGGCGGAAAACTCTGCCGGCCAATCCCTCCAGCCTCTCCTCCTCGACAAGGACAAGATCTCTGCCGTGCTGGTGAAAACCGACGGCAAAATCACGCCGGATCGCCTGGCCCTGCGGATCATGCACGCCCTTGACGATGTCAAGGCCATCGCCTCTGACGAGGTCATCAACACGGTCAGACGGCAGCTCGCCGGTTTACTCACCGGCATTGTCGCCGTCAGCGCCGTGCTCTGGGCCATGGGCCTGTTTATGATCGGCTTCGCCTTCTATATGATCGTCAACGAACGCCAGCGGGAGCTGGGCATGCTGCGGGCCATGGGCGCCAAGCGTAAACATGTTTTCCGGTTGATCATTCTGGAATCGGTGCTGATTACCCTGGTGGGCGGTGTCGTGGGTCTGGTCCTGGGGTTCGGGCTGCTTTTTGCCCTGAGCGACATGATCTGTACCAGCCTGCAGCTGCCCTATCTGCTGCCGTCGCTAGTGGTGGTGCAGGAACTGGTGGCCGGCTCCCTGTTGTTTTCGGTAGTTACCGGCCTGGTCTCCGCCCTGCTGCCGGCCTTTCTGGCCAGTCGCCTGGAACCTTACGAGGCCATCCGCACCGGAGAATAAAACATGCTCAAAGATGATCTTCAGTCAACGCTTCGTCTCCTGTTTCAGCAACCTCTTATTCTCATGGGCTTGTGTTTGCTGCTTGGCGTATACGGTTGTGAACAGGGCGACAACAATACCGACACTGCCGGTTCCGTAGGCAACGAACAGGCAACAAATGCCTATTCCTCTGAGAACGTTTTTGAAAAGGTGCTGCGTCAGGTCCAGGCTGATCCTCAAAATGAGGACGCCCTCTACCATCTTGCCGACCTTTATGACCGCCAGGGCAGCTATCAGAAGGCGGTGGACACTTACAGGCAGGTACTTGCCATCAACCCGGAGCGGGCCTATGTCTATTTCAAAATGGGAACCGCCTACAGTCGGATGGGCCAGGCGGCGCAGGCCGTGGAAGTTCTCAGCCAGGCCACCGTCCATCTCCCCAAAAACCCGGTGGCCTGGAATAATCTTGGCATCGCTTACGGCAAACTTGAGCAGCTTGACAAAGAAATTGAGGCTCTGCGCCGGGCTCTGGAGATCAGACCGCGCTATGCCTCTGCCCGCTTTAACCTGGCCATGACCTACCTGAAAAAGGGGGATACAGCCGCAGCCAGGGCCCAGTATGAAGAGTTGAAAACATTTGACGGGACCATGGCCCAGGAACTCCTGAGCCGTCTCGGAGACGAAGAGGGGCAGCAGACAAGATGATCGAGGCCAGAAAGCTTTGCAAAGCATATCGGGTACAGGGTCAGTCACTGCCGGCGGCCCAAGACATAGACCTTGTTATCCACAAAGGAGAAATGGTCTCCATAGTCGGCCATTCCGGCAGTGGCAAAACCACCCTGCTGAGCCTGCTGGGCGGGTTGACCAGGCCTGATTCCGGCCAGGTGCTGCTTGACGGCATGGACATCTGGTCCATGGGGGACGACAGCCTCTCCGAACTCAGAAACCGCAAACTTGGCTTTATCTACCAGTTTGCCAGCCTGATCCCGACCCTGAGCGCCCTTGATAACATTTGCCTGCCCACGGCCTTTGGGATGGTTTCGGGTGACATCGGCGGGTTGGCCTTAACCCTTCTTGAAAAAGTGGGCCTGGCCGACAAGGCCGGATTTTATCCTTCCCAGCTCTCGGGCGGTCAACAACGGCGGGTGGCCATCGCCAGGGCCTTTATCAATGCACCGGAGGTCATCCTGGCGGATGAACCCACCGGCGATCTCGATGAAGAAACAGAACGGGAGGTCATTGATCTCTTCCGGCAAATCAACAAGGAATCAGCAACCTCTTTTCTGATCGTCACCCACAACAAGGACATTGCCGGTCGCACTGATCGCAGGTTCACCATGAAAAACGGCATTCTCAGTGAGATGACTTAAGCAGGGTGAGTCTTCAAACTTGAAGCTGACCATTTTCCCAACCACAAAGACACAGAGGGAGGGCTTACATGAAGAAAACCTCTGTGTCTTTGTACCCCGTAACGGGGTATTGAAAAGAATGTCTTTGTGTTCAAGAAGCAGCCTTTCACCACGCACAGCCAAACAAATTGATCTGCTCGCCACAGCCCCCTACTTGCCGAAAAGGGACAGGAACTGGCCGTAGCCTTCCGCCTCCAGATTCTCCACCGGGATAAAACGTAAGGCGGCGGAGTTCATACAGTAGCGCAGGCCGGTGGGCTGCGGGCCATCGTCGAACACATGGCCGAGATGGCTGTCGCCTTTTTTGCTCCGCACCTCAGTGCGCACCGAGAAGAAGAGGGTACGGTCTTCCCTGGTCACGATATTTTCCGGAACCAGCGGCTTGGTAAAGCTTGGCCAGCCTGTTCCCGACTTGTATTTGTCAAGGGAGCTAAACAGCGGCTCGCCCGAGACGATATCGACATAGATGCCGGCCTTCTTGTTATCCCAGTATTCATTGTTGAAGGGCGGCTCGGTGCCTTCCTCCTGGGTGACCTTATACTGCAGGGCGGTCAGCTTCTGGCGCAGCTCCTCCTTGCTCCACTTGGTGCGCTCCTTACCCCAGATGGAGTCAAGATACTTATCGCGGCCGGAACCGTTGCGATAGTACTTATAGCGGAGAGGGTTCTTTTTGTAATAATCCTGATGATACTCCTCGGCCGGATAGAATGTTTCCGCGGGCAGAATCGGGGTGACCAGGGGAGCGGAAAACACCCCACGTTTGCCAAGGGCCTCCTTGGAGCGCTCGGCAATCTCTTTTTGGTGCGCACTGGTATAAAAAATCGCCGTGGTATAGGCGTGGCCCCGGTCGACAAACTGACCGCCGGCATCGGTGGGATTGACCTGCATCCAGTAAACATCCAGAAGCCTGTCGTAGGAGATCACCGCCGGATCATAGGTGATCTGCACCACCTCGATATGGCCGCCAACATCATAGTTCTTATAGGTTGGATTCGTGGTCCGGCCCGCCGTATAACCGGAGACAACTGCGTGTACCCCGGCCAGCGCCTCAAAGGGTTTTTCCATGCACCAGAAGCAGCCGCCGGCAAAGATCGCTGTTTCCAGATTGTTGCCTTTGCCGGGCCCCATATCTGCCGCCTTGCCGCTGCCGGCAAAGGAGCTGTACAGGAAGAAGAATCCCAGCACAACGACGCTGAGAAAAAGTAGTGATTTTGTCATGGTGACACCTCCGCATCTATTTTTGTCTCTCCGGCTTGCCGCCCTTTTTTTAAAAAAAGGCGGCCCCGGAGGAGTTTTCTATTCCAGGGTCCGGACATAGGTGCCCGTTCAGGTGTAACCTGCTGGTGATGGCCGCTCTGCTTTACAATTTACAACCGTTACTTCATGGAGTCATCTGCCATACCGGAGCCCATACTGTCCTTCTCCATGGTGTCCATCGGGGCAGGCATGGTTTCCATCATGGCCCCATCTTTCATGGTTCCCATGGTGTTGTCATGCATGGTGTCATCCTTCATGCTCTCCATCGGTGTGGACATGGAACCCTTTTCCATGGAGTCATCCATCATCTTCTCACTATTGGTGGAAAAACAGCCGGAAAAACCCAGGCCCAGGGTAAACAGCACTGCCATAGTCTTGATAATGGTCATTTTCGGTTTCATTGCAATCCCTCATTTACATTTTTTTTACGTTTCCCCTCCCATACAGCGGAGAGGCCTTAACCTGTCTTTAAGGTAAGCAGGGGATGTAAAGGGGGAATAACCGCCAGGTAAAGATTGGGTAAAGAAAATGAAACTGAAGGAATTCAGGCGGGGAGCACAAACCAGATCCGGGCTTCAGACTGCGAGCTGTCGGCCCCGACCCGGCCGCCATGGGCCTCGATAAGCTCCTTGACGATGGCCAGACCGATGCCGGCGCCACCGGTGGGCCGGGTCCGGGAGCGATCGGCCCGGTAGAAGCGTTCGAAGATATAGGGCAGATCGGCATCGGATATGCCGCTGCCGCTGTTGGCGACCAGCACCTTGATACCCTCATCGGTACGTTGGCCGCTGATCTCGATACTGCCGCCCACCGGGGTGTAGTTGCAGGCATTTTCCAGCAGGTTGCGCACCGCCAGCAGCAGTTTTTCCCGATCGGCAACCACCCGGTCAGCCGCCGCTGGAAAATCGGTGGTCACGCTGATCTTCTTGTCCTGCAGCCGAAGCTGGTAGAGAGACAGCATCTGACCCACCAGCTCGGCCAACGACAACGCTTCGCGATTGAGATAGGCCCGGGCCGCATCGGCCTTGGCCAACTGGCCCAGATCATCAACCAGGTGGACCAGGCGGAGGGATTCCTGCTGCAACATCTGAAAGGTCTCAGCCGAAGGTTCGATAACCCCGTCATTCAGGCCTTCCAAATAGCCGCGGAGATTGGTGAGCGGCGTCCGCAGTTCATGGGCGACATCAGCCACCATGGTTTTGCGCAGCTTCTCCAGCTTTTCCAGGCTGGCAGCCATCTGATTGAAAGCGATGCCCAGCTGGCCGATCTCATCGGCAGACGTGATATCCACCCGGGCGGAAAAGGTGCCGGCCGCCATGGTTCCGGCAATGGCCGTCATCTGGGACAGGGGCCGGAGCACCCGGCGGATGAGCAGAAAGCTGAGGGCAAAGGCGAGCCCCAAGGCAGCGACACTGGCCCAGATCAAATAGCGGTGGATGGACGCGATAAACATCTGATGGATATCAGTGGGCGACACATCGTACTTGTTCATCAGGGCCATGAAATAGCCGGCGGCCAGATGGTCGATGGCCAGCCAGATCACCAGGATAACCACGCCGATCACCGGCACGATGTTGATCAGCAACAATTTCCAGAGCAGACGTCCTTTCACCCCGCTCACCCCTCTTCCCGGAATTTATAACCGAAACCCCGTACCGTCAGGATATAGCAAGGGTTGGCCGGATCAGCTTCGATCTTCTGGCGTAACTTGCCGATGTGCACATCAATAACCCGATCCACCACGCTTTCGCCATGCTGGTAGAATCTGTCCAGCAGCTCATCCCGGCTGAAAAGCCGACCGGGCGAGGACATCAGGATCTGAAGCAGTTTGAACTCCGAGGAGGTCAGCTTGACCGGCTGGTCAACGAGGGTCACCTTGTGTTTCAGCGGATCAAGGACAAGGTCCACAACCCGCAGCACCTCTTTGCCGGAGCCGTTAGCAGGCCGGGTCCGCCGTAAAATGGCCTTGACCCGCTCCACTAACTCCCTGGGGCTGAACGGTTTAACCACATAATCATCGGCGCCCAAAGAAAGCCCCATGATCCGGTCGATCTCCTCCTGCCGGGCAGTGAGCATCAAAATCGGCACATTGGACTGGGCCCGCAGGCGGCGGCACACATCCCAGCCATCGATTTCAGGCAGCATCAGATCAAGAATGACAAAAAGCGGCTCATGGCGGCGGCACATCTCCAGGGCCTGCCTGCCGTCAGGGGCGATGAGGGTGGCAAACCCCTCCCGTTCGAGATAGGTCTGGACCAGCTTGGCGGTATTGGGATCGTCCTCGACAATCAGGATAGGAGGCGGCATTTCTCTATTTCACTCTTCATGGTCGCTAGATGATTTCGTTGTTGTCGGGATTGTAGTCCGTATTCTGCCAATCAAGTTCCTCAGGGCTTGCTTCCTGCCATTGGCGGATAATTTCTTTGGCCTTCAGAAAATCGTCCTCTGCAACATTGAGAACTCCCCAGCCTTTTTGGGTCTGAAAAAGACCATCATAGGCGGTGTCGCGGTAGGTGATAATTTCTGCGGGGATGTGATGGTCGGCGAGAAGCCTTTCAAGGACAAGGGCCTCTGCTTCGTCAAAGGGCTTGAGGAGGGTTATTTTACTCATATTTCCCCTTAGGTTACGACCACGTTCAACTGCCTTATAGTGCGCCTGAGAACCTTGACAGGAGTGAATAATCCGGAATCTACACCCCAGACCAGTGTTGGCCAATTTCTGCGGCGCTATACCAGGCCATGAGGGCGTGACAGCGGTCATCATCGGCAGAGGGTGACCACGGGGCGAAATCCTCTTCCCGGAAAGGAACATAAGGACCCTGTTTAACTTCAAAGATCACCCCTCCCAGGTCAAGGGAAAGCACGGCGTGCCAGCCTGAGGTGGACGTCTCGATGACGGACATATCCTCCCCTAAAACGGCTCGGTCAATCACCGCACCCGTCTCATCAAACATAAGCACCACAAAGCGACCGCGTAGTGCGGTGAGGAGCTCCCAAGTTTGCCCGTGTCGGTGGGGACGGATATAGGTATCCGGCTCCATGGCAATGGCCAGGCGTTGGATGGGATCAGACAACTCGCCATGAAAATTATGGTTCATTCGCCGGCGCGGCGAGAGCTGCGCCTCCTTGCTGAGGGCGGAAAGCTGGTTGTAACTCAATTTATGCATGATAGGTGATGCTCACAAAAAAAAGGAAGTGAATAAAAACATGTATGCTCTTACGCCCATGTTACTTGGCATTATTATATTTAACATTTGTTTGTTGCACATCTTCGAAAACTACCCTGCACCACAGCGATTACACCGGAATTGTGCCCAGCGAAACTGCAGGCTCCCCCTCTTGTTCCCATCCTGCCATTGCAAAAAAGAGGTCTCAGTTACCTATGTTTCATCCCGGATTTGCCACCTTTCTCAGAACCTTTGCTTTTTTTCCGTTTTTCAGCATAGGAAGCCTCATTAGACTCTGACTCCCTCTTGAGTTTCGCATAATTATCAGCGCGGTCCTGCTGGAGTTTACCGTCTTGTATCGCCTGCAAAACTTCGCAGCCCGGTTCATTGGTGTGACTGCAATTGTTAAAGCGGCAACATTGTGATAATTCCAGAATATCATCAAAGCTGTCAGCCATTCCTTCGCTGGCAGCAAAAATGCCTATCTCGCGCATCCCTGGCGTATCGATAATCATGGCGCCCTGCGCAAGAACAATAAGTTGCCGACGCACCGTGGTGTGGCGTCCCTCGCCAGAATCACTTACGGCTCTTGTTTTCAAGGTATCCTGGCCTGTGAGTTCGTTAATAAGCGTTGTCTTGCCAACGCCGGAGGAGCCAAGGAGACAATATGTTTTACCGAAACCCATCAACTCTCTGATCTCGTCTAAACCAGCGCCGGTCACATTGCTGAGAGCGATTATCCTGGTGCTGATCCCGCCATGACGAATTTCCGCGATTAAGTGGGCCAATTCTTCAGCACTGACCAAATCTGTCTTGGTCAGAACAAGCACGGGTTCGACCTGTCCTTCACTGGCCATCACCAGATAGCGTTCCAGTCTCGGCACATTAAAATCGTAATGGCACGATTGCACGATGAAGGCGACATCAATATTTGCCGCAATCATCTGAAACTCAATGGTCTTGCCGGCAGATTTTCGCCGCAGAAACGATTTTCTTGGCAAGACCATATGGATGCTCGCCGAATCTTCCGAGTCGTAATGCACACAGACCCAATCACCAACGCACGGCATATCGCTCGTCGAGTCGGTCCCGTGCAGAAATTTACCTGTGGCCCTGGCAGATACGTCGCCATCCTCATTGCTCACGACATACCAGCCTCGATCAACCACCGTTACCCGCGCCAGGCGCTGTTCAGGTTGGCAGAGTTCTCCGGCCTTGTCGATAAACCATTGGTCCAATCCGAGTTCGCTCAATTGTCTGGATTTAATTTCCATTTACAGTCTGCATTCCCATCCACTCTCTCAAGATGTGTCATGTATTAAGTTGAGGCACTTCAAGTGACAAAGGCGTCATGAATGTCCGAAGGTAACAATATCCACTGAACTTGGCAAACAACGTCTGGTGGCAGACTCGAAGTTATGGGTGACTCGGAGTGCTAAGGTTCGGCGGTGCCTCGTGACGTTGGCCTGTCATAATTACACTGAATTTACAAAGGCAAAGCAAGCCCTATGGAAAGGCACGGGTGAAGCCGTCGCACACGATCCTTGGCCACAAGGATACTAAAGTTACGCAAGAGTCTTATTCGTTTGGGGTTACTGTCATTTTTTGCTATTAATGGAGAAAGAAGGTTTATTGAGAACCATTCCTTGTGAGGCACAGCCTGCCATCCATCCCAGAGATAGAAAAATCATGCATATTAAAGATAAGATACGCGTTCTTGTGGCCGAGGATAACCAGGTCGTTGCCGAGTTGATCAAACAATCCCTGGCGAAGATCGGCTTTGAGATGATAGGCCTGGCCATCACCGGCTCCCAAGCCGTGGAGATGACCATCGCCCTGTGCCCCGATGTGGTGCTCATGGATATTGAAATGCCGGATCTTGACGGTCTGGAAGCCACCAAGCAGATCCAAAGACGTCAGCCAACTCCTGTTGTTATCCTGACCATCCATGAGGGGGAAGACCTGATCGAAAAAGCCAGCGAGGTGGGAGCCTCCGCCTACCTGACCAAACCGCCAAAGGTCCAGGAGATTGAACGGGCAATTATCATGGCCCTGGCCCGCCACGGTGACCTGATGGAATGCTGGCGCCTCAACCGTGAGCTTGAAAAAGCCCTGAAAGAGATCAAGGAACTCCAGGGCATCCTGCCCATCTGCTCCTCCTGCAAAAAGATCAGGGATGACAAGGGCTACTGGAATCAGATTGAGTCATATTTCCGCTTACATTCCGAGATTGGCTTCACCCATAGTATCTGCCCGGACTGTGCAGCCCTCCTGTATCCCGACTTTAACCCCTATAACAAAAAGTAACGATCGCACGATCAGAAAGAACGAAGGCCTGGGGGCAGACCTCCCCTTCCTACGTCGAGAATTCCCTTGCAGCACTGGGGCTGCCATGCTAAAAACTGCCCTTTTCCAAGCCGTTGATCGACAACAACTGTCACATTGACCGGCAGTAAACAGCATAAAGGGCCGCAATGAAATGGCCAATACTGTCACAGTCTTTTCTTGACAGCCCCTAAGGATTCCCATGATCCACCTGACCAATATCAGCAAACAGCACGGCAGCCAGATCCTCTTTGCCGATGCCAGCTTTCAGATCCTGCCCGGGGTGCGCTCCGGCCTGGTCGGCCCCAACGGCGCCGGCAAATCCACCATCTTCCGCCTGATCACCGGTGAGGAGACGGCGGACAAAGGCGAGATCTCCTGCGCCAAGCATACGGTGATCGGTTATTTCTCCCAGGAAGTCGGCGACATGGCCGGCCGCTCCGCCCTGGCAGAGACCATGTCTGCCGTGGCTCAGGTCATGGCCCTGGGCAAGGAACTGCAGGAGATGGAAGGCGCCATGGCCGAGCCCATGAGCGACGACGAGATGACCGCCCTGCTGGAACGATACGGCGATGCCCAGCAGGAGTTTGAACACCGCGGCGGCTATGACCTGGAGTCCAGGGCCCAGACCGTACTCACCGGCCTCGGCATCGGTCCGGCTGCCTATCATCGACCGGTGGAGTCCTTCAGCGGCGGCTGGAAGATGCGGATCGCCCTGGCCAAGATTCTCACCATCAATCCCGATGTCCTGCTGCTGGACGAGCCCACCAACCATCTCGACATCGAGTCCATCCTCTGGCTGGAGGAGTGGCTGAAAACCGAGTTCAAAGGGGCGCTGCTCATGACCAGCCATGACCGGACCTTCATGAACTCCATTGTCAGCCGGATCATCGAGGTGGCCAACAAGACCATCACCACCTACAGCGGCAACTATGACTTCTACCTGCGCGAGCGCGATATCAGGCGCGACCAGCTGCTGGCCAGTCACCGCCGCCAGCAGGAGATGCTGGCCAAGGAGGAGGAGTTCATCGCCCGCTTTGCCGCCCGGGCCTCCCACGCCTCCCAGGTCCAGTCGCGGATCAAGAAGATTGATAAAATCGAGCGTATCGAGCTGCCGCCCGAGCAGAAGGTGATCCGCTTTGAGTTCAGCGAGCCGCCCCGCAGCGGCGACGATGTGGTGGCCATGACCGACTTGGCCAAAAGCTGGATAGTAGAGGATAACAGTGAGAAGAAGGTATTCAGCGGCGTCACCGGCATGATCCGCCGCGGCGAGAAAATCGCCGTGGTGGGGGTGAACGGCGCCGGCAAATCCACCTTTTTGAAGGTATTGGCCGGTCAGACCGAACCGAGCGCAGGCACGGTCAGCCTCGGCGCCAATGTGGCCGTGGGCTATTTCAGCCAGCACTCCATGGACATTCTGGACGGCAAGCAAACCGTGTTCAACACCGTGCAGGACGCCATGCCCCAGGCCCATATCGGCACGGTCCGCAACCTGTGCGCCGCCTTTCTCTTCCAGGGTGACGAGATCGACAAACGAATCGACAACCTCTCGGGCGGCGAGAAAAGCCGGGTGGTACTGGCCACCCTCCTGGCCCAGCCCTTAAACCTGCTCATCCTCGACGAGCCCACCAACCATCTCGACCTCCTGTCCCGCGAGGTGCTCCTTGAGGCCCTGCAGAAATTCACCGGCACCGTTGTCCTGGTCAGCCATGACCGCCACTTTCTACGCTCCCTGGTGGACCATGTCATGGAAATCGACCACGGCGCCATGCATCTTTACGGCGGCAACTACGATTATTATCTGCACAAATCCGCCGAGCTCAAGGCCTGATTTCCTAAAGGATGAAAAACCTGTTTTGTAGTCTTCTATGAGCCGCGTTCGTTCAATTCGTTTCTTGGGCCACATATTTTACCAGCATCTGCATGGCCTGAGTGCCATCCCACCGCACCCCGCCGATGAATTTTTCGCGCAGCACCCCTTGCTTGTCGATAATGTAGGTTTCCGGCACCCCTGTCACGCCATACGCTGTGGCCACCTGGTTTTTCGGATCCACAAGGACGGGGAAGGTGGCGCCGATTCTGGCGACAAAGGCGTCGGCCAGGGAAGGCTGGTCATTGCTGAGAATGGTCAGCATGATAAATTGGTTGCTTGGCATGAAGGCGTTCACCTTCTGCATGGACGGCATCTCTTCTACACAGGGAGGACACCAGGTGGCCCAGAAATTAACAAACACCACTTTGCCTTTGAGTTCGGAAAGATTCCAGGTTTTACCCTTGGTGTCCAGCAAGATAAAATCAGGGGCGGGCTGACCGACCACTGCTTTCTTGGGGGGCGGACCGCAGGCCGTCGCTAAAAAAAGAAAGCAACACGCTGTGATTGTGAGCAAAAATATTTTCATTGTTGGCGATCTCCATATCTGGCGCCATGGCGCCCGGTTGGTTATGGTCACAGTATCATGGAAGGACGCGGCCGGCGCCCCCCATGACACTGTCAGGAATAGTGATCATTCAGGATACGCGGCCTTGAGCTCCTGCTCGACCAGCAGCTGCAGCTCCCTATAGCCAAAGGTTACCAGTGGCTTGCCATTGGCGAAAAAACCAGGCGTCTTCGTCACATTGAGCCGCTTGGCATCGGCAAGATCCTGCTCAATAATCCTGGTGATGGCAGGGTCTTCCATGTCCTTTCTAATTTTATCAAGATCAAGGCCGGCCCCTTCCAGAAAACGCCAGATCAGCTCGGGACGCGGCTGGTGATGGCTGGCCCAGTAAGGCTGAGACTGAAACATGGTAGCCAGCGTTTGCCAATACTTCCCTTGTTTTTTCGATGCCTCAAGGATTCGGACAAAATAATCAGCACCCTGATGGAAAGGCGCGTACCTGAGAACAAGTTTTATTTTGCCGGGGTTTGCAGCCATGAGCTTTTTCACAAAGGGCGAAAAGGCCGCGCAGGTTTCACAGGCCGGATCCATGAACTCGACAAGATAAACCTTGGCCGTGTCACTGCCGAGGATGGCTGAATGTGACCTCACAAAGAGTTCAGCCTCATCCTGGGCCAGGAAACCGAGTTTCTCAATCTGTTTATTTTTATACACAAAACTACCAACAACAAACAAAAGGATCAATAAAGCGGCAGAAATGCCAAGCAGTAACGGTTTTTTCATCGGGAAAACCTCCTCTTAAGGATGGTGAGCAACAGAAGAATCGAGGTGAATGACAACAAAGAAAGCAGGGGAATGGACAGAAACCCAAACAGCTCAATATAATTTTCAGTGCACGACACACCCTGGGTACAGGGCTGGATACTTTCAGGAATAATTCCGACATAAAGCAGGTTGTGGTACAGGGCGACAAGCCAGCCTGCCAATGTCAATGGTAAGCCATACCGGACCACAGCTTGGTCATGACTGAGCAGTCCGGTGGCAAAGACAACAACAAGGGGGAACAGAAAAATCCTCTGGTACCAGCAGAGGACGCAGGGCGGAAACTGCATAGTGTGGCTGAAAAAGATGCTGCCCATGGTTGAGATGGCGGCAATCAGCCAGCTCAGAAACAAATAGTTCCAGTCTGCACCGCTGAGGGTGGATGAACGACTCATAATGATTTTTCTCCGGGGACGTCTACAAATCCGCTCCGACCTCAGCACAAAAAAAAACTCGTGCTTAGGAAAAACTACGCGGCTATTTAGCAATAATCCATACCCACAACTACTGCGGATGGCGGGATCTATGCGAAGAAGGGCTGAATGATCAGCTAGATTCGGGAGGGTACTCGATAGTTTGGGGAAAGTCGGACAGAACAGAGGACTGCACGGGGAAATCAGACACACCAAGGGACAGGGGCCGATTAAAAAACCAGGCAGTTTGGCGCAGATCAAAATGCAGACAAAAAAGACAGGAACATCCCGGCGACATGTCGCAAGACTGGGACGGTTCGTCATGGTTATCGGAAGGATAACAGCAGGAATCGACCGCCTCGCCTTGACCAAATGCTACTGCAACAACGGGAGCACCACTCACAATGAGAAAGGTGAATAAAAGCACAGCAGTAGCAACATATCGAAGGATGTCTCTTTGCATGACCGGCAATATACCGCTGGCCAGTATCGCCGTCAAGGGGCGGTCTGCCCGGCCCAGCCGTAAAATTTGCTCATCCTCACCGAGCCAGCTAAACATCGTTCACGCTATCCATTTTTCCCTAGACAGCTGGGTTTCGCGTAGGAGCCCGGCCAAGCTGTGATCTGCTCCCGGCACCTAAAGCAGGGCCGCAGGTGACTTAGCCATTGCAAAAACCCGTAGCATCGGCCATATAACTGATAGGCGGTCACTGAAAATCAGTCCGCCCTACTCACTTTTTTTTGCCCCGTACAATCCCAGCTCAGCCTTTTACCTTAACCCGTGACCCATGCCAGAAATACTCATCATTGACGACGATCCGGTCATTTGCACCATCATGCAAAATAAAGTGTCCAAAATGGGGCACTCCGTCTCTGTTGCTCACACCCTCAAAGAGGGCCTTGCCAAAGCCAAGGCCGTGGCCGTGGATCTGATTTTTCTTGATGTCTACCTGCCTGACGGCAATGGCCTTACCCTCCTGCCCATCTTGACCAACCTGCCGCACCGGCCTGAGGTTATCATCTTTACCTCCAAAGGTTCCTCGGACAGTGCCGAAACAGCCATCAAAAATGGCGCCTGGGACTATCTTGAGAAACCTGTCATGACCCAGGAGCTCGCCCTTTCCCTCAAGCAAGTCCTTCTCTACCGCCAGAGCCAGCAAAAAGCCCTGGCTGTGGCGCCGACCCTGAAAGACCACGACATTATCGGCACCAGCTCGCTGATAACGAAATGCCGCGCAGAACTTGCCCTGGCTGCCCAGGGGGAAGCACACATCCTGCTCACCGGTGAAACCGGCACCGGCAAGGAACTCTTTGCCCGGGCCCTCCACGCCAACAGCAACCGCTCCCATAAGAAATTTGTGGTGGTGGATTGCGCCGCCCTGCCCGCCAACCTCATTGAGAGTGCCTTGTTTGGCCACGAACGCGGCGCCTTTACCGGCGCTGAGAAAAGCACCACCGGCCTGATCAAACAGGCGGACGGCGGCACTTTGTTCTTAGACGAGATCGGCGAGCTGCCCCTCAACCTCCAGACCCCTTTTCTCCGTGTCTTGCAGGAACATCGTTTCCGCCCGGTGGGCAGCGCCAGCGAAGATGAAAGCAATTTCCGCCTGGTGGCGGCCACCCACCGCAACCTGCCTGCCATGGCCGCCAACAAAGAGTTCCGCGAGGATCTTCTTTACCGTCTGCAGGCTCTCGTTATCGAATTACCGCCTCTGCGGGAGCGCGCCGGAGACATTGCCGAACTAACGCACCACTTTGTCAAACAGATCTGCAGCAGATACGGTATTGCCGCCAAGGAAATTGGCTCCGACACCCTGGAGATGCTGAACGCCTACCCCTGGCCCGGCAACATCCGTGAACTGGTTAACACCCTTGAGAGCGCCATCAACATCGCCTTGAATGAACCGCTCCTCTTCCCTAAACACCTGCCTATCCCGCTCCGCACCAAGGTAAAGCTGAAAAACATCAAACCGGTACTCCCTCCGGAGGCAAATAGTACCGCTGGCAGCAATGACACGGAACCTCTGTCCCATATCACCGATTACCGTCAGTATCGGGAGTCTGTGCTGATGGCCGCTGAAAAAAAATACCTTACTGCCCTCATGACCCATACCGGTGGCTCCATCAAGGAGTCGTGCAAAATCTCCGGCCTGGGCCGCACCCGCCTCTACACCCTTCTCAAAACACATCAGATCACCCGCAACGACGACTGAGCATTCTGCCGTCCACTTGTCCAGTACAGGTAGGTATCCTGTCCACCTTTGCTGAACACTCCGCCCCACCCCTCCAAGGGACAACGTCCCGAAATAACTACAAAAAATAAATCACGCCTGCTGGCATGCCCCTTGCTCTAGTATAGTAACATCTCCTCTTCTTCCTCCCGACTTCACTCCTTTTTTTTGATATTGGGACGTAGTGAAGTCTTGAAAGTTTCCGGCAAGTTGGGGTTCGGGGCACGGGCCACTCATGCTTGCCGGAAACTTTCTCCTCCTCCAAATTTTATTTCATCCCTGCTGAAGCTGCGTATCCCATCAGCTCAAGTGCAGGCATGAGAAGATTTAGATTATCACTCAAATGGCATCCGGCTTCAAAGACTGTATAAGCTTTCTGAGGACAATCCCATACTCCTCAAACCCGCTTAATATCGAAAGCACCCAGAACGAAAACACTCCCTATAAACAACTCGGCCCTTTCCAGTCCACCCTGGTTGTATTTTTCTTTTTGATAGGCTGCTGGTATTTAGGCTGGCGTTCGACAACGCTCTCCACCACCGCCCCCATCTTTTCCTGGACCATATATCTCGCAGAAATTTATGGCTTTATTTCAGCAGCGCTCCATGTTTTCATGACCTGGCGCCTTACTGATCGCCAGCCCACGCCTCCAAAGGCCGGGCTCAAAATAGACGTCTTTGTCCCCACCTATAATGAGCCGACTGAAATTGTCCGCAAGACAGTGCTTGCCGCAAAGCATATGGAATACCCCCATGACACATGGCTGCTTGATGACGGCAGGCGTCCTGAAATGGCGGAACTGGCAAGACGACTTGGTGTCCATTATATCGCCCGGGACAACAACCTCCATGCCAAGGCAGGCAACCTCAACAACGCCCTGAAGCACGCCACAGGCGACTTCATCGCCATATTCGACGCTGACCATGCCCCGCAAAAAAATTTCCTGCTCAGGACGATGGGTTTCTTTTCCGACTGCAAGGTCGCCTTTATCCAGACGCCGCAGGACTTTTTCAACCTGGACTCCTTCCAACATCGCTGGCAGAAAAAAACTAAAAGGCTGTGGACCGAGCAGTCTCTTTTCTTCAAGGTGATCCAGTGCGGCAAGGATTATTGGAACGCCTCTTTTTTCTGCGGAAGCTGCGCGGTGGTTCGCCGGAGTGCCTTGGATGCCGTGGGAGGATTTGCCACGGAAACCATCACCGAAGACCTGCATACCTCGATCAAGTTCCACAAAGCCGGTTTCCGCTCCGTATACCTTCCGGAATCCCTTGCTTTCGGGATTGCGCCGGCAACCATTGCGCCTTTTTTGCACCAGCGTATCCGCTGGGGCCAAGGGGCCATGCAGGTTCTGCGCAAAGAGAATATCTTTTTCACTTCGCAACTGAGCATCGCCCAACGCCTGAACTATCTGGCCTCAATTTTGACCTATTTTGACGGCTGGCAAAAAGGCCTGTTCTATATCGCCCCGGTGATCGTCTTACTCACAGGAATCCTGCCCATCGAGGCCTCCGGTCCGGAGTTCGTTCTCCATTTTCTGCCTTATTATATTTGCAGCCTATGGATGTTTGAAGAAATCGGCCGCGGCTATGGCGGTATTCTCTACATAGAGCAATACAATTTCGCGCGATTTGCCGCCTTTGCCTGGGCCACCCTCGGCCTCTTTGTCGGCAACCTTCAATTTAAAGTAACCTCGAAGGTGCGGGACAAGGCCCAGAATTTCTCATACCTGCTCCTTCCCCAATTTGCTGTTTTACTTCTTAACGGCTTTGCCATTCCCGCCGGCTTACTGCTTTCCTCCAGATCGACGCATTTGCCGCAGCATGCCCTGGTCTTCAATATTTTCTGGGCAACCATGAATCTCGCCCTGGCAATCGCCCTAATCTCATACACACAGAAGACCCAGGCTTTTTTACGCTCCGAGTACAGGTTCCCAATCCCCCTTCCCATCCGCCTCTGCGATGGGTATCAGGCATCCATGGCAACCATTGACAATATCTCGCCAAGCGGTTGTCGAATCTATGGCCGTTTGCCCTCCCTTGCCAAACAATGGGGGGTGATAACCGGAGAAATTTCTCTACCATCAGGGCCTCTTGCCATCCAAGCCCTGGTTGTTTCCCAGGCCCAAACCTTATCGTCCTCCGACGACTTCGTCAGAGCGGTTGGCTGTCAGTTCATCTGGGAGGACCAGGAAAGCCGGGACCAGCTCGAACTTTTCCTGTACGGCACCGATCTGCAGTGCCGCTTGCTTGAATTAAAGGAACAAAATATAACACCAATGCAGTGGCCGAAAAAAACTGTCCCAAACAGTGCCCGGAATGAAAACTGGGCCACATTCTCATTTAGACAAGGACAGGATAAAGCTCTTAAGTTTGGCCTGATTGCTCTGCCTGTTGACGACAGCACACCCAACAAAATCGTCACCTTCGCCTCCCTGGATGCCGACAGCCTGATTTACGCCAACATCACTACCCGAACCAGGTTTGTTGGCATGCAGATGACCGTGCACCCAGGATTACTGCTGGAAAATTCCGCTGGGAGCACGTATCTTTTCCCTGTTGACGACTGTCTCATCCTGCCGGAATCTCACCCCAATATCGAAATGGAACTGGAGCCATGCCAACCAAAAAACTATCATTCATAGGTGCCGTGATCGGCCTGTTAGCCGGCACACCCTTCCTCGCTCTTGCCGACCAAACCTCTGAGGTCCAGATCCTGGGAGGCCTTGAAGTCTCAAAGGATACCTCTTATGCCTACCTTGGCTGGGTGGCCCCCCTGCCCGGCAGTCAGCTTGGCAATGGCCTTGTCTATCGTCTCTGGACTGACTGGACCAATTACGCCTATGAAAAAGACAATGTCACCTACGATGCCCGCGTCCCCGGTGCGGAAGTGGCACTGGGATACCAAAAGGCCCAAAAAGATTATTGGTGGGCGGCTTATGGCGGCCCAACCTATCATCACACTCATTTTTCGCCCCAAGACACCAAAAGCAATGCTCAAGGGGGGAAATTACGAGCCAAACTGCAGCTTGAAGGTGAACACACCCTCAAGCTGCATTGGCAGCTGGGAGGCATTGCCAGTTATATACTTGGGCAAGAAGCATACTGGACCAGGGTTCGTTTCGCCCGGGTCCTTGCCTCGGGTAAGCTCCTTGGCTTAGAGGCCATCACCCTGGGAGACCCTGACTACAAAATACACCAGATTGGAGCCTTTGTCGGAGGCCTGAAACTTTCTGAAAACATGAATACCGGTGTCAAACTAGGCGCCAGAAAAATCGAAGGTCTCAGCCTTGATCCCTACCTCGGAGTCGAGCTAGAGTACCGATTCTAATCTCTACACTGTACCCGACCGAGCTGACCGAATCTGGAGATCATCCTGAACAACTAGCGGGACGTCTTTCAGCCCGGATCAAGACGCATGCACAATTTTCTACAAAAAACGGCCAAATCAAATATCATTGACTGATATCAGATGCATCCACACCGATCGCCACCCCTTTGCTGGCAGTCAATAAGGATATGGCCTATGGAATCAAAATTGGTGATCGCCTTGATGGGGCTGCCGGCCCGCGGCAAATCCACCATGGCCCGTAAAATTGCCCGCACCCTGGAGCTTGATGCCCTCAAGGTACAGGTGTTCAACAATGGTGAACTACGCCGTAAGCTTGGCCAGGGCAACACCTCCGGGCCGGAGTTCTTCTCGCCCGACAATCCCGAAGGCGTTCAATTCAGGGAAAAATGCGCCCGCCTCAACCTCGATCAGGCCAAGGCCTACCTGCAGGACAAGGGCGATATCGCCATCATCGACGCCAGCAATGTCACCCGTAAGCGCCGCCAAATGATCGAGGAAACCATGGCCGGCTGGCCCATTCTCTTTCTGGAGTGCATGAACGCCGACGAAGAGGCCCTGGAGGCCAATCTGGAGCGCAAGGCCAACCTGAAAGAGTTTGCCCATCTGTCGCCGGAGGAGGCCATCGACAGCTTTGCCAAGCGCATTTCCTATTACGAAAGCATCTACGAACCACTGCACATGGAGCGCAACCGTATCCTGGTAGATTCCTTTGCCGGCTGCATCCTGCAGGAGAAACTGGCGGACGTGGTGCCCTATTACGACCGGATCCGCGATCTGGTTACCACCCGCATCGTCAAAAATCTCTTTCTGGTACGCCACGGCGAGACCTTTTTCAACCTGGTAGACCGCATCGGCGGTGATTCGCAGCTCACCGAAAAAGGCCTGGCCCAGGCCCGAGCCCTGGCCGCCTATTTCAGCACGGTGCGCATCCCCATCATCTTCACCAGCAACTACATCCGCACCCTGCAAACCGCCGCCCCCATTGCCGAAATGCAGGAACACAGCTCACTTATCGCCCTGCCCGAATTTAACGAGATCCACGCCGGCGTCTGCGACGGCATGACCTACCAGGAGATTCAGGCGAAAATACCCGAGGTGGCCAATGCCCGCAAACGGGACAAATACGGCTACACCTACCCCCAGGGCGAGGGCTATGCCACCATGGAACAGCGTATCCACCGCGGCCTGCAGAAGGTCTTTTACCTAAACAATTACGATGACAACATCATGATTGTCGGCCACCGGGCGGTGAACCGGATGATCCTCTCCGATTTCGTCTTTCGCCAGAAAGAAGAGGTTCCCTATATCTACATGCCGCAGGACCGCTACTACCACATCCAGATCGACCCCCACAAAAAGCATTTCGAGCTGAAACCCTACGCCAATAACCAACTCAAGGATAGCTGACAGGGAGGGGATTGCCGTAAACATCCCCTTCGCCATTAAAAACCGTTCAAGACCGCCACAATCATTATTTTTTGCCCTTTTATTCATCCTGGCCATCGCTGAGCCAGGATCGCCCCCCCACCTCCCGGCCTTCTCCCAAATAGCGGCGTCAAACCACATATCCCTCGCCTCGTGTTTCCATTTTTCAGGACAGCTTCTCGGCGGATCTCCCCATTCCATGGCAGGTCGCCCTTATCGTTTTCCGTTATTCCGGACAATTGTTCGTTCAGCTGACGATGATAGGGTGAAAGAGCAAGCTGCCTGGGTCCATGGTGACATTTTAACCCATTGAATATTCGCATATTCTCCCTATTCCTTGTTTTACCCGGCCTCGGAAGGTGCATATTTTGCATTTTGTATAGAAGTAGACGGCTGAAATAGGTCCAATTGAGACCAGGAATGAGCACGAGGAGAGCAAACATGACACGCACAACTCATCAAAAACACCTAGTGGGACTGGCTCTTACCCTGTTATCGCTTTGTCACTTATCTCCCGCTTCGGCGTTGAGTCTGGATTTGACAACCGGCGGCGATGGCTGGATAAATGGTGGCTTTTTTTCCGTGGATGAGATGAACCCAGCGGGCACCGGCTACATAGAACCCTTTGTGCGCCTGCAAGCCGTTGGCACTGCGGCGGCCAGGTTTGACCAGGAGGGGACAAATACACTTCAAAAAACAGTGCTTGATGAGAAACCAGCCTGGATCTCTGTGTATCAGCTAACAACCGATCATCTTTTTAATGTCGGTGGCCAGAATTATGCGAATTTTATTCTTGATACGGACGAACCGGCCTCCAAGGAGGGAATCACGCTGACAAACCTGATATTATACACCGATAGCTCTGATCAGAAATATCCCTATCCGACTCAAGGTGACACAGGACTTCTGGCGGGTGTGAGTTGGTCAATGGATGTGGGCAGCGATGGCGATTCCGAGGTTCTGCTCGACTACACCCTCATTGGCGGGGGCAGTGGTTGGTGGGGTGATTTAAGTGTTTTAGTACCGATCCAAAATTCGGATATCGGGAAATATTTCTACCTCTACTCCGCATTTACCGACTGCGACAATAACCCTGAAGAGTGGAGCATTGTTTCAACTTCTGCCCAGGTTCCAGAACCAACCACCATGCTCCTTTTCGGTACAGGACTAGCCGGTCTGGCCAGCGCAAGAATCAGACGTAAAAAGAAAGGGTGACCGGGGCAGGCCAACCAGACCGCATGACGTAACCAAAAGGGCCAGGTGTTAACCTGGCCCTTTCTGCATAACCGCACATGGGCGCCAGCATAGTTCCCTATGGCTCCCACTCCACTTTCCAAACTTTTACTTTCGCGTCCTAGCCCTCTTGCTCGCCATACCAGCTGCAATACTTCCCCGGCTGTATTTACAGGCAGGGGATCAATAATGATTGGGGCGAGGCAACGGCAGAGTCACTATGATAATAGTTTTCCAGGCCGGCCTTGGTGGCGTCCAGGAATTCAGGATGACGCTCGGTGCGACTGGTATTTCTGGAGCGTGGAAAAAAATGGAATTAAACAACTCTGTCCGATTTCCTCAGGGAGCAGCGAGCAGCCTGCTGACAACTTTTTTAAAATGATCCAGGGACACCGGCATAATCTCGATGGGCACCTGGGTCAGGTCAAAGAACTCCATCAGCATCTCATCGGGAAGTGGCACCAGGCCACTATCCAGCAGGAGGATGCGATCATAGTGGCCGAGGTTGATGCGGACATCTTCCACGGTCCAAAATCCATCGCTGATGGAGTTGTTGATCATGTCGATCCAGGCCGGGGTCATGATGGTGGTGCGCTTATCGGCCAGGACCCTGGCCTTCTTGCGACCCAGGATGATCTCGAGGCAGTTATGGCCGGCGGGTAAGGTGCCGCCACAGCTCTCGGCAATCTGGCTGAGCGGCAGCTGGGCCTGGCACTCCTGCCCCACCAGCAACGAGATGGCCGCCCCCTCTGCCCCTGCCGTGGCAATACAACGGGCCAGCTCCTCGGCCATGGCCTTGGCACTGTTATGAACCCGATAGTCCATGAACTGCACCATCGGCTCCGCCGCTAATTCCGGCAACACAGCGGCAAGCTCTTTGGCAAAGATCGGGCAGGCAATGAGATGGTGTTTCTTCATGAGAACGGAGGGTAGGGACAAGGGGTCAGACCTTTACGACGTTTCGAGCCGGTGATGGTCTCCTGTTTCCTTAAGGCTTGCGTTCCTTGAATTGCCAAAACAAGAGTCAAACAGAATCATTACCCTTTTTTGCACAGATTATGCATATCTTTCCATTGTCTTCATTCGATCTTATTTTATTGAAAAGTCTTTTATCTCGTAAAACTTTTTTAAAGGAGGTGGGCTATGACCGAGATCGGCAAAACAAAACTCCAGGGTCAGCCATCCAAGGTAATGCATGAAAAAACCACCAAGGAGCTGGACGCCAAGAAAATGCGTGGTCACGATGGTGAAAAAGCCGTGGATGGCGATGTGAAACTTGCCATGAAGGCGAAATTGGTTGAATTCTTGCTGGTTGTCAAAAGCGAATCCAAGAAGAATTTCGAGGCGCAGTCCGGCGTCAAACAGCGCACCACCGGTGAAGGCCTCGATCTTGAGAAGATGCAGTATAATGGCAAGCCTCTCACCGAACTGAGCCCCGAAGAGGCGCAGGTTCTGGTTGCTGACGACGGTTACTTCGGCGTCACCAAGACCGCTGAGCGTATCGCCAATTTTGTTCTCTCTGGAGGCGGTGATAATCTTGAGCGTTTGCAAGCCGGGCGCGCAGGCGTGCAAAATGGTTTTCAAGAAGCGGAAGAGGCCTGGGGCGGAAAGCTGCCGGAGATCAGTTACCAGACCTTGGATAAGGCCCTGGAAATCATTGATACCAAGATTAAGGAGTTAGGAGGGGCGCTGGTCGATGTCAAGGCCTGATGCGTGTTTCATAGGGACAGGGCAGGGCAATAAGAAGTTTTTTTCTGATTACCACTGTGTTTCAGTCACCCCAGCGACATATCACAACTAGCAGAAATAAAGAGAGTTTTTCTTGACCAACGAGTCATTCCCACGAAAGCGGGAATGACTCGTCAGTCTGGCTGAAAGACGGTGGTAATCAGAATTCGTATTTCTCTTGTTGTCAGGGGGTTATTGTGATTGTGGTTTCCGCCAAGGAAATAGCTACTCCGCTTATGACTATGAGTGCCGCATCCACAGCAACAGTGACTGGCGTTGCAAAGAGTCGTATGCTGTACTCTGAAAGTTTGCGCATATTCGACTTAGGGACATAATAAGACGAATTCGCATCATCTTGAATAAAATCCATTTTTTTATCTCGCAGTTCCTGTGCCGTTATCTCTGTGTACAGGATCTGAATATAGCCGTCTGGATCATAAGATTCCCAGAGTGCACTTGTGCAACAAGAGCTGCAGAGAAAGACTATGGCTAATAATATTGCTATGAGATGTTTCATTGGCTGCATGGAAGTCGTAGCCTACCCCCTATTTATCATGGAAGTTCTGCCACACTTTCTTTGTTCTCGCAATTGAGGGAGTCAAAATTTCCTTATTACGGGCCGACCGTTTCAGCAAGTCTTGCCGTACTATTTAATTTTACTGCCACAGCCTTTACATATGATTTCGTATAGTTAGCACAACCAGACCCCAGCGGCAAAATCAAATATTGCGTGAAAATTTTCTGATTGATAGGTTGTGACCATAAAGTCTTCTTTTATCTCAAATGCTCATAATGAAATGGCAAACCTTTTCCTGGGGTAATCAATGTTTGATAAAGCGCTGCAATTCTATCTCAATCATTTTACCTTTCAGGGGATGACGAACCTGATTCTGGTATTTGTCACTCTTACCCTGACAACCGTAATCCTGCTTGGCCCTAAGAAAAAGCAGCCTGAGGATTCCGTGCATCCTTTGTTCGGTCGTTACACCAGGCACATTCCAAATATCATATCCCTGCTGCGTTTTCCCCTTGGCATCTGGGTATTCTGCGTCCATTACTTTACCGCCTTCCACACTCCCCTGGCAAATTTCAGCTTTCATCTTTGCTTTGCCCTGATCTGCATCCTGGACAATCTTGATGGTAAATTTGCCCGGAAATGGAATGCCGTAACCGAAGACGGTAAGACCCTGGATCCGGCAGCCGACAAATGGGTGACCTTTTGTCTGGCGGTCACTGCCTATCTTTATGGTGATTTCCGCTGGTGGGGGGTGGCGATTATCTTTGGCCGCGAAATCATCAGTATGGTGCAGCGCTTTCGCCTCAAACGCCGCGGCGAAGATGTCAGCGCCCAATGGTTGGGCAAGATCAAGGCCGGCGTCCAGTTTACCGTTCTCTATATTTTTCTGCTCAGGGTGGATGTTTTGCCCGGCACCATATTCCTTGAGGCTATAGCCCAGGCATTCCCGGCCAATATGATGTTGTGGGGCACCATCCTATTATGTTTCTGCACGGTGATATCCCTGTTTCCTTTTTTCCGTTCGTTTTCCTATGTCAATGCCTATACCCAATCCCAACGGCAAGAATCAAACAAGCCGTGGTATATTGTTTTGATCCCGAATATCTTTACCCTGGGTAATTATCTTTGCGGTGTTACTGCGGTGTTTTTCGCCATGCCGGAAGTGGAGGTCCAGAATCGTTCCTTTGTCGTGCTTTTCTGGATTCTGTCGGCCGCACTCTGCGATGCTTTTGATGGTCCCATTGCCAGAAAATTAAATGCCCACTCGGACTTCGGGGCCACTCTTGATTCGTCCACTGATCTTTCCACCTTTGGCCTCGCCACGGCGGTTATCATCTATTTGCGCTTTTCGGAACTGAAGGGCGCCCTGTCTCATATGGGTATTGCTCTTGCCCTTGTCTATTTCCTCTACGTGCATCTTCGTCTGGCATATTTTACCAAACTGGCAGAACTTAAGGAGGACAAGAGCACTAAAAGCGATTTCGTCGGGATGCCTTCGCCAACAGGAGCTGTTTCGGTATTGGTGGCCTTTACCTTTTTTGAGAACATCTACATGTTAGCATTATCAATTGTTCTCATCTCCCTGCTCATGTACAGCAAGCTTGATTTTATCAGCCACTCAAACTCAATCAAACACAAGCTTTACAAATACTTTCTAATTCCGACTCTGCTTATCGGTTTCACCATGCTGCTGGTCCTTATTTTCCAACAGCCTTTTGTCAGCTCCCATTTTTCCCGGGAACTCATCGTCTATTTCCACCTGTGCTCATGGTTCCTGGCGGTCCCCATCATCATTTATATATTAGACGCGATCTGCCGGACTTTTTGGACGGGTCAGGGTCGTGCCAACTAACGAATGTCTATTCAGAAATGCGGATTTTCAGAGTCTCGCTGATAAGCGAAGACTTCGAGCTCGCGTACCTGTTCGAGAACGAAAAGCTAAACTTTTGTAAAGCGCAGCGAACTCGTGTCCGTGAGCACTTGCAAAGTGTAAAGGGCTCCTGTTTCAATAAGTACTGTCCCCGCAATTCCCCAACGCCAATAGCGTCGTGTTCTCTTCACACCCGCACTTTGCCGCGAAAAAGTGAAAAGCCGATACCGATGGTGCACAGGACCACAAAAAACGCGAAGCACATCCGCATGCTTTCCACAAAAAGAGGGTAATTGTCCGGCCTGATTTCCTCTTTGCCGATGAAATGGGTAAGGAAAACAGTCACGAGAGTCATGCTGCACATCTGCCCGAGAAGCCGCATGGTGGCAACCGTGCCGGAAGCCAGCCCGTACTGTTTGCGCTCCACCGACCCCATAATCGCACTCATATTCGGCGAGGAAAAAAGGGCAAAGCCGAAGCCAAGCAGGCCAAGATTAGCGCCGATAAGCCATAATGGGGTTGTTGATCCCAGAAAGACAAAATACGCCAGACCGAAGGCGGTAATCCCCATGCCTGTGGAGGCAATCACCCGGGGCTCAATACGGTCAGAAAGCTTACCGGCCGGGGAAGAAAAGAGCGCCATCATCACCGGCTGAATCATCAACACCGTTCCGGCAGTCTGCGGGCTCATTCCTTTGATATACTGCAGAAAGAGACTGATCTGGAAAGTAACCCCGAAGGTCGCGGCATAGTGGATCAGGGCCGCCAGGCTCGAAAACAGAAAAGACCGATTTTTCTGAAACAGCCCCACTTCAAAGACCGGGTATCGTCTGTTTTTCTGCAGCCGAAAAAACAGCACCAGTCCGAGGGCTCCGGTCAGGACCAGCATCACGCCAATGATTTCCGGCATGCGGGTACCGCCATAGACCAGGGAAAAAATAGCCAGCGCGTACACCAGGCTGCCGCCAAGATCAAAGGTCTCGCCCATCGCCTCCGCCCACTCCCCTTTCAGATAGCGGAGAGTGACATAGAGTGAACCGCCGCCCAAGAGAAAAATAACCACAAAGATCGAACGCCATCCGCAATACCGGGTCAGGAACCCTCCGGCAAAAGGGCCGGTGGCCAGACCGACATAGACGGCAGTAACCAGAATACCTAAGGCCCTGCCCCGGCTGGCCGGGGGAAAAACCAGGGTAAGTATGGCCATGCCGGTGGTCAGAAACATCGCTGCCCCCAACCCCTGAATAACCCGGGTGGTGATGAACAGGCCGATATTCGGCACAAAAATCGACAGAAAAGATCCGCAGGTAAAAACGATGATGCCGGTCACAAATACTTTCCGGCGGCCATACATATCAGCAAACTTGCCGATCGGAACCAGAAGAATCCCGGTGGCCAGCAGGTAGGAGGTGGCGATCCAGCCAAGCAATACGGCATTCACTCCTAACTCATGCTGGATGGCAGGAAGGGCCACATTGACCGAGGAAAGCATGAACGGCGCCATGAAGGCGGTAACCACCGTGACAAAGAGGGTCGATTTTTGAAGTGTTTTTTCCTGGTCCACGATGAGTCCCGGTCAGATAAAAGCGATGATTTACAAAGGCTGCTGCGCAGAAAGTGTCCAGCAGTCACAGCAGGGTCTGAGCCCCTGATGTTGCTCTGTCTTCATAACTGATTTGCGGTTTACCCGAAAACTTTTACCAGAGCAAATACCACCACGGCAAACCCTGAACAAAAAGTGCGTTCCGATCTTGAACGAACACAGACCTGATATTTCAAGTCCTGCCCCGCAGGCTGTGCTCTTGAACAAACGCCACGAGCAAACTTGACCACTTTCGTTTACGCCTGTTTAAAACGTAACGAAAATCATCCCCATTATTAACTGCCGTGGCCTGACACAAAGACTCATTAGCTAAAATTCGTGGGCTGCCCTTTGTTTACAAGGTCACACCCAGAATTTAGGATAACTCCTGGTCCGGGGGATGTTGTTGACGATGAGAGCGATCAGCAGCATGATCAACGCCCCGCTGCCCACCGGTATCACGGCATATAAATATCCCAGTTGAGTGATCTGATCGCCGCCGATCACCGCGATCAGGGCAGTAGCGCCGCCGGGTGGATGGAGGGTCTTGGTGGCATGCATCGCGGCAATGGCGGTGGCAACGGCCACCGCAGCTGCGAGCAACATGAATGGGGTGAAAATCTGATAACAGGCGACCCCGATCACAGCGGAGATGACATGGCCGCCGATCAGGTTCCTGGGTTGGGCAAAAGGGCTTTTCAAGGAGCCGTAGATCAGCACCGCCGACGCCCCAAAAGAACCAATCACCATGATCAGGGCCGTCTCGCCCAGTAGGTGATAGTGGATACCGGCCACGGCAGCAATCCCCAGGAATGCCCCGATCCAGGACCAGACGATCTCAGCCGGGCTCACCATCGGGGGGCTTTTCGTAACCCCCTTCATCTTGCGGAAATAACCGCTGACAACCGGTTCATCCTGGCTTTCGTGATATTGCATAATCAACGCCTGTTTTTCTTACAGATCGGAATAAAAATGGGTCATCCCTTTTTAGTGACGAAGTTTACTTCACCAACAGCATCTTAAAGTCTTCCTTAGCGGTCAGGGCGTGGGAGAGATTCTTCGGCAGGGAGATTTTTTCCCCGGCCGCAACGACATACTCTTTGCCGTCGATCGCAACCAGCGCGGACCCTTCAAGCACCTGAACAAAGGCGTCGATCGCGATGGTGTGGGCCTCCAACCGCTGCCCTTTCTGAAAGGCGAACAATAAAATAACGTAATTTTCGCCCTTGAAGATCGGCTTTTTGACAAAGCCCTCCGCAGAATAGGCAATTGCCTCGGTCAGATTGGCAACATCTTGACCAGCCAGCTGACTTTCTTTTCCGGCCAGAACCGATATCGGCGCCGACAGCAACAACCCTACCAGGCAAACCATTGCAATAAGTCTCATTTCTCCCCCGTTCTTCTGACAAATGTGAATAAAGTTTTCTGCTCAAGTCCAGTACGCATGTTTACAACGAAACTCTGCACCTGACCTTGACCCAAGTCAAAAAGATAACGCTTTAAAATAAAAGGGGGACGGCGGAATCAAACCTTATGTCCTCTTCCACCAGAATACGCGTCATGAACTATGACCGTCCGGCTTTAGTCTGCGAGAATCTGCAGATCTTCCTTGGCGAACTCATAGGCAGAGTTGCAATGATGACAGCGAATTACCAGCGGGTAGGGGCCATTTTTCAGAATATCCTTTTTGTCCTCCCGGGGCAGACCTAGCAGATATCCGACCATGCCATCTTTTGAGCACCGGCAGAAAAACTCGACCCGGCTGCTCTCTAGTACCTTCGGTTTCAGGGTTGAAAAGGTTTGCTGGATTATGTCTTCCGGGGTTTGGCCCTTGGCAAATAATTCTCCCAGAGAACCAATCGCCAGCATCATTTTTTCCGCCTCAGCAACCAGTTCTATATCTGCCCCGGGCAAGGCCTGCAGAAAGATACCCCCGGCGCCTTTTACCTCTTGATGGTCATCAAAAAACACACTTAAGATAAAGCCGGAAGGAATCTGTTCGGAAACCGTATAATAATGGGCCAGATCCTCGGCAATACTGCCATATTGTAACGCGACCTGCCCCGCATACGGGGCATCACTCTTTTCCAGATATTGGGTCACGGTGAGAAAACCGGCCCCGAACAGTTTTGCCAGACCATCTATCTCTGCAGGGTTGTCGACCTCTATCTGTGGGGTTTTCAAAGAACCCCTCACCTCACCCTGCCCATTGGCCTCAACATCCAGCCCCTTGATTGGGCCAGAACACTCGATAACCATGCTTACTCGGTCTTTTTTGCCCTTCAGACCCGAGCAAATCAGGCTTACCGCTACATAGGCCTGCCCCAGAATCAGGGTTTCCAAGGGCCCGGTTTGATGATTGGCTCGCATTTCGTTCACCATCCGGGTGGCGTGAACCACAGCCCCTTTCATCATGCCGTCAGCCATAACAAACCGGTAGATTTTGTCTTTTGCCGAGGCCTTGAACTGTGCCTTTACATCCCTGTTGAAAATATCTTTTTTAATCATCGTTCATATTCCTGCAATTCAGACCGGAGGTTGGGGAGCCCACCCAAGGATAAAGATTTACTCCCCCTGTCAATGTCCGAAACCAGCTCCCTCTTCAGACCGTCCGGTTCTTGCGGATAAATTCGAGGAGGGTTGAAAAGCTTTCCAACACCACACGACTGGACTCCATTGACTCGATCCGTACGCCATATTTCTTCTGCACCGTCATAACAATCTCGACGGCATCCAGGGAATCTATCCCTAAGGATGATTCGGATCCAATCAAGGGCAGATCCATGATCGCTGCCGGAGTATATTCCGCCTCAGGAATCCTACAGGTTTCTCTGATCAGGGCCAAAAGCTCCGTCTCTAATTGTTGTTCTTCCATAATCTTTTTGAAATCTTATTGTCATTTGATAGTGTCGAAAAAAAAATCAGCACAGCACCATCATAATTTAGCTCTCGACATCCGCCAGGCAAGGACGATGCAGAAAAAGAAGAAAAGCAGCAGGCGCAAAATACCGCTTTCTATGGTCCACAGGGACTTGTCTCGTATCAAAACATCGTGAAACGCGGTAAGGCCCCAGTTCAGGGGAGAAACAACGCTTAA
>JAHJKA010000090.1 GCA_018822545.1 Pseudomonadota bacterium
AAAGGTCTGGCCGAAGTGAGCCTCGATGCCTAAAAAGACGACCCAAAGCCTATCAACTTTTAACCAAACCACGCCAGCGAATGAAAGAAATTCCCCACCGTAGCAAATACACTAAAAAAAGCTTAAACTAGTGCCATTCTATTCTGGCCGCCATTATGGGCTATACAGAGCTGTCCCTTATGCATTACAACAGCGGCGGCGGATTCAGTCACCCTGAATATTTACAGGAGATTCTCGCCTCCTCCAAACGGGCCGCCAAGCTGGTCAAGAGAATCCTGGCCTTTAGCAGAAAGGCGGAAATCGTCGAGTGCACGGTCTTTGATATCAATACAGAGCTCGAGCATGCCATTACTCTGTTGGAGAAGACTATTCCCCGAGAAATCAGTATTGAAAAGGATCTGAGCCCGGATATTGGGCTCATTCGGGGGGATGCCGGACAATTCGAGCAGGTCTTGTTAAATCTTGGCGCCAATGCCAAGCATGCCATGCCGGATGGTGGCCGGCTGACGATCAAAACAGAGCAGGTCACCATCACGACTGACCAACCGTCGCCGTTCCCTGACATGAAACCAGGGGAATATGTTCAGCTCACCGTCAGCGACACGGGTCATGGCATGGATACTGAGACCCTGGCCCAAATTTTCAACCCCTTTTTCACCACCAAGGGGGTTGGTGCGGGGACAGGTCTTGGCCTGGCCATTGTCTATGGCATTGTTAAAGGGCATCATGGTTATATTGGTTGTGTCAGTGAGCCCAAGAAGGGGACTATCTTTCAGATTTTCCTGCCGGTGGCTGCAGAGAATGCTCACCCGTCGGCGCAACCAGCACTTCGCTTGACCCCGCGTCCAGTGGGACAACAGGAAACCGTCCTTCTGGTGGACGATGAGAGCAGCCTCCTGGCAATAGGCAAAACTATGCTGGAGGACAACGGCTACCAAGTGCTGCAGGCCAACAGCGGTGAAGAGGCACTGGCACTCTTTGAGACCCAGGGCAAGAACATTGACCTTATTCTTCTTGATGTGAGTATGCCAGGCATGGGAGGCCACCGTTGCCTAAAGGCTCTTCTGGAGCTCAAGCCCACAGCCAAGATACTTCTCACCAGCGGCTACTCGTTGGATGAGTCTTTAGAGGCGATAATTGCTAGTGGGGCCTGTGGTTTTGTTGCCAAGCCCTATAGCCAGCAAGATCTGCTGCAGGCCATCCATGTTGCCTTGGTTGGCTAACGAGTTGTTTTGGCCTTGACCATGGGCGGAAACTGCAAAAAAAGATGGGCAGGAACACGCTGAGAGAGTGCGCCTCCTGCCCGGGGGAGGAGAGAAAGAGCGCTGAAAAGGATGCTCCTTTTCAGCGCGGAGAGAGTGTTTTAAAAATCTTCAAAATCATCATTGTCATCATCAAAGGGGATGACTTTTTTCGGGTTTTTTTCGCGGCTCATGGGTTTCGTGGTGGTTGTTTGGGGCAGAGCCTTAGGTGCTGCCCTGCCACCCTGCCGGGGGGCAGGGTGCGAAGAGCGGCCTGTCCTGGCGTCTTGGGTTACCCCCAGCAGCATGGCCAGGTCCCTAACGATGGCATTCATCGATTCAGCCTGGGCATTCAGCTCTTCGGCGGCGCTGGCTGATTCCTCGGCGCTGGCTGCGGTCTGCTGCACCGCCTTATCCATCTCATTGGTTGCCGTATTGATTTGACCGATACCGGTGGCCTGCTCCTCAGAGGCCATGGTGATTTCGTTCACCAGCTGGGCAATTTTCGAAGAGCTTTCCGTCACACTGGTAAAATTTTCATTGGTTTTGGCCAGCAGGGTATTGCCGCCATGGACCTTTTTCACTGTGCCCTCAATGAGGTTGGCGGTATCCTTGGCGGCGGCGGCGGCGCGCATGGCCAGATTGCGGACCTCGTCGGCCACCACGGCAAAACCGGCACCGGCTTCACCAGCCCGGGCCGCCTCCACCGCCGCATTCAGGGCCAGCAGATTTGTCTGAAAGGCAATCTCATCGATTGTTTTGATGATCTTGGAGGTCGCCTCACTGGCCTGGGAGATCTCCTCCATGGCAACAGTGAGCTCACCCATGGAGTCATTGGCTTTGATGACAACTACTGATGCTTCTGTGGCCAAGGTGTTGGCTTGGCGGGCATTTTCCACGTTATTTTTGGTCATGGAGGAGATTTCTTCCAGGGAGGAGGAGGTTTCCTCAAGGGCGGCGGCCTGTTCGGAAGCGCCCTCGGCCAGAGTCTGGCTGGATCGTGACACATGGTTTGAGGCCCCCACCACCTCGGTGGCCATATCCGCCATATTGCTGGAAATGGTGGACAGGACCTTGACGATGCCCCGGGTGGTCAAAAATCCCATAACAAGCCCGGCCAAGATGGCCATAACCGCAACAATGGTGACCATGATCTTGGTAGAAAGGGCGCTGCTCAGCATGACATCATCTGTCATCACATGTGCCTTTGCCTCGGTCCTTATTTCTTTAAGAAGGCCTTGAACCTTGGTGAGCATAGGGACGGTATTGCGGGCAAAGATGTTGTTCGCCTCCTGCATGCCGGCCACCTCTTGGTGCGCCTTTTCCTTAAGCAAGCTCAGGATATGCTGGACGTTTTTAAGTTCCGGCAGGGTCTCGTGCTCATAAATGTCGAGGGCCTTACCGGTTGTGCCTGTGGCCAGCAGCGCATTAATCTGCACGGCCGTACTGTGCAGCTTGTTATGGGGGGCGGAAATGTCATTAAAGAGTTTTTTTAATTCACCATCCCCCCCGTCATAGACCGCTCTTGCCGCTGGCGAGGTGAGCCATTTGCCGAGTCCGCACTGGGTAGGATCAGTCTGGACGTCGAGTTTCTTTTTGCCAAGGGCCATGGCGCTGCAGACATGACCGGCCCAGGCGAGATGGGCCGCCTCCAGCTCGGTGAATTGGGTGGGCAGGTTGGTGTCGGCCTGCTTGAAGCTCTTGCTGATCTGGATGGCTGATTCATGGAGTTTTTTATGGGGCTCTTCCATCTCGGTGAGCAGGTCGGCAATGGATGGCACCAGCTGGCCGGCCTCTTCCCGTTCCGGACTGTAGAGCCACTTGCCGAACCCACATTTGGTGTGGTCGGTCTCCACGTTAAGCTTGGTGACTGTGTCGTCGGTGAGCAGGGCGCTGACCTGGCTCACCCAGTTGAGATGATCCACCTCCCGCTGGGCCAACAGGCCATCAAGTTTGTTGCCGGCAATGACCTCTTCGGCATTTGTGACAATCTGGCTGACGCCGGAGTAGTTTAACCCCCCGAGAATAATCAACAGGAGCATAATGACGCCAAAACTTGTGGCGATCCTTTTACCGATGGTCATCTTATTCCATTTCATTTTTTCTCTCCTTGGTTATGCCTCTAAACAGGTACGGCCACGAATGATGGGCGTTAATCCTGATGTAACGGGCTGAGCTCTTGGGCGTTAATGACCCGGTCGATATCAAGCAGTATTTTTACATCCTTTTCTGTCTTGGCCATGCCGAGAATATAGTTGCTGTCCATGTCGTTCCCGAAGGAGGGCGGCGGTTCAATCTCTCCGGCCTTGATATGCATCACCTCGGAGACCGCATCCACCACAATGCCCACCAGCATAACGTCATCTTTGGGGGCGCTGATTTCCACGACAATGATGCAGGTGCGCTCGGTGTGGGGAGTGGCCGGCATACCGAACCTGACCCGCAGATCAATGATTGGAATCACCTTGCCGCGCAGGTTGATGACTCCTTTGGCATAGTCGGGAATTTGCGGGATGAGGGTGACATCCACATAGCCGATGATCTCCCGCACCTTAAGGATGCTCAGGCCAAATTCCTCGTTGGCCAGGGTGAAGGTGAGATATTTACCTTCAGCGCTCTTTATTTCATCTAGATCATCTGTCATTTCAGTCTCCTCACAAGAAGGTATTGCCTCTTTTACGGGGTGTATGGTTGCGCTGATTTGCGGTTGCGTTTAATCCGATCCAGCAATGTTTCGATGTCAAAGGGGGTGATGGGTTTTATTTTGTAGGCGTCCTTTTCAGGGCGCAGGTTGTCGCGCATGGTGTCATGGTCGAGGTAGCCGCTCATGACAATGATAAAGATTTCGGCATGGTTTTGTTTGATCCAGTCAACAAGCTCAAGGCCATCGCTGTGGGGCATTAAATAGTCGGTGATGACCACATCAAAGGAGTGGCCGTTTGTGCGGGCCGCCGTGATCATTTTCTTGGCCTCCAGGCCGTCACCGGCATGGATGACCTGGTACCCTTCCCATCTGAGATGGGTGGTAATGGTCTTGGCCAGCTCAATATCATCATCCACCACCAGGATTCTTTTGATTGGTTCCTGGAATGTCATTGCATCTCTTGCTCCCTGAAATGGCTGGAATTGCTGCGTGGCCTTTAGATTATGCATTTTTTAAGAGCAACCTCTATGCCATGGTAAAAAAAAGGATGGGGCTATGGATAAACCCTTTGATAACCTATTGTTAGGTGGGGGCGGTGGCGCCTGTTGTTTAGCGGTCAAAGTGACCAAAAGGTCACCAGGGGAAGGAGGGCGGAAAGGTAAAAAGAAGAAGGGTGGTTTGGAATGTGTTGGAATAAAGGGGGAAACAGCAGGTGACTACGAAGTCATGGCTGGTGACCAAAAGGTCACCAGCCATGATGTTTATTGAGAAGTTTTGTTGTTAAGCTCAGCCAGTTTTCGGTGGATCTGACGCAGGGAAACCCCGAGAATTGCAGCCGCCTTGGCACGATCGCCGCCCGTATGCTCAAGGACAAAGGCCAGATGCCGTTCATAGTCCTCTTTAAAGGTGCAGAGGGTGCGGCTGGAGCTCGACATCGGGGGGGATTTCTCGCCGAGATCTGTGATGGCAATGAACTCGGTTTTGCAGAGAAGGACAGCGCTTTCAACGAGCTGGGCCAGTTCACGAATATTGCCGGGGTAGGACCGTTGCCTCAGGAGGTCCATGGCCTCGGGGCTGAAGCCGCGGACCGCTCGCTTATGTCTGGCCGCGGCTTGTTTCAGGAAAAAGTCCGCCAGGGCCGGCACATCATCTGTCCTGTCGGCCAGGGGCGGGAGATGGACATGGGCGGCTTTGAGTCGGTAAAAGAGGTCCATTCGGAAGGATTGGTCTTTGCAGGCCTCATCCAGATTTTTGTTGGTGGCCGAGACAATGCGGACGTTGAGATTGACCGGGGTCTGGCCGCCCAGGGGAACAAGGCTTTTATCTTCTAGGATGCGCAGGAATTTTATCTGCAGATGGAGAGGCAGCTCACCGATTTCATCAAGAAAGAGGGTGCCGTTATTGGCCTGTTCAAAAAAACCTTTATGGTCACTGACGGCGCCGGTAAAGGCCCCTTTTCTATGACCAAAAAACTGGCTTTCAAACATGGATTCCGGGATGGCCGCGACATTTACCGCCACAAAAGGCCCGTCAGGGGCTGGCCCGGCCTGATGGATGCCCCGGGCCAGCAACTCCTTGCCGGTGCCGGAGTCGCCAGTGATAAGCATCGGCAAACCGCTACGGGCCATGACCTCGGCGAAACGGAGCTGCTCTTTCAAGGCTTTGTTTTGGGTGATAATGGCGGCAAAGGCAGACGAAGGTTCGGTTTCACCGTCATCTTTTTCGGTTCTGGTCAATCCGGAGAGCAGCCCTTTTCTTTCATAGGCCCTTTTTATAGACAGCAGCAGCCGCTCGTTGTTCACCGGTTTGGTCAGATAGTCGTAAGCGCCCATGCGCACGGCATTGACGGCCGTGGCAAGATCACTCACCGCCGTCAGCATGATAAACTCAGTAAAGGGTTTAACGGGCTTTGTTTCCTGCAGCACCTCCAGGCCGTCCATCTCAGGCATCATGATGTCAAGGAGGACCACATCAAAATCCTGGCTCTTGATCAGCTGCGCAGCGTCCCGGCCGTTATCGCAAATCGTGACCTCTTGATAGCCCTCCCATTGCAGAAGGCGCTGCACGGACTTCAGGGCCACGGTTTCATCATCGATGACAAGAATGCTCATAAGATACGCCGGTCAATATTTTTGATGAGGGCGCGAAGTTCCTGGAGGCCCAATGGTTTCTGGAGAATATGATCCGGGGTGGGGGCTCCAGGGCGTTGCTCCAGAGCGGTGGGATCACCGGAGATAAGCGTTACAGGCATGAGGGGGAATTTATTTTTTATCTCTGCTAAGAGATCCCAGCCATTCATGTTGGGCATCATGACTTCTGAAATGACAAGATCGACCTCGGGATGTTCTTCAAGATAGGTCAGGATATGTTGCGGGTTGTCTCGGGTGGCAATCGTGAAGTCCCCGGTGGCCCCCCTGAAAAAAGTCTCGATGAATTGGAGGACCGGTTTATCATCATCAATGCAGAGGATAGTGGGTGAAAGAGTCACCTTTTCTTGAAGCCGTTTGTCCAGGGGTAGGCAGATGGTGAAGCGGCTTCCCCGGCCCGGGCAGCTGAGCACGGAAAGGGTGCCGTGGTGTTCCTTGATGAGGCCAAAGGAAACAGACAGACCCAGGCCGGTGCCACCCTGTTCTCGGCGGGTGGTAAAGAAGGGGTCAAAGATGTGATCCAAGACATCCTTTTTCATGCCTCTGCCATTATCCTCAACCGTAATGAGAACGGCCTGCAGGCGGGCAATGTATTTGCTGGTGACGGTAATGTGTCCTGCTTTTTTATCGTCAATGGCATCCATGGCATTGAGCATGAGGTTGATGACCACCTGCTCCAACCTTTGAAACTGGCCGTAAATTTCCGGCAGATCTGCGTCGAGATTGATAACAATGGTGCCGACCTTTTTTCGGAGCTGGGCGCCGATAATGGTATAGGCCTGGTTGATAATGCTATTAATCTGCACAAGGCTATCATTTTGCTCGGAATCAAGGCCGGCAAAATCCTTCAGGTTGGTGACAATGGCATTGATCCGTTCTGAGCCTGTTTTGATGAACTGCAGGGTCTCCGTCATGCTTTCCGTCACTTCCTGGTACGAGAAAGGACCAACCCGCCACTGGGGATTGCGGGCCGCATACTCATCAAGGACGGGTTTTACTCCCTGCCAGATCTTCTCGGCCATGGGGGCATTGTAGGCAATAAAACTGTTGGGGTTGTTGATCTCATGGGCCACACCAGCCACCACCGTGCCCAGGGAGGCAAGCTTGTCGGACTGGATGGCCTGCTGGAGGAGAAGTTCGTTTTCCTTCTGGCGTTTTATTTTACCGGTGATGTCTCGAACATTCTCCACCATACCGATCAGATTGCCCTCGGTGTCCAGCAAGGGTTTGGCTGTCACCTCGCAGGGGAAACGACTGCCATCCAGGCACTGTCTTACGCTCTCGATCTGGACAAAGGGCGCACCTTTCAGGATTTGCTGGAGGGGACATATGTCGGTGTGGCAGACGGTTACCTGAAAAATATCATGGCATTTTCGGCCTAGCACCTTTTCTTCGGTGAGTTTCGACTGAGCCAGCATGGCCTGATTAACCCGCATGATATTGTGGTTTGTGTCAATCAGGGCAATACCGTTTTCAACGGTGTTGAGGATCTGCTCAAGCTCCAGGTTGGTTTTTTTAAGCAGCTGTGCCGTGTTTTTACGATCGGCAATATCCTTCTTTAAGAGTTCGGTGGTTCGGGCGTCAGCAATTTTATCAAGATGAATACGGGATATTTCAGCACCTTCCTGGAATTCGTAGCTCTTTTTGAGATCTTGAATCAGGACAAAACAACCGAGGACCTTGCCCAGCGCATCACAATGGGGCAGATAGTCGGCATGAAAATGGAGGGTGGTGCCATTATCGAGAGGGATATCACGCTGATAGGATGCCTTTCGGCCGGCCAGGGCCTCTTCAAGTTTGTCACGGATGGCTTCATGGTTGGCCTCACCCAGGACCTCCTTGACATGTTTACCCACAACTTCAGAGGGCGTTAAGCCAAACCCGCCAATATAGAGGGCGTTGGCAAAAACATAACGTTGATCAGGGTCAACGTAGGCCACCATGGCCTGGATATTTTCTGCTAAAACCTCAAGAAACTGGCGGCTGTAGGTGGATGTGTCAGTCACAATGTACGCCTGGCTGAAAGATGGGTTTATGGCAAGGGGATAGTGCTCTTGGGAAGCGTGTTAATCCTTAAACCGCTCGGCAATGGTTTGGAAGTCAGCGCCGAGTTCAGTGAAGGCATCAAAGATGGCGGCGTCAAAATGGCTGCCGCGGCCCTCCGCCATGATGGCTACCGCCTTGTCGTGGGCGAAGGCCTCTTTGTATACCCGTTTACTGATCAGGGCGTCGTAGACATCGGCAATGGCCATGATGCGGCCGGAAAGGGGAGTTTCTTCCCCTGCCAGGCCGCGAGGGTATCCGGTGCCATCAAAGCGTTCATGATGACTACAGGCGATTTCCTTGGCATAGTGGAGAAAAGAACTTTCCCCAATTTTTTTCTCGAGTTTTTTGATAACACTCTCACCAAAGGTGGTGTGTTTTTTCATGACCTCAAATTCCTCGCTGGTCAATTTGCCGGGTTTCAGCAGGATGGTGTCGCGGATAGCAACCTTGCCGATATCATGCAGAGGGGCTGACTTGAAAAGAAGGCGGATATGGTCTGGACGGAGTTCGTCCTTAAATTTATCGAGGCTGGCAAGTTTCTGGGCCAGTTCCCGAACATAATATTGGGTGCGCTTAATATGGCCCCCTGTTTCAGGGTCGCGGTACTCGGCCAGTTCACCCATGGCCTCTATGACCACGTCTTTGAGGAGCTCCGTTTCCTTGGTGCGTTCGATCACCTGCTCTTCAAGATTCTCGCGGTAGGCCGCTATTTCTAGCCTGGTTGAAACCCGGGCCCGCAACTCCTGGCCGGAAAAAGGTTTGGTGATATAATCGACGCCGCCGCAGTCAAAGCCCTTGGCAATGTCTTCAGGCTCATTACGGGCTGTGAGAAAAATAACCGGAATGGAGGCGGTGGACTTCTCCTGTTTGAGTTGTTTAACCGTTTCATAGCCATCAATGCCAGGCATGACAACATCCATCAAGATGAGCTGGGGCCGCGCCATCCAGATCCGTTCCAGGGCCTGCTCACCGCTGGTGGCGTAGGCAAAATCACAGTTGAGCTGGCTCAGGTGACTCAGGGCAACCTGGATATTTTCGGCAACATCATCGACGATAAATACCAGTGGTCTTTCAGGGCGCATGTGATTTTCCTGTCTGTGTATATCTCTGCAGTTCAGCCTGGATAAGCTCGACACTTACAATGTCAAATTTTTCAGCGCTGGCCCGCAGATTCTTACCTATTGTGGCGAGTTTCGCATGGTTTTCATCTTCAGCGAGCTGTTCAATCTCCTGGCCTAGCCGCGAGGCCTCGCTGAGATTCCCACTTTTCTTATCATACCTGCTGAGAATAGCCTGGATTTTCATAATCAGGACATCAGAAAAGGTGTCCATGTCATGGGGCACCTCTTGAACAGGTGGGGACGGGGAAGGTGTATCGGTCTGGTAGTGAAGAAAGCGGGCCATTTCCCGCTCTAGATCATTAATCAGGAATGGTTTGGTGAGGGCGCCGTCAAACAGGGAGTCTTTGTTGTCAAAATGGTGGACGGAGGCCGACATGGCAATCACGGGAATGGCGGCCAGTTCCGGGTCTTTTTTGATGATGGCCGCTGCTTCGTAGCCATCCATGACAGGCATCTTCAGGTCCATGAGAATGAGGTCTGGTTTTATCTTTTGGAGCGCTTCCAGGGCTTCTTTGCCGTTTCTCGCGGCGGTGATCTGAACAGGACTTGTTCTGAAGAAATCCTTGATAAGCCGGCAGTTTATCTCGACATCATCAACCACCAAGACCTGACCGCCAACAAAGGTGATACGGCCGTGGTGAACGGGAAGCGGCGTGGTGGGTGTATGGTTAGTGACTTGAATCTCAGGAAGCAGAATCTCGAAGGTGCTGCCTTGCCCCGGCGTACTTTTTAGGGACATGGTGCCGCCCATGAGATTGACAAGGCGCTGACTTAAGGCCAGGCCCAGGCCGCTGCTGCCGCTATTTCTGGCCTGGTCCCCGCTGCCTTTGCGAAAGGGTTCAAAAAGGGTCTTCTGGTCTTCGGCAGAGATGCCGCTGCCGCTGTCGTCAACGGCAATGGCCAGCGAAACCTTTTTGTCACCAAGCACCTGGTGGCGGACGCGCAGGGAGACGTGGCCCTGGTCTGTGAAGGTGACGGCATTGCCCAGCAGATTAAAAAGCACCTGCCGCAGACGTGTTTCATCAAAGATGAGCGGTGAGGGGATTCTTTTGTCGAGATCGATCATGAGCTTGAGGCCTTTGCTCGTCGCTCTTTCGGTAAACATGCTGGCGATATTCTGGAAAAACATGGCCGTATCAACTGCCTGGTTGCGGATTTTCAGGCGGCCTGCTTCAATTTTCGAGAGATCGAGGATGTCGTTGATGATGAGGATGAGGGCCTTGCCACTTTTGAGGATGGCCTGTACATACTCTTTTTCGCGATCCGTGAGGTTGGCCTGGGTGAGCATCTCGCTATAACCGAGAATGGCATTCATCGGCGTGCGAATCTCATGGGACATGTTGGACAGAAATTCACTCTTTAAGCGATTGGCCGTTTCCGCCATATCTTTGGCGTGGATCAGTTCCGTGGCATTATGTTTGAGTTTCTGCTCCTGGCGCATCCGTTCGGTGATGTCTTCACTGATCACCACCATATAATCACCATCAGGAGAGGAGAGGAAGGACACCTGTTCTTCGGTGGGATGACAGGCGCCATTTATATTGCAGAGATGGCCGAAATGGCTGAAGTGACGCTGGGTTTTTATTTTTTCCCAGGCCTTGATGCGGCCTTGTTCATCAGTCGGAAAGGCGGGATCAAAGTCATGGATGGTCTTTTGGGCCAGCTCTTCCCGGGAGAGCCCCGTGGCCCGACAAGCCGCCTCATTGACCATGGCAATGGTAAAGTTGTGGTCATACCAGAAGATATTAAGTGGCACCGTATCCAGAGTCAGACGAGCCAGTAAAAGTTGATTCTCTAATTCCTCGCGGCGCATTTTTTCGGCGGAAAGCAGATGTTTGTGCCAGGTGTAGAGGAGAAGCAGGGCTAGGAGACCGAGGATCAGGGTGGACATCCATGACAAAAGGGATTTGGTCTGGGTTCTTAGTGGAGGTGTGCTTTGGTTTGCTGTATTTTTGGGGGTAAAAGACACGGGTGAAGAAAGAGCCATAACCTCATGGGCGGGAGCTGCCATGTGAAGGGAACTTGTTCTGTTGTCGGCCATCGGCAACGCCTGGCAACTTGCGGCTTGGCACCACAAGAAAGAGATGACAAACAGGACCATTGAGCAGAAGAGGTCACCTCTGACTGGCAGGCGTTTCAGGTGTTGATAGGGTGTCACAGGGAATATTAGTGGGGGGTAGAAGGTTTTTAAGAGTTTTCTATAGTATCAAGGTAGAATAGAGAGTGTAGTAATGTCAAAATAAAACAGCGAATTAGAACAGGTAGTCTGGTATAAGTGGCTCAATAAAAACGTTTGCCTAATGGCAGACTACGATTTATCTTTGTTGTTTGCGGGAACCAAAAGGTGGCTTCCTGCATCGTATATAAAAAAGCACATGGGGGTGAAACGGATTCGACGGGGATATAAAAGCTCAGGTTGCATGTCGAGAATTCTATCTTTCTCGTAAACATTGATAGAACAATAAATATAGTCGCAGATGACTATGCATATGCTGTGGCAGCATAAATAAGCCACTGTTCTCCCCTGTTATTCCTGCGGACGGGGGTAGAACATCGACTAGCGGGATAGCCCCTGATCTTTTGGGTGGGTCAATGGGCGAAATAAAACATCTGATAGTGCCGAAGTCTCCTAGTCTCGGTGGAGATCAAGCACGATAAGCACTTAAGCGGGAATAAACATGTAGACACCTGCAGGGGAGTATTTTCGGACGGGGGTTCAACTCCCCCCACCTCCACCATTTCATCAGATCAAACCCGCGTCTTTGGCCCTGAGCCAAGGGCGCGGGTTTTTTTGTTTTCTACGACAAATTACTCTTTGAGCTTTACCTCACCAGTAGATCCATCCATGGTAACCACCTGCCCATCCTCGAGAAGTTGCATGAGGTTTGGGATGCCGACGATGGTCGGGATTCCCATCTCGCGAGCGACTATTGCTGAATGGGACAGGATGGAGCCGCGTTCAATGAGAATGCCGGAAACGGCGGGATAAAGGGGGACCCAGCCGGGGTCTGTGCGGCCTGCAACAAGGATCTCGCCTTTTAGTTGCAGATTATCTCTGGGGGATTGAACAATTTTCACTGGGCCAGTTACCTGCCCAGGGCTGCAGCCAATACCATGGAGTCCGTCGCCTTCAGTTGACGGAGTATTGCTTATTGGTTGCTGAAAGAGGTTACGGTGGTAGGCCATGCCAAAGGTTTCAAAATGGTCATCGATCATCGGCGTATCAACGCTGTTATAGTATGCAAACTCTTCTTTTCTTAAGTTTGCCAGGCCTTTAAGGTTGGTTGTGACAGCTGTGCCTTTAATAAAATCCCAGACCTCATCAATAGTAAGGTAGTAGATGTCGTGGCCGTTTTGGAGAATTCTTTCCGTGGCCAGTTGTGTGCCGAGGCTGTTAAGAAGCTCTCTGAGCAGGCCGTATATTTTAGTGCGGGCAAAGCGCATGTTCTCACGATTTTTGACGCCATTGCGGGCCCTTTTCAGCACCCAATGGAAAAGTGGTTTCTTGAGAATCCCACTGATGCTCGATCCCATGGTCTTGGCCGCAGTTGCCTCGGCACGAGCCCGAATTTCCTGTTCACGTTTTTCCATAACCGCAGGGTCGAGGGTTGTGTCATCATCCATTTGCAAGTAATTCTGGATGATCTGATAGACAAATTCCGGGGTTTCATGGAGGGAGGGCTCTTCAAGTTTGAGTTCATTGATGCAGCGAAAACCGTATTGATCGAGGTAGTCGTTGATACGATCGGCAATCTCTCGGTACTCTTCTTTGGCCGGAATGACCTTGGCCAATTGGTAATGATCTTTCTCTTGAAAAAGACGGACGTATTTCTCATTACTTTTGATGAAGCGAGCTAACGCCATTAATAGCTTGGTGGGCTTGGTGCTCTCGATATCTCCTTCGCCACAGATCAGGTCGTTTTGCAGGGAACCTGTTTCATCTCCACACCACTTTGTGCTGAATTTCTTGAGGATGCCGTAGTAGATCATGACATAGAAATCGTTGATGATGGGGGTCTTCCAGTTCCACAGTAACTTGTCCTCCATCTCGCGGTAGATTGCCATCAGCTCATGGGGAGGCAGGCGGTCAAAATCCAGTTTGATCCAGGCCTGGTAATGGTGGTTGAAGTGATCATTGAACTGCTGCACTAGCTTGTTGATCCTCCTGAAATTGACAATGGAGCGTCCCAGCAGTTTCAGAAGCTTGGGAAGTTCGACGAAATATCGCTGGAAAAAGGAGGCAGGCTGCTCCTCGGGCTCATCAAGGTCAACCTTGTCAGCCAGCCCCATCATCGATTCCATGAAGGCCTTATTATAGTTAAAGCCGGGGAAGAGTTTGACCAGTCGGTACCAGTTGATGATGTTGTAATAGACTTGGCCGTTAATGATGCCGAGCATGTTTTCGAAGACATGTCTGTTTTTGTGGACATCCTTTGCAGATATCCCCATAACTTGCGAAAAACAGTGATAGACGATGGTGTAGGCGTGGCGGATGAAGCTGAATGTCATCGGCGTGGTGGGGCCGGAGTAGCTTTCAATAATATTGGAGTTGTCCCAGATAAGGCAGTTGCCGGCCGCAGGCCCATACTCTTTAATTGTAGTGATGGGGCGGGCCTGGAGAATGAAGAGGCGGCCAGCCGCATCTATTGAGAACTCGATGTCCTGGGGCTTGCCATAGGATTTTTCAATGACCAGTCCGGCCTGGGCGATCTCCCTGGTTTGCTGTGGCGACAGACTGGACTTCTGCTGAAGATCGGGGGGCACAGACTGGCTTTTTAGGCCATGTTGTTTTTCGGCGTCAAAGACGAGTTGTTCATCTTTTGTGGTAAGTTCTTCGTTGATTTCGCCATTTTTCTTGTTGTAGATATAGAGATCAGCATCCAGCCCGGCGCTCACTATTCCTTCTCCGGCACCATAGAGACTGGAGATCAGCACTTCCCTGACATTGCCGCTATTGGGATTGGCCGTGAACATGATACCGCTGATGGTGGCTTCCACCATTTTCTGGACGATCACGCCAATGCGGATATCCGCCAGGCTGAACCGGTTTTCCAGCCGGAACATCAAGGCACGGGTGGTATAGGCCGAGGCCCATACCTTTTTAACGGCATCGAGCACTCCATCAACGTCGCGAATATATAAAAAACTGTCATGCAAGCCGGCAAATGAGGCGCCGGCACTGTCTTCATCAACCGCTGAAGAGCGTACTGAAACAAAGGTGTCAGGCGGGATAAGTTCTTGGTGGCTTCGCTTGAGGAAATCAATGGTTACCTTGGGGAGCTGGGTGGCCTCAACCAGCGCTATGAGTTGCCGACTGACACCGGCAACCTTTTCAGCGGAAGCATTTGGACTGAGATTGGCAAGATGTTCCTCGATTTCTCTGCCGCAGGAGGAACCGACAATCTGCCCCATCAAATTAGTTGAGATGCCGTACCACTCCGGCACCGGTTGACCGATTCTCTGCAGATGGGCAAGGTTACTGCCCTTGCCGCCTATCACAGCAGGGGTGGCAAAGGTGATATTTTGAGAGGAAATGATCAAGCAATCAGATTTCATTATTTTTCCTTAAAGCTCAATTGAGTAGGCCCTGACTATTTCAATAGCCAGGGTAAGGTCAAAGGCGATGATGTACATCCCTGCATAGGACTCCATTCGCTTGGCGGTCCTGGTGGTGGTGTTGGTGCGAAACTGGATAAGGCCAATGAGACAGATGAGAAAAAGGAGCATTAATACCCCATAAAAGAAGGGGCTTAATCCCAGATGATATCCCACCAGAGAAACCAGGGCCGTGTCGATGAACCGGATAGCAATAACCAGGTAGGCAGCGCCATAGGTGCCGAAGATTTTGGAATAACTGTCCACCCCGATGATTTCATCCTCGGGAGCCCGAATCTTGCGGGAAATTTCCCAGTTCAAGGTGACAAAAAAACCAACAAAAGCATAGAGCCAGAACCAGGCCGGGGCCTGCCAGGGGAATTGGTTGGTGGTAAAGCTGAAGGCAACCATGGCAAACAACGGCATGATCAGCATATGGGAAAAGGCGTAAACCAAAAAATGCTGTTTGAGCCAGGTGCCGACGAAGAACTCTTTGAGCATCAGCAAAGAAAAAAAGAGGGCCACAAGAGTTGCAACCAGGGCCGGAACACCCTGCCAGGCAGATAGGAGAAGCTCCAGGCTAATGGCCACTGCTCCCATAATCTTGAGATGACGCAGGGTGATCAGGCCGCGTGACAAAATTCGCTCCGGGTAATGACGACAATCTTCGTCATAATCCTTATGCTCATCAAAAACGCGCAAATGGAAAAACATGCAGAGCAGGGTTATGGCGCCAAGCAAGGAATGGCTGGAATAGCGGACCGGGCTTTCTGGGTTGCTAAGCACCTGGGCCAGGAATTGGTTTGATGAATAATAGCTAGCGATGAGTAGGCCGTGGTTGCCTAAGGGGAAGCGTTCCTGGAGATAGGCCCATAATCGAAGGAGAAAAGGACTTTGGGCAGTCATGGTTGTTTGGGCGGTCATATCTCTTGTAACTCCTGAGCAAGAATTTGCTGCCGCAGCAGCTGATAATTGATCTTCGAATTGTGACGGGGGTCAAGGGGAAGAGCCGTGGGTGACAGGTAGATGGCATCGATAATGATCTGATGTTGGGCTACTTGATCCCTTAATGCTTTACTACCTGGCGCCCCTTGCCAAGGTTCCAGGACGAGGGTTGTTTTTTCTCCCAAAGTATCATCTTGAAGCCCGAGGACTGCCACCTTGCCCAGGGTGGGAAAAAGAGCGGCAAGCTGGTGTTCAATGAGTTGGGCGTGGACAATAGTATTGTCCCGGATAATGGTTGAATGGATGCGTCCCACCAGCCACAACAGGCTATTTTCGTCAAGATAACCGGTATCCCCCATGCGGTGCCAGACTGTGCCCTCATGGTCGATGATCTTATTTTCTCGTCCTGCCGCCTCGTTGTTAAAATAGTCACGACAGATATGGTTGCCGCTGACGATAACTTCACCGGCTTGGCCTTTGGCTACTTCAAGATCCTGCCATTCCTGAAAATTAATGGGCCCCCTGTGGATGGTAATTATTTTGAGTTTGACTAGGGAGCAGGGTTTGCCGGCACATGTTCCTTGTTCCGGCAAGTTCCCCCCCGATCTCGCTAATCTTTCTTGCAGGGTGATGTGGGCCACCGGTTCCGCTTCGGTGGATCCGTAGACAATATCAATCCTGGTTGCAGGAAAGGCCTTGTACCAGCGCTGCAGCTGGTTATCACTCACCACTGCTCCGCCGGTAAGAATCCGTCGGAGGGCGAGTCGGTTTTCTGGGTGTTGTTCAAGAAAAGAAGCCAGGCTATCAAAAAAGGGCGGTGAGGCCGTGCAGGTGGTCACCTTGTGGCGTTGTATTTGGTTGTAAATAATCCCGCCGTCCACCCCAGCTACATTGCGGAAGTCCATGGTGGGAATAATCGAGGTGCGCTGCCCAGCCAGGTTATTAAGGGCAAAGACCGGGAACATCGGCATGTCAATGTCGCTGTCTTTATAAGGAAACTCCTGACAAAGGGCCTGATGTTGGGCATCCAGGAAGCCGTGGGTGCGGTTGGCCCCTTTGGGCAGGCCGCTTGAGCCGCTGGTAAAGGTGATCAAGGCGGAATCCCCGGCGGCGGCGTCATCTATCTTGCCACTCCCCTGCTCTTGGCGAAGCAGAGTGGCAAGGGAATATCGGGCCGGAATCCCCAGAAAAGAGGCGCCGGTGGTGATTGTCAGGGGAATTTTCAATAATTTCGGCTCAAAAAGGCGCAGGAGATGGCTCTTGGCAATACCAATATAGCCATGGGGTTCGGCAAAGACACAAAAGGCAGCTAGTTGTTTGGGGCGAATCCAGGGATCAACAAAGACGGCCACCCCACCCATCTTGATGATGCCGAGCAAGACAATATAGAGATCAATGGACATGGGCACCATGACGATGACCCGCTGGCCCGGTTGCAGCCCCTTCATGCGCAGGGTCTCTGAAAAACTATCCACCTGACGCCATAATTTGCCGAAGGTGATGGCCCGCTCTTTGTCTTGCTGCTCCATGATCAGGGCACGGCGCTCAGGGTGGTTAAGGGCGGCTTTCTGCAAGAGAGCAATGACGTTTTCGGGTGGGCTGTCGGCTGCAGGCGGTGTGTTTTGCATTATGGCTGCAGATGGTAGAGATGATAGGTGCGGCTCAGGTAACCTTTATTGTCATCCAGGCGACCGGAAACATTGTCTTGATGAATGAGACAGAGGTTGGCTGTCCGGTATCCCATCAGCCAAGCCTCTTGGTAGCCCTTGTACATCAAGGCCGGACCTACGCCGGTACCGTGATAGGCCGGCAGGGTCCCCAAGGTCTTGATGTTGACGGCGGCGGCTTTGTGTCGATTCATGACGAATTTTATCTTGGCCCAAAGATTGGTGCTGCCGGCCATGCTCTGCAGGGCCTGAAAATAGTCTGGTATTGCAAAGAGGAATCCGCAATAATTCCCCTGTTTGTCTTGGCTGAACCAGACAAGATTTTCCTGGATGATTGATTTGGCGCCGCTGTAGAGCTCGCAAAAATCAGGGAAAGAGATCTCAGTGTAGAAATAGTTGTCGGCAAATATCTGGCAGGAAAGATCATAGAGGATTCGCAACTCCTCCTCAAATCGATCCTTCTGAAAAGATCGATAGTGAAAGCCATTACGTTGCGTCCGTTTATAGAATCTCTCAAAGCGGGGAATAAGCGGTTGTATGTCATCCACCCGCTTGGAATAATAGCCAGCCAAGACCTTGAAACCATAGGATTCCCAGAGCTCGGGGTAATAAGCAGGATTATAGGGCTCCATCATAAAGGGCGGCTGCACGTAGGGGCCGACATTGAAACGATACTTATGCCAGGTATCACCATCCATGGGCCCAACCACGTGATCAATCCCCCTTTCCCTCAGCCACTGGCGAGCATGGTTGAACAGGGCATGGGCTGCCTGGGGATTATTCAAGGCCTCAAACGAACCAAGCAGACCGATGCGTGGGCTGCGATCATCAATGAAATTATCCGCCGCCCGCACCACAAGCCGGGCAACAGGTTGGCGCCCTTCAATGGCGACAAGAATCTGCTGTTGGCCGCGGAATTTTGCGCGCTCTATGCTGGGACGCAGCTGTGCGCCGGCCACCTTGACGTAAAATGGATCATTGTGATAGACGCAAGCGGTCAAATCGGTAAATGCCTGCCAATACTGGGGCTTGGCTGCCAGGTCAATGATGGCGATGGCCATAGGTCTTCTCCTTTTTAAAAGGCAGGCTGCCAGTAAGGAACCAAAGCCAGTGTCTGAACGGCCAGATAGCCTGTTGCTCCACCCCCTGAACAAAGGAGGATGAAGCGAGACCAGGTTCCCTCGCCGGACGGGGCCTTCCTCGCGCGGAGGTAACAACTAAAGCAATAGGTGGTTAGCAAGCAAATCAAGACCAGCGGCACCAGGACGGTAAAGGGCGTGGTCGGGCTGTGGAAGAATTTGCCGACAAACACAAAGAGCAGCGGGGCGCAAAGCGACAGGGCGGCACTGAAAAGTCGGTATCGTAAGGCTGTGAGACTGAGGGACAGAGAAATATAGAGCCAGGTGGAACAGGTAAAGGCGATGATGGTGGCCATCAGAAAAGGGCCATAGAGCTCCTGATATCGACCGGAAGCATTGGCCACCACCAGCAAAAAGAGGGGCACGGCCAGCACGCGCAATAGATCCGGGGTGGCAATCTCGTGCCCACTGTTATTGGCGACCAGCGCCCGGCTGCAACTGTAGAGGAAAAAGGCGGTGAAGATCGGCAGGCTCCAGTCCGTTGAGCCTAAGGACCAAGTGGCATAGGCAAAGAGCTGAAAGATAATGGAGTCGCGCACGCTGAAAATTTTAAAGATCCTGATGAAGACGATGAGAATACTAAAAATAACAGCTATGCTGATGCACTGAAAAAGGATCTCAGCAAAAGGTTTGCTGGTGATTTTGAGAAGTATGTAGCAGGTGAGCACTGGGATGAAAATGTTGTCGGTGCCATGAATGGAAACGGCCTCGATACCAGTAAGCAGTACGGCGGCGAGAAAGGCGGCGCCGCTGCAATTAAGCAGGGCCAGGTCAGTCATGGTGGAGAGCAGGCCGAAAATAACCGCAAAGGTGATGACAAAAAAGGCGAGGGATCCCTGCAGGCTCTTGCTGTCCGTGGGCCCAACCTTATAGCAGATGGTACCGAAACGGCAGCCGATCAGGGCGGCGGCCGCATCCGCAAAGGAGAGGATAAGCAGCGAACTGAGGTAGAGCCAGAGATGTTCCTGGCAGATATAAAAGAGCAGGGCCACTGAGATAGGGAAATACTCACTGCCCCGGCTTTTGCGCTCAACCGAGCTGAGGCTCTGCAGCATGCTGCTCTTCTGGCCCGCGACAAAGGTCAAGGCGAAGAGGGATGCCAGGCCTGTGACGACAAGGGGTGAATCAATCAGGAAGGGGAAGAGGAGGCAGCCAAGGCCACCAAAGATATGGATAAATTTCCGAGGTAATTCCGGGGCGGGTCGGCGCATCCTGGTCCAGAGTTCAGCTATGACGATAACGGATGCAAAGAGGACGAGGAGGAGGCCCACCCCGATAAGGTCGCTGTCAACCAGCTTCATCGCACCTCCTCAACAATAAATTTACTGTAAAAAAAGGCCTTGTCGCGGTCAAAAAGGCGCTGGCTAAGCTCTGAAAGACTGACAATCTTGTTTTGCAACGTATCCGGACACTGACGGGGGACCAGCATATTCCAGTAGGCCAGTCTTGCGCCGGGGTTAGCCTTGTCAATAAGGAGCTGAAAAAGTTGCAGGCAGGTTTCGCTGTCGAGGTATTCAAAGATGTCGGACAGGTTATAGCCATCAAAACCCTGGTCGCCATGGCGATTGCAGGCCTCCTGGATTGGACCGTGAAAGAGAGTGAGGTTAGCTAAATTGGTTTTAATTTTTTGATAGATGGTCGGCTGTAGATAATAGGGGAGACTGCTGGTGAAGTTGCCGCTTAAAATATAGTCGAGGTAGGGATTGTCATGGGTAGCCAGTTCGGTGAGGGCATAGCGGGCCCGGTGGAGGATTGCTTCAGCCACCGGCACCTCGACATAGCGGAAGAATTCCGGGTCGCGGCCCATGCGCCCCATAACGAATTCGCTGAAAAATATTTTAAAAAGCAGGTGCCAGCGGCGATTAGCCCATTGTCTAGAGTAGAATTGCTCACGGCCCTGGCGATCTTTGGCCGCCAGGAGCTGGTTGATTGTAGCTTGTGAGTGGATACAGGGCAGGACCCATTTACGGAAGAAATGAAAATAGCGCTCAAACTTGCCCTGGTGGATAAAGCCGTTGGCGATTAAGGGCTTATTGCTATCCCAGAAGTGTTGAGACGGCTCGGAGAGACCGGCGCGCAGCTCCAGATAGCGCTTCAAGCGCTGTTCATCTGGAGTAATCCCCAAAAAGGAGAGACAACTCTCGTAGGAGAGATGGCGGATGGCCTGGCATCGTAACTCCACACAGGCCAGTTGCGCCAGGCTAAGATCAACAGCCACGACCTCTGCCCCCCCAGCAAGCAGGGCCAGGGAATTATCGCCGGCCGAGGCAATGGAAAGAATACGTTTACCAGCGGTGGGCTGCAGAGCCTCGCAGAGGATTTCGGTGTCTTCCCAGCAGTTGGCGTAGCGAATGGCGGAAAAGGCAGCTCGATTTTCTATTTTATCCATCGTTTAGCCCTTGTGGCGATAGGTTGCATGGGCATGGCCGAAATCACCGGCTGCCAAGGCGGCAATGATGGAGATTTCCCCGGCCATGGCCGTAACGGCACATATTTCGGCAAATTTCCTGGCCTTGCCCTCCCCGTAACAGTCCAGCATTTCCAGGCATTCCTTGGCGGTGGGCAGATGGGTGCCGCCGCCGACGGTCCCAACGGTCAGGTTCGGTAGGCTGACGGAAACATGGAGGTCGTTGTTGGCCGTCACCTCCATATCGGTAATCCCTATTGCTGCCTCAGATACGCAGGCGGCATCCTGGCCACAGGCGATGAACAGGGCGGCAAGGGCATTGGCAAAATGGCCTTGTACCCCAATACAGCCACTCTGGATGCCGCCCAATGTTGACATTTTGCAGTAGCGTGCCATGGCCGCTGGTGTGGAGTGCAGGAATTTACGAATAATTTTTTCCGGGAGAAGGGCTTCCGCCACTACCTTTTTGCCGCGAGCCCCCAGAAAGGAGAGCATGCTGGCCTTTTTGTCTCCTGAGAGGTTGCCTTCCAGGTACCAGGTATGGGGGCTGACCGGCGTTTCGGCGATGATCTTCTTGCAGATAGCTTCCGTAGCAACGGTAACCATGTTCTGGCCGGCCGCATCGCCGGTGGTATAATCAAAGATCAGGTAGACGGCTGTTCCGTTTATAGAGGTCTTCATGTCAATCAGCTGGCCATGACTGGTGGTCTCCCTGACACAGTCATGGAAGGTGTCATACTGATCGTAAATCCAACTTAAAAAGAGACCGGTCTCGGCGAGGCTGTGAAAAAGAAAACATGGAGCCCGCGACACGGATTCCGTCAGACACATCGCACTGGCTCCCCCGGCTTGGCTGATGACATAGGCGCCACGGTTATAGGAGGCAACCAGGGCTCCTTCTGTGGTGGCCATGGGGACAAAGAAATCGCCATGGGCATGCAGTCCATTGATGCGTAACGGCCCGATGACTCCAACGGGAATCTGGCTGAAGCCAATGAGATTTTCAATATTGCCTTTTATTTTTTCCGGCTCAGGTGATGGTGTTTGACCAGCTAAGGCCTCAACCTTGATGCCGTGGTCACGAAGATAGGCCTGGCGCTGCAGCATCCCTGCCCCTGTGCAATCGTTTCCTGCCGGTATTCTTTTGGGGAGAGGGGTGACTGCTGGATGAGTAGTTTTAAGACTTTTTTGAAAGGTTGCAAGGGTCATGTTTTCGCGGATGTCATCATGTATTTTGCTGCTGCGTCCAAATGCTTGGGGCATGGTTACCTCCATATTTAGGAAGACAGGTTATCGAAAATTTCGCCAATCAAGACATGTTTGGGAGATCGGCCAGGCCCAATTTGTCTGAATAGGATGAGGATGGCGCGTTTCTTGGTTTTTCCTAGAGGGCTCGGCGCTATGGGGCAACAATCCTGCAAAATAATAAAGCGGAAAATGTTTGCCGAGGTATCAGTATTTTGACAAGTTTGCTACTGGTTGATAATGTACTCACTATATGACAAATTGTTTGCTAGGGTAAACAATAATAAGCTGTATTTAAAGAATAAATTAGAAATTTATTCATCCATGCGAGAGTTTCGGGGAAAGACTTTCCAGCATATATTTTGGAAGATCAGGAGAAGGGATGAAAATTTCTTTTTCACTAGATAAAAACTCACGGACACATCGAACTACAATGCCAAGCATGATGAAAAAAAACAAAGGTAAGTATTCAATGGGGACGGCTTTGTTGGCGCTCTGGTTTTGTATTTTTTTTGTGACGCCGATCAGGGCAGGCACCGAAATGAAAACCCAAGAAAATCCCCTCCGTCTAACTGAGCTCCTCCAAGCGCAACAAGCCGGCAAGAATGGTTTAAGCGGAGCACAAGTTCTTGAGAAAGGCGAAGAGGCTTTGTTGGCCAGGGCCTGGCTGGTCGATCATGCCGAAAGCACTATTGATGTCCAATATTTCATCTGGAGCACTGATAATATCGGCATTCTTGCTGCTGAGTCCCTCTTGCGAGCAGCCCAACGCGGCGTCCGAGTCCGGGTTATTGTTGATGATCTGCTTATTGACGCCCCTGATCACTCCATGCTTGCCCTGGCAGACCATCCCAACATAGAGATCAAGATCTATAATCCCCAGCATTCTCTTGGCGTTTCCAGGGCGAGGCGGATCTATAATATGCTGACAGACTTCCGGTTGTTTAATCAGCGCATGCACGATAAGACTCTGATTGTTGACCGGTCAGTGGCCATTACCGGTGGCCGGAATATGGCGGATGAGTATTTTGATTACAATCAGCAGTACAATTTTCGGGATCGGGATATTCTGCTCATCGGCCCGGTTGCCCATGATTTGGAAAGCAATTTTGAGGCCTTCTGGCAAAGTCCACTTACGGTGGAAGTAGAAGATATTCTCCTTGCGCCTGAGGAAATTCTGAGGGTGGAGCAGACACAAGAGGTCTATACTGAGTTGCATCGCTATGCTGCCAACCCCCAAAATTTTGCCGCGGAGGTCCGTGCGGCACTTGCTGATTTGCCGAAAAAATTCCCCATTTTGATCAACGCCCTGGTTTGGGGTGACGTTGAATTTATTCATGACATCCCAGGGAAAAACGCTGGCAAGAGTGGGTTGGCTGGTAGTGGGAAAACAACACAACGGTTGACGCACCTTGTGGAACAGGCAACAAGGAGTGTCACCATCCAATCGCCTTATCTGGTCATGCCTGAGGGCGGCATCGAATTTTTCAGAAAGCTTGTCGAAAGGGGAGTTGAGGTACGGATAATCACGAATTCCTTAGCTGCCACGGATAACCTGCATGCCTTTAGTGGTTACAGCAAACAGCGTAAAAAAATCTTGAAGGCTGGTATCAAGGTCTACGAATTTAAACCTCAGCCTCAGGTAAGAAAGGTGCTGATTGACCGCTTGGCTGCTCTGGAAAAATCGATCCCGATTTTTGCTATCCACGCGAAAACCATGGTGGTTGATGGCACGACCTTGTTTGTCGGGACATTTAATTTGGACCCTCGCTCCGCCAATCTCAACACTGAGGTGGGAGTGTTGATCGAAAATATGCAATTGGCGGCCCAAGTGGAGCATACCATTGAAACCGATATGCTGGCTGAAAACAGCTGGGATGCGGGTGTGGATAAATCCGACAGCTACGCCCCGTTTGCTAAACGCCTGAAAATAAAATTCTGGAAGCTCTTTCCCCTCGAGCCATTGCTATAAAGGGCTATTCAATGTTTTAGGCTGTCAATCGTTTTAGTGGCAAGCGGAATTGTTGGTCTGCTCTTCAATGACGACATGCCGTCTCCAGCTCACCTTATTCTGATTTTCAGGAGCTTGTGCCCGGCTGATTCTAAGTCGTCTGGAAAATTTTCAGGGCCTCTGCAACCGTGGCATTATCCACGGTAATGGCGCAGATGGCGTTACACATCCGAACGGCTTCGGCCAGTGACTTCTGGTGGATGTTTCGACCAGTGGCATTTCCTGCCGCGCCGCCTACATGGATCTGTTCATGGAGTCGGAAAAGAAAGTCCTCGATTTTATCGCTGGCACCGCCGGCGCAGAGCACCCCGGTCTTGCCGGCGGCCCTTACCGCGTCTTTGAGCAGTTCGGCAGAGGCGTGGCCGTTTTGCATGGGGGCGTTCACCTTGACAAAATCGCTGCCGAGGCAGGCGGCCACCCCTGCCGCACCGGCAATGAGACCGGGGTCTTTTTCGTCTTTTACTGCCTGGCCGCGCGGATACATCCAGATCACGGTGAGCAGGCCATGGTGGTGGGCCTCATGAACGATCTGTGCCGCCTGGCTGAGCATCTCGGCCTCATAATGGCTGCCGAGATAGACGGTATAGCCAACGCCTACAACCGCCAGCCCGCTGCTGTCACGGAAGCGAACCACCTGCTCCACCGAATGCCAGAGCAGACTGCGCGGATCACTCTGCGAGGTCTGCTCAAGATAGGTGCGGGCATTGAGTTTAACCAGGTAGGGAACTTCTGAATAATCAGCGCCATATTGGGCGATGAGCCCGAGCTGGGCGACAAAAACGCCGATCTGGGCCTGGGCGGCAATGCGGAAAAGATGTTCGGGATCACCGTCATCGCTATGGATACCAGGCCCGACGAAATCTGCGTTCAGGTGTTCGACCTTCTGGTCCCCGGCAAAGAGCATTAATCTGCCGCTGCCCCTGGTGGCCTGGATGTAATTGTGCCGGTACGTCTCCAGAGAAGACAGAGGCACATCGGCGGGAATGCGGATTTGCAAGGTTTTGGTCTGCATGGGTTCACTGTCCTGGAGTTAGAGCTGCTGGCTTGAAAAAAGGCACTACGCCTGGGCGCCACCGGTGCCAGGTGGTACAAAAACGCGTTGACCCAGCTCCTGATCCAGCATGAGAAGCCCTCGGCCATCCCCGGCCACCCGTTGCAATTTTTTCAAAATCAGGGAAAAATTGGCCTCTTCTTCAATCTGTTCGGTGACGAACCAGTGCAAAAAAATCTGAGAGGCATGATCCTTGTCTTTCACCGCCATATTCATCAGATTATTGATGCTGGCCGTGACGAATTTTTCATGCTTCAACCCGGCTTCAAATACGGCGACGGGGGAGGCAAAGTCGTTCTGGGGGCCATCAAGAGGCAACAGGTTGGTGCGGCCGCCGGTTTCACAGGTAAAGTTGAAGAATTTCTCGCCGTGGGTCATTTCCTCCAGGGCCTGGATCCTCATCCAGTTGGCAAACCCGGGCAGATCTTCGGACTGAAAATAGCCGGCCATGGCCATGTACAGGTAGGCTGAAAAAAATTCGTTTTTCATCTGTTCGTTGAAGGCATCCTGTAGTTTTTTGCTGAGCATGGCTGTTCTCCTTTGAGTAAGAATGAAAGAAAAGATAGGATGACAAAAATGATCTTACATAATTTCTGGCCTTGGCATCGGGAAAAATTATAAATTCGCCGGGTGTTTCTGGTGCTGAGGCGAGGGTATTCTATTGGCGTGGCAGCCCAGGATTTTTTGGTGGACATGGGTGAGCGTAAAGGTACGAATGGTTTATTGGCCGCCAAGAAAAAGGGGACAATCATGAGCGACGAATTCATCCGGGAAATCCGCATTAATCCCATTGTGCCGGCCGAATCGGTGCTGGTTTCCACGGAACGGAGCAAACGGCCGCGCTCCAAGGAGGAGCCGGCGCCGCGTGACAGCCGCCGCCATGTGGAGAGCTGTCCGTTTTGTCGTGGCAACGAGGCGCTGACGCCGCCGGAAATTCTGCGCGTGCCGGTGGCGGGTGAGTGGCAGGTCCGCATGGTCAGGAACCTCTATCCGGTCTTGGGTGACGATCATAGCGATTCGGCCCTGTTTTTTGGAGTGCAGCGGGCCATCGACGGCTATGGGCGCCACGAGGTGATCATCGATCATGCCGATCATGGCATGGTGCTGCACCACATGGCCGAAGAGCATCTAGCTGTTTTGCTCGGGGTGTACCGCGACCGCATGCGGGCCCTGTTCGACAAGGATGCCCGCCTCCGTTTCATCCTGGTCTTTAAAAATTTCGGGCCGGCGGCCGGTGCCAGCATCCCCCACACCCACAGCCAGCTCATTGCCATGCCAGTGGTGCCGCGCAACATTCAAGACGAGGTGGATAACAGCCGCGCCTATTTCCAGAAAACAGGCAAGTGTATTTTTTGTTCATTGATCGATGAGGCCCTGACCCTGGAGGCCACGGTGTACGACCGTACCTCCGGTAAGCTGCGACGGCGTATCGACGTGGGGCAGTATATCGTTGAGCGTTCCGACCATTTCATCGCCATCAAGCCCTTTGCCAGCCGTTTTGAGTGGGAGATTCATATCCTGCCCCTGCGGCATAGCCATGATTTTTTGGATGTCAGTCAAGAAGAGCTGGCGGATTTCGCCCGCGTGCTGCGGCGCAGCATGGCGCGCCTTGATGCCGTGGTGGGCGATGTCCAGTACAACTATTTTCTCCATTCCGCCCCCCGCCATGCCGGGCCAGAGGTGCCGGCCAGCTACCATTGGCATCTGGAGATCTGTCCGCGCACCAGCATTCCCAACGGCTTTGAGATTGGTTCCGGCCTCTTTGTCAACACCATCAGCCCTGAGGATGCGGCGCGGCGGTTGCGCGAGGTGATTATCTGAAAGAAATTAAGAATATCGTCGACTTTCAGCTTTTTTGCCCGATGTAGGAGCTCGCCCCTGCGAGCGATTGAGGTGATCAAGATTTCAAGCCTCCCCTTTTCGCTCGCAGGGGCGAGCTCCTACAAGACAAAGCCCCTCGTGCTGCCATTTCCCCTGATAATGAATGCCTGGTTGAAATAGAGTAGTAATCTAGCTGGCCCTTAAAAGGCCATGCCGATGCTGAAGTGGATGGTCAAGGCGTTCTCGCCGCGGTCTTCATCCAAGTCCGGGTTCCAGGCGAAATCAAGGCGCACCGGTCCGATGGGCAGCAGGTAGAGGAGGCCCATCCCCAGGGCCGGTCGGAAATCGTTGAAATAATCATCCAGGGTGTCGGCGATGACATCGGAACGGTTGGTGTAGGGCGGTTTGTTGAGCTCATCCAGAGAACGATTGGGCGCGATGTTGCCGTAATCGACAAACAGGGTGCCCGCCGTGTTGTTACCAAGCTGCTGGCGCAACTCAATGCCGGCAACGTTATATGCCATGCCGCCCACCGGGTCGCCGGAAAGATCCCGGGGCCCAAGTTCCGATTCCTTGAAGCTTCGCACCGTGTTTTCGCCGCCGTTGAAAAATCGTTCAGCCAGAGGAATGGTGATCTGATTGCGACCAGGGACGATGAGTCCCGTATCATAGCGCAGGCCCAGGGTGGTTTTGCGGCCAAGCTTGGTAAAGTGGCGCAGGCCGGCAGTGCAGCGCCAGAACGAGAGTTGGCTGCCGATGGCTGGCTCGGCCACCTCCACGGCGCCATAAAGTTTGAGACCCTTGGTGGGGAAGAACAGGTCGTTGCGGCTGTCCCAGGTTGCCTGGGTCTTGGCACTGGCCACGTTGTAATCGCTTTCCATGTTTTCCACAGCCGGATCGGCGCTGATGTCGAGGGTCTTGGTTTGCTTGTAAAGATAACCCAGGGTGAACTCCAGGTTTTTACTATATTTTTTGGTCAGCATGATCGAGCTCCCCATTTCTTTACGGGTAAAGGAGGGTTCTTCGCGACGCCTGAAATAAACCGGAATGTCGGCGGTGATGTCATGGCCGAGCAGCCAGGGATCGCTCAATGTTGCCTGGACATTTTCACTACGCAGGGAGGCGCCCGCCTCAAGGAGGATGGTGCGGCCGGAACCGAACAGGTTGCTGTCCTGAAAGCCGGCACCGCCGCGCAGCATTTCGTACGAACCCCAACCTGTATGAAAAAAGAGCTGCCGGGCCGGGGCCTCCTCCAGGTCGAGGGTAAGCGTCCGGCTCGCGGGTTCTTCGTCAGCTGGCAAGTCGATGCCGACCCGGTTAAAAAGACCGGTCTGGTGGAGGTTACGGAAGGATTCCCTTTTTTTACTCAGGCTGAATGTGTCGCCGGGTTTCAGAGCCAGGCGCTCCATGATGAAGGCTTCCTCAGTGCGGTTATTGCCGGTGATGGTGACGGCGCGGATGGTTACTTTGGGGCCGCTGGCAATGCGGCAGCTGAGAATAATAGAGTCACCCTGCGGCTGTTCACTGACCTCGACTGTGGTGTCAGGAAAACCCAGGTTGCCGTATATTTCCTGAATCCGGCTCTTGAGCATAAGTTTGCGACGGCGGAAAAAAGGTTGGCCGATATGGGTGCGGCTCGCGAGCTCAAGGGCGTTTTCAGCTTCGACAAGGACATCGCCGCTAAATGTAACGGCGCTGATGACAATATGTTGGCCTTCATCAATGGATATGGTGACCGTCACCCGGGCGCGGTCGCTGGAAAAAGTATATTGGGGCTCCTTGATGCTGACGTTCATGTAGCCCTCGCTGTAGTAAAAATCACGCATAGAGCTGATGACCTCATCAATGGCTGCCTCCACAAAGATCTGCTGGCCAAGGCCAAGCAGGCCAGTATGCTTACTGGTAAAATAGGCCAGCAGCTTTTCGGTACTGAAGGCGATATTCCCCTCCAAATGCAGTTCCTCCAGAACAACGCGGGGGCCCTCGGTAACGGCAAAGGTCAGCAGCACCTGGTGCTCTTGGTGGCTTGCCGTGTAACTGACGGCGGCAAAGGCAAATCCTGCCCGGCGATAGGCGGTTTCCATTTGAAAGGCGGCATCATCGGCCAGGGAATCCCGGTATATGCCGTGACTCAGATCCTGAAACTCAAGGGTTGCCGCGGTCTGTAGTTCTTTATCGGAAAGGTGGTTGTTGCCGGTAAAGCGGGTGACTACAGGCACTGGTTTTGCGGCGCTGTTTTCATGCTGGATGGTTGTCTCGGTGGTGCCGGTATTGCCAACAGCAGCAAAGGGTAGCGGCATGACAATCATAATAAGCAGAATCAGGAGTGTCCGGGTAATCAATTGTCTCTCCATGTCACTGAAACCGGAAGATGGTTTTGATCCCGGCATTAATGTTGCCGTAGACATCTTTTTCACTGGTAAGCACCAGATGGTCATTGGGGTAGAGGACGCCGTCGGCCAGGCGAAACTCCGCTTCAACCGTGTTTTCACCGGTCTTGGTGATCTGGCGGCCGATATCAAGTTCAAAGCGGTCGAGGATCGATTCATCAGTGGCCGATGAGTCGCCGCTAAACCAATTCGCCAGCAACCCCTTGCCCAGGTAGACGGCCATATTCATCCCGGCGGTGATTGTTTGGTTTTTACTGGAACCGTTCTTGGGTGGTGTGCCGGTGAGAACCAGGAGCAACAAGGCCTCCTCGGACAGCGGTGGGATGGATGACAGGGTGATAATCGGTTCATCGGCTGTGCCCTGGAGTTGCATGCTGATATCATAGCCGGCCAGGCGTGACTGGGCGCTCAGATTGAAGGCAGGCAGGTCCGGCTCCTGTTCGGAAAAGCGGATCACCCCGCCGGTAATGATAACCTTGCCGGCCGGCACCGAGATTTTGGTGGTGTCCATATAGACCTCGCCTTTTAAAACCGGTAATTCACCGGTGCCGACCAGCAGCAGTTCCGGCCGGAACGATCCCTTGGCCAGATTGTTCTGCAGCAAAAAAGGCTGGCGGCTGTGGAGACGTACTTCAAATTGCATGTCACGCCAAGGCGGCTCGGCCAGGGAAAAGATCGAGTCCATGACTTTTTTCGGTCGGGCTGATTCGCGAAAAAGACCGAGAAAATCTACATTGCGGCTGTAGCGGGCATCGGTAAGCCAGATGTCGCCTGCCAGGCGCATTTTTGCCAAAGGGCCTTTCATGGTGAGCAGGGTGTCACCGCGCACCTTCATATCTTCGTCGCGATAAAAAAGGATGTTCTGTCCATCCAGGCGGGCATCGACCTGAAAGCCGCCCTGGTCATCACGAAGAAGGCTGCCGGTCATGGCAAAGGGCGCCCCCCCCATCTGGCCGGTGAGATTTTTGACCTGCACGGTGTGGCCATCCAGGTTCAGCTCCGCGGCCAGTGATTCCAGGGCCGGGACCATGGACCGTAAGCGGAGTTCCCCATCGTAAACGGTCACGGTACCGGTGATGGCGGGATTGGCCACCGGCCCTTTGGCCACCAGGGTGGCCTCCACGCTGCCCTTGAGACGTCTGATTTCTTTGTGTTGAGCTGCCAGCCAGCTGATGTCGGTGCTTTTTAGGGTGAAGCGCATATCCAGATCGCCGGGCAGGGCATGCATGTCAGCAGTCGAAAAAACTTCACCCAGGGCGGCAAAGCCTGTCCATGTGCCACTACCGGTAAGGTCGAAATTATTGCCTGCCAAGCGGAAGGTCTTGATGGCAAGTTGATCCTGGGCCAGGCGCATGTCTAAGCGGACAGAAAATAGCTGGCTGGTTAAGGGTTCCGGCAGGAAAGGCAGGGCCATTTCCTGGATTTCAGCAGTGAACACGCCCTGGGGGTTGGCGATGGTGCCAGACAGTTTGAGCAGGGCGCTCAGGTTGCCGCGCACCGGATTATCCTGCGGGATGACTTCGGCCGGCAGGGTTGTTTGCGGCAGGGAGAACTCCGCCTCCACATCAAGGGGGGTAGCCAGGATTTTTTGATGGAACAGATCATAGGGCAGCCGACCTTTGGCGGTAATGTGCTGGTTGTTTTTGTTGTGCCAGGCAAACTTCTTGATGTCGATGCCGCCGTCGGCAATTTCAAAGGCAAAAGAACCGGAAAACGGCATCGGCAGTTGCGGACCCTGGAGAGTGGCAACCGTACCTGTGGCGATGATCCGCGGCGCTGTGGTTGTGCCGGTGATCGTGATTTGGACATTGCCACCGGAGAGAAAATACGCAGGGTTTAATTCTGTGGTCAGCCAGCCATGGCTTTCCAGACCCGTAGCCGTGAGGACAAGATCGTGTGCTGCCCCGCCGCTGATGGCGCCCTGGATGACAATGGTTTCAGTTTTGCCGCGTAGAATGAGGTTGTCGATGTGCAGCCTACCCTGATCGTGATGAGCAATGGTAATGGTTGCCGGTTGCGCTAAGTCCAGGAGGCGTTCGTGCTTGGTTAGTGCTAAGTGGCTTAGGGCCAGGGTCGTGGTGTCGGGTCCGATGGTCAGAGAACCGGCAAGGCGGGTACGAATGATGTCAGTGGTGGCACTGGCCTGAATTCGGTAGTTGTCTTTTGCCAGCTCGTGCACCACAAGGGTCAGCTGATCATAGGCTGTTGTGCCGAGGAAACCCTTGTCGGCCGTGGCCTTGATTGCAAGTTTACCCGCAGCAGGTTGATGTGCCTCAAGGTGAATCTGGCCGCTGATATTGTCCGGGAGATTCAAGAAAGTTCGGTAGGCAGCGATCTCGGCAATGGATGCCTCGCCGCTGAATGCAAGTATCTGCAGGTCCGGCAGGCCTATACTGCCACTCACGGACAGTTGGTCCGGGCCGCTTGTAAAATCAAGGGATTTAATGAAAAGTGTCTGACGGTCTACTTGGCCAACCGTTACCACTTTGCCGGCGGGATAGTTTCCATAGGAAAAATTGTCGGCGGCGAGGGAAAAAGCGGCCTGCGGCTCGGCCAAGGTGCCATGGGCCTTGATGGAACCGGTAAGATTACCAGCAAGCGCGGGCAGTTGGAAAAGGGCGCCCATCTTTTCCAGATCGGAGATATTCACCCTGAGATCAGCGCTGAAAGGCGCGGAGGCAAGGGCGGCTGAGCTGGTGGGCAGGGTCAGTTCGGCCTTGGTGGTGGCGATGGTCGATGATGCCATCTCCAGCCTGGCCTGGCTCATGATAAGGCGGCCGTTGTGCAGAGCGCCGGCAATGGTCAGCTGATGTTGCGGCAGACTCTGGCCCGGCAGTGGTTTGGCTGAGTCGGGTTGGCCAAGGCGTTGTAAGGCCGGCAAGTCTGATGATTCAAGGGCCAACTGTTCAATAGCGGTTTTATGTAAGGCGGGCCAGAGTCCTTGGTCAAGGGTGGACAGCGGCAGTGATGCTCCTGTTAGGGAGAATCGGTTGCTTCCACTCTCAAGGTGCAGGGTTGTAACCGCCAGGACTTCGTGAGCCAACTTGCTGGCAAGAGTGCCGGCAAAAGTGACGGCCCCGAGGCGACCGTGCTCCAAGGTGAGGGTCACCTCGCTGTCCAGGGTCTGGAGGGGGCTGTCCAGCGCCATTTTTGTCTTGATGCGGCCGGAAAGAAATCCTGCCAGGGGCGGCAGAGAGGGGGCGGCGGCCTTGATAAGCCGTTCCGGCAACGGCCATTTGTCCAGGTTGACTTGCAGGGCAAGGTCCTTTTCGTTGCCATGGCCGGTGAAGTCTAAGTGGGCAGGCCCTTGCTCAAAGCGGCCACTCACCTGGACCACATTGTCTACCGTGTTGAAATCCACCTGGGTTCGTCCCTGCACCGCCTTGCCATTGACCATGATCTTGTCAACAGCAAGGGTTTGCGGGGAGTAGGCCAGGCTTATCTTTAGGGAGGAGAGTGGCAGGTCATTTTCAGCGATTTTGGCTTCAAAATCAGTGATGGTAACGAGCAGAGGTTGGCTTCCCCCCTGAACTTTGTCGATTTTGACCGATGTCTTTGCCGAGGTACAGGAAAAACTGTCCGCCAGCACCGTGACAGAAACGTCTTTTATCTTCAGCGGCGGCAGGCTGGCAGGGAGATAGTCTGCCAGTTGGAATGGTTCTTCTGCGCTGGTACCTTTTGAGCGGGCATCGACCCGGATTTCGCCGCCTGTCCCTGAGAGGACAAGGGTTTCGAGAAAAGGATCAAGGCCACGGATCAGGGCCGGCAAAAAGTAGCGGGCCCTGACCGTATCAAAGGCGAGATACAGCTCCGGATTATCCGATTGCCCCTGGCTGATGACAACCTCATTGAAGGCAAAGTTGCTGAACAGGTCACCACCATAAGAACCCACCGTGGTTTGCAGGCCATACTCCGTGTCAAGATAGGCGATGATGGCCCGGCTCAGGTAAGGGCCGGCAAGGAAGGTCCGCAGCAAAACAACAGCAATTACCACAGCGCAAGCCATGGAAAAAAAGAAGATATGCCGGGGACGGAAAAATTTCATAAAACTGGGGAAGAAAATGGGGTTGATGGAGATTTTTGATTTTGCTTACCACACGCATCTATATACTTTTGCAGACACCATGTCTACGAAGTGAAGGACTAAAGAAAGGTGGCGGTGGCTGAAGATGTGCGGGGGGCAAGAAAATTGTCGGTTCATCGTCGCAGTCAGGGAAAAACTGTTTCTCAACACAAAGGCATTCTTTTCAATACCCCCTTGAGGGGTACAAAGACACAGAGGGCTTACATAAAGAAAACCTTTGTGTTGAGAAACAGGGCTCACGTGAAGACAGCGGTTCCGGCAGAAAGTTCAGGCCTTTGGCCCTTTATTTTATAAGGGCGGTCATCAGGCCGGCTGGTCGTGTTTTTTGAGCATGAAATAGAGGACTGGTACGGCCATGCGGCTGATGAGCAGGGAGGCGATTTCGCCGAACATCAGCGAGATGGCCAGCCCCTGGAAAATAGGATCGGCCAGGATCACCGAGGCACCCACCACCACGGCCAGGGCAGTGAGCAGCATGGGGCGGAAGCGGATGGCGCCAGCCTCAACCACCGCCTCGGCCAGGGGCAGGCCGTGGCTGCGGCGCAGTTCGATAAAATCCACCAGGATGATGGAGTTGCGCACCACGATACCGGCGCCGGCCATGAAACCGATCATGGAGGTGGCGGTGAAAAAGGCGCCGAAGGCCCAGTGGGCCGGCAGGATGCCGATCAGCGAGAAGGGGATGGCCGCCATCACCACCAGCGGCACCCAGTAATCCTTGAACCAGCCCACCATCAGCATATAGATCAGGATCATCACGGCGCAGAAGGCCAGGCCGAGATCGCGGAAGACCTCCAGGGTGATGTGCCACTCGCCGTCCCACTTGAGGGCCGGCGCCGATTCATTAAAGGGTTGCTGGAGGTTGAAGATGTCAAGCGTTGCCTGGGCGCCGCCATAGTCACGGCCATCCAGTTTGGCCAGTTCCTTGTTGAGGGCCAGGATGGCGTAGGCCGGGCTTTCAGCCGCACCGGCCACGTCAGCAGTGACATAGATCACCGGTCTGAGATTCTTGCGGTAGATGGGCTGATCGATGTCCTCTTCGGAGACTTTAACCAGTTCCCGCAGGGGGATCGTCATCTGATTGCCGCCGGCCCGCAGTTGGATATTGAGCACACCATCCACCCGGGCTCGCAACTCTTGGGGGAGCTGGAGGATGATGGCAATATCCTCCTTGTCTGTGGGGCGATGAAAGAGATCAATGGCCTGGCCTTTGAGGGCCAGCTCCACGGTGCGGCTGATCTCGCCGGCGGAGATACCGTTTAAGGCAGCCTTTTCCTTGTCCACGGTGATGACCAGCTTGCGGCGCGGTTCTTCCCGGTACCAGTCCACATCCACCACGCCGTCGGCGTTGGTGAGCAATTCTTTTACTCGCCCAGCCAGGTTGACCCGGGCTCCCTCGCTGCCACCATAGATCTCAGCCACCAGGGTCTGCAACACCGGCGGTCCGGGCGGCACCTCGGCCACGGCCACGGCCGCCCCATATTTTTTGGCAATGGCCGTCACTTCCGGCCGCACCCGTTTGGCGATGTCGTGGCTCTGGGCCGCGCGTTCGCTTTTAGGCAGCAGATTGATCTGGACATCGGCCAGATGGGTGCTCTGCCGCAGATAATAATGGCGGACCAGGCCGTTGAAATTAAAGGGCGAGGCCGTGCCGGCGTAAACCTGGTAGTTGACCACCTCGGGTTCGCGGCCCACCACCGCCGCCATCTCGCGGGCCACTGTGCTCGTTGCTTCCAGGGTGGAGCCTTCCGGCATGTCGAGGATGAGCTGAAACTCGCTCTTGTTGTCAAAGGGCAGCATCTTGACCTTGACCAGGCCGAAATAGACCATGGAACAGGAGCCGAGCAACAGGACGATGATGGCGGCAAAGAAGAGGGTGCGCCAGCCGCTGTGGCCCAGAAGGGGATCCATGACCTGGTGGTAGAGGCGGGTGAAAAAATCCTGGGGGGCGTGGTCGTGGTCGGTGTCGCCAGCCCCTTCTTCAACGGCGCATTCTGCCGGGCTGCATTTTTTGCGCAGCACCCGGATGGCCGCCCAGGGTGTCACGGTAAAGGCGATGATCAGCGAAAAGAGCATGGCGGCCGTGGAGCCGATGGGGATTGGCCGCATATAGGGGCCCATCAGGCCGCCGACAAAGGCCATGGGCAAAATGGCGGCAATCACCGCCAGGGTGGCGAGGATGGTGGGGTTGCCCACCTCGTTCACCGCGTCTTCAGCGATCACGGTCAGGCTGCGATTTTTGTTGGACGACAGGCGGAGATGGCGGACGATGTTTTCCACCACCACAATGGCGTCATCCACCAGGATGCCGATGGAGAAGATCAGGGCAAAGAGGGTGATGCGGTTGAGGGTATAGCCGTACAAATAGAAAAGCAGCAGGGTCAGGGCCAGAGTGGAGGGGATGGCGAGGATGACAATGATCGATTCGCGCCAGCCCAGAAAGAGCAGGATGAGCAAGGTGACGCCGAAGACGGCGATGCCCATGTGCAAGAGGAGTTCATTGGATTTTTCCGCCGCTGTTTCGCCGTAATTACGGGTGACGGTGACCTCGACCTCGGCCGGAATGAGGCGGCCGCGCAGGGAATCGATTTTGCTGAGGATGGTGTCCACCACATGAACGGCATTGGCGCCCGGTCTCTTGGCCACCGACAGGGTGACCGCCGCTTCTTCAGGCTGGCCGTGGCCCGGCCCGAAGAGGACGTAGTTGTCCGGCTCCTGGGGGCCGTCGATGATCTCGGCAACGTCATGGAGATACACGGGTTTGCTGCCATGGACGCCAAGCACCAGCCGACCAATTTCATCTGCCGAGGTAAAGAATTGGCCGGTCTGCACCAGAACTTCGTTGTTCATGGCCTGCAGGACACCGGAGTGGCTCTGTTGGTTGGCCTCTTGCAGGCGCCCCACGATGTCGTTTACGGTCAGATGGCGGGCGGCCAGGCGGGCCGGGTCAAAGAGGATGCGGAGCTGGCGGCGGAAGCCGCCGATGAGTTTGGTCTCGGCCACGGCATGGATATTTTTGATGGCATCATCCACCTGGGCTGCCAGGCGGCGCAGGGTGTAATGGTCGTAGACCTTGCTGTGGAAGGTCAGCGCCAGCACCGGCACGTCGTCAATGGTGTGCGGTTTGATCAGGGGATGGGAAACCCCTTGGGGAATCCGGTCGAAATTGGTGGCCAGTTTCTGGTTGAGGCGAACAATGGCATCTTCCAGCTTTTCACCCACGTAAAAACGGGCGATCAAAAGGCTCTGGCCCGGCATGGAGGTGGAATAGATGTATTCAATGCCGGGAATTTCATAGAGCAGTTTTTCCATGGGGATGGAGACCCGCTCTTCCACCTCCTTGGGGGTGGCGCCGGGCATGGCCACCATCACATCGATCATCGGCACCTTGATCTGCGGTTCTTCCTCCCGCGGCAACATGACCACCGCCATGACCCCGAGCAGAAGGGAGGCGACAATGCCGATGGGGGTCAGCTTGGAGTTGATGAAGAAGGCGGCAAGACGTCCGGCAAAACCGAGGTTGTTTTCAGGTGTTTGCTCGCTCATGGCATAACCTTGAGGGGCTGGCCGTCAATGAGCTGGGCATTGTTGGCGGTTACCACCTGCTCGCCGCCGTGTAAGCCGCTGATGATTTCCACCATGCCGTTGTTGCGGCCGCCGCTGCGCACCAGGCGCAGGCGGGCCACATTCTCTTCCACGATAAAGACCTGTTCCATCTGGCCGAAGCTGACCAGGGCCGAGGTCGGCACCAAAAGGGCGGTGACCGCCGAACCGGCCAGGGTTACCCGGGCAAACTGGCCCGGCCGCAGCCGGGGTTGGGCCTCGATGGCGATTTTTACTGTGGCGGTGCGGGACAGGGGATCGGCCACCGGCGCGATCTCGGCGACGCGACCCGTGCCTGAAAAATCAGCGGCCGGCACCATAAAGGGCAGTTCGGCATTCTGTTCTATCTGCTGGGCTAAGGTCTCGGGCACCTCGACAACGATCTGCAGGCGGCGGCTGCTTTCCAGGGTTAAGAGGGGGGTGCCGGGGGAGGCGAGATCGCCGATGTTGACCATCTTCTGGGCCACCAGGCCGGCAAAGGGGGCGGTCACGGTGGTGTAGCCGAACATGGTGCGGGCTTCCTGGTAACCGGCCTCGGCAATGCGCAGGGCCTCTTCAAGATCTTTAACGCCGGAGCGGGTGGCGGCCTCTTTTTCCAACAGCCGTTTTTCCCGGTCCACGTTGCGCCTGGCTTGTTCCAACCGGGCTTCGGCTTGGCGCAAGCGGGCGGTAATCTCATCGGCGCCGATCTTGGCCAGTACATCACCCTTCTGCACCACACTCCCTAAATCAATGGGTAATTCGTTGATGACCCCGGCGACGCGGGCGGCGATGGTGGCACGGTCAACAGCGCTCACCGTACCCGTCACCTCGTTTTTCTGGGCCTGGAGCTGTTGGCTGACCGAGGCCACCCGCACCTCAACGATGGGCAAGGCGCGCTGCTCCTTGGATTCTTTCTCGCGGTCGCAGGCCGGGGATAATAACAGCAGAAAACAGATAAGAATGAGGCGAAAAGATCGAGATTGCATAATGTATCCCTTTGGTTACTGAGTACTGGTGACGGAATTTACGGCCAGGGCATCGAACTGCGGTAGCCCCATGGCCCGCCGTAACTCGGCCACGGCAATGCGGCGCTTGGTGCAGGCGATGACCCGGCGGATCTGGGCATCGGTGAGGCGGATTTCCACGGCAATGAGATCGGCAGTGAGGATTAAGCCTTCGCTGAAGCGATTGCGGTTGATGCGGGCGCTCTCTTCGGCCTGGGCCACGGTTTTTTCGGTGACAGCCATGCGTTCTTGGGCCTCATGCAGGGCAAGATTGGCCTGCTTGATTTCGAGCTCAATGGCCAGCTCGATCTTGCGGCGGCGCGCTTTGATCTCGGCAAGCTGGGCTGCTGCTTTGGCAACATTTGCCTGGGTACGGTGACCGTCGAACAGGGTGTATTGCAGCTTGATCCCGGCCTGCCAGGAGTCGCCGGAATTGTCGGTGACAAAGCCGGTATCCAGACCATAACCGGCATAACCGTCCACCACGGGGAGATAGCCACCGTTGGCCTGGCGGAGTTGGGCCTTGGTGGCCGCGATCATGGCATCCAGGCTTTTGAGTTCCGGGCGTTGATCATAGGTCGTGTTTTGGGGAACCTGCTGGACCTGGTCGCACGCCGGGATGATATGCAGCTCCTGCCCGCTGAGGCCCAGGAGGTTGAGCAAAATCTGGCGGGACAGCTCCAGGCCATGGCGGGCCTGGATCAGGTTTTCCTGGGAATTGGCACGCTGGACCTCAAGATCGAGAAGATCGACGCGCAGCACCGCACCTTCCTCATAGCGGGCCTGGGCCACCACCAGAGAGGCGGTGATGGCCCGGACCATGGCCTCGTGGGCCTTAACCATTTCGTCGGCCTGGATAATCAGGTTGAAGGCGCGGAGAACCTCAAGGGCCAGACGATCGTGGACCATGCGCAGCTCCATCTCCTTGGCCTCGGCCTCTGACTCGGCCGCCTTTAATCCGGCCTGGTCGCGGCCGCCGTTATAGAGGCGGTAGCTGAGTTGCACCCCGGTATTGAGATTATCGGTGCGGCCGGGATTATTGAAGTCGATTGATTGGTCAAAGGATTCCTGGTTGAGGATGTTGCCAAAGGAGTACATGGCATTGTCGGTCTGACTGTACTCCGAATTGATCGACAAGCTGGGATAGAGAGAAGCCTTCTGGAGCATAATGGCGGCCTCGGCGGCCTTGATCCGCTCCCTTGCCATCTTGCTGTCCGGGTTGTTGGCCAGGGCGAAACGCACCAACTCCTCGGCGCTCCAGACTTCGGGCATGACCGGGGCAGAACCCTTTTGTTCGGTGGCGCCCGCCTGGGCCACAGCAAAAAATAAAAGCAGAAAGCAGGTGAAGGCTGCCGCAGAAAAGTGCCTTGCCATCGCTGTGATATGCTGGTTTGCGTAAGGAATCATAAGAGGAACTATAGCCTTTCTTCGGAGAAGTCAGCGCCGAGTTGAGGAAGAGGCGGTTGACTTCTCCATGTTTTTATCTGCCCTTTACTTGGGTGTCGCGCTGTATGCGTAGGATTCGACTAAGCCATTCTTGTTGAAGCGGACAACCAGATCGCGGGACTGGGTTTTTTTAAACACGCTATAGCGATAGTGGCCATAGGTCCAGGTCTCTGTGCCGTTTTCAAGACCGGTTCGCCACGGCTGGCCAAACATCTTTTCAATAGTTGTCTTGGTTGTCTGGCCGATGACAATGTCCTTAACCGCGGCATCAGGAAAAACCTGGCCCACGGTGGCACAGCCTGCAAGGATCAGGGCCGTCAGGGCGATGGTTACCAAAAAAGATTTTGCCAAGCTCATTTTCTGCGCCGTCATGACACTCTCCTCTGAATTTATAAGTAAGAACTTTCTGCCGTAAAAGTCTCCGTTGGGTATCGATCAATACCGTGTCCGGCAGCTCTTGATCGGCAGGGTTGATGGTGAGCGAGAAGCGGAAATCGCCCTCTGCACTTTTCATTCTTCTGATGTTAGTAAAAGCTATGTCTGACCGTCCAGTCAATTAATTCACGAACAGAAAAATGTGTCCCGGCCATCCCTTGCTTGGCCACGATTTTTTAGGACGGTGAGTCGTCAGCAAGGTTCAGCACACCATGCTCTTGTTAACCAGAAAATAAGTATTTTAGCAAATGGTTTAATTGCTCATTTGTGAGTTGTGTCAGGGAAGAGAGGTGTCTTTTTTTGGAAGAATAAAAAGAGCTTGTTTTCAGAGCACTCATTTGCCGAGAACGCCTTTCATGTCGCCTGAAATAAGGGTGGTGATATTGGTCAGAATGCGCGGCAGGGCAAAGCCTCCTGGACAGGCAAGGTAGCTGGGTTCCCAGATCGGGCCGAATTTTTCCTTGCAGAAACGCAACCCCTCAAAATTATAAAAATGGTCACTCTGGCAGAAGATAAAGGCACCGATCCGGTTCCAGAGCGGGGTAAAAAGACGATTTTCCAGGCCGGAGAGAGGTGCCATGCCGAGGCTGAAATAATAGACGGCTCGAAAGAGCAGTAAAGAGTCGAGCAGGGCCGCAGAAGAGGCCTGCGGCGCAAAGAGCAGAATCATCGATTCAAAGAGCCCGAGGCCGCCGGGCACGTTACTGATTAACGCCACCACCTGAGCCAGGAGATAAATGCCGAGAAAGTGAGGCAAAGAAAAAGCCACCTGCTCCGGCAGGAGCACAAACAACACGCTGCCCGCTAGGATCAAGTCAAGAGCGCCCACTGCCATCTGGGCGATCCTGAGTTTAAAAGACGGCAGGGCAAATTCCCTGGACCGAAACTTGAACTCTGCCCACCGGAATATGTGCCGCAGGTTTGTCATTAATAACAGCGCTGGTCACTTTTGGATCCACGGACAGAAACCAGAAGCTTTGGGCTACAACTCTCAACCATATCATGGTTACATCTTGTCCAGGAAGGTCAGAGATGCCTGGGCTTTGTGCTAAAAAAATATAGGCCATAAGGAGGTGATAAAGTGACTGACGGTAATCACTGGCGGTCATCCGGGATGATAAAGCTGAGTTGAGCAGTTAGTTTGCTCAAACGAAACTTATGCCCTTGTGGTATAAAAAGGCCCCTTTGGGTGGTTAATTTTGTTAAGGGAGGCAGCATTTCTGATATGATATCAATCTACACTTACTGAGTACAATAAAGAGAAGAAAAAACAGGGCCGCGTCCACAAGAAGCATAGTCGTTGCTCAACGCAGGGGCCATGTTGACAGGAATCCTGAGGAGAAACAAGGCAGTGAGAGATCGGGAGAAAAAAACGTCATGAATCAGCAAAATTGGCATTCTGTGTTTTTTCCGTTTCTGAAATGGTGGCCCCGGGTTACCCGCTCGACATTTCGTGATGATCTGATGGCCGGAGTCACCGGCGCTGTTGTCGCTCTGCCCCAGGGCGTGGCTTTTGCCACCATCGCCGGCATGCCCCCTGAGTATGGCCTCTATGCCGGGATGATCCCTGCCATTATCGCCGCCCTTTTCGGCTCGTCCTGGCATCTCGTGTCCGGGCCCACCACGGCGGCCTCCATCGTTATTTTCTCTGTTTTGAGTCAACATGCAGAACCGGGCAGCGCTCAGTACGTGGAGCTCGCCCTCACCCTCACCCTCATGGTTGGTCTCATCCAGTTTTCCATGGGCCTTGCTCGGTTCGGCACCCTGGTCAATTTCATCTCCCATTCGGTGGTGGTTGGTTTTACAGCCGGCGCTGCCATTCTCATTGCCACCAGCCAGTTGAAACATTTCTTAGGCCTGTCCCTGCCCCGCGGCAGCAATTTTCATGAGACCATTTTCGCGGTTGTTGCCCACGGCCGCGACATCAATATGTACGTTACTGCTGTCGGTCTGGTGACCATGATTGCCGGTTTGCTGATCAGGCGTTTCAAACCGCAATTTCCGTACATGATCGTCTCCATGCTGGTGGGCAGTGTCTTTGCCTTTGCCCTGTCCCGCATCGTGGGCGCGGGGGTGACGCGTATTGTTTCGGTGGGCGCCTTGCCCTCGTCCTTGCCGCCCCTTTCTGTGCCCGAGTTCTCCCTGGCCAATATCAAGATGCTGGCGCCGGCTGCCTTGGCAACGACTCTTTTTGCCCTCACTGAGGCCCTGTCCATTGCCCGTTCCCTGGCCGATAAGACCGGCCAGAATCTTGACGCCAACCAGGAATTCATCGGCCAGGGTATGTCCAATATTTTCGGCTGTTTTTTCTCCGGCTATGTCGCCACCGGCTCCTTCAACAGGAGTGGTCTCAACTATCAGGCCGGGGCTAAAACGCCGCTTGCCGCCATCTTTGCCGGCAGTCTTTTAATTGTTATTGTTGTCTTGGTTGCCCCATTGGCTGCTTATCTCCCTAACGCCGCCATGGCCGGGATTCTTTTTCTGGTGGCCTGGCGGTTGATTGATTTCCATCATATCCGCAAGATTCTCCGGGCCAGCCGCTACGAAACCCTGATTATGGGCACCACCTTTTTTGCCACCCTGTTTTTGGAGCTGGAGTTCGCCATTTTCCTTGGGGTCATGCTGTCGCTGGCGCTCTATCTGAAGCGTACCTCCCATCCCCGTCTCCGCATCCGGGTTCCCGATCCGCGCCAGGAAAGGCGCTCTTTTGTCACGGACCCGAGCCTGCCCGAGTGCCCGCAGTTGAAGATCATCCGCATTGAGGATTCCCTCTATTTTGGCGCCGTTAATTATGTCCGGGAGACTTTGAACGATATGCTTCTCGCAAACCCCGGGCAGAAACATCTGCTCATCGTGGCCCGGGAAATCAATTTCATCGATATGGCCGGCGCCGAATTTTTGGTGCGCCTTGCTGAAGAGCGTAAAAAGGAGGGGGGTGGTCTCTATTTTTATCATATCAATGAAGGGGTCTGCGACCATTTCAGCCTGGTGGATGATCTCATGAAAATCGGCGCCGAAAACATCTATGAAACCAAGCGCGAGGCCATTGCTGAAATTTTCAAGTGTCTGGATAAGGAAATCTGCGCCCACTGTACGGCCCGTATTTTTTTGGAGTGCCGGGCCAGTGCTCCATACGCTGAAGAGAAGGTGGTCTAAAATGCCCGATGTCCTGCTCTCTTGGTAATGGCATCATGACCTCAGGTATGGGGGGAGAGGTGCTAGAATTACTCAAACGAAATTCTGGGCCCGAATGTTTTTGAGAAAGGGGTGTGAAAACAGGAAACTTGTGTCAAGATAGGAAGAAGCTCTTGATTTAGCGTGGTAATATTTTAAATATTATTAACAGGAGGAATGATCATGGCTGATAAAAAGAAAGAGAATAAGGCGGTTGAAGAGGAATTGGCTGTCTATGAAAAACTGCGGCAGCGGGTAAGTAAAACCTTCGGCGAACTCAATGACAAGATAAATACCGAGTCTATCACCCATGCTATGGAAAAGGCGGTGGCCGAGCTTAAACAAATGGGGGAACATTCAAAAGATCTTATCTCCCGGGCCGGAGAGGCCCTGAGAAAAGATATCTCCTCTTCGGTCAGCCAGATAAAACCAAAAGTGGAGGAGGACATCGAGGAAACGCGCAAAGATTTCACCCGATTACATAATAAAGGTGGGGCGCTGTGGCGGGAGATTTCCAACGAGGCGGAACACATCAAAAAACTCTCCCTGGATAAGAGCGGGGCCTTCCTTTTGAACGTGACCAGGGGCTTAAGTGAATGGACCAAGAGCATAAGCGACAAGCTCGACAGCTCGCTGTCGTATAAGACCGGCGAGGTTACCCATGGCGGGGAGTTCACCTGTACAAGCTGTGGCGCTAAGCTCAATCTAAAAAATCCCGGTCGCCTGCCGCCCTGCCCAAAATGTTCGAAAACTGAGTTCCGTCGCTCCTGAACAGGGAGATCGGGTGGATGGGGACGCTCTATGGGGGTTGTATGCTTTGTCGCGGCGCCGGTGCCCGATCACCATAACCAAACAATACAGAAGCGAGAAATGGGGGGTTCATGTTTCTTTGGGGGGTTGATCAACGCATCTGGCCTTATCTGCTCACCATGGTGGGTCTGGCTATTACCTTGGCCACCGCTGTTCATATTCTCCTGCAAAAAAAAGATACCCGTTCGGCCACAGGCTGGCTGGGGCTGGTTTGGTTTTCCCCGCTGTTCGGGGTAGGCCTCTATTGGCTTTTGGGCGTCAACAGAATCAAGCGGCGGGCCAAGACCCGCTATGCTTCCCGGGAGATTGTTCCTTTGCCGGACGAGAGTTCAGCTGTTTCGGCCTCTTATGTCGAGGAGTGTATCTGTAAGGGAGAAAGTGGTCTGGCAATGCTCTGCCGGTTGACGGAGAAGGTGACCCGGCAGCCTTTGATGCGCGGCAATACCATTGTCCCTCTGGTCAATGGTGACCAGGCCTATCCGCTCATGCTTGCCCAGATTAAAAAAGCAAAACACTCGATATCCTTATGCTCCTATATCTTTGCCAATGACCGCTGGGGCAACACCTTTCGTGAGGCCCTGCATGAGGCCCGTAAATCCGGGGTTGAGGTCAGGGTTCTCGTTGATGGCGTGGGCGCCAGGTATTCACTGCCGCCCATAACCTGGCGGTTACGCAAGGACGGCATACCGGCGGCCTGTTTCATGCAAACATTGCTGCCCTGGCGTTTCCGTTATCTCAATCTCCGCAATCACCGTAAACTTCTTGTTATTGATGGCAAGACCGGATTTACGGGGGGCATGAATATCCAAGACGGGAATGTTCTCGATCAGCAACCGCGCAGTCCTATTCAGGATATCCATTTTCATATTAAGGGTCCTGTGGTGGCGGCATTGCAGAAAATATTTGCCGAAGACTGGGCCTTCACCACCGGCGAGAAACTTTGCGGAGAGGCATGGTTTCCTCATATTGCTCAAGGAGGCGCCGGAGTGGCTCGGGGAATTGCCGATGGGCCAGATGAAGATTTTGACAAAATCCATATGGTCATTTTAGGGGCACTGGCATCTGCCCGCAAAACCATTCAGATAGCAACTCCATATTTTCTGCCGGAAAGCGGGCTGGTTACAGGCTTGCGTATTGCCGCTCTGCGGGGTGTTGATGTCCAGATCCTGCTGCCCTCGGAGCCTAATTTGCGCATGGTGAAGTGGGCTTCTGACGCAGGCCTTGATGAATTGCTTGACGCTGGCTGTAAAGTGTATAAGTCGGCGGCGCCCTTTGACCACTCGAAAATGATGATTGTTGATCAGGCCTGGGTACTCATGGGCTCGGCAAATTGGGATACGCGCAGTCTTGCCCTGAATTTTGAGTTTAATGTGGAATGTTATGACCGGGAACTGGCGAGTTCCCTACAGCAAATATTTGATCGCAAAGTCAGCGCCGCAAAACAGGTGCTGCTTGATGAACTTATGTCCAGGAATCTGGCAAGTAAAATGCGAAACAAACTCTTTCGTCTTTTCTTGCCCTATCTTTGAGAGAAGTGCCGCATGTTCCTGGGCAGCTCTATGACATGGTGCGGTCGGTTAATGAAGAAACCAAAAAGAAGCAGTTGATTGCTGTTTTTTGGAACGCTGGGTGGTTCGCCTCGGAGAGGGTTGTTTGCATCCAGATAACTTTAGAATTATGTGAAATAAAAGTAGGCTGCTTGCACGGGTATCAATTTTACAATTGCTCTTAAATGCCTTGCCCGGTAGCCCAGGAGTCCTTGCTATGACTGACACGCATTTTCTCATTACGGTTGGTGATACCCGCAGTACGGATGGGATAGCTTTCATCACTTCCTTTTTTGAGATCAGAGAAGATATGAGGGTCACCTTGCTCTTAGTGGTGCCTGGTTCATCGTCAGCAGAACCTTGTCTGGGCGAAGAGTGGCTTGCCCCTGATGAAAAGGGCGCGATTGTGATCTCAAGTCAGCAGGAGAAGATATTGGAAGCAAGCCGACGGTCGCTCTGCCAATCCGGGATACGCAGAGAGCATATAGATACAAAGATTATGGCCAAGGTGGACTCAACGGGCATGGCCATTATTCGTGAAGGTCACCACGGTAACTATGATGCTGTGGTGCTCGGCAGCCGCGGACTCTCAGGGCTTGAAAAATTTCTTGATGGCAGTGTCTGTGATGAGATGCTGGCCCAGGTTTTTGATTTTCCGCTGTGGGTTTGCCGCAATCCAGAGGTAGGAAGAAAGAACGTTCTGTTATGCCTTGATGGTTCAGACACTGCCATTCGGGTTGCCGATCATGTGGGGTATATGCTCGCCAACCAAGAGGAGCACAGCATCACTTTGTTTCATGTAGAACAGGGGCAGACAATTGATATCAGCGATGTTTTTGGTGAGGCCCGCGAACGGCTTGTTGATAATGGCGTGGCGGAAGAAAGAATTTTCACCAAGACAGTGAAGGCGCTGCGGGTGGGTCACGCCATCCAACGGGAAGCGGAAGAACATAAGTATGCCGTGGTGGCGCTTGGTCTTCTGGGCAGGCAACACGAAGGGATCAAGGGCTGGTTTATGGGGACAAAGAGCACGGAATTGTTAAAACAATTAGACAAGGCGGTGCTCTGGGGCTGCCGGTAAAAAATATACTTTAGGAAAGGACATTGAATCGTATGGAAGTGTTGACGGAAATTTGGGGCCAGTTGAGTCATATCAATAAGTCTCTGGTAGTCCTAGTGGGGGGGGGGTGCCGCTCATTGATCGGCAAGAAATTGCAGAAAGTGGCGGCTGGAAAGTGTGTGGCACGGGGTTGAAATATATCTTCAGTAACTAATAAGGATAATTGAAAAATCTGATTAATTCTGTTTGCTGTATAAAAATCGTTTAAAGGAGATCAGGCGCCATGAAGAATGCCCTCAAAGGAGTTCTGCTGTCAGCTCTGGTGTTGCCGGGGCTGGGACAGTTTGTATTGAAACGGAGATTGCGTGGCACCCTGGTGATGCTGGCCTTTTTAGCGCTTTTGGGGATCATGACGATCCAGGCCATCAACAAGGCCTTGGCCATCGTGGGAAATATGACGATCGAGGCGGGGCAGGTTGATGTCAACGGCATTACGGACGCGGTTCGGCAGGCCACCACCGGTTCCGATACCCTGCTGAGTGTCCTGGTGCTTGTCGGTTGGCTGGTTGTGTCGGTTGACGCCTATCTGCTGGGTAAAAAACTGGACCACCAGGAGCAAGAGCCCACCAAGGTCGTTTAGGTTCTCTCGGGGAAAGGGAGTTGCTGGCGGAGATGCGATTGGTACTTTGTGCAACACGAGCGGCCAAGAGTTGCACGGTGACAAAAGAATCTCGCAAAAGACAAAGAGAAGGTGACATGGGATGGCACGTTTTTTTAAAAACAAAGAGGCCGCAATCGGTCAGGTTCCGGGGGAGTTGGTCTTTATTGGCAAACAAAAAGTTCAGGACGCCACCATCAAGGTCATTGATTATACCAAAGACAGTCTGACGGAACTGGAATTGCATGACATCAAAGAAGGCATCGTGTTCAAGGAGTCAGAAACGGTCACCTGGGTCAATATCAACGGCCTCCATGATACCGAGGTGATCCGAGAAATTGGTCAAGGCTTCGGACTTCATGCCTTGTCTCTCGAAGACATTGTCAATACGGGTCAGCGTCCCAAGATGGAGGAGTTCGATGATTATTTGTTCTTTGTGATCAAAATGATGCGCTATGACCAGGCCGATGGGAAAATTCATAGCGAGCAATTAAGCATGGTCCTTGGCACCACGTTTCTTCTTACCTTTCAGGAAAGACCCGGTGATGTCTTTGAGCCGGTGCGAGAACGAATCCGCAAGCATAAAGGCCGGATACGGGGGGTCGGTATTGATTATCTGGCCTATGCCTTGCTGGATACCATAATCGACAATTATATCTTTATTATTGAACGGCTGGGGGAACAGATCGAGGCCATTGAGGACGAAATTCTTGATAATCCCACCCAGGAGATTCTCAGTAAAATCAATAATTATAAGAGGGAAATGAACTATCTGCGCAAATCGATCCGGCCGGCGCGGGAGTTCATCCTGCAGCTCAGCAGGATTGATTCAAATCTGGTCCAGGAGCAGACCATGCCGTTTCTGAAAGATCTCCTTGATCTTTCAACCCAGGCGGTGGAAGTCATTGATACCTATCGAGAAATGCTTTCTGATCATCTTAATATCTATAATACCGGGGTCAGCAACCGTTTGAATGAGATCATGAAAGTCCTGACCATTTTTTCGGCGATCTTTATACCTCTTACCTTTATTGCCGGGATCTACGGCACTAATTTCGAATATCTGCCGGAGCTGCATTTTCGCTACGGGTATTTTGTTTTTTGGGGTGTGATGCTGGTGGTTGCTGTCACCATGGTACGATTTTTCAAACGCAAAAACTGGTTATAACCTAGGGAGGAATGACGATGCAGCTACCTGTATATGTCACCGTTGAAGAAGTGCAGCGGGTGTGCCGAGAACTCGGGATCAGCGATTGGAGCAGCAAGCAGGATGACGCTGTTGACCGTGGTGAGGCCGCGATAATTTTAGGTGCGGTTAATCGAGAAAATATGGCCGTTCCCCTTGAAGCTTTTGTTGCGGGATTAGTCGTTGAACTTGAGCACGGCACCCGCTTTGCTGATGCCAATGTTACCAATAATCATCCACTGCTCACCGGCAAAATCGTTTTGGCTCATCTCAAGGAGACCATGGATTATTACGAGAGAATAGAGGTGGCTGAACTGGAAGGCGATCTCCTTAAAGCGATCCTGGCTGGGAACGTTGGTAAAATTAAAGATAAATACAGAAAAATGATCATCGCCAGGCAGAATCTCGACAGGGTGATCGAAGCACAATTTTAATCACCAGGAGGCTATTAGCTATGCATTCGAAACTTGTTGTGAGTCTGATCCTTGCCGGCCTAGCAGTACTTTTTGTGGTTCAGAATGTGGCGGTAGTGGAAATTAGTTTCATGTT
>JAHJKA010000091.1 GCA_018822545.1 Pseudomonadota bacterium
CCCGGTGTGTTTCTTTGAACGGGAGAGCTGCGGGTGCAGTGACGGCGAAGAGGGGTGAGACATACTTTGGCTCGGTGAAGAGTTCATGCTCACCAGAGCCTGCTGCCTGCGGCCGGTTGGCAGATATTCTGATTAAATTTTGATGGGTATTTCTATGATCACTTTTCCCACTATAAAGTTAGATCGATGCAGCGGCTGTGGCCTCTGTATTACCGTGTGTCCCGATCGGACTCTTACCCTTGTTGATGGCATTGCCAGGGCCAGCGGCGACAAATGCATGGCCTGCGGTCATTGTCAGGCCGTCTGCCCTGTTCAGGCCATCGAAATTAGCGAGGTGTATGCAGATCTTGGGTTCAAGCATATAGAAGAAAAAAAAGGTTGGTTGGCCCCAGGTGCAATGGCTGCCGCCGATCTTGTCCAGCTGCTTCGTTCCCGGCGCTCGGTGCGCAGCTATCACGAAAAGCCGGTGCCGTTGGCGTATCTTGAGGACCTGGTTAAAATAGGCACCACCGCCCCATCCGGCACCAATAGCCAGGCCTGGACCTTTACCATCCTGAAAAATCGTGGGGAGGTGGAGTTGCTTGGCGGATTGACTGCCGCATTCTTTCACAGACTCAACAAAAAGGCGGCAAGTCCCCTGTGGCGTCTGGCTGCGAGAATCTTTGCCGGTGACAGCCTGGGCCGCTATTATCGCCGCCATTATCAGACGGTACGCGAAGGTCTTGCGGACTGGGACGAGCGCGGCGAAGACCATCTCTTTCATGGAGCGCCCGCGGCCATTTTGGTGGGTGGCAGGCAAGAGGCCAGCTGTCCGGCCGAAGATGCCCTTCTTGCCAGTGGCAATATGCTGCTTGGCGCCCATGCCCTTGGTCTTTCCACCTGTCTTATCGGTTTTGCGGTGGAGGCCATGCGCCATGATCACGCCATCGGTGCAAGTTTAGGTATTGCTCGGGATGAGGAGATATATGCGGTCATTGCCGTTGGTTATGGCAGAGAGATTTATCAACGGCCTGCCCCACGGAAGAGGGTGGAGATACGTTGGCTGAACTCGGCGCCAAGAAACCCAGGGGGATAATTTCACTTGTGGCCCCAGGGGTGGTTATTTGTTGACCAACATGTATCAGGAAAGAGTATGACTTTTATTTCTGGTCAGGGAAATTCCCGTCATCGTCGACGAATTCAGGGTATAGCTTTTTAGCACAACCAGGGCAAATACTATGGCTGAATTCTGCCTCAGAATGATCCCGGATATATGACTCTATTTGATTCCAATAACCCTGGTCATCTCGTATCCTTTTACAGGATGCACAAATCGGTAAAAAACCGCTTAAGGTTTTGATCTTGCCAGCGGCTTCTTCCAGCTGCGCAATGAGCTGTTCCCGTTCTTCTTCAGTTTTCTTTCGATTGGTTATATCTGTGGCAATCTGGAGCCTTACTATACGGCCGTCGATCCATTTTATGGCCCTGTCGTGCATAAAAAGCCACTGTCCTGTTACTGTATTTTGAAATTCACTGCTATATACCTCACCTGGGTTGCCGTCCGCATCGACAAGATATTTGTTGGTGCAAAAGGAGCAAGGCCCGCTCTGGTCTTTTTGGATGGTTTGCCAACACGTTTTACCGATAATATCGCCAAATTGTTTTTTCGTGTACTCGTTGATAAACAAAACCTCATAGGTATCCATATCGGCCACATAGACAAGGGCATCCAGCCTGTCCATCAGCAGCCGGAACCTTGCTTCATTTTCTTGTAAAGTCCTCCGGCTCAGGGTCAGGGCTGTGGCCATATCATGAAACGCCGTGGTGAGTTTTGCAAACTCGTCGTGCGTATCTGGTAATGCAGTACGGGCTACAAGGTCTCCTTTGCCAAATTGTTGTGTCAAAGACACAAGACCTTGTATGGGGGCAATAAATGTCTTTTTGCCAAAGAGCCAAGAGATGAACAGTGATATGGTCAAGGCCAGGAGCAGGATCAGCAGGTTCCTGGTAAGGATGGCGTTGGCAGGGGCGAGGATACGGACCTCAGGAATGCCGGCCCATACGTATATATAGGGGGTCTTATCAGGGGCGAGACGAACCTGCTCAAAGGCAAATATGCGGCGCATGCCATCTGAGCCTGTGCCGATGAATATTCCGGGTTCCTGAGCTTTTCGGGCAATTTCCCAACTCGTGGTTCGAATCGCTTTGCCAAGGGGATTGGTCTCTTCCTGGGCCGGATAGTAAAACAAGCGAAGACCCTGGTGGTCGGTCATGGCCACAAAGGATTTTTCAGGGAGGGCTGAGAGGCTATGGAAGGTGGAGAAATCAGCAAGATTGATGGCCGTGGTCACGATGGCCTTGATTCCCCCTTTTTTGTCGAGCACGGGATAGGCAAAGGGTAATAGTTGGTCAGGGGACCCACCCCTGGAAACGATATATTCACCAACCGTAAAGATTTTTTGGTCCAAGGCTTCTCGGATATGTTTACGGTCGGCCAGATTTTTTCCGGCAAAAGGTCTTCCCGTTGCTATGACCTCGCCGTTGTGATCAAGGAGTAGAAAATTGTTATAGGTGGGATTTGTTTCAAGCAGAGCACGAAAAATTTCAGCGCTTGCCTTGAGATCCATGGCCTGAATTGCTGGCAGGAGGGACAGGGTGGAGAGAACTTGTCTGGTGGAACGGGTAATCTCATTTTGCACACCGGCCATGGTGTGGGTCAGCATCAAAACATCCCGTTTGGCGCTTTCGATGGAATTTCGGCGTTGTTCCAAGCCTGAATATAAAAGAATGCCCATGGCGGGCAATACCGCAAGAAGTATGAGTAAAGCCAGCTTTTTGCTGATGGAACCTAGGTTAAGAAAAGTCATATTCAACACTGTCTCCGCACACTTTAAGTCACAAAGTGTTCATTGTTCTGGTGCTGGGAAAATGACTGCCCCATTTTCCTGCGGAATCCAGGGTTTCATGGGGAATTTGAGCTGCGAGTTGCTGCCAGGTTTTATCCTATAGGAAAAGGAGTACGACTGTCAAAGAAAGAGATGATGCCGGGATGTGTTGCCGGTGGTGAGGATGGTCAAGGCAGGTTGGGAGACTCAGGAGTGCTGCTGGTGTCGATGATGAGCACTGGGCGGTGGGCCTTCAGGCGGAGCCAGTTGACGGACTTCAGGATGGCGCGGTGGGAGATAAGCCATCTCTCTAATCTGTATTTGCCAGGGAGATCAAGAAAGACAACACCCATGACCATGGTCAGCAACCCTTGGCCTGGTAAAAAAAGCATAAAAAAACCGACCAGGAGAAATAGGGCACCAAGCATATTTTTGCCAAAGATGAGGATGAATCGGATCAGCGGGTGGTGGTGAACCCAGGGGGCCGGGTGCCTTTTGCCATGGGCAAAATAATCAGTGGGCAGGCGGACTAGGAGAATGGGAACCAGGATCAGGGTACCGACAAAGGTAAAAACGGAGCTGCCGGCCAGCCACAAGAGCAGGGTGTGGTGGGCATGAAGGAACGTGTGCAAG
>JAHJKA010000092.1 GCA_018822545.1 Pseudomonadota bacterium
ACCAGGCAAAAATGCTTATCCACAGTATCAAGGGCGTTGCCGCCAATCTGTCTGCCCCTGATCTTGAACGCAATGCCCAGGAACTTGAAAATCACCTGAGCACAGGCACTCCGCCCTCAGCCCTGGCGATCTCAGATTTCACCGCAGCTCTGGCCCTTGTTTTGAAATCAATTGACTCTGTCCCTAAAAAAGATCGGCGACCCAAAAACCCAGCCAGACAATCTCCCCCGCCAACCGATATCGATTTCGCCGCCATGGCCTCGTTAATCGAGAGCCTCAAAAAAATGCTCACCGTCAACGATCTTGATGCCGAGGCAGCCATTGACAATCTGATAAGCCACCTGGGTCATCTGGACTCCTTAGCACCGCTCCTGGACAACATCAAAAATCAGCTCAATGTTTTTGATTTCAACACCGCCCTTTCCCTCGTTGACCACCTGGCTGACGAACTTGCAGCCCTCCCAAAAAAATAACTCCACCATCCAAAAAAGTGCTCGCCTCTCCCCTTTTCACGCCCCCACTCCTTCTTGATCTTCGCCAAAATACATGGTAAAAGACCCTGCTAACATTACCTATAAAAGATGATTTCAGTGTTGAAAAAGACGCATTTACCCTAATCAGACCAGCCCCCTTGCTGCCTTCTTCCCAAAATGGGTAGTTATACGTAAAGCCGCAAGTTGCACCCATCACCACTCAAGGAGGACACCGTGGCCAAGGCCAATTCAGAGAAAATATGGTTATCAGGCAACGAAGCCATTGCCCGCGCGGCCTGGGAGGCAGGCGTTACCGTGGCATCAGCATATCCCGGCACCCCTTCCACGGAGATCCTGGAAAACCTGGTCAAATACAATGATGTCTATACCGAATGGGCACCCAATGAGAAAGTGGCGCTTGAAGTAGGACTTGGCGCCTCCTTTGCCGGCGCCCGGGTACTGGTCACCATGAAGCATGTCGGCCTTAATGTTGCTGCTGATCCACTTTTTACCGCCTCCTATACCGGATGCCGGGGTGGCCTGGTCATTGTTAATGCCGATGATCCCGAGATGCACAGCTCGCAAAACGAGCAGGACAACCGCAACTACGCCTTTGCCGCCAAACTCCCCATGTTCGAGCCTTCTGATCCAAAAGAGGCCCTGACCATGCTGAAAGAGGCCTTTGAGCTCTCTGAAAAATATGACACCCCGGTGCTGTTTCGCACCACCACCAGGCTGGCCCATGTCAAGAGCCTGGTCACGGTGGGCAGCCGGATCATGGGTCCGGTTGAGGTAAAGATCGACAAGGACCCAGCCAAATTCGTCATGCTGCCGGGTAATGCCCGGGCCAGACGGCAGGCCATGGTCGGCAGACAGCAGCAGCTGCTCGCCTTTGCCGACAGTTACGCCGGCAATCGCATTGAAAAAGGTGACAAAAAGCTTGGCATCATCACCGGCGGCGTTGCCTATCTCCACTGCAAAGAGGCCCTGCCAGACGCTTCGTTTCTTAAGCTTGCCATGAGCTGGCCACTGCCAGAGCAATTGATCCGGAAATTTGCCGCCTCAGTTGACGAGGTGATCATCGTTGAAGAGCTTGACCCCTTCTTTGAGACCCACATCAAGGCCATGGGCATCACCTGTACCGGCAAAGACAAGATCCCGGCCACCGGCGAACTCAACGCCGCCATTATCAAAAAAGCACTCACCGGCGAGAGCCCAGAGCTCTTTGCGCCGGCAGCGATGCCCATGCGGCCGCCGAACATGTGTCCCGGTTGTCCCCACCGCGCTGTCTTTTACAATCTCTCCAAGCTGGATGTTTTTGTCTCCGGCGATATCGGCTGCTACACCCTGGGGTTCTTGCCTCCTCTGTCAGCCATGGACTCCTGTGTCTGCATGGGGGCAAGTATCGGCATTGCCCACGGTCTGACAAAGGCCATCGGTGGCGACCAATACAAAAAAACCATTGCTGTCATTGGCGACTCCACCTTTCTGCATTCCGGCATCAACAGTCTGGCCAATATGGCCTACAACAAGAGCCATGCCACTGTCCTCATCCTGGACAACCGCATCACCGCCATGACCGGTCAGCAGCAAAACCCAGCCTCAGGCGCCACCCTCATGGGTGAACCAGCCCACGCCATCAACCTTGAACAACTCTGTCGGGCCGTGGGTGTCGAGCATGTCACCACCGTCAACCCCCACGACATAAACGGCACCAGAAAAGTTATCAAAGAAGAACTCGAACGCGATGCCACCAGCGTTATCATCTGTCGGGCGCCCTGCGTGCTCATCCCGGAGATGCGCACCAAGAAAATCACCCCCCTCACCATCGCGGTGGACAAGTGCACAGGGTGTCAGGCCTGCGTGCGTCTGGGTTGCCCGGCCATCAGCTGGCAGCCCCTCACCCCTGACGAGGCGAAAGCCTTGGGTAAGAAAGAAAAACAGAAAGGCTACACCAGGATCAGCACCGAGATGTGCAACGGCTGCGGCCAGTGCCGGGCGGTGTGTAAATTTGAAGCCATCAGCGAAGTGGAGGTAGGATAATGAAACCAAGCGGCAACATATTATTCTCCGGTGTTGGTGGCCAGGGCATTCTCCTGGCAAGTGAAATCACGGCCTACGCCCTTTTAGAAGCAGGCTTGGATGCCAAGAAAAGCGAGGTGCACGGCATGGCCCAACGCGGTGGCTCAGTGGTGGCCAATCTCCGTTATGGCGATACCGTTTACTCACCCCTCATTGATCCAGGTCAGGCCGACTTTGTCGTGGCCTTTGAGACCATGGAGGCGGTTCGCTATCTGCCCTTCATGCACAAGGATACCAAGGTGGTGGTCAACACCCATAAAATCGCACCACCTTCTGTGGCCACCGGCAAGGCCCTCTATCCTCATGATATTCTCGAAGAACTGACAAAACTTGGCATCGCCACTTTCAAGGTGGACGGTTTTGACATTGCCCGCAGTGTCGGCGAGATTAGGGCCGCCAATCTGGCTCTGGTGGGCGCCCTCTCCTCTTTTCTGCCTGTAAAGGAGGAGATCTTTCTTGAGGTTATGAAAAAGAGACTACCCCGCAAACTTGAAGAGAATATCGCTGCCTTTCAAAAAGGAAGGGCGATAACGTCTTGATGGGACAAGAATAAAAGAAGTTAAAGGAGGTAGAGAAGGTAAAGAATACCGCTGGCCATTCTTTACCTTCTCTACCTCCTTTACCTTCTATACCTTCTTAGGATAAAAATATGATCTATAACGAAGAATACGAAACCATGCCACGGCAGGCCCTGGAAGCCCTGCAGCTTAAACGCCTGCAAAAACAGATTGCCCGAGTCTATGCCACCGTGCCCTATTATGCCGGCAAGATGGATGAGGCAGGGGTGACGCCTGCAGATATCAAAACCCTGGCCGACATCCAGAAACTGCCTTTCACCACCAAGGAAGATCTGCGTAAAAACTACCCCTTTGGCCTCTTTACCGTACCCATGGAAGAGGTCGTCCGCATCCATGCCTCTTCCGGGACCACCGGCCAGCCCACCGTGGTCGGCTATACCAAGAAGGATATCAAGATGTGGGCCGAACTCATGGCCCGCAGCCTGAATGCGGCCGGCGCCCACGCCAAAGACACCATCCATAATGCGTATGGCTACGGACTTTTTACCGGCGGTCTCGGAGCTCATTATGGAGCTGAAGAGCTGGGGGCCACCGTGGTGCCCATCTCCGGCGGCAATTCCAAACGGCAGATCATGCTGATGAAGGACTTCAAGTCCACTGTGCTGCTCTGTACTCCCTCCTATGCCCTCAACCTGGCCGAGACCATGGTGGACATGGGTGTTGACCCCAAGGATTTGGCCCTTAAGGTGGGTGTTTTCGGTGCTGAGCCGTGGAGTGAAAACATGCGCGAAGAGATCCAGGCCAAACTGGGGATCAAGGCCATTGACATCTATGGCCTAAGCGAAATCATCGGCCCGGGCGTGGCCGTTGAATGTATTGAAGAGCAGAAAGGACTGCACATTATGGAGGACCATTTCCTGGCTGAAATCGTCGATCCCGACACCTTTGCGCCCCTGGCCCTTGGTGAAAAGGGCGAACTCGTTTTCACCACCCTGACCAAGGAGGCCTTCCCGGTCATCCGCTATCGCACCAAGGATTTTTCCAGGATTATCACCACCCCCTGCTCCTGTGGGCGCAGTTTCTACAAGATGGAGAAGGTCACCGGCCGCTCCGACGACATGATGATCATCCGCGGCGTCAATGTCTTTCCCTCCCAGATCGAGCATGTCCTGATGTCCATTGAAGGTGTTGAACCCCATTACCTGATCATTGTTGATCGCAAGGGCAACCTCGACACCCTTGAGGTGCAGGTGGAGGTCAGCGAAGCAATCTTCTCCGACGAGATCAAACAGCTTGAAAACCTCACCAAACGAATCCAGACCGAAATCAAGGATCTCCTGGGGGTGTCCTGCAAGGCCACACTGGTTGAGCCAAAGACTATTCAGCGCAGTGAGGGTAAGGCCCAGCGGGTTATTGACAAACGGAAGATATAGTCCGCTATCGTAAAAAACGTGGACACGTGATCGCGTTTCTCACCGCCTGTTTTGTTACGGTACATCTTGCAACTGGAGAGGGTTTTACCCCAGGGTGTTGCATAGGATCCAAAGCAGCCATATTGCAGCGAAATAACAAGTTGAGAAATCAATGATTAGCAGGTAGAGATAACAGGTCTGGTTTCTTACATTTAAAAAAGAGGCTTTTTATGAAAGTAGAACAAATTGCCATTTTCCTGGAAAACAAGTCAGGCAGGATGGCTGAGATCACTGCCACTCTCGCCCAGAATGGCATCAATATCCGCGCCATGTCCCTGGCCGACACTGCTGATTTCGGCATCCTGCGCCTCATTGTCAACGACACAGACAAAGCCCGCAAGGTCCTCAAAGACAGCGGCTTCACCGTGGGCACCACGCAAGTTCTTGTTGCCGAAGTCAGCGACAAGCCAGGGGGATTGGCCCATGTGCTGCAGATCATTAAAGAAGGCAATCTTAATATTGAGTATATGTACGCCTTTACCCAGAAAAGTGGCGGCACAGGCCTGATTATCTTTCGCTTTGACGAGCTTGACCGCGCCATTGAGCTTCTTGCCAAGGAGCATATCAGACTCCTGTCCGGCGATGAAGTGTATGCCATTTAATTCACCTTGTAATTCCGGCAGATTTTCTGCCTTTTTCACCTGCATTGACCAGTGATATCAACGCAGGTTCGTTGAATTTTTCTTGGGAGAGAGATGATTATGAAGAGTGTATTTAGAAATTCTTTGATGACTTTGGCCATCGTGGCCTGCTCAGCCCTTGCCGTCACCTTGTTCAGCGGCTGCAGCAAGATGGAAAAGAAAAAGGAAACCATCAAGGTTGGTGCTATTCTGGCTGAGACCGGCGGCGCCTCCTTTCTGGGTGGCCCCGAGGCCCGCACCATCCGGATGATGGTTGACCAGATTAACAGTGCCGGCGGCATCAACGGTCAGCAGATCGAACTCATCGTCAAGGACTCTGCCGCCAGCCCCGAAAAAGCCGTTTCCTTTGCCAAACAGCTCATTGAAGAAGATCATGTTATAGCCATCCTCGGCCCCTCCACCTCCGGTGAGAGCATGCAGCTCAAATCCATCTGCGAAAATGCAGAGGTTATTTTGCTGTCCTGCGGCGCCGCTGAGGTTATTGTCAACCCGGTGGCCAAATGGGTCTTCAAAACTCCTCAGACTGACAGCTTTGCTGCCCAGATGATCTTTAAGGAGATGAACAACCTTGGCATCAGCAAGATTGCCATCTTGGCCGGCAACACCGGTTTTGGTAAGGCAGGACGTGAGCAGCTCCTGAAATTTGCCCCTCAGTTTAATATTGAAATCATCGAAGACGAGGTCTACGACAAGCAGTCCACCGATCTTTCCGCCGTGGTTACCAAGATCAAGGCCAATGCCGATGTCCAGGCCGTGGTTAACTGGTCCATCGTACCGGCCCAGGCCATTGTTGCTAAAAATATGCGCCAGGCTGGCTGGGATGTCCCCCTGTTCCAGAGCCATGGTTTCGGTAATGTTAAGTATATCGAGGCTGCTGGCGAAGCGGCTGAGGGTATTATCTTCCCCAGTGGTCGTCTTCTTGCTGCCGATGTGCTTGCCGATGACGCGCCACAGAAGGCCGTTCTCACAAAGTACATCCACGACTACGAGACCATGTATGCTGGTGAAAAAGCCTCCACCTTCGGCGGCCACGGTTTTGATGCCATCATGATTCTGGCCAAGGCCATTGAGAATGCCGGCAGCAGCGACAAGGCCAAGGTTCGTGATGCCATTGAGAATCTCACGGGCTTTGCCGGAACCGGCGGTATCTACAACTTCAGCGCCACCGATCATAACGGCCTGGGTATTGATGCCTTCTCCATGATGATCGTCAAAGACGGCAAATTCGTTCTGTACGGTAAGTAATTTCTGCGGAACGTTTTATACCTCTAAAAACCATGAGGCAGGGCCGACATCACGTTGGCCCTGCCTTCATTATTCCCACCGCAAAGGCACAGAGACACAAAGAAGTTTTAAGGTTGTGTCTCTGTGCCTTTGCGGTGTCATAGATACAAATCCATGTCCCTTGATCTGTTCAGCCAATACATTTTTGCCGGCATAACCTACGGGATTATTTATGCCATAGTCGCCATTGGCTTTAATATTATCTACAACACCACCGGTATCATTAATTTTGCCCAGGGCGAATTCGTCATGCTGGGCGGCATGACTGCCATCTCCTTTAATCACTTCATACCGCTGCCCATGGCCATCATTGCAGCCGTACTTTTTACCATGCTCATCGGCGCCTTGATCGAAATCGTCTTTATCCGCTGGCTTGAAAGTCCGTCGGTGCTCAGGATGATTATCATCACCATCGGGCTGTCCATCATCATCAGGGAAATAGCCCTTCATGTCTGGGGTGATACGGTCCGGGCGCTGCCTTATTTTACCGGCAACGTGGTAAGCTCCGTTACTCTTCTGGGAGCATCCATCTCACCTCAGGTTCTCTGGGTGCTTGCCGTCTGTTCCTGTATCGTGGTTCTGCTCAGTCTTTTTTTCAAATTCACCCCTTTAGGCAAAGAGATGCAGGCCTGCGCCGCCAATAGGCTGGCCGCCACCCTGTGCGGAATTAATGCCAAAAACATGGTGACCTTTTCCTTTATGCTCAGTGCCGCCATTGGCGCCGTGGCAGGCTGCGTGGTGTCACCTATTACCTCCAGCCAGTATGACATGGGGACAGGGCTTGCCATCAAGGGCTTCACCGTCGCCGTTCTTGGTGGTCTCGGCAACTCCATGGCTGCCGTTGCCGCCGGCTTGCTCCTGGGAATTCTTGAGGCGTTCAGCATTGCCGTTGGGTTTCCACTGGCCTTTCAGGACGCCATTTCCATCTCGATTTTACTGATCATTCTTTTTGTCCGCCCCCACGGCCTCTTTGGTAATAAAGAGGCAGCCAGCCTCAAGGAGTTCTAATGGCGACAAAGAAAATTACAACCATTGCCCTTCTTGTCACCGTTGTCGTCATCGTCCAAATTGGTACGCAGCTTACCGGCACCAGCTATTACCTGACCCAGCTCACCATGACCATGTACTCCTGCCTGCTTATCATCGGGCTCTGTCTGGTCATGGGCTATGCCGGCCAGATTTCCCTGGGCCATGCCGGTTTTTTTGCCATTGGCGGCTACACCTCGGCCTCCCTCACCACCCTAAACGTCCTACCCAGCCTTGAAAGTGGCAGTAGCTGTGTGCATCTGCTCAATAGCTTTGGCTTACTCACGGCAAGCACCAGTATGTACGGTGACCCCTTGCTCCGGATACACCCTTGGATTGCCTTTGTGGTGGCCATAACCCTTACAGCCCTCATCGCCTTTGCACTTGGCATCCCGGTTTTAAAGCTTAAAGGCCATTATCTGGCCATGGCCACCCTGGGATTTGGCATTATTATCTTCCGCATTGTCCTGGCCATGGCATTTTTTGGTGAGGCTGACGGTATCTCTGATGTTCCTGGCTTTACCTTACTTCCCGGTCTCACGGTTACCGGTAATATTGAAGAGCGGATAGTGAATTATTATATTGCCGCAGCTGTTTTGATCAGTGGCTTTGTTCTTCTGTTAAACCTCATTGATTCGCGGGTGGGCCGGGCATTGCGGGCAATCCATGGCGCTGAGGATGCGGCTGATGCCATGGGTATCAACACGGCACGCTACAAGCTCTACACCTTCGTATTATCCGCTGTTTTCGCGGCAATTGCCGGCGTCCTGCTTACCCATTACACCGGTGGCATCAGCCCTTCCGACGCCGGGGTCATGAAATCGGTGCGTTATGTGGCCATTGTTGCCATTGGCGGTATGGCAAGTCTCTGGGGGGCGCTGGCCATGGGAGGCGTGCTCAATTTCCTCTCCCTGCGCGGCCTGTTTGGTTCCTATGATGACGCCGTTTTCGGGGCCATCCTCATTATCATTATGCTTTTTGCCCCTGAAGGCGTTTTACGCCTCAGCCTGTGGAGCACATTGAAACGATTCAAGGTGGAGAGATGATACCTCTTCTCAAGATACGCAACCTCAATAAACGTTTTGGCGGTCTGCATGCCGTCAATGCGGTGAGCTTTGATCTGAAAAAAGGTGCTATCAAGGCGGTGATCGGCCCCAACGGCGCCGGTAAAACCACCCTCTTCAACCTCATTTGCGGCGCCCTTGCGGCTGATTCAGGCGCTGTGGAATTTGATTCCCAGCCCATCCTCGGCCTGAAACCCTACCAAATTGCCGCAAGCGGCATTGCCCGCACCTTCCAAAACATCAAGATGTTTCCTGGCATGACCGCCCTGGAGAACGTCATGGTCGGCCTGCACACCAAGAGTCGGGCCGGTTTCTGGGCCGGCATGCTCCACCTGCCGTCCACCTTATGCGAAGAAAAACGCATTCGCGACCGGGCTTACGAACTGCTCGAACTTCTCGATATCGCCCAATTTGCTGACATTGAGGCCAGGAGCCTGGCCTTTGGTCAACAACGCGCTGTGGAGTTTGCCCGGGCCCTGGCCTCAGATCCCACCCTGCTGCTCCTTGATGAACCGGCCGCCGGGCTTAATATTTATGAAACTGCTGAGGTGGCACGGCTGATCACCAAGATCCAACAGCAGGGCATCACCGTCCTTCTTGTAGAACACGATATGAGCCTTGTTATGGATATCTCCGATGAGATTGTCGTTCTCAGCTTCGGCCAGCATATTGCTGAAGGGACACCCAGTGAAATTCAGCATAATAAGGAAGTTATCCAGATCTATCTCGGAGAATAAGAGAGCCGCTTTATGCTGAAAATACGAAATATTGAATCCGGTTACGGCAAACTTCGGGTTCTTAAAAAAATATCCCTCCATGTTGATGGCGGTGAGATTGTCACCCTGATCGGCGCCAACGGTGCCGGCAAAACCACCCTTCTCTACACCATTGCCGGCATGATCCGCGCAACAGGCGGCGATATTGTTCTTCTTGATAGAAATTTAAAGAGCTCAACTCCCCAGCAGATCGTCAAAATGGGCTGCTCTTTGGTTCCGGAAGGACGCCAGGTTTTTGCCACCATGAGCGTAGAGGACAATCTCATCCTGGGCGGCTATGTCCGCTACAAGCGTGACAAAGAATACTCCCAGGTCAGCGAACTCAGCGCCATCTATGATCTCTTTCCAGTCTTGAAAGATCGCAAGAATCAGCTGGCCGGCACCCTGTCCGGCGGCGAACAGCAGATGCTGGCCATGGGACGGGCCCTGATGGCCGGTCCCAAGCTGATCATGATGGACGAACCCTCCACCGGGCTGGCGCCACTCATCGTCAAAGATATCTTCAAAATCATCCTGCGCCTACGCGAGGCCGGCAACACCGTGCTGCTGGTGGAACAAAATGCCAAGGCCGCCTTATCCATCGCAGATCGCGGCTATGTCCTTGAGACCGGCAAAATCATCCTCCAGGGCCCAGCCGACGATCTTTTGAATAATTCCGATGTCCAGCGCGCCTATTTAGGCCGCGATGTTGATGTGGAGACCGCAACCTGTGATATAGTTTAGTACCTAAGGGTTGTTTTTCTATAAAAACCAACAAGAAACTGAGAAACTAATTTGACATAAAAAAGTTACATCTGCGGTTAAGGCACTTATCCCCATCAAGGGGGTACTGTACAGAGTACCCGAAGGGTGTCGGTTATTTGCCGAAGGCATTAGTTATTACCCCTTCATTCTCACCAATAGGTAGAGGAAAGACAACACCTCATTTTTTTTACAATAGCAAGTCTAACAGGTTTATGGTTGATGGAAATTGATCGTAAAACCCTAACAAAAATCTCTAAGTGAATGCCATGACTTACTGGGAAGAAGATAAAGAGTGTATGTCCAGAAGCGATCTTGAGCAGCTTCAGCTTGAGCGCCTGCAATCAACCCTCTTTCGGGTTACCACCCATGTCCCCTTTTACCGCAAAAAATTTAAGGATGAGGGCATTGATCCTGACGGCTTTACCTCCCTGGCCGATATCCGCAAACTGCCCTTCACCACCAAGGCCGACCTACGCGACAACTACCCCTACGGCCTCTTTGCCGTACCGCTCAGAGACATCGTCAGGGTTCACGCCTCATCAGGCACTACTGGCACCGCCACCGTGGTGGGCTACACCAGAAACGATTTAAAGACCTGGTCCAACATGGTGGCCCGCATCCTCACCGCAGCCGGCGTCACCGACGACGATGTGGTACAGATCGCCTTTGGTTATGGCATGTTCACCGGCGGCTTTGGTCTCCATTACGGAGCAGAACGGATCGGGGCCTCGGTTATCCCCATCTCAAGCGGCAATACCAAACGCCAGATCCAGATCATGCAGGATTTCCGGACCACCGCCCTGGTCTGTACCCCAAGTTACGCCTTGGTCCTGGCCGACGCCATGGAAGACCTGGACATCAACATCAATGCCCTGTGCTTGAAGTACGGTCTGTTCGGCGGCGAACCCTGGTCCGAGGAGATGCGGCGCGAAATTCAAGACAAGCTTGGCATCATCGCCACTGACAACTACGGCCTCAGCGAGGTTATGGGGCCGGGCGTGGCCGGTGAGTGTATTGAGAGAAATGGCCTGCACATCAATGAAGACCATTTTCTGATGGAAATCATCAATCCGGAGACCCTTGAACCCGTCCCTGACGGCGAGGTGGGCGAGGTGGTGGTGACAACGCTTACCAAGGAGGGCTTCCCGGTGATCCGCTACCGCACCCGCGACCTGGCCAAGATCATCTCCGCCCCCTGCCCCTGCGGCCGCACCCTGCGCCGCATGAGCCGCATCATCGGCCGTACCGATGATATGCTGATCATCAAGGGGGTCAATGTCTACCCCATGCAGATCGAGGCCATCCTCTTTGATATTGAGGGTGTTGAGCCCCATTATCAGATCGTGGTTGAGCGTGAAGGACGCCTGGACAAGGCCCAAGTTCTGGTGGAAGTCACCGAGTCGATCTTCTTTGATCAAATGAAAAAACAGCGGGAGCTGGTGGAGCACATCAAGAAACGGTTGGCCGCGGAACTGGGTATAGGGGTTGATGTCAAGCTTGTGGAGGAGAAATCCCTGGAACGGTTTGAGGGGAAGGCAAAGAGGGTTATTGATAAGAGGGATTTTTCTAAAGGATAGCGTGTGGATTGACCTTTGGTCAGCTTGACGGTGCGACATTTAAAAGGGTTGATGACGAGAAGATCATCAACCCTTTTCTTGTTTGGGAGGAAGGGGACTTTGGATATTTTTGGTATGGACTTAGTAGTCTGATAGCTTATGGTCATTTTTGCTTGCCCAAAAACGAACCAAAAAAGGCCCCCTGACCAGCCTTGGCCTTTGGCACCGCTCGCCTTCCGCCGGAAAAGGGGAATTGCAGGAACTCGCTTGCGCTCAAACATGCTGCAATTCTTCTCCCTTTTCCGGCTCCCTGCTCGCTCAAGGCTGAATGGGGCAAAGCTAACAGCAGTGGAAAGATAAATTAGAAATGGAGTATCTGGATTTACTGGAATTGTTAGATGATCAGCTAACACAAAAGCTAAGATGGGCGCCTAGCCTGGGTTAAGACAAGTTCAGTTTGTAAGGGAATTGTTAGCGCAATTTATTTATAATTCGAGCAACTTAGCCCCGTGTACAACCCTGAGGATGTATACAGAATTATTATTTATTTTACAAATTGCTCGATAATTTTTGTGAATGAGATGCCTGTAGTTGGTGCCAAAAAATATGTTTTCTGGAATGTAGGCACAGCGCTTTGGCGATGTGTCCAGGCTGTATATTTTTTCTTCCAGTTCGAGTATGAATTTTTTGGCATTATTTAAGTTGTCAGAGGCAATATAGAAGAAGATATGCTCAAGGTCGTTTTGGGCATTTCGTGTGAGATGGATTTTAAATTTCTTTGGCACGCTTGAACTCCTTAAAGAAATCTTTTGCCTCGGTGTAACGACCTTCTTTTATGTCCTCCTCTGCTGGGGCAAGTAGCTTAAGCAAGTTAAAAGCATTAGTAATTTTCTCGTATTCCTTTGCATCCACAATGACAGCTTCCGCTTTGCCGTTGACGGTAAGTATTACAGGGCGCTTGGTTTTGTGAATTTGCGCAAGCACGGCATTTGTGTTCCGCTTAAGGTCTGTAATTGACCGGATGTCTTCAGTTATGCTAATAGCCATAGAGGATCTCCTTAAGGTCTTTTTTGACCATTATTTGATGCTTTATTCTATGCGAATATGGTGCGAGCCACAAGGGATTATTTTGCGCTAACGCAAAGCTAAGACGCGCGACTAGCGGAGGTTGGTAAGTTCGGCTTGTAATGAGTTGGCCGAAGCCGTTAAAGCTGGCGTGCTCGCGCGTCGTGCTTGACATACTATTAGGCGAAAGTTGTAAACGGCTTCTCCTGAGTGGTGCCGATGTACAATGTGGTTTTCTAT
>JAHJKA010000093.1 GCA_018822545.1 Pseudomonadota bacterium
TAACCTTTGCGTTGTCCAGAGAGCAGGCCAATAAGGCTATTCGGGCCGCCGGACTTTCACCTCTGCATAATATCCGGCGGCTAGTTGCGGTTGCGGAGATCCCGGTGCTCGGCACTGGCAAGACCGATTATCAGGCCTTAAAAAAGATGTTGTAATAGGTTGATGACGCGCAGATTTTTTCAACACAAAGGCACAAAGACACAGAGATAAAAAAACCTTTGTGCCTTTGTGTTGAAAATTAACCGTCTCAGTCGTTCTGTTCACCGAAATGCTGGACCTGATAGGTACTGATTTCTACCCCTTTGTTCTTCCAGCCTTCCCGGAGCAGGCCGGCCTTCATGGCCAGATGGCCGAGGAAATCTTTTGGGTCGGGAAGCTGGTCCCAGACCTGGGGAAGAAAGGTGGCCTGGTGTCGGCCGCAACTCAAAATCACGCCGTCGATTTGCGGCCGCACTTTACGGACAAGGTCCTCCGGATCGCTGAAGGTCAGGGGCGCCGGTTCGCTGAGGATGGAAATCTCCACCTTAATATCCGGCAACTCATCGGCCTGGACCCGATTGAAACGGCTGTCGTAGAAGGCGGCGTTTTCCGCCTGGTGGCGGATGGCTTCAAGGATGGTTTCACTGCCGGTAAGAGAGCCGACACAACCGCGTAACTGGCCCTTCTTATGCAGGGTGACAAAGACTCCGCGTTTTTCCTGGAATTCCGGGGCACTCAGTTCTTGTGGCGTAATCTGTTCTGCCTGTTTTGCTCCCAGCAGCGTGGCAATGGTGGACTTGGCCAGCCTGACCAGGATGTCACCCTGTTCTTTTAATAACGTACTCATTTTGTATCCTCTGTAAAGGCGATGGCTCCATAGCCCACCACCCTGTCGCGGTCGCCGGCGGTATCACCGCTGTTGGCGTAGTGGAGAAGGTGCGGTCGCCAGTTTTTTAACTGGGCCAGCGCCAGCAGAATCTGAATGCCCACCATGCCGCAGGCCTTGTTGTCGTTGTGAATAAGAGCGGTTGTCTCCATGTCAAGGATAGCCTTTAAGGTCTGTCTGTCCTTGTGGACGGCGCTGTCATAATCAAGAAAATGCGAAAGATCGCTTGAGACAACAACCAGGACATCATCACTCAAAAAGGGAAGCAGGGCCTGGGCTGTTTTTTTTGTATCGGCCTGGCCGACCACCAGAGGGACAAGGTTGAAGTCACCCAGGGCTTCTTGCAGAAAGGGCAAAATGACCTCCAGGGAATGCTCGGCCTGCTCTGAGGCAATATTCTCCTCAAAAAGCTCGGGATGGTTCTTTTGCAGCTTACTGCCCAGGGGGGAGAGGGGGATGTCCCCCAAGGGTGTGCAATAGGTGGCAGCGCGGCTCACGGCTGTTCCGGCCACCCCGACATGGTGGGCCGGGCCAAGAAGAATGACGGTTTTGACCGGGCTCTCCTGCAAAAGGATGGTGCCATGGGCGGCGGTGAGACCTGAATAGATGTAGCCCGCATGGGGCAGGATAAGGGCGCGGAGCTTGCCGCCAGGCAAATCGACCTTGTCCGCCAGGGCCTGTTGGTGAAGATCAGAAATCAAGGTGCGCAGATGGCTGGGATTATCCGGATAAAAGCTGCCGGCCCAGCGCGGCGGGCGAATGGAAGATGACATGGCCGTTTCCTCTCAGGGTTAAGTTCTCCGGTCAATACGGCGATACTGGAGGGCCTCGGCAATATGACCAGGTTTGATCTGTTGCTGATCGGCAAGATCAGCAATGGTCCGGGCAATTTTTAATATGCGATTATAGGCCCGGGCCGATAAGTGGAGGCGTTCCATACCTTGTTCTAGAAGAGAAAGGCCTGCCTGGTCAAGCACGCAATATTTTTTCAGGTCACGACTGGACATCTGGCTGTTGGCATAGGTGCTTTTATGCTTTTTAAAACGTGTCGTTTGCAGGTCCCGGGCAACGGCTACCCGCTTTCTGATGGTGGCGGAGTCTTCACCCTGCGCGCCATGGGTCATCTCTTTAAAAGGGACAGCCGGCACCTCAAGATGAATGTCGATACGGTCAAGCAGGGGGCCTGACAGCTTGTCCTTGTAACGTTTTATTTGGGTGGGAGTGCAGGTGCAGCCGTGGAGATGATCTCCCAGATGACCGCATGGGCAGGGGTTCATGGCAGCAACCAGCATGAAGCGGGCCGGAAACTCGAGGGAGCTTGATGCCCTGGAAATGGTGACGGCGCCATCTTCCATGGGCTGGCGCAATACCTCCAGGACATGTTTTTTATATTCGGGGAATTCATCGAGAAAAAGCACGCCGTTATGGGCCAGCGAAACCTCACCGGGGCGGGGTGGATTGCTGCCGCCGATGAGACCGGCATCGGAGATGGTATGATGGGGCGCCCGAAAGGGCCGCCGGCTCACCAGGCCTTGCTCGGGTGCAAGGAGTCCCATGATGGAATAAATCTTGGTGGTTTCCAGGGCTTCTTCAAAGGTGAGATCGGGCAGGATGGTGGCAAAACGTTTGGCAAGCATGGTCTTGCCGCTGCCTGGGCTGCCGTTCATTAAGATATTGTGGCCACCTGCCGCCGCCACCTCCATGGCCCGTTTGACATGCTCCTGGCCCTTGACATCACTAAAATCAAAGCCGGCTTGCTCTACATTAACGAGGCTATGATCAGCCACGGCAATGGGGAGCTTGAGGCGGTCGGCAAGAAATTCAACTGCCTGGTCAAGAGAGGAGAGGCCATAGACATCAATGCCCGCGACCATTGCCGCTTCACGACAGTTGGCCTGTGGTACCAGAATGGCTTGTTTGCCCTGATGGCGAGCAGCCATGACCATGGGCAGGATGCCTTGCACAGCGCGGAGCTTGCCATCCAGGGAAAGTTCTCCGGCCAGGGCCATGGAGTTGAGTTTGTCTTGGTTGAAAGACTCCCCTCCAGCCAGGATGCCGATGGCAATGGGGAGATCGTAACTGGTGCCCGCCTTTTTGACATCGGCCGGGGCGAGGTTTACCGTAATTCTGCGGTTAGGGAAATCGTAGCCGCTGTTCTTGATGGCGGCCTTGACCCGGTCCTTGCTTTCCCGTACTGCGCCCTCGGCCAGGCCTACTGTTGAAAAGGCTGGCAGGCCATTGGCGATATCCACCTCAACCTCGACGGCAAGACCGTCAACCCCGGACAGGGCTATGGTATGAATTTTAGCAAGCATGTTGTGGTAAGTTGACCGTGATGAAGGTGGAAAATCCAAGTGAAACTTTGACAGCGGTAATTTCTGATTTTATATAACTGCTGATGAAGCTCGACAAACACGAATCCAGATAAAACCAATGATGGAGTTTGTGTTCGTCGTGGTGGAAATGTACTTTAAGCTATTCGTGAATAATGCCTAAGAGCCGGTGAGCTGCTGATAGAGATCATCGTTATAGCCGATATAAAAGGTGTTGCCGCGGCGGATGGTCGGGGCGCGCAGATTACCGGTGCGACCCAGTATTTGTTGCATGATTTCAGCTTTGGTGGCAGAAGTTGGCTTGAATTCTATTGTTTTTTTACCGCTAGCAACAAGGATTCGGTCGGCACCGGCCACCAGTTGCCAAGCGTTTTCATCGGCCAGGGGCTGTTGCTTGGCGTTGACTTCTTCCTTGATGGCGTTCTTTTTTTGCTTGAGAGCCTCCCAAGCTTTAGTGCAGGAACCTCAACCTTTGCGCATATAGGCCCAGTCAATACTCATAGAATTTCTCCCCTTTTGTCTGTATGATAAAGATTACAAGCCATGGTAATGAGCAAGCTCTTATTCTGTCAATGAAATTAAGACTTTGTCCGTAAATAAGCTTTTGCACGAATCGTCTAGTTTTGTGAGAACAATGAGCGACCAAATACGGCCAAAAGCCTGGTGCGTGCACAAAAGCTTTATTTATAGATACGTTCTAAGGGTTTTTTTTTCGATAAAAGGAGATCTTCATGAAGGTGCGGTGCTTTACACCCTGCGAGTTTAAAGTGGGCGAGATGATTTATATTGATGGCGGTAAACGCAAGGGGGATTGGCGAGTTGCCGCCCTTGATGATAAAAATATTACCTTACGCTGTCCTATGAGCGGCAGGGAGTTGGTCTGGAGTCGATTTTGTTATGAGGTCAGTGAAATAGATAGACCCGCTTTTATTGGCTAAAAGTGGTTTAAGGGAATATTTTAGGAATATTTTTTTCTGCCATGCTCTCCCAAGATTAAGAATTTTTGGCACGTCATGACATTAGGCAGGTATGGAAAAATATGGCTGCCAGCCACCCGCCTCTGTTTTTTCCGCGACGCAGGACAGAACCTGAGTACGGTGGCGACGGTAGATGATGTACAGCAACCCCATGAGGGGAAAGGGATCCTCTATTGTCGGCAGTGTCATGCCCCGGTGACCAGGGAGCAGGAACGGCTGAATGTTCTCGGGAAACATTGCCATGTCTTCCCTAACCCGGAGGGCATTGTCTTTGAGGTGGGCTGTTTTGGACTGGCCCCCGGATGTCTGCGGCAGGGCAGGGCGACAGATCGATACAGCTGGTTTCCGCCCCATGCCTGGTGCTTTGCCCAGTGTCGAAAATGCCAGATTCATCTTGGTTGGTATTATGAGGCAGAGGGTAAAACTTCTTTCTATGGTCTTATTTTAAACAGGCTTGTTGCTGAAACGGATTAACAATGTGACTGCAATAGAGTCTTTGAAAGGGATAACTACAGGATTGTGCGATGGGAAAACCGCCAAATCCCATCAGAAAAGTTGTCTTTAAGAACAAGCTTTAGGAGTTTTCTATGAAAAAGTTCTTGAACCCATTATGCGGGTCAGTTTTAGTGGGGTTGCTTTTCCTCAGCGGCTGTACGGCCCTTACTGCTCCTGCTAACCGTACTCATCTTCTGCCTGATTATTACCCGACAGCAACAGACCCTAATACCACGCTTTATGTTGATCCTGCCACAGGGGAAGAAAAGGTGGTTTATGATCTGAACGGACACTGGAAGGTGTGGCTCGGCTATGCTGAGGCCGTGGCCATTCTTCAGGATGGCAATAGCTTCGTCGGCCAGACTGTGGTGGGCGGCGGCTGTTGTTCCCACCAATATGATGCCAAACGGGTGATCATCCGCGGCCATCTGGATGGCAATCTCATCCATTGCGAGAAGCGGACTGCCGGGAACGACTGGGAAAAAAGTGTTACTGCCGTTACCGGCCATGCCGAAGCATTTTATTGTCTGGGCTGGCCGGATAGGTTGTTTGAGCGGCTGAGCCCCACGGAGACCTATTGGCCATTGCAGCAGAGAAAATATTAAGAGCGTGCTGTTGGCAGCAACCCTTCAGGTATTCTCTTGCCAAGGAGTACTTGAGCCAGCTCATTTTTTTTTTGCTCTTTTTTGCTCTTTTTTGCTCTTTTTTGTTCTTTCAAGCTGGATGTCCGTTGGGAGTTGATCGCTAATCCATGTCCATACTTCTCGTTGCCGACATAGGCGGCACTAAAATAGATTTTGCCCTGGTTGATTCTGGTAGGCCTGATTTTGTCCCTGTGCAGCAGGGACAATTAAAGAGCGACCGTTTTGATTCCTGCGAAGAGGTCATTGCCGCGTGTCTTGCAGGTTTTTCGGGACAGGTTGAGTTTGCCAGTTTGGCGGTGGCCGGGCCCGTTGTCGATCAGCAGGTTACCTTCACCAATCTGCCTTGGCAGACAGGAGCTCCGGCTCTCAAAAAAAAGTTTGGCTTTGCCGGGGTGGTTTTAGCCAATGATCTCGTTGGCTTGGCTGAGGGTGTGGAGCTTCTTGGTGAGCAGGATGTCCGGGTCATAGAGCCGGGTAAGAAAGGCATTAGGCACGGCAGCCTTGTGGTTGCACCCGGCACCGGACTTGGGGTTGCTGTTATTCGTAAAGATGGCACACTGTCACGGGTACAGGCCACCGAGGCGGGTCACCTCAGTTTTGCGCCCTGCACAGAGGTGGAACAGCAGCTTCTTTCTTTTCTGCGCCGTAAATGTGGCCACGTCTCATTTGAGATGGTTTGTTCCGGCCCTGGTCTGGGCAATATTTTTTCTTTTTTACGCAGTACAGGTCTTCCTGTGCCTGCGGAGTTGGCCACAAAGATTGAGCAGGGCCATGAGCTTGCCCCCTTGCTTGCTGGCAGGGCCTTGGCCAAGGATATCGATTGTCCCATCAGCAGCAAGACCTTTGAGGTATTCTTTGATATTCTCGCGGAATTTTGTGGCAATGTGGCCTTGGCATTCTTGCCGGGCGATGCCCTCTATCTTGGCGGGGGAATGCTGCCACGGCTTGGGGGTCTTTTTGATCAGAAGCGGTTTTGCCGGCGCTTTGGCGATCGCGGCAAAATGCAGGATCTGGTTGCCGCACTCCCTATTTTCTTAATCATCCATCGTCATCCTGTTTTGCTGGGTACCTACAGGATAGGGCGCAGGTCATTTTATGATGCAGAGTAAAACAATAAAAAGGCTCGCCGTGGTCGGAGCTGGAGTAGTGGCAGTGGGGCTCTTTTTTTATTTTGATCTGGCCCAATATCTCACCCTTGAACATGTCAAAGGATCACAGGCCCGTTTTCAGGAGTTATACGCCCAAGAAACCTTTGCGGTCGTGGCTGGTTATATGGCGGTTTATATCATGGTGACGGCCCTTTCCCTGCCTGGGGCGGTTATCATGACCCTTGCCGGTGGCGCGCTTTTTGGGGTGGTGGTTGGTTCGGTGGTTGTGTCTTTTGCCTCAACTATCGGAGCCACCGTTGCCTGTTTCGTGGCTCGCTTTATCCTGCGGGACTGGGTTCAAGAGCGATTTGCCCATCGTCTTGCTGCCATCAACAAAGGCATTGATGAAGAGGGAGGTTTTTATCTCTTCAGCCTGCGGCTGGTACCGGTCTTCCCGTTTTTTGTCATTAATCTGGTCATGGGGATGACCCGCCTTTCCCTGTGGCGGTTCTACTGGATTTCCCAGCTTGGCATGCTGCCGGGCACCATCGTCTATGTCAATGCCGGCAAAGAACTTGGCAAGATTGATTCCTTGGGAGGCATACTCTCCCCAGGTCTGCTTGTTTCCTTTATTATCCTTGGGCTCTTTCCCATCACGGTGAAAAAGCTCATGGTCATGGTGAAAAGAAAGAGAATATCAGCGGAGAGTTGAACGCAGCCGGAGTTGCTGGCGTTTGTTTGCTCCCAACTTTTAAATAATTTCCATAATCTTCTTGGTCAGATCAGCCATATTAAAAGGCTTCTGGATGAAACCTGCACAGCCTCGACTGACAATATCAGAGGCCTGGCCCTCAATACTGTAGCCGGTGGAAAGCAGAACCTTGATATCGGGATTCATGTTGCGGAGTTTGTCAAAGGTTTCACTGCCTCCCATGCGGGGCATGATCATGTCGAGAACGACAATGTCAACTGTATCTCCCTTCTGCCGGTAAAGCTCCACGGCTTCATGTCCGTCTTGAGCGGTTAAGACCTGAAAACCCCGTGCTTCGAGAAGTTCTTTCCCGGTTTCTCGAATTGATTCGTCATCATCAACCAGTAGAATGGTGCCCGCAGGAGGTCTGCTGCTGAAGGCCGAAGAGCGACCGTTGATTTCCGGGTTCTCCTTGGAGGCCGGGAGGTAGATGTGAAAGGTGCTGCCCTCCCCCATCGTCGAGTCAACCTCAATATGGCCGCCATAGGCCGCAACAATGCCGAAGGTGGAGGCCAGGCCCAGACCTGTGCCGCGGGACAGGTCCTTGGTGGTGAAAAAAGGTTCAAAGATGTGGGGAATGATATGGTCTGGAATGCCGGTGCCGGTATCGGTAACGGCGAGATGGATATAGTCGCCACGGATCCCTGCAATCAGTTTATCCTCGATGGTGGTGTACGGAAGACGGTTGCTGGTAATAGTTAGGGTGCCGCCACTTGGCATGGCATCGCCGGCATTGATAAAGAGGTTGAACAGAACCTGCTCGATCTGGCCCTGATCGGCATTGATGATCAACGTCTCAGGGGTCAGCTCCGTGCGGACGGTAATTTCCTTGTGGGTTCGGGAGAAGGTATCAACGATGGCATGGATGAGCTCGTGGAAGTTGAGATGACGGACATCGTATTGTCCCTGCCTGGCGTAACCTAAGAGCTGGCGGGTAAGGCGGCCGCCGCTTTCCACCAGGTTTTCTATGCTGAGCAGATGTGTAAATTCCGGTTGCGAGGAATCGCAATGACTGATCAGCAGAGAATTATGACCCTGGATACCCATGAGAAGATTGTTAAAGTCATGGGCAATACCGCCGGCCAGAGAACCTAAGGCCTCCATCTTCTGGGCATGGCGAAGCTGGTCATCCTTGTCCTGCAGATCTTTCAAGACCCGGGCATTGAGTTCGATTTCTCCATACAGTGACTTGTTGGCTCGGGTGAGTTCCTCGGTGCGCTTGGCAACACGGACCTCAAGTTCGTCATGGGCCTGTTGCAGGGCCTCCTGTTGACGGGCCACTTTCTTTTTGAGATGAATTTTTTCCAGGCAATTTTTCAGGGTGATTTCCAACTCGGAAATGCCCGCCGGTTTTAAAAGAAAATTGTAGGCACCCAGGCGCATGGCGCGTAAGGCTGTATCAAGATCGCCATGACCGGTAATGACCACAGATTGGAGCTCAGCCTGTTGCGCTAAGGCCCGTTCAAGAAGGGTGATGCCGTCCATCCCTGGCATGCGGACATCGGTAACCAGGATGTCGATCTTGTTGTCGTTGATCAGCGAAAGGGCCCTGTCGCCGGATTGGGCAGTGAAGATTGTGAAATTGCGGGCCTCAAGCTGGCGCTGAAGAAGCTCCAGGATTTCCGGTTCATCATCAACCAGCAGGACAGTGCCTATATTTTTATTTAATTCTAAATTCATAAGTGAAGTTTGTGGTCCAAAAAAATACGGTGAGGTGTTGTGAAAAAAAACAAGGTACCCCTTGCTTTACCCTTCTGCAACCGGCGCCATGAAGATTCGAAAAATAGAGCCCTTGCCGAGGCTGCTTCCCACCACCAGTTCCATCCCCATTTCTTTAACAAGGCCATGGACAATGGAAAGTCCAAGGCCCGTGCCGCGACCGACTTCCTTGGAGGTGAAAAAGGGTTCAAGGCAGCGGTCAAGCTCTTGGGCGTTCATGCCGATACCGTTATCTTCGACCTCAAAGATAAGGCGTCTGTCACTCTCATCCTGGTAAAGGCGGATAACAACGGTGGGGATGTACCCTCCACCTTCACTTTCCTGACGGGTGGATACGGCATAACGGGCATTGGAGAGAAAATTAATAACAATCTGTTCAAACTTCTGGGCGTTTGCCTTGATCAGGGGCAGGTTCGTGTCGATTTCTTCCCTCAGGACCAGATTGCTTTTTTTGAATTGTTCCCGAAAGAAGGAGAGGGCCAGATGCAAGGGGTTGGTGATATTCAGGGGCTCCATCTTGCCGGTGTCAGCCCTGCCAAAGGAGCGCATATTGGTGATGATGGTTGTGGCGCGTTCCACCTGGCCGATAATTTTATTTACATCAGTGGCTTCAATGGCTTCGTTGGCGTTGCGGGTGAAGTAGTCGCGCAGACTGTCAGCGGCCAGGCGGATGATGTACAGCGGCTGGTTGAGTTCATGGGCGATTCCGGTGGCCATTTCGCCAAGGGCGCTCAGGCGGCCGGCGTGGATCATCTGGGTCTGCTTGTCCTCGATCTCACGTTTTGCCTCGTTTAAGGCAGTGATATCCTTACCGATGCAGATGATGCCGTTGAAATTACCCTCCGGATCAAGCACCATGGCCGCCGAAAACATCATGTCGGTAAGGGAGCCGTCCTTGTTGACGAAGTGCAGTTCGGTGTTGGCCAGGCTTTTCTCGGCAATGAAGGTTTCCAGATGTTTGCCCCGGAAGAGTTTTGATTCTTTAAGGAATTCACTGAGGTGGCGGCCGAGTATTTCTTTTTCGTTATAGCCGAGAATATGGGCCGAGTAGGGGTTTATCTCAGCAATATTTCCTGTGGGGGTGAGGATGATGCGGGCGTCTTGGAGAGAGGCAATGGTCTTGTTGGTAATTTCCCTGGCGCGGGCAAGGTCGCTGGCGTAATTGCTTAAACGGGCGTTGAGGCTGGAGATGGTGAGCCAAACGACAATGAGCAGGAGAATGATTAAGGCGGAGGCCAGGGTGAGTTTGGTGCGGACTTCGCTTTCCAGGTTTTCAATAACATCAAGGTTGTTGCTGAAATGGGCTATACCGAGAAGTTCTCTTGAGGTGGGAGAGAAAAGGGCAATGGGGACGGTGATGCAGTAGCTGGGATCGTCGTCGCCAAGGCTGAAGTCCAGAGAGCGATCAGGGGCATCAACAACATCATAATCAAGTTCAAGGCGGATTTTTTTGGTAAAGGGCTTGTCGGATTGAGGCACCCGGAACAGAAGAATTTTATCCATGGCCAGGTTCAGTTTTTCTTCACGCTGGCGGCCATGTTCATCGGCGATTTCAAAGGCGAGGATCTGGGCCTGGGCAGTGGACAGGGCCTGGGAGTAAGCTGAGGCCTCAGCCCGAAGACGGGGCTCCAGGGCAAAGAGCCAATAGCTGACCAAAGCTCCTTCGAGAATGGCAGCCAGCAGGATAAAAATCAGGGTGATGCGACCATGGTAAGAGTCGGATCTGTTGAAAAAGGAGCGCAGGGAATTCAATTTAATTCGACTTCAGGATAACGGGAGGCGATACGGAGAAAGAAGGGCTTTAAATCCAACTTGGAGTCGGCAAGGGTTGTGGTGTTCACCTGCGGCAGGATGCGGGCGGTAACGGCAATGGAACCTGCAACCCCTAAAGTGACGTCTCCGGCAAAGGGGGAAAAGGTGATAATGCTTTTTTGTTTGCCGTACTTGACCACCGCCGCAAGGTGGGGCAGGTGTGGTTGGGCAATAAAAATTCCAGCTGGTTGCAAGCTGTATAAATCGTCATCATCGTCGCGGACGATAACGACCTTCATGGGCACCCCTTTAATTTTTTTGATATCGAGCAGCCGGGTGGCGACAATCTGGGCAGTGCGGCTGTCGTTGTGGTGAACGATATAGATGACAAGGTTGCCGTCGTTGTCCTGTTTGTCAGCGATCTGCTGATCAGCGGCCAGAAAACTGGGGAAGAGGTCAAGGCCGGCATGCAGCAGTCGTGCGGAATGGGTGTCCTGGTCCTGGCCGGCCACAGAAGCCTTCACAAGACAAATCAAGAGCATGCTGCAGATGCAGAGCCAGGTTGAAGTCTTGCCGATGGCTATTTTTCCCTTAATGAGATGCACGGTTTTTATTTAGCCCAGTTTTTTTTTCTGTGGTCAATCATGGATATGGATAGATCAGTCATTCTCATAACTTAAAATTCGTAGGAGCATTGGGCCCACCAGTATCGGTCCTGGGTCTCAAAGTCATCGCCATAGTTGAGCACTGATGATGACGGATTGAGAATTTCTTCGTTGAAAATATTTTGGACCCCGGTACGAAGGGTCAGACCTTCTATGTTTGAGGGGAAAAACGACAGGGTGAGATCAACCTTGTCGTAACCCTTCAGATCATCACGCGGGTCAATAACCGCCCGGGTGCGGCGGTCCACAAAACGATACTGGCAGGCCAGGGAAGTCCAGGATGCCGGTTGGTAGATAAGGGCGGCATTGGCCTGCCATTTGATTGAACCCACCACCTCTTTACCACTGTCAATATCCTTGGTGTGGGCATAGGAGAGATTGCCGTCAAATTTGAGGTTGTTCAAGATATCCTGTTCAAGTTCCATCTCAAAACCCATCTGTTTAGCGCCATCACTGTTGGTATAGCGGGCAAGGGTGCCATTGGGTTCGGTGGTGATAAGATCATTAAGGCGTGAGTAAAAGAGGGTGAATTTGCTGGTGTGGTGCTCTTTGCGGTGGATATAGCCCACCTCATAGGTGTCAATGGTCTCAGGGTCGATATCTGGGTTGCCCTGCAGCAGCTTGTCGGAACCATAGAGTTCCATAAAGGTCGGTGGCCGGTAGGCCCGGGCGGCCTGAGCCTTGAAAATGTGATGGTCAAAGGGTTGCCAGACCGCGGAGATGCGCGGCGTCACGTTGTCGCCCACATCGTTGTAATGATCGCCCCGGAGACCGGTGGTCAAGGTGATGGAGGACGTTACCTTCCAGACATCCTGGAGCATGAGGCTGACCAGATCACGGCTGCTGTTCTTGTCGACAAAGAGGTCGGCGGAACTCACTTTCTGCCAGGTCATGGGGGCCCAGCTGACGATGTCAACATTGGATTTTTGCCAGACATCCTTGAGTTCGATATGGTTATAGGAGAAGCCGGTGAGGATGGTATGGTCGGCAAGGCCGGTCCAGGAGTTTTCCAGGCAGGAGAAGAATTTCTCTTCCTGGCTGGAGATCGACATCTTGATGCCATCAGGATAGGTGTAGCCGGTGACAAGGGTCAGATCGGCGCCGGGGGGGGCGATGAGGATCTCGTCGGCATCATAGGAGTAACTCTGCCAGCCCATCTTGAACTGGATGTCGAAATCAGCCGCGGGCCGGAATAGTTGGCGGGCCTCAATATTCTGGTAGATGTGTTCCTGGGCCGTGTGGTCATCAGGGATGGGCTGGACCGCATAGAAATCACCGGCCCCTTCGTTGATATAATTGGCCAGGAAGGTGAAGTCCTTGTATTTGAGGGTGACAAAGGCATTGCTGTTGTCGCGCGCCTCGTTGCTGTTGCCGTAGTTGCCAAAGGAGTCTGGCCCATTGAAATGGGACTGGCCCTCACTGTCGCTATAGGCGCCGTTTACGGAGAGATGAAAATCACGCTCTTTATCGGTAAAATGGGCCATGGCACCAGCGGCATAGGATTTATTGCGGCCGGCAGTGGCAAAGAGCCGGCTGTCCTCCTCCCTGGTGATGATATTGATGACGCCGCTATAGGCAAATTCGCCGTGCACGGCAGCACCGGGGCCACGGATGATCTCGATGCGGTCGATCTGTTCAATGGGCATGTTGCAGATGCCGGTGGCAAAACCAAAAAGGGTGGTATTGAGTGGCGTGCCGTTTAAGAGGATCATGGAGGTGGCGGAGATATAGGGGCTGCCGATCCCACGGCTCACCAGGGCAGGGGTGCCATTGGCGGTGAGGGTGAGGTCAATGCCCGGCACCAGGGTCAGGGCCTCCATGAGATTCCGCTTGCCCCGCGCCTCCAGATCTTTGCCGTAGAGGACAGTGACCATGCCGGGGATATAATCGGCATTCATCTTGGTCTTGGTGGCGATATCTGTGTGCTTGTCAAGCAGTTGAAGAAGCTGGCTGAGTTCTTTTTCATCCTCATTGGAAAGATCATGGTCGTTGGCCAGGCCCCGGGTGGAGAGTGGCAAGAGCAGGAGGAAAAGAACAAATGTGAGGCGAAAAACGTGTAACATAAATCACTCGAAAAAATTATCGGCGTTCTCAAGACGAGGCAGGAGACGGCCAGGGTGAAACAGTATCAAACTTAAGGGGCCTGTTTGTAAAGGGGTAAGGGCGCACGTTGTCCTTCTCAGGAGGACATTTTACGAAAAGATATAATAGCCCCATGAATAAAAAAGTCAACGGAATATCTGGGGTAACTCTTTGAAAATAGATGTCTTTTTAATCTTATGCTTAAGGAGCTGATTAAGCTTCTCCCCTGGGCCGATGGTCAGTAGACGCTGAATGCTGGCGGTTACTACTTCTGGAAGTTCAGGAGGGATACGGCGGGCATCCATGGCCCCTCTTTGCGCCTCATATTGATCATGGGCCTCGGTGATTAAAATAGTGATCAGGGTGTCAACGGCCTCATCATCTTCAAGCAGGATGGCGGCCCACAACATGTGTTCGCTGTTTGGGTTTATCTTGCTGTCATTATGGTGAAATTCTCGCTGCAGGCGCATCATGGCCAGTTTCTTGACCATGGCGGCCTGTAAACGCTGGCGCAGAGGACCTGGATCAGGCTCCAGCCCTTGTTTTAAATCTGCAATCATCATGGAAAACATACAGGAACCACCAGTGGGTCTATTGAAGCAAGGTTGAAGGGAAGGCCTGTGCGACGGCGAACATCAAGCAATTTTGGTTCATTGATTCCACGATATTGCCAATCGCGATGCATTGCAACATGCTCTTTCACCTATGGCGCGATGATTGACAAATGGTGGGCAGGATGCTAAGGAATTTTCTGATACGTATATTTACCTGGGTGGTTCTACCTGTATTGGATTCCGGCAACGACAAATGAGGTAATGGCATGACCTATGATGACATCTATAAGCTAAGTATTTCAAATCCCGAAACTTTCTGGGCAGAGGCCGCTAAGGGAATTGATTGGTTCAAGGAGCCTGATGTCATTCTGGACGACAAGAGACCGCCTTTTTATCGCTGGTTCAGCGGGGGGAAACTGAACACCTGTTATAATGCTGTGGATCGCCATGTGGTAAAGGGGCGCGGTGACCAGGTCGCCATTATTTTTGACAGCCCTGTCACAAATACCATTCGGAAGATAACCTATGCCCAGCTCCAGGATGAGGTTTCCCGTTTTGCCGGGGTTTTGCAGGATAAGGGCGTTGGCCTTGGTGATACGGTGATCATTTACATGCCCATGATCCCTGAGGCAGCCTTTGCCATGCTGGCCTGTGCCCGGCTGGGCGCTATTCACTCGGTGGTGTTTGGTGGCTTTGCCCCCAGCGAACTTGCTCTACGCATTGAGCATGCCCGTCCCAAAATTCTTATCACGGCAAGCGGCGCCATTGAAGGCAAGAAGACCATTGCCTATAAACCGTTGGTGGATAAGGCCCTGGATATTGCCGACCATAAGGTTGACGCGGTTCTTGTTTTTAAACGTGATTTTGTCGATGCCGAGCTTACCTCCGGCCGTGATTTTTGTTGGCAGGATCTCATGGTAGGAGCGCAATCGGTGCCCTGTGTCGAGGTTGATGCCACCGATCCCCTTTATATTTTATATACCTCCGGCACCACCGGTATGCCCAAAGGTGTGATGCGCGACAATGGCGGTCACGCCGTGGCCCTGCACTGGTCCATGAAAAATGTCTATGATCTTGAGGCTGGCGAGGTATTCTGGTCGGCCTCTGACGTTGGATGGGTTGTCGGTCATTCCTATATTGTCTACGCGCCTCTTCTTGCCGGGTGCACCACAGTTTTTTATGAGGGAAAACCCATCGGCACCCCTGATGCCGGTGCCTTTTGGCGGGTTATCTCCGAGCATGGCGTCAAGACCATGTTTACTGCTCCCACCGCCTTCCGGGCCATCAAAAAAGAAGATCCTGAGGGTGTGTTGTGCCGCAAGTATGATCTCCGTTGTTTTGAGGCCCTGTACCTTGCCGGAGAGAGGCTTGATCCAGACACCTATCACTGGGCCTCGGATCTCCTTAAGGTGCCGGTCATTGATCACTGGTGGCAGACGGAAACAGGCTGGGCCATAGTTGCCAATTGTCGCGGCATTGAGGAGTTTGCGGTCAAGCCGGGTTCACCTACGAAGCCGGTGCCTGGCTATCACGTGCAGATCGTTGATGATGGTGGCAAGGTTGTCGGCCCCAATGTGGAGGGCAATGTGGTTATCAAGCTGCCTCTTCCCCCCGGTACCCTGGCCTCTTTATGGCGCGACGACGAGAAATTTAAAAAGTCCTACATGACATCCTTCCCTGGCTATTATGAAACCAGTGACGGCGGCTTTATCGATGAAGACGGGTATATCTATATCATGGGCCGGATGGATGATGTCATTAATATTGCCGGGCACCGCTTGTCCACCGGCGCCATGGAAGAGGTAGTCGCCACCCATCCTGACGTTGCCGAATGTGCGGTGTTTGGAACGGCAGACCAGCTCAAGGGCCAGTTGCCGGTTGGGCTGGTCGTTTTAAAGGCCGGTCGCGTCAGAGATAGCGCTGAACTTGCCGGCGAGCTCGCCCAGATGGTGCGTGACAAGATTGGTCCCATTGCCTGTTACCGGACCACGGCAGTGGTGAACAGGCTGCCCAAAACCCGTTCCGGCAAAATTCTGCGCGGCACCATGCGGGCCATTGCCAATGGCAAGAAATACCGCATGCCCTCCACCATCGATGATCCTCTTATTCTCGATGAGATTACCGCCACCCTCAAGGGCCTTGGTTTTGCAGGATAAAGCTATGCCGTCAGCAAGGAGCTGTGGATGAAGATTCACGAATATCAGGCCAAGGAGCTTTTGGCTCAGGCAGGTGTAGCTGTCCCCAAGGGCAGAGTGGCCATCAGTGTTGTTGAGGCGTGTCAGGCTGCCGCCACCCTTGGCGGCTATCCGGTGGTGGTCAAGGCTCAGATTCATGCTGGTGGCCGCGGTAAGGGCGGTGGTGTCAAGCTGGCCCATAGCGAGGCCGAGGTGGCGGTTGTGGCCGGCGAAATCCTTGGCATGCATCTCGTCACTCTCCAGACTGGTCCCCAAGGCAAGGTGGTGGGCAAGGTCCTGGTGGAAGAAGGGCTTGTTCTCCATCGCGAATTGTATTTGGCCATCCTGCCTGATCGCGACACGGCTTCTGTCATGATCATGGCGAGCTCCGAGGGGGGGATGGATATCGAAGAGGTGGCAGCCACCCGCCCGGAAAAGATCATCAAGGTGGCGGTGAACCCCTTGCTCGGTATACAGCCCTATCATAGGCGCCGGCTGGCCTTTGGCCTGGGCCTTGCCGGTCCGGCTGCCACCTCCTTTATGGGCCTGCTCAATAACCTCTACGCCTTCATGGTCAGCACAGACTGCTCCCTGGTGGAGATAAACCCTTTGGTGGTAACGACTGACCAGCAGGTTGTTGCCCTGGACGCCAAGGTGGATGTCGACGCTAACAGCCTGTACCGCCATCCGGAGATCGTTGCCATGCGCGATGTGAGCGAGGAAGATCCTTTGGAGGTCGAGGCCTCATCCCATCATCTCAACTATATCAACCTTGATGGCACCATCGGTAATATGGTCAATGGCGCCGGCCTGGCCATGGCCACCATGGATATTATCAAGCAGGCCGGGGCCTCACCTGCCAATTTTCTTGATGTGGGTGGCGGTGCCTCGGCTGATATGGTGGAGCAGGGTTTCCGCCTCATTCTGCGTGATGAGAGGGTCAGGGGTATTTTGATTAACATTTTCGGCGGTATCCTGCGCTGCGATGTGCTGGCCGAAGGGGTTGTGCAGGCGGCCAGGGCCGTGGACATCAAGGTACCGGTGGTCATCCGCATGGAAGGCACCAATGTTGAAAAGGGCCGACAGATCCTGGCTGACTCGGGCCTTAATTTGATCACAGCCGTTGATCTGGCAGACGCTGCTGACAAGATAGCGGCCATTGCAAGGTAAGAACTATGGCAATTTTTGTAGATAGGCACACCCGGCTGGTGGTCCAGGGTATCACCGGCCGTGAGGGTGGTTTTCATACGGCCCAATGCCGGGAGTACGGCACCCAGGTGGTGGCCGGGGTAACGCCGGGCAAGGGCGGTCAGGACGCCGATGGCGTGCCGGTTTTTAATACCGTGAGTGAGGCGGTGGCCAAGACCGCGGCCAACACCTCCATGATCTTTGTGCCGCCGCCCTTTGCCGCCGATGCCATCATGGAGGCGGCTGATGCCGGGGTGGCACTCATCGTCTGTATCACCGAGGGTATTCCGGTCATGGACATGCTCAAGGTGAAGAATTTTCTGGCCACCCAAAAAAGTCGCCTTATTGGCGCCAATTGTCCGGGTATTATCTCGCCGGGACAGGCCAAGGTCGGCATTATGCCCGGCGCTATCCATCGGCCCGGCGGCCCCATCGGCGTGGTGTCACGCTCCGGGACTCTGACCTATGAGGTCGTGGATCAGCTCAGCAAGCAGGGTATTGGTCAGACCACCTGTCTCGGTATCGGTGGCGATCCGGTGAACGGCACCAGTTTTATCGATTGTCTGGCAGCCTTTGAGGCGGATGAGGATACCAGGGGTGTTATCATGGTGGGTGAGATCGGCGGTTCAGCTGAAGAAGAGGCCGCCCACTTCATCAAAACGCAGATGCGTAAGCCGGTGGTGGGTTTTATTGCCGGTCGCACCGCCCCCTCTGGTCGTCGGATGGGTCACGCCGGAGCCATTATCAACGGTTCTTCCGGTACAGCGCCAGCCAAGATTGCCGCGCTGCGGGCCAGTGGTGTCCATGTCTGTGAAAATTTGGGGAGCTTGGGTCAGTTTAGCGCTCATGCCTTTAAGGATATCCTATGAGTAAAAAATATCGTGTTTTAATTGGCAAGCCCGGACTTGACGGCCATGACCGGGGGGCAAAGGTCATTGCGCAGGCCCTCAGGGATAAAGGTTTTGAGGTGATCTACACCGGTATTCGCCGTTCGCCGGCGGAGATTGCCGCTGCGGCCGTGCAGGAGGATGTTGACGTGGTCGGCCTTTCTTCGCTTTCCGGCGCCCATCTACGCCTCTTTCCGGCGGTGGTCGAGGAGCTGGCCAAGGCCGACGCCCATGATATCGCTGTGGTTGGTGGTGGCGTCATACCCACAGAAGATATAGCCACCTTGAAGGCTGCCGGTATTCGTGAAATTTTTACCCCGGGCGCCACCCTTGAAGAGGTGATCGGCGCCTTCCAGAGTGCCTGTGAGGAAAGAGAGAAGTGAGGATTCAGAATACAGGATTCAGAATTCTGAAGAGAGAATTCAGGGGTCTGCTGAACCCGTCTGTATTGCCGTATTCTGAATTCTGTATTCTGAATTTATGAATATTGCCACGATCATAGAAGGATTAAGCCGCCGCGATCCGCGTGCCATCGGCCGGGCTATCTCCATTGTTGAAAACCATGATCCTGATGCCCATGCCCTTCTCGACAGCCTTGATCCCGCTAAAATCGAGGCGTGTCTTGTGGTTGGCATTACCGGTCCGCCCGGGGCTGGTAAATCAACCCTGACTGCCCAGCTTATCAAGGAATATCGCCGGCACGAGGTGCGGGTTGGTATTGTTGCCGTGGACCCTTCGTCGCCCCTTTCCGGCGGTGCTCTTTTGGGTGATAGGGTGCGGATGATGAACCATGCCCTGGACCCGGATGTGGTCATTCGTTCCATGGCCACCCGGGGACGCTTGGGAGGGGTGTGTGGTTCCGCTGGTGCAGCGGTGCGCATCATGGCCCACAGCGCTTGCCAGGTGGTGTTGATTGAAACCGTTGGGGTAGGGCAGTCTGAGATGGATATTGTTCGCATGGCTGATCTGACGGCCATGGTTCTGGCCCCTGGCCTCGGGGATGATATCCAGGCCATGAAGGCCGGACTTCTAGAGGTTGCTGATGTGCTGGTGGTCAACAAGGCTGATCTACGCGGTGCGGACGCCTTGCTGCTCGACATGGAAAGCGTTGCTCAGCAGCGCCAGGACAGACAGGGGCGAACCACCCGGGTATGCGCCACCATTGCCAGTAAGGGTGATGGGGTGGCTGAACTTGTGCAGATTTTTAACGATATGAATGAGATGTTTCAGAAATCTGGCGAAAAGGCCCAGCGCCGGCTGCAGGCTAGGCGTTATGAGGTTATTGATTGGGCCGTGGAACTTATCCGGCCCCGGATTGCTGACTCTGTTGCCGACAAAGCAGCGTTCAACGGCGACCCCATGCTCTTGGCCCAGGATATCCTGGTTGGGATGGGGCTGCAAACAAAGAAGGATTGAATTTCACCACAGAGACACAGAGACACAAAGAAACCCGCGCTGTTTTTTCTCTGTGTCTTTGTGTCTCTGTGGTGAGCATTTTAAATCAAATAGTTAGAAGAAAAATATGACTGAACATCCATCCTATACATCGTGGCAAGAAAAAGAGCTGGCCGCCTCCCTGGCTCGCTTTCCTGAACGCTACAAGGCCTTCTATCACCATGGCGGTGCCGAGATCCCCAGGCTTTCTCTGCCGGCAACCATTGACCCTGATTATGAGGAAAAAATAGGTTTTCCCGGCAGCTATCCTTTTACCCGTGGCGTCCAGCCCACCATGTACAGGGGGCGGCTGTGGACCATGCGTCAGTACGCTGGTTTTTCCACTGCTGCCGAATCCAATAAGCGCTACCGCTATCTCCTTGATCATGGCACCAGTGGTCTGTCTGTGGCCTTTGATCTGCCCACCCAGATCGGCTACGACTCGGACCATGCCATGGCCTTAGGTGAGGTGGGCAAGGTGGGGGTGGCCATTGATTCCCTGGCTGATATGGAAACCTTGTTTGAGGGGATTCCCCTGGACAAGGTTTCCACCTCCATGACCATCAATGCACCCGCCATGGTACTCTTGGCCATGTATGTGGTGGTGGCGGAAAAGCAAGGGGTGGCGGCCGACAAGATTCAGGGCACCATTCAAAATGACATCCTGAAGGAATATGTGGCCCGCGGTACCTATATTTTTCCGCCTAAGCAAAGCCTGCGCCTCATCACCGATATTTTTCGCTGGTGTGGCAAGAACACGCCGCTCTTTAATACCATCTCCATCTCCGGCTATCATATCCGTGAGGCAGGTTCCACCGCTGTGCAGGAGGTAGCCTTTACCCTGGCCAATGGTGTCACCTATGTAAAAACAGCCCTTGCTGCAGGGCTAGAGCTTGATCAGTTTGCCCGCCGCCTTGCTTTTTTCTTTAATGCCTCTTCTGATCTTCTGGAGGAGGTGGCTAAATTTCGCGCTGCCCGCAGGTTGTGGGCCAGGATCATGAAGGATCTGGGCGCCAAGAATCCGGCCAGCCAGA
>JAHJKA010000094.1 GCA_018822545.1 Pseudomonadota bacterium
CAACACGGGAACAAACAAGTGTTGCGATTTGTGCAAAACAGTATGCCATATAATTCACTTGACGCAACGATAAAACAGTATAAGTTGCTTGATATTCCAAAGACATCAACGTGTCCTGCCCAAATTCTTTTTGGCAGGAACACCTGCAACAATCTACGATAAGGAGAAATACAATGGGACAGAATTATTTTAATACCCTGCCGCTGCGGCTGCAGCTTGAGGAGCTTGGTCAGTGCCGCTTTATGGATTCTTCCGAGTTCGATGGCGTTGAAGCGCTCATGGGCAAGAAGATCGTTATCGTCGGTTGCGGCGCTCAGGGCCTGCACCAGGGCCTGAACCTGCGCGACAGCGGTCTCGACGTATCCTATACCCTGCGCCAGGCCGCCATTGATACAAAAAGGCAGAGCTGGAAGAATGCCACCGAAAACGGCTTTACTGTCGGCACCTATGAGGAATTGATCCCCAAGGCCGATGTTGTCATTAATCTTACCCCTGACAAACAGCATAGCAACGTGGTTGCTGCGGTTATGCCGCTTATGAAGCAGGGCGCCTGCCTTTCTTACTCCCATGGTTTTAACATTGTTGAGGAAGGCATGCAGATCCGTAAGGATCTCACCGTTATCATGGTTGCTCCCAAGTCCCCTGGTACCGAAGTGCGTGAGGAGTACAAACGGGGCTTTGGCGTGCCCACCCTCCTTGCTGTTCATCGTATGAACGATCCCCAGGGTATTGGTTGGGATCTGGCCAAGGCTTATGCCTGCGGCACCGGCGGCGACCGGGCCGGTTGTCTAGAATCCTCCTTTGTGGCCGAGGTCAAGTCTGACCTCATGGGCGAGCAGACCATCCTCTGCGGCATGCTGCAGACCGGCTCCTTGCTCTGCTACAACAAGATGATGGAAAAGGGCATTGATTCCGGCTATGCCTCCAAGCTCATCCAGTACGGCTGGGAGACCATCACCGAGGCCCTCAAGCACGGGGGGATCACCAATATGATGGATCGTCTCTCCAACCCCGCCAAGATCAAGGCCTTTTATCTGGCCGAGGAGATCAAGGAGATTCTCGAGCCCCTCTTCCTCAAGCATATGGATGACATCATGAGCGGTCATTTTTCCAGCACCATGATGAAAGACTGGGCCAACGATGATACCAATCTCCTCAAGTGGCGCGCCGAAACCGGTGAATCTGCCTTTGAGAAATCTGTTTCCGGCACCATGGCTATTGCCGAGCAGGAGTATTTTGACAACGCTATCCTGATGGTGGCCATGGTCAAGGCCGGTGTCGAGCTTGCCTTTGACACCATGGTTTCCGCCGGCATCAAGGAAGAGTCGGCCTATTACGAGTCGCTGCATGAGGTGCCGCTCATCGCTAATACCATCGCCCGTAAGAAACTCTATGAGATGAACGTGGTAATCTCCGATACTGCCGAGTATGGCTGTTATCTCTTTAACCATGCGGCTTTCCCCATGCTCCAGGATTTCATGAAGAAGATCGACACCGATGTGATCGGTAAAGGTCTTACGTTGAAAAACAATGGCGTGGATAATGTTGAACTGATTCAGGTGAACGAGGCGATCCGCTATACCGGCGTTGAGGCCATCGGGGAAGAGTTGCGATCCTACATGGGTGCCATGAAGAAGATCATTTAATTTTTTTTTGGTTACGCGTCACAAGAAGCCGCCCGGAAAATTCCGGGCGGCTTCTTGTGTTTCAGTGGCTCAACAACTCGCTGTTTTCCACGAGACGGATGAATTCGGCTCGGTAGCCGTTGTTGTCTGTACCCTTACCATTCTTGGCAGAGGCGATGATGGTTTCGTAGGAAAGATTTTGTTTATGGGCCGAGTCAGTAAGCACCATACCAAAGCCTGCTACGGCGGAAGCAAACTGGAAGTCTGCGGAGGTTGTCTGGTGGCCTTTACTATTTTTGTTGACGGCAACGCTTAAGAGTTTGCTGCTATCCTCCCTTGGCTCTTTGTAGCGCACCTTGACGGTGAGAAGTTCTTCGCCATATTCACCAGGGCCCGTGACATTTGCCACGCTGGGCCGTTGATATTTCAAGGGGTCAATGACTGGTATCGAACCTGTTCCGGTCATGATCAGCTCGTACAGGGCCGTTACCGTATGGCCGGCACCGATCTCGCCTGCATCCTTTTTGTCGTTATTAAAGTCTTCATCGGCCAGTATCCTGTTTTCATAACCAACCAGCCTGTAAGCTGCCACCTGGGCCGGATTGAATTCCACCTGGATTTTGACATCCTTGGCAATGGTGAACATGGTGCCGGTCATCTCTTTGACCAGGACCTTCTTGGCCTCCATCAGAGTGTCGATATAGGCGTAATTGCCGTTGCCCTTGTCAGCTAAAACCTCCATGGTATCGTCATGGTAATTGCCCATGCCGAATCCCAGGACGGTGAGATAAATTCCTGATTTTTTCTTTTCCTCGACAAGTTTCTGCAACTCACCACGGCTGGTGACCCCCACATTAAAATCACCGTCCGAGGCCAGGATGATCCGGTTGTTGCCTGCCGGCATGTAAACGCGACCGGCCAAATCATAGGCGGTGACAATGCCACTGGCGCCATTTGTAGAGCCACCAGCAGTCAGATTGTCAATGGCCTCGATGATGGTTTTCTTGTCGGCGCCGCTTGTGGGCGGCAGAATCACACTATCGCAACCGGCATAGACCACGATTGCCACCCTGTCCTGGCCACTCAGTTGCTCAACCAACATCTTCATGGATTTTTTGAGCAGGGGTAGTTTGTTTACGTCCTGCATGGAGCCGGAGACATCGATGAGGAAAACAAGGTTTGAAGGAGGGACATTACCTTTGTCCAGCATTTTGCCCTTAAGACCGATCCGCACCAGCTGATGTTCTGGCTGCCAGAGACAGGGACCCACTTCAGTGGTTATTGAGAACGGCCCTTTTTCTGGTTGGGGATAGTCATAACTGAAATAATTAAGCATCTCCTCGATACGGATGGCGCCCACCGGCGGCATGCTGCCTTGCTGAATGAAGCGGCGCAGATTGCTGTAGGATGCCGTATCAACATCGATGGAGAAGGTGGAGAGGGGATCGTTGTGCACGGCATGGAAGCCTTTCTCTTCCGTATAGGTGTATGACTCCGTGTTCCACTGGGGCCAGGGGTTGGTCTGGCGCATTGCGGAGTTTTCGCTCTTGGCCGGGGCCATCATGAGCCCTGCCGGAGCAATCATATCAGAAGTGAAGGCCTTTTCTTTAAGTCTCTTGTGTTCTTGAGGAGCCGGAGCCATAGTGACCAGGGCAGGGCTCGTGCGATGTTCTTCTTCCTGGTGGATGGCATCAGTCAGCGCTTTTGGTTCAGTCTGGCAGGCAGCCATGACAAGGGGAAGGGTGATCATGAGCAGATTTTTTCTTATGTTCATTTGATGCTCCTTTTTTAATTTTAACGTTGTTTGCTAGGCATTTGTCTAAAGAGACGGACAAGGAGCAATTCTTTGTCGGCAAAAAAAACAGCCGTGGAGTTTTTTGGACCAAATGGTTAAGATTGCATAGTTTTACAGAGAGATTTTTAAAAAAATTGGCGAGGACGTCGGGAATTTTTTTGTGTCCAATACACATCGTGAAAAATTAAAAGAACATCTACCCCTTGTCGATCGCCTTGCCGTTCGGCGCTTTACTGATCCTGTCCTGGCTGACGAGGCTGTTGTTTACGTCTTGGGGAAATTGCAGGATACGGGTGGCAAGCATCTGGATGGTTTTTCCGGGAGGTCGCGATTTTCGACCTACCTGGGATCAGTGGTTCGCCGTCTTTTTGAAGATTTCAGCCGTGCCAAATTCGGGCGCCTTCGCCCGCCGGCCTGGATTGCTAAACTGGGAGGATGGTGGCTTCTTCTCTATCGCCTTCTCTGTATGGAACGGCTTTCTGTTGTTGAGGCCCTTGCCACCATGGAAAATCATCAGGGGGCCGGACGCTTTGATGCCGAGGAAGCGGCGTCTCGTATCCTCTCGGAAGTAACGGACTGCGGCAAGATGCGGGGGGATGAGCAACTCACAGCAGACGGTGAGATAGACCATCTGGCAGATGGTGGCGCAGCCTATAATTCGGATACGAGTTTGGAAAAAAGAGAGCGTGACAATCTCTTTGCCGTCATCTTTCAAGAACTTCTTGGCGGAGACACGACATCGTCAGTTTGCAAGGACTCTTTCCATAAAATTCTTGATGTGGCTATCGTTATGACCAGTCAGGAGAGGCTTCTGCTCAAACTCTGTTTTCAAGATGATTTATCTGTCACTGAGGCGGCCCGTTGGCTCGATATTTCTGTGCATCAAGCCCACGGCAGGATGCGCCGGCTTCTCCAGCGTCTTAAGGAAGACTTTGCAAAAGCAGGGCTGGCTGATGAACTTGTTTTATTGCTGCAACAAGATGATGAATGACAAAAGATGGTGGTTTTGTCCGTCTAAGCAAGAAATAGAGAAGTTAAAGAATGTAAAGAAAGAGAGAAGGGTGGAAGGAGTTTATTCTTTATTTCTTTACCTTCTTTTCTTGTTAACATTACGTGTCGGAGATCTAAGTGTCAAAAGGGGATGATAAGAAAATAGTAACTGCGGCAAACCGAGCGACAGCATTAAGCGCTCTTGCTGTACAGGGGCCAAGAAGCGCAGGTGGTTGCTTAAGCTCCGATGTTATGGCGGCCTTGGTTGCCGGCAACCTTGCAGAGCGCGAGCGGCAGACGTGCCTGGATCATCTTGCCCTGTGCCAATTCTGCTATGACGAGTGGCGCGCCTTGGTCGTGGATGAAAAGCATGCAAGAAACAAGATTGTTAAAGGGCCATGGTTTACCACGTCCTCTTTAAGTTTTACAGCAGCCGGCACCCTGCTTGCCGCCGCAGCTTCTCTTATTCTCTATCTTAATCTTTCTCCACCGTCTTTTATGGAATCGCAGGCTCCTGTGCCACTGGTCATAGACAGTCGGGATTCTCCGGCTGAGGTTGCCAGCGATGATGTGCCGCCATTAAAGGAGAAAGTTTCCTCGCCCCGTGCTTTACAGAAGGCTTCGCGGTCGGAGGCGGAAATTACAGAGCAACAGGAGTCTAAGGAAAAGGAGATTGCCGCGGATATGGAAAGGCTTTTTCAGGACTCTGCAAAAAATGACCAACCTGTTTTACGCCCCAGCCCCATGCCCGCAGTTGATACTTTTGAAGAAGAAAAAACAATGGCGTCTGGTCTTGCTGCCGTGGCAAGGGGGGATGAGGATATGGTTGATATTGGTAACGTGATCCCGGTGGTCTTAAAAAAGATGTCCCAGCTTGAAGCGGGCGAATCCCTTGTTTTGCAGACCTATAAGCGTGATCGTTCGCTGACCCTTGTGCGGATTGCTAAAGAGCGTATTTTGATTATAGAAGAGGGTTTTTCTAGAGCAGAGTTTGAAGTTAATTCTGCCAATCTTGCAAAGGTCTTAAAAACACTTCTTAAAAAAGAGTTTCCTCGCAGCAATAAAGTCCGCATCAGTGTCGGTGGTCAGGCGGATCAGTAATGGCTGAGGGGAGAAGATTGTTGCGGTGAGGCGATGCGATAATGGATGATGGACAACGTGAAGATCCGCCAGGAGAAAAAGATTAATGTAATTGTTCAATGAGTTCCAGAAGTTCAGAAACCCTCACCGGTTTGGGTATATAATGATCCATACCGGCCTTATGGCAATCTTCCATGGTCTCTCTGGTGCCATAGGCTGTAACGGCAATGATCGGCGTTTTAGGCCGTCCCTCTTCCTGTTCTTTTTGGCGGATAAACCGGGTGGCGTCGATGCCATTCATCTCTGGCATCTGAATATCCATGAGAATGGCAAAATAGTCAGTGTGTAACCAATGCTGGATCGCTTCTTTGCCATTAACGGCTTCGGTGGGATCGAGACTGTGCATTTTAAGAAGATCGACGAGAAAAAGCCTGTTAAGGGGCTCGTCATCAACAATCAAAATTTTATTGTTTTTAGTAGCAATCAAGAGAGTTTCTCAAGGTGTTTGGGCTTTTATATTCGCTAGTTTTTGATACTAATAAAGATTGTTAGAGAGAGCGATGTTTTTTTGATGAAAGCAGGTTTTTTTGACATACAACAAGTAGTAAATCTTTGTTATTACGTCATTTGTGGCGTATAAAATAAATCTGTGTTGTTGAGGTGTTGCACAAGAGCACGTGTTCTAGATGTAAGGCTTTTTTGGCGGTTAAAGTCTGTTCGGTGAGAAACACGATCTCCGGCACTTATTGAGACCGCGGTGTCATCAGGTTGTGAAATGAATCTCGTTATTTTCTAAGATTACGGGGTACTCTTCGTATGTTGGTATGGTGATGCGAAAGAGGGATCCTTCGCCCAGGGCAGATTCGATTTCCAGGTTAAATCCCAGCTCCTTGATCAAGGCGTTGGAAACGGAAAGCCCCAAGCCCGTGCCTTCACCTGCCGGTTTAGTGGTGAAAAAGGGTTCTATGCACCGGCGCTTTGTTTCCTCGGACATGCCGATGCCATTATCCTCAACCTCTAAGACCAGGGCGGCAGTGAGGCCTTTGCGTGGTGTTATTGTGTTGATTTTTCGCATGATAGCATCACTGAGCTCGTCTTCATAAAGTCGAACCCAGACCTGCATGGGAAAATTCTTGATCTCCTCAGATTTTTTGATAACCGCATAACGGGCATTGGCCAGAAGATTGACCAGAATCTGTTCAATCTTCTGATTGTCTGAGGTAATAAAGGGCACGGACTCAGTGGTTTCCTCGTGAAGTTGAATGAGGAAAATCCTGAATTGTTCGCGAAAAAAGGAGAGGGCGCTTTTTACTGTCCAATACAGGTTGATGTCGCTGACATTTTCTTTGGACAAAGTTGAAAATACGCGCATATGTTCAATAATGCGCATCACCTTGCCAATCTGACTGATCATGTCTTTGGCTTTTTTGCCGTGGTCGGATTTCGTATCATTTTTTGTGAAATATTGGTGGAGCTCATCCGCCCCAAGGCTGACGATGCTCATGGGCAGATTTATCTCGTGGGCCATGCCCTTGGCCATTTCACCTATGGCAGTAAGTCGGCCGGCATGGGCCAGTTGTGCGTGTTTGGATACGAGTTCAAAATTCATTTCTTCCCGATGCATGGCTTCAGCAATGAGGCTGGCACCAGTTTTTATTGCGGCGATCTCAAGATCAGGCCAGGTTCGTGGTGTACTACAGTCTTCAAGGCTGAGAAAACCCCGACATTTTCCATTAACCATGATAGGGGTCCAGACAATGGAGTGGATATGGAGGGCCTTAAATAAGGCAGCCTCTTGGGGGGGGAGATCCTCGGTGTTTTCAACGATATTTTCCCCTTTTTGGAGGAGAGCGAGCCAACGTTCAAGATGAATATCTTCAAAGGTGAAGCTCTGGGCTAAAGTTTCACAATCATTTTCGTTTGCTGCCTCGCTGACCCATTCAAATTCCTGGTGAACGGAGAGTTTTTCAAAAGAATCTTTCTGGAGGCTGTAGACATGCACCCTGGATACGGCCATGACAAGGCCCATCCTGGCAATAAGCGGTTCGGTAAACTTACGCCATTCCGTGCTGCTGATTATTTTCTGGGAAGTGTCATTGACCGCCGCTAAAATAAGATCACGCCGGAGCAGGGAGTCCTTAAGCTGGCGGCTGGTTTGCAGCTCCTGCTTTAACGCCTCGTTCTTTTCTGAGAGTTGTTGGAGCAGAGCCCTGTTTTCTTGGGTGAGGCGGTATTTTTCGGCGGCCTTGTTGAGGATAGCAAGGAGAATATCTTCCTGCCAAGGCTTGGTGAGGTAATGATACACCTCCCCCTTGTTGATGGCGGCCATGATATCGGCTGGATCACTGTAAGCAGTGAGCATAAGACGAACGGTGTCTGGATAGAGCGTGCGTATTTCGGCCAGGAGTTCGGTGCCTTCTTTGCCTGGCATTCTTTGGTCGGCGACCACGAGGGCGATATCGTTATGTTCACTGAAGGAGTCGAGGGCCGTTTGGGCGGAACTTGCAGTGATCACGGTGAAATGGCGTTTCATGGCCATTTTGAAGTTGGAAAGATTTACCTCTTCGTCATCAACGTAGAGAAGTTTGAGTTTGTCCATAGTTTTGCCCCGAAACGTGGATTTGTGAGGGTGTTGCCTCTTTGTTAGATACTATAGTTGATTTTATTTTGAGTTGCTTGGAAACATCTGGACTATAAAAGATTTGAGATGTTGCGGCACCATGTCGAAATAAAAAAAGAGTGAGGTGTCAGTTTTTTTATCTCCTGGTGACGCCCATTTTCCCCCAGATTCACAGTGAATTTCAGCCTATCATTGAGCACCATGAGGTATGATTGCTTGATCTATTCCTAACAGTAATAATGCGTTTTAAAATGGCTGTCAGAATCCTTCTAACCACCCCTGTTAACCGTGTTGCCCTTGACAGGCAAGACGAGCTCAAAGCTGCTGCCCTTTTCTTCCTCACTTGTCACCTCAATATGGCCCCCATGCTGCTCAATGATCTTATAGCTGATCGCAAGGCCGATACCCGAGCCTTCGCCAATATCTTTATTGGTGTAGAAGGGGTCGAAAATCTTTGGCAGGACCTCTTTGCTGATGCCCGTCCCGGTATCGCTGAAGCGAATATGGATTTGGGCATCCTGCCGGAAGGTGGTGATGGTAAGGGTGCCGCCCTTGGGCGCCATGGCATAAAGCGCATTGTTCATAATATTGAGAAAGACCTGGTTGAGCCGGTCAGGCAGACAGGAAAGAGGGGGAATCTCACCATAATTTTTAATGATTTCAACGTGCTGAAGATGGTCTTTGTTTAAAAAGGTGATAGTTGAATCAATGGATCTATGAAGGTCGACCACCTTGTAACCCTGCTCATCGGTCCGGGAGAATGATCTGAGGTCTGCCACAATACGTGTCGTCCGGTTAACACCTTCATGGATATTGGTCATGAGAATACCCAGGGCTTCGAAAATTTCATTGTCGCCAAGCTCTTTTTGAACGGCTTTGACCTCTTGTAATTTTTCAGCCGTTGGTTCAAGACAGGCGGCGTTAAAGGTATCGGTGAGCCTCCTGATGTCAACTATGGCCCGGTCCATGGAGGGCAGGGCGCCGGAAATGAAGTTGATATTGTTATTGATTTCATGGGCCACCCCCGCTACCACCTGGCCAATGGCCGCCATTTTTTCCGACTGAATGAGTTGGCCTTCTGCCTCCTGTAATTCGCGCATGGCCTTTTCCAGATTCTGGTTGGACGCCTCCAGATAGCCCTGGCGGGTTGTCAGTTCTTCATTGGCCAGGGCCAACTGTCTGGTTCGCTCGCTCACCTTGTCTTCCAGAGTGTTGGTGAGGTCGGTGATTTTTTGAAACGAGTCGTCCAGATCATTTACCAGGGTGGTGATCGTGGTGTCGAGCAGGCCGATGTCATCATGCTCTATGCCAATCCGGCGCTGGGTCCTTATTTTATGAGTGAGGGTGCGCAGGGGCTGGGCTATCCTGCGGATGAGAAGCAGGGTGCCGGTTATCAGCAGGATGAGCAGGGCCAGAATGGTAAAACCTGTCCTGATTGCCATTTTTCTGATGTTTTCCTCGTGCTGCTTCTTGGAAACAATGATCGTAACATAGCCCAGGGGCTTGCTGTTCTCCGTGACCTGGTCGGCCTCGGTGGCGAAATAGAGGTCGTCTTCACTACTGGTCGTGGCCAGGGCCTGCACAGCCCACCAAAAGGAAAAGGTCTGGGGCCACTCCTTGAAATGCGGGGCGTCATCCCTGATCTCCATGAACATGGTTTCCGTATTAGGGATTTTACCGCTGTTGTCGACGCAACGGCTGATAATCGGGCGGCCCTTACTGTTTAACACCTCAATCTGCAGGATATCTTCCTGGTTGAGTAATAATTCCAACGGTCTCTTCAGTTCGGCAATGTCTTCGGTGAAAACATCGATCTGCACGGATTTGGCCAGGAGTTGGGTCATGGCCAGGCCACCGGCGCGCATATATTCCGTATAGGATTTTCGTTGCATCCTGTTTGAGGTAATATTGAGCGCCGTTGCCATGAGGCACAAAGCGACAATAAAGATGCCGATGAGCTTGGCCGAATAGCTGGCCCGGATCTGTTGAATAAAACGGGCGAGGATCATGGCTGAATCTCCTGAATCTTAAGGCCAAGCTTGTCGATCATGGGGCGATTGATTTCGAGGACCACCCTGTCTGCTCTTAAGGGGGGTAAGCCTTGGAGGCTTTCGCCGTTTTTGATGCGCAAGGCAAGAAGGGCGGCCAGGCGCCCCATCTCATCGAGATCAAGGTGGCTGGCAAAGCTGGCACCTTTGGCAAGATATTTTTCCGTGAAGGCCAGGATGGGAATCTTGTTTTGCAGGGCAAAGCGATAAAAGCTTTTTTCGGTCTGCGGTGAGAGAATAGTGCTGTCCGGCACCATCCACAGCAGATCAATTTCTCCTTTTAGGCTGGTCAGTTGGCTGACAACATCCTGCGGGAAGCGGGTTGGCCGGCGAACAAAGGTGAGATTCTTGTTGGAATCAGCGGCATCTGTCACCAGGGCTCCCGTCTTGCCCGGGTCATAGAGCACCCCCACCCGTTTTACCGAGGGCAGGATATTCTTGAGGGCGCGAAACTGGGCGCTTGGATCTATCTGGAGAAGAACGCCGGTGATATTGGCCTGTTTGTCGGCAATCTTTTCCGGCGAAGGCACCAGGAGATAGATGATGGGGATATTCTTGATTGGGGCAGTAAACTGTAAGGCTTTGCTGCCCAGGGCAACAATGAGATCAGGTTTTTTGTTGTTGATGGCCAGTCTGAGTGCTTCAGGCGTGCCGTCGCTCTCCACAATCAGGGGGGTGATGGTGATATCAGGCTGGATGGACTTGGTGCCATGGACTGGGCAAAGGGAGACGAGATGGCGGCTGAAGGCCTGTAGGGCCTCTTCATAGGGTTGGGCTGTGCTTGATTTCACTGCCACCACCTCCAGACCATAGCAGGCCGAAGCCGTATGGAGGAAGATGAGGATGGTAAGGCAGAGTCTCGTAAGCATGGGGTGGCTGGTTATCTTGGTTGAGGAGAAGATGGTTGCTGAACCATGTCTGGGTAATGGGGCAAGGGGACACCTGATCCTTGCTTGGGCGGCCCAAAAGGGGATGGGGGTGCCGGTTTCATTTTTGGGCTGGTTTCTTATTCTGCGGGCTCGTTTTCAATGGGGAGGCTTTGTCGCAGTAATTTGAAATACACCTGTGTCTGTTTGGTTTTTTTTACTATCTTCACCTTAAGAATATACTCGGCATGCAGATAATTACAATATTTTGTCAGGAACAGGGGGGGCAAGATTTTCCTAGGCGGTGTCATGTCTCAGAGGTGCCTGTCTTGTCGGTGGAGTTTCGTTTGGGCGTTGATTCGCTGAGTTAGGAGAAAAGTATTTGTCATAAAGGGGAAAACTCATTAAAGACAAGGGAAAGTCTCATATCTCGTTGTTTGGCTTGGGAAAGTTTCGCTTTGCATCAGGTGATAAATTTGTTTAAGAAAATTTATTTAAAAAGAAAGGACGTTTTTGGGGGAGAGAAATGAAAAAATATTCGGTAATCGGTCTGGCCGGTCTCTGGCTGCTGGCCGGCGGCGCGCTCAGTTTTGCCCAGGAGAAGGCAGTTGCCAATGGTGAGGATGAGTTCCTCGCCCTCTATTTTGACGAGGCCCAGGTGGTGGAGGCCGCCACCCGTGTAGCCAAGCCCTTGACCCAGGTGGCCGAAAACGTCACCATCATCACCGCCGCCGAAATCGAGCGGATGAATGCCCATAATGTCGGCGATGTCCTCAATCGGGTGGCCGGGGTCTATGTCAACTACAACGGTCTCGGCTTTAATCAATCATCGTATATTTACATGCAGGGTTCCAGTTGGGAGCACGTGGTGGTGCTGCTCGATGGGGTCCGGGTTAATAAGGCCTCGGTGGAGGTAGCCTTTGTCAATATGATCCCGGTGCGCACCATCAAGCGCATTGAGGTGATCAAGGGTGCCGCCTCTTCCACCTGGGGCTCGGCCCTGGGCGGGGTGATCAATATTATCACCAAAGACACCGGCAGCTCCATTGTCCCTGAAGGTACTTTACAGGCCTCCTACGGTGAGCATGCCACCCATGATGTCACGGCCGAACTCAGCGGTAAGGCGAGCCGGTTCAGCTATTATGTCTATGGCGGCAACCAGGAATCAGATGGCCTCCTTGAAGGCCGTGGCTTCAAAAATAGCTCCGGTTACGGCAAGCTGCGCCTGGAGCTCCCCCAGGATATGAGTCTTGAGATATGCAGCCTGTATACCCGGCCGGAATACACCGATACCTATTGGCAGGCCGCTGATTTCAAACAACATCTGGACGATAAAAATACCTACCTCAGCGCCCGCTTTGACGCTTTGTTGGTGGATAAGATGAATCTCCATGCCGAAGTCTTTCGTTTTGATAACGACTATCGATCCGTACGCCAGACCGTAAATGTGCCCGAGACCATGATCTGGGATTTTTTCAACGACCAGAAGACTCGGGGCGGCGCCTTACGTCTCGACTATAGCCTGGCTAATCACAAGCTGGTGGCAGGTGCCGATTACCAGAAGAACGAGATCCAGATGACCTGGAAATACCGCGATGGCGCCGAGTGGGATAGCTGGTATCCCTCGCTGGCCCCCTTTGGCGATTATTATGCCATGGATCTGCTTACTGAGGATGTCTCCGGTTATTATATCAACGACACTTTTGTCTTTGACAGGCTCACCATTACCCCGGGCCTACGCTGGGACCATATCTCCACCGTCTCCAAGGAGCTCACCAGCCCTTCCCTTGGGCTGACCTATCAGTTGGCTGACCATAGCCTGGTACGGGCCTCTGTTTCCAAAGGTTTCCGTAAGCCACCAGTGCTTTACCTGGAGGGTAATGCTTTGTACGGTCCTTGGTATCTCAACCCCAACCTTGACGCCGAGAAAAACTGGACCTATCAGCTCGGGGCGGAGAGTACGGCCATCCCCTATCTCCATGTCAAGACCACCCTCTTTTTTCATGACGTTGAGAACACCTGGGACTGGTCCGCAGACGGCGAGACCTTTGAGAATACTGAGCGCAGCCAGCGCCAGGGCTTTGAGCTGGAGGTGGCCACCAAACCAGTCTTGTATACCTCACTCAAGGCCAATTTCACCTATACCTACTCCGATATGACCAATGACCGCGGTGATCATTCCAGTACGGCTAATATCATTCTCCTCTTTGACCATCCGGAGATTATCACTGCCGAGCTTTCAGGGCACTATGTCAAGTGGGGCGAATTCTTGGCGTATGGCAACAATGCTGATTATAATAAGGCCATGCTCTGGGATCTCAGTCTGAATCGGAGTCTCTTTGACTCGGAACAGCTTGGGGTCAACCTGTTTGCTACAGTACGTAATATCTTTAACGGTAACCAGTATGTTACCGACCGCTACCCCAATGCACCCCGCTATGCAGAGGTCGGTCTGAAGTTCCGTTTTTAGTTTTATTGAGAAACTGTGATGTGCTAGGATGTCTGAAAGTGTCATTTTCTGCATCTTTTAAACATCTTAACCGGAGGTCTGCGCATGAAGAAACTGGTAATTCTAAACAGTGGTAAAAGTGTAGAGCAAATTGCAAAGGGCAGGGCTAATTGTAAGCCTGGAACACCGGCAATGGACTAGGCTTTTGAGCACAGTGTTGGAATGAGGGAGGCCATCTGGCCTCCCTTTTTTGGTCAGCTTACCGACTTACTTCATGCCCTTGGCAGTCCATGTATCTCTCCCATTATCTCAAGATCTTCCGCCGCAGTCCTGATTGTGATTTAAATATCCTTTTTTCAACCAAGAGCGGTGCTGTGGCCGCAGTGGATGATGATGACCTGGCTGCTCTGCAACGGGGTGAATTTTCCGAAGATATGGGCAGGGATTTACAGGGACTCGGCATGGTGGTGGAGGACCTTGAGATGGAACGCCGGGAGATTCTCACCTATGTGGATGAGATAAACGCCTGCGCCACCAACCTCTACCTTGATATCATCGTAGGGATGGACTGCAATTTCAACTGCAGCTACTGCTACGAGGGCAGCATGAAGGGCAAACACGGTATGAGTGATGACACTGCCGTGCAGCTTCTGGCCTTTGTTCGTCGGCAATGCGGCACGGGGCGGGAGAAGATCTCGGTAACCTTTTATGGCGGTGAGCCTCTGCTTTATGTGAAGCGCATCAAATTTCTCTGTGCCGGTCTGCAGGAACTGGCTGGGGAATTGGGCGCTGTTTTTGAATTTTCCCTCATCACCAACGGCTCCCTGCTGACTCGCAAGACAGTGGAAGAATTGCTCCCCTACGGACTGCAGGGCGCCAAGGTTACCCTGGACGGGCCTGCTGAACTTCATAATCTCTCAAGGCCCTTTATCTCAGGGCAGCCAAGCTTTGATCTCCTCCTTGATAATCTGCGCTCCTGTGCCGGACTTCTCAATCTTTCCATTGGTGGTAATTTCAGCCCTGCCAACCATCAGCGCTTTGCGGAGCTTGTTGCTCTTTTAAAAGAGTCGGAGTTGGGGCCGGATGTTATTGGCCAGATCCGCTTTGGCTCGGTGCTGAAACTGGCTGATGATGTGGTGGCGGGCAGCTATCGTCAGGGCTGTGAAACCCTCACCGAACCATGGTTGGCCAAGGCGCAGATCGACCTGCGTCAGAAAATTCTTGAGGCGGGTTATGCTTCAAAGATGGACGACCCTGGCCCCTGTAAGGTCTTGCGCGACGATCATCTTACCATCCATTATGATGGTAGCCTCTGCAAATGCCCGGTGCTCATCGGCCGGCCCGACTGTGTGATCGGCGATCTCTGGCAGGGGGTAAAGGATGTCACCAGGTATCACCCTGACAACTGGCGCCACACCAAAAAATGCCAGAGCTGCTCCTATCTGCCCCTCTGCTTTGGCGGCTGCCGCTACCTGGCCCTGGTCCGCGACGGCCATATGGTCAAGGTGGATTGCCTGCAGGTCTCCCTGGATAATACCCTGGTCGAGTTCGTCCGCCAGGATGTGAGGTATGGGCTGGGGAGTGCATGAAAGGCGAATAACGAATGTCGAATGCTGAACTCTGAATGTCGAAGTACCCTAACCTCTGCGCTCCGAAAGCTAAAATTCAGAATTCGCCTTTATCCCAGCAGCGTCGGCCACTCCAACGCCAGAAACATCCTGCGCAAGAGATGATCATCCTCCCCCAGCCGCACCTCCAGGTTGCTGAAGGTGGCCGCTGCCAAAGGCTCGACTAGCTTCGGTGGGCACACGGTATCATCCCGGCCCATGACCAGCAGGGTGGGCACGTCAATTTTCTGCACGGGCGGCGCAAAGCCCGGGAAGTTGAGGGCCGGGGCCAGCAGGATGAGACGGCTGACCCGCTCGGGGTTGGCAATGGCAAATGAGCTTGCCATCAGGCCGCCGAGGCTTGAACCGATCAGGACGAGATCGCCAATCCCGCTACATAGCGCGCTAAGCTGGGCCAGGCGCTGGTCCAGATTGCCGGAGAAATCTGGACAGTTCACCGCGGGAAAATGGCTCTGGAAAAAGCGGCCCTTGCTGCCCCGGCTGGAGGAGTCAAGGCCATGGAGAAAGAGAGTGGTTGGCATGATTTTTTATAACCACAGAGGCACAAAGGCACAAAGGTTTGGGTTCTTAATATTCATTATTATTTTTGTGTCTTTGTGTCTCTGTGGTGAAAAAGCAGTTTTTATTTCTGCCAAAAAAGATAACCGGCCAGACCAAGCAGAATCACGGCAAAGATCTTTTTGAAGCTTGCCGTGCTCACCTGGTCGATGAGGCGGGCGCCGATCTGGGCCCCTAGCACGCCGCCGGCGCCAAGGAGCAGCCCGGCCCGGTAGTCAACATGGGCCAGTTTGTTATGGGCCGCCAGGGCGGAAACGGCAATGACCAGGATGGCCACAAAGGAGGTGCCCACCGCCTTCTGGGCGCTGTAACCCATAAAGATAAGAAGGGGCACCATCAAAAAGCCGCCGCCCAGACCGGAAAAGGAGGCGCCGACACCGACGAGGATGCCAAAGAGGACAAGGAGGAGAGGGGTGGCAATGGCAGGCATGGGGTTTCCTTTTTGTGGAGAACGGGTATTTTGTACATTGGTTTGAATAAATATACCGTGCCAAACGGGAGATGGGAATCATCTTTGGCCTGCCTGGCCGGTGCGGGTTGAATAGTGAATGCTGAATTTTGAACCGCTGAAGTGAAAAGGCTTCGCCCTTCGCCCTGGAGCCTTTATCCTTACGTCTTCATCATTCAAGATTCAGAATTGAATGTGCACATGCAGGTTGAGAACAGCTGGTTTTGGCACGGTTTTTTGCTGGTTGAAATGTGAAATCGTGGTAAACAACCAGCGGTCTTTCTGTTCATGCTCCTTGTCGGCTGCCCCGAGGTTTTTTTAAAAGCCGCCTGAAATCTTTTAGTAGGACAACATGTATTCACCTGAAATTGCAGCGCAGATCAAAAAGGGCCGGTCTCGCTTTATCGCCATGGCCATCACCTACTTCTTAGGGGCCTTTAACGATAATTTTTTCAAGCAGGCGGCCATGCTTCTTGCTGTGGTCGCTGGTTTGAGCGGTTTGCAGGGCACGGCCACCATGCTCTTTTCCCTGCCTTTTATTCTCTTTTCCGCCCATGCCGGCTGGCTGGCTGATCGCTTCTCCAAAAAAAATGTGGTGGTGGGCGCCAAGTTTCTCGAACTTGGCGCCATGCTGGTGGGAGCCTACGGCATTATTACTCTGAACTGGCCCTGTATTTTGGCCATGGTCTTTATCATGGCGGCCCAGTCCACCCTGTTTGGGCCGGCCATTAACGGCTCCATTCCGGAGCTCTATCCCAGGGAATATGTGACCACGGCCAATGCCGTGCTCAAACTGGTCACCACCCTGGCTATCCTGGCCGGTATCGGTCTGGCCGGGGTGGCCCTGGATCAGGACTGGTTTGCCACCGCCATTCCCTTTGGCCGCTTGCTGGTGGCGCTTTTTGTCCTTCTGGTGGCCGGGATCGGCGTAATGGTCAGTTTCGGGGTGGTGAAGCGGCCGGCGGCCGGAGCGCGGGCGAGTTTTCCCTGGCTGGGGCCTCTCCACTCCCTGGCCGATCTCTATAAGGTTCGTGGTGATCGCCTGCTGTTGACCGCCATTGCCGGCGACGCCTTTTTTTATTTTATCTCCTCCATTGTGGTTCTGGTCATCAATGTCCTGGGCATAAGCGAGCTTGATTTGTCGCAGACCATGACCAGTCTGCTGGTGGTTTCGCTCATGGTGGGAGTATGTGGTGGATCTTTTCTGGCGGCCAAGATCGCCAGTGGCCCAGGCTGGCATAAGGTTATGGGGCCTGCGGTCTTGGTTATGGGTACAGGTCTGGCTGCTACCTGGGCTGCCATTCTTCTGGGGCCGGAATCCATGCATCTTGCTTTGATCGTCATGGCCTTGGTTGTGGCTGGTTGTGGCGGGGGGCTTTTCTTGATCCCCCTGGCCAGTTTTATCCAGCTGCGCCCGGCGGCCGATCAAAAAGGTAAGATCATTGCTGTCTCCAATTTTACCGCTTTTTCCGGTATTTTTCTGTCTGGCACCTGTTTTGAATTTTTGAATGAGGCCTTAGCCCCCAGTACGGCAATGCTTGTTCTTGGTGTTGCGGCAGCTGGGGCTTCCATGTTTTTTAGTTTTGCCTTTACCCGATATGGGACGGAGGAGTCTCCATGTTAAATATAATTGTCTTTATTCTGCGTAATCTCTTACGTCTGCGCTATCGCATTACCCTTAAAGGCATGGACAGGATCAAGCCATCAGCTTCGGACCAGGGCATCCTCTTTCTCCCGAACCATCCGGCCCTTATTGATCCGCTCATCATGTATATCACCCTGCATAAACGGTTTCGGCCCCGCCCCTTGGCTGACGAGAGCCAGGTGAATATTCCCGTGGTGCGGCAGGTCATGAAGCTGGTCCGCTGTGTGACCATTCCTGATATTGCCACCAAGGGTCGCCATAGCCGGGATGAAGTTGTGGCTGCCATGGCAGAGATTACCGACAGTCTCCATCAGGGCGATAATGTTCTTCTTTATCCTTCCGGGAGGATTTACCACAGCCGCTACGAATCAATCCGCGGCAACGGCGGGGTGGCTGCCATCTTGAAACAGGCTCCGGATATCCGGGTTGTTCTGGTACGCACCACCGGTCTTTGGGGGTCATCCTTTTCCAAGGCCAGTGGTCGGACGCCGACATTGCTGGCTGACACCCTTAAGCATCTTTTCTACTTTCTGGTAAACGGTATCTTTTTTATGCCCAGACGCCAGGTTGTGATTGAGCTCACGGAGCCGCTAGACATCCCGCACTCTGGTGAACGGTTGGTGTTGAATAGATATCTGGAAGATTTTTATAATAAAAAGGCACCAGCCAATTCTTTTGTGCCGCATTTTTGGTGGCAGGGCCGCAGGCCTCGTATTATGCCGGAACCGTGTAAGAAACGGATTACCGGTGATTCAGGAAGCGTGCCTGATGACGTGCGGCAGCAGGTCTTTTCGAAGATAACCGAGATGAGCGGCGCTCAGAACATCGATAAGAAGGATAATCTGGCCAGCGAACTGGGCATCGATTCTTTGGGAGTTGCCGAGCTTGCCGTCTGGATCGAGCAGGAATTCGGTTACTCCATTGATGATCTGGAGACGCTGAATACCGCCGGCGATTTACTCCTGGCCGCCTCCGGCCAGATCATCAGCCGCAAGAATGATCAGGTTGTCATGCCGCCTGCGCGATGGTTTAGCGATAAGGATGCCGGGCTCCTGATGCTTGGTGAGGGGCAGACCATCACCGAACTTTTTCTCCAGCAGGCCAGGAAGAATCCGGGCAAGGCCTTGATCGCTGATCTGCGCAGCGGGGTGCGCAGTAATCGTGACATTATTACAGCCCTTCATCTCATGGTGCCGGTCTTTGCCAAGATTCCCGGCGCTAATGTCGGCCTCATGCTACCGGCCGGGGTGGGGTGTACCATTGCCTATCTGGCCCTGCTTTTTGCCGGCAAGACCCCGGTGATGGTTAACTGGACCGTGGGCGAGGGCAATATGGCCTATTGCCTTGATAAGGTTGGTGCCAAGACGGTTATCTCGGCTAAGGTCCTGGTGGCACGCCTGGCTGGGCAAGGTATCAAACTTGATGGGCTCAAGGTCGATTGGCTTCATCTTGAGGATATGGCCAAGACCTTTACCCTGCCTAAAAAGATTGCTGCCAAACTGAAGAGTTACGGGAGTTGGTCTGTGCTTGCCAGGCATGGAGCGTATGATGATATTGCCGCAATTCTATTTACCTCAGGCTCCGAGGCCAGGCCCAAGGCCGTGCCCCTCAGCCATGGCAATTTTCTTGCCAATCTGCGTGATGTCGCTCAAGTTCTCCATTTTCGTGGTGATGACAGCATGCTGGGGATTTTACCGCCTTTTCACTCCTTGGGCCTCACCGGAACCTTGCTCCTTGCTGTCTGTCTAGGGATGAAAACGGTGTATCACCCTAATCCCACCGAGGCCGGTGTTCTTGCCAAAATCTGCGAGGTATACAAAACTACGGTGTTGGTGGGTACCCCTACTTTCTTAAACGGCATTCTGCGGGCCGCGGAGCCGGGTCAGCTTGATTCCCTGCGGCTTGTCTTTACCGGGGCGGAGAAATGTCCTCAGCATGTCTATCAAGCCATGGCCGCAGACTGCCCGCAAGTGGCGATGTGTGAGGCCTACGGTGTTACCGAATGTTCCCCTGGGGTCAGTATCAATAGCCCTGAGCATCCGGTACCGGGCACCATCGGGTCGATGCTGCCCTCCATGGAGTATGTCATTGTCGATGTCGAGAGCAGGAAACCGGTAGCCCGGGGTGAACAGGGGATGCTCCTTGTCCGTGGCCCCAATGTATTCAAGGGCTATCTCAACCATGACGGTAAGCAGCCCTTTGTCGAGCATGACGGTAAAGAATGGTATGAGACGGGTGACTTGGTTTCTGAGGATGCACAGGGGATTCTTACCTTTCGTGGTCGCTTGAAACGTTTTATCAAGCTAGGCGGTGAGATGATTTCCCTGCCCGCCATTGAGGCCGCGCTGCTTGAGCAGATTGATACTGATAGTGATGATGGCGTTCCCCTTGCCGTGGAGGCGACACCTGATGAGGAACAACCAGAGGTGGTACTCTTTGTAACCTTTGCGTTGTCCAGAGAGCAGGCCAATAAGGCTATTCGGGCCGCTGGGCTCTCTCCACTTCATAATGTCCGGCGGCTAGTTGCGGTTGCGGAGATCCCGGTGCTTGGTACTGGCAAGACCGATTATCAGGCCTTAAAAAAGATGTTGTAATAGGTCGATGACGCGCAGATTTTTTTTCAACACAGGGGCATAAATGCCTTTGTGTTGAAAATTAACCGTCTCAGTCGTTCTGTTCACCGAAATGCTGGACCTGATAGGTACTGACTTCTACCCCTTTGTTCTTCCAGCCTTCCCGGAGCAGGCCGGCCTTCATGGCCAGATGGCCGAGGAAATCTTTTGGGTCGGGAAGCTGGTCCCAGACCTG